>NZ_JAAGXA010000009.1 GCF_010686755.1 Nocardioides zeae | reverse complement strand
CCCCCCCCCCCCCCCCCCCGCCCGCCGGGGGGGGGGCCCCCCCCCCCCCCCCCCCCCCCCCCCCCCCCCCCCCCCCCCCCCCCCCCCGGGGGGGGGGGGAGGGACGGGGTACGGCGACGCTCAGGGCAGCAGGAGGACGACCGTCTCCGCGACGCAGGCGGGCTTCGCCTCGCCCTCGATCTCGATCGTGTAGCGGATGTGCACCTGCTTGCCGGCCGGCAGGTCGGCGACGTCGCCCAGCGCCACGTGGGCGCGCACGCGGCGACCGACGAGGAGCGGCTGCGGGAAGCGCACCTTGTTGACGCCGTAGTTGAGCTTCGCGCCGGGGGTGTCGAAGCCGAAGACCAGGCTCCCGAGCCACGGCACGAGGGACAGCGTGAGGTAGCCGTGCGCGATGGTGCCGCCGAACGGACCCTCCGCCGCACGCTCGACGTCGACGTGGATCCACTGGTGGTCGCCAGTGGCGTCGGCGAAGGTGTTGACTCGCTCCTGGTCGATCTCCACCCAGTCGGAGACCCCCAGGTCCTCACCGGCGGCGGCCGCGACCTCGTCGAGGGACGTGAACGTGCGCATGGGCGCTCCTCTCCCGGCCTGGCGCCGGTGCGTCGATTACCGCTGCGGACCCTACCGACTGCGAAGATGGACCATGGCCGAGACCACCCCTTCCGCCGCCCCCGCAGACCTCTCCCGCGAGCTCATCCGCCGCGTGCCCAAGGTGCTGCTCCACGACCACCTCGACGGTGGCCTGCGCCCGCAGACCATCGTGGAGCTGGCTGCCGAGATCGGTCACCCGCTGCCGGCCGACGACGCCGCGGGCCTCGCCGACTGGTTCGCCGCGTCGGCCGACTCGGGCTCGCTGGTGCGCTACCTCGAGACGTTCTCCCACACCGTCGCCGTGATGCAGACCGTCCCCGCGATCACGCGGATCGCGCGGGAGTGCATCGAGGACCTCGCCGCGGACGGCGTGGTCTACGCGGAGGTGCGCTACGCGCCGGAGCTCATGACCGACCAGGGCCTCACCCCCGACGCGGTGGTGGCGGCGGTGCAGGCCGGCTTCGAGGAGGGCATGGCGCTGGCGCGCGAGGCCGGCACCCCGATCGTCGCCCGGCAGCTGCTCACCGCCATGCGGCACCAGGCGATGTCGCGCGAGATCGCCGAGCTCGCGGTCTCCTGGCGCGACCGGGGCGTGACGGGCTTCGACATCGCAGGGGCCGAGGCCGGCTTCCCGCCCACCCGCCACCTCGACGCGTTCGAGTACCTGCGGCGCGAGAACGTGCACTTCACCATCCACGCCGGCGAGGCGTTCGGGCTGCCGTCGATCTGGGAGGCGCTCCAGTGGTGCGGCGCCGACCGGCTCGGCCACGGCGTGCGGATCATCGACGACGTCGAGGTCGGCCCCGACGGCCAGGTGCGGCTCGGGCGGCTGGCCAACTACGTGCGCGACAAGCGCATCCCGCTGGAGATGTGCCCCAGCTCGAACGTGCAGACCGGCGCGGCGGCGTCGATCGCCGAGCACCCCATCGGCCTGCTCGCCGACCTCCGCTTCCGGGTCACCGTCAACACCGACAACCGGCTGATGAGCCGCACGTCGATGACGCAGGAGATGTGGCTGCTGCACACCGAGCTCGGCTTCGGGCTCGACCGGCTCGAGTGGCTGACGACGAACGCGATGAAGTCGGCGTTCACCCACTACGACAAGCGCTACGCGCTCATCACCGAGGTCATCAAGCCCGGTTACGCGGCGCTGCGCTGAGCCCCGGCGCGAGCGCCCGCCGACCGCGGGGCGCGCGCTCGCGCCGGCTCGTGCAGCGCGTCGGCACGGCGGTCTCGGCCGGCAGCACGCCGCCCCAGACGCGGGGCCAGCCGAGGGCACGGGCCTCGTGGCGCGTCACCTCGCCACGCGTGACGCGCACGGTGCCGCCGCTGCCGGGCTGGTAGGCCACGAGGTGGTCGTCGCCCGCCTCCAGCACGAGCACCACGTGGCGGGGGAGGAGCCGCGTGCCGACGTACAGCGGCACGGGGTGCCCGCCGGCCACGGCGGACACGAGCTGCTCCCAGAAGTCGTCGCGGCGCCGCACCCAGACGTACCCCGTGCCCGGCCGCCCCGAGACGAGCCGCAGGTGGCGGGCGAGGGCCCAGGGCGCCGTGCCGAGCCGCTTGGGCCAGGGCGCCTGCGTCTCGCCCGCGAGGCGGAGGCCGTTGGTGGCGGTGTGCACGGCCAGCGCCTCGTGGCGCAGGCGCGCGGGCACGTCGGGGTCGCCGAGCACGGCGGCGGCGTACGACGCGGAGTGGTGCAGGTGCGCCACCACGAGGCAGCACGAGCCGCAGGTCGTGGGGTCGGGCTGCCGGAAGCCCTCGATCGCGGCGGCCAGCGACGACGGCGTCCGGCGGGGCCGGGACTCGACGTCGGCGGCCAGGTCGCGCAGGGCGGCGAAGGCGTCGTGGGTCGACGCCGGCACGCAGCCCACGGCGACCGCCCGCTCGACGACGCCGCGCTGGGCGCGGGCGAGCGCCGCGCCGCGGCGCACCAGCACGAGCGGGGGCTTGCGGTGCTCGCGCAGGTCGCGGGTGAGCCGCCGCCAGAAGGTGACCCCTGCGGGCTGGGTGAGGCAGTACGCCGCGGCGAGCAGCCCGCGTGCGGCCAGCTCCTCGACGACGTCGGTGGCGAAGATCCCCTCCGTCACCACCAGCGGCGACCCGCCGAGGTCCAGCACCTGCGAGCCGGTGCGGCCGTTGGCCGAGATCTCGTAGGTCGGCACCTCGACGCGACCGGCGCGGCAGACCTCCTCGAGGGCGGCCAGCGCCTCGTCCCGCAGCCAGGAGCCGGGGTGGTCCCAGTCCACGATCCCGGCGTTGGGGCCGGTGGCGATGCGCGGGAGCGCCGGGTCGTCACCGTCGCGGTAGAAGTCGTCGAGCCGCAGCACGGGCAGGCCGAGACGCTGCGCGAGCCGCGACTTGCCCGACCCGGAGGGACCGGCGAGGACGATGACGCGAGCGGCGAGCGGGGTCGTCATGGGACCGCGGCGGGCGTCGGGCTCAGTAGCCACCGGCGGCGGGACCACCGCCGAGGAGGGCGCGCGAGCCGGAGACGCCGAGGCGGGTGGCGCCCGCGGCGACCATCGTGCGGGCCTGCTCGAGGGTGCGCACCCCGCCCGAGGCCTTGACGCCGAGCGCGGGGGCCACGGTCTCGGCCATGAGGCGCACCGCGTGCTCGGACGCACCGCCGGCGGGGTGGAAGCCGGTCGAGGTCTTGACGAAGTCCGCGCCGGCCTCGGCGGAGGCGCGGCTGACCGCCACGATCGCCTCGTCGGACAGGGCGGCGGACTCGATGATCACCTTGAGCACGGTCGGCGCCGGCACAGCGGCGCGCACGGCGGCGATGTCGGCCTGCACGTCGGCGTACCGGCCCTCGACGGCGGCGCCCACGTCGATGACCATGTCGACCTCGTCGGCGCCGTTCGCGACCGCCTCGGCGGCCTCGGCGGCCTTGACGGCCGAGGTGTGCTTGCCGCTCGGGAAGCCGCAGACGACCGCGACGTGGAGGCCCTCGGGCACCGTCAGCGGCAGCATGTTCGGGGAGACGCACACGGAGTAGACGCCGAGCTCGGCCGCCTCGGCGACGAGCGCCTCGACGTCCGCCCGCGTCGCCTCGGGCTTGAGCAGCGTGTGGTCGATGAGACGGGCGATCTCCGCGGCCGTCGGCTCGTCGGTGGTCGCGGGCGTGGGCTCGGGGGTCTGCGCGTCGGTCACCGCGCCAGCATAGGAGGCACCCGGCCCGCCGCGCCTCAGAGGCCCGCCGCGGCCTTCACCCCGAGCTTGAGGGCGTCGAGGCGCTGGGCGGCGACGATGCGCGCGGCGGCGACGCCCCCCGCCTCCCCGTCCTCGACCGGCACGACGACCTCGAGGTAGCACTTGATCTTCGGCTCGGTGCCGCTCGGCCGCACGATCACGCGCGCGCCGTCGGCGAGGCGGTAGCGCAGCCCGTCCGTCGGCGGCAGGTCGGCGCTGCCCTGCGCCAGGTCCTCGGCGCTGAGCACCCGCAGGCCGCCGAGCTCGGTCGGCGGCGTCGTCCGCAGGCGGGCCATCGCGTCGCGGATGACCTGGAGGTCCTCGACGCGCACCGACAGCTGGTCGGTGGCGTGCAGCCCGTGGGCGCGCGCGATGTCGTCGAGCGCGTCGGAGAGCGTGCGTCCCTCGGCCTTGAGCGCCGCCGCCTGCTCGCAGAGCATCAGCAGCGCCGACACGCCGTCCTTGTCGCGCACCGAGCCCGGGTCGACGCAGTAGCCCAGCGCCTCCTCGTAGCCGAACGCCAGGCCCTCGACCCGCCCGATCCACTTGAACCCGGTGAGCGTCTCGAGGTGCGGCTGTCCCGCTGCCTCGGCGATCCGGCCGAGCAGGGACGACGAGACGATCGAGCAGGCGAAGATCCCCTGGGCGCCGCGCGCGAGGAGGTGCGTCGCGAGCAGGGCACCCACCTCGTCCCCGCGCAGCATGCGCCAGCCGGCGGGCTCGGTCGCGTCGGCGCCCGGCACGGGCACGGCGGCCGCGCACCGGTCCGCGTCCGGGTCGTTGGCGACGACGAGGTCCGCGCCCGTGCGGGCGGCCAGCGCGATCGCCGCGTCCATGGCGCCCGGCTCCTCGGGGTTGGGGAAGGCGACGGTCGGGAACGTGCCGTCGGGCTCCTCCTGCTCCGGCACGACCGACGGCTCGGCGAAACCGGCGGTCTCCAGCACCTGGCGCACCGGGACGCCGCCGACGCCGTGGAGCGGGGTGTAGACGATCCGGAGGTCGCGCGGGCCCTCGCCCGCCAGCTCCGCGACGGTGTCGAGGTAGCGGTCGACGATCTCGTCGTCGAGCACCGTGCCGCCGTCGCCGCGCGGGACGTCGGCGAACGCCCCGACCGCGGCGATCCGGGACGAGATCCCGCTGTCCGCGGGCGGCACGATCTGGCAGCCGTCGCCCAGGTATACCTTGTAGCCGTTGTCCTCCGGGGGGTTGTGGCTGGCCGTCACCATGACGCCGGCGACGGCGCCGAGCTCGCGCACGGCGTACGCCAGCAACGGGGTCGGCAGCGGCCGGGGGAGCACGTGCGCCCGCAGCCCGGCGCCGGTCACGACCTCCGCCGTGTCGCGCGCGAAGACGTCGGAGTCGCGACGCGCGTCGTACCCGATCACGACGGAGGCGCCCGGCCCGGCGCCGTGGTCGCGGAGGTACGCCGCGAGCCCGGCCGCCGCGCGGGTGACCACCACGCGGTTCATGCGGTTGGGGCCGGGCCCCAGCGCGCCCCGGAGGCCGGCCGTGCCGAACTCGAGAGTGCCGTCGAAGCGGTCCGCGAGGTCGGCGAGCGCGGCAGCGTCTCCGGCCTCGACGCCGGCGAGGACGTCGGCCAGTTCCGCACGCGTGCGCGGATCGGGGTCCTCGGCCATCCAGTCCCGTGCCGACGCGATCAGGGTGCTGGTGTCCGCGGTGCTCATGGCGCTCACGGTAGTGGGTGCAGGATGGAGCCGTGCCCTCTCCGACCCCTGTCGACGACCTCGCGGGCGGCGCCCCGGACACCTCCGACCGGTTGACGCGGCTCCACGACGCCCACGCCGTCCGCCTCGCCGCCGTCGACCCGCTCGTGCGTCCCGCACCGCCGAGCGCGGGGGAGTCCGACCGCCTCCTCCTCAGCGGCGAGGTGGGAGCAGTCGCGGCCGTGCGCGAGAGCGACCTGCTCTGGGTCGCCCGCCGGGCGCACACGCTCACGGTCCGTGCCGCCGCCCCCGACGTCGATGCCTGGACGGCGGTGCTGGACCGGTGGCTCGCGCAGGTCGCCGCCGACCCGGCGGCCACCGACGCCGAGACGTCCGCGACGGTGGCGCTCGCGAGCCGCGACGTCGACCTCGTCGCCCCCCTGGTCGCCCGCCACTTCGGTCCGGCCTCGATCCTGGCGATCCGTGCCCTCGACCGCGCCGACCCCGACGAGTGGCGGCGTCCGCCCCCGGGCGTCCGGGTCCGCCCGGCCGGGTCCGGGGACCTGCCCTGGCTGCTCGACCGGTCGGTGGACCTGCACGCCTGGGAGAGCCGGTTCGGCTACGTGCCCGTGCGACCGGAGGCCCGCGCCGCCCTCGAGGGCGAGCTCGGCGAGGCGCTGGAGCGCGACGAGGGCTGGACGTGGGTCGCGGAGGTCGACGGCGCCCCTGTCGCGTTCGTCCAGGTGAACCCACCGGAGGCGGCCGGGTGGGTCAACGGCGCCACGTGGCTGGCGCCCACCGGCTACCTCGTGCAGGCCTACGTCGCGCCGGACCTGCGCTCCAGCGGGCTCGGCCGCGTGCTGGCCGCTGCTGCCCACGCGCGCGCCGCCGAGGAGGGCTGGGCGGCGATGCTGCTCCACCACTCCGGCGTGAGCGGCTGGTCCACGCCCTTCTGGGCCTCGATGGGCTACCGGCCGCTCCTCACGTCGTGGATGCGCCGACCGGCGTTGCGCGCCGGTGCGTGAGCCGCAGGGCACGCCGGCGTACGTCTTCACCGAGCGCTGGCTGCTGCCCCACCCGCCCGACGCCGTCGCGACCGTGCTGCTCGACCTCGCGGCGTACGTCGACTGGTGGCCCCAGGTCGTCGCCGTCGGTCGGCTGGGCGACGACGACGCCCTCGTGCTCTGCCGCTCCACGCTGCCCTACGACCTCGAGCTCCACCTGCGCGCGACCGAGCGCGCCCTCCCGAGGCTGGAGGTGGCGATCGGCGGGGACCTGGTGGGTACGGCGCGCTTCACCCTCGTCGCCGTCGGGGCCGGGACGCGGGTGGACTACCGCCAGGAGGTCGACCTGGGCGGGTGGTTCGGACGCGTGCCCGGCCCCGTGCTGCGCCTGCTCGACCCGCTCCTGCGCTGGAACCACGCGCGGATGATGGCCGGCTGCGTCGCCGGGCTGCGGGCGCGGGTGGTGGAGCTGGCCGCCTGACGCCGGACGTCATGCGTCGCGACGGTCGGGGCCGCCGCTCCGCATGACGTCCGCGAGGGGCTGATGGTCTCGAGCGGGAGGGGGTTCGGAACTGTGCGGTTGGTGCGGATTTGTTCGCCGGAGATCCACCCCACCCGCACACTTCTTGGCGCCCGGCCGCGCGCGGCGCTGGACCCCAGCGACGCCGTACGCCGCGGGAGCCGCCACCGAACGTCATGCGTCGCGACGGTCGGGGCCGGCGGTTCGCATGACGTCCGCGAGGGGCTGATGGTCTCGAGCGGGAGGGGGTTCGGAACTGTGCGGTTGGTGCGGATTCGTTCGCCGGAGATCCACCCCACCCGCACACTTCTTGGCGCCCGGCCGCACACTTCTTGGCGCCCGGCCGCGCGCGGCGCTGGACCCCAGCGACGCCGTACGCCGCGGGAGCCGCCGCCGGACGTCATGCGTCGCGACGGTCGGGGCCGCCGCTCCGCATGACGTCCGCGAGGGGTGGGGCTCAGGCGTCGATGCTCGACATGTCGCCGTACCGCCCGCCGACGACCGCGTCCCGCGGGACGGCGGTCTCCAGCTCGGCGAGCACGTCGTCGTCCAGCCGGAGGGCGCCTGCGCCGACGTTCTCCTCGAGGTAGGCGGTGCGCTTCGTCCCGGGGATGGGGGCGACCCCGACCCCGTCGCGCCCGGACCGCGCCAGCACCCAGGCGAGGGCGAGCTGTCCGGGCGTGGCGCCGAGCCGGTCGGCGATGGCGCGCACCCGGGCGACGAGGGCGAGGTTGGCGTCGAGGGCCTCGCCCTGGAAGCGCGGGAAGTACGCCGTGCGGCGCGAGTCGTCGGCGGCGAGGTCGGACTCGGCCGTGATCGCACCGGTGAGCAGGCCGCGGCCGAGCGGCGAGTAGGAAACCAGCCCGATGCCCAGCTCGGCGAGGACGGGCCAGATGTCGTCCTCGAGGTCGCGGCTGAACAGGGAGTACTCGGTCTGCAGCGCCGTGATCGGGTGCACCGCGTGGGCGCGCCGCACGGTGTCGGCCGCGGCCTCCGAGAGGCCGAGGTGCCGCACCTTGCCCGCGGCGACCAGCTCCGCCATCGCGCCCACGGTCTCCTCGATGGGCACGGTGGGGTCGACCCGGTGCTGGTAGTAGAGGTCGATGACGTCGACGCCGAGCCGCTCGAGCGAGGCGTCGCACGCCCGGTGCACGTAGTCGGGCCGCCCGTTGATGCCGACGCGGGTGCCGTCGGGGAGCCGCTCGTTGCCGAACTTGGTGGCCAGCTGCACGCCGTCGCGGCCCTGGGCGCTCGAGGCGATCGCGGCGCCGACGAGACGCTCGTTGGTGAAGGGGCCGTACATGTCGGCCGTGTCGAGGAACGTGACGCCGAGGCCGAGCGCGCGGTGGATGACGCGCGTCGCCTCGGCCTCGTCGCCCGTGCCGTAGAACTCGCTCATGCCCATGCAGCCCAGGCCCTGGGCGGAGACGGTCAGGGGCGCGGCGGTGCCGAGGGTGGTGCGGGGGATCGTCATGACCCCAGTGAAGCGCGGCGACCCGAACCGCCGCACGCTCCAGGGCCGGCGACTCAGAACGCCGGTCGCCAGAACTCCTCGGTCGCGAACGGTCCACCGACCCGGGAGGCCTCGACGCCGTCCTCGGCGCGGGCGGCGATGCCCGCGGCGTACGCCTCCGCGTCGTCGACCGGCTCGTAGCCGAGGGCCCGTCCCGGGGCGAGGTCCCACCAGCCCCGCGTGTTGGCGGAGACGCCGTAGAGCACCGCGAACCCCGGGGCGGGGGCGGTGAGGGCGGCCAGCACCATCCGCACGCAGTCGCCGGGGGAGAGCCAGGTCGCACGGTGCCGCTCGGTCGTCGGCTCGTCGAGGAACGAGCCGATCCGGCAGGCCACCGCGTGCACGCCGTGGCGGTCGGCGACGAGCTGGAGGAGCGCCTCCGCGGCGACCTTCGCCAGGCCGTAGTAGGTGTCGGGACGCGGTGGCGTCGTCACCGGGAGCGGATCGGCCGGGGTGTACGACGCGTGCGGCGTGCCCCCGACCGCGTGGTTGGAGGACGCGTAGACGATGCGGTCCACGCGGTGGGCGAGCATCGCCTCGAGGAGCGCCGCGGTCGTCACCGTGTGGGAGGTCAGCGAGTCCGACAGGCTGCCCTCGCCCGGGTTGCCCGCGAGGTGCACGACGGCCTCGAGCGGTGCGCCGCCGGACGCCTGCTCGGCGAAGACGGCGGCCACGTCGTCGGGGTCCGCGCAGTCCGCGGTGTGCCACGGCACCGTCCAGCCGGTGGGGGCGGGGGCGCGGTCGAGCCCGACCGCCTCGTGTCCGGCCTCGAGCAGCCCGGCGACCACGACCTGACCGATGGAACCGGCGGCGCCGGTGACGAGAACGCGCATGGCCCCGACCCTAGTGGGGGGAGCGTGGGGCCGGGCGTCAGCGGCGGTAGCGCTCCAGGTCGGCGCTGAGCTCCGCGAACAGCGCCTGGTTGAGGGTGAACGCCACCTTCACCTCGTCGACGACCCGGGCCTTCTCCGCGGCGGTCAGGGCGAGACCGTCGAGGCGTGCGCGGTAGCCGTCCTTGTAGGGCTTCGGCTTGGGGATCTCGGCGAAGTCGTAGAACGCCACGCCGACACCGTCGACGAGGTCGAACTCGCGGCTGAGGATCCGGCCGATGGCCTGACCGCCCGACAGGTCGCCCAGGTAGCGCGTGTAGTGGTGGGCGACGAAGAGCGGCGCCCAGGCGGTCGCGGAGGCGATGCGCTCGGCGTACGCCGCAGCGGCCGGGCTGTCGACGCTCGTCGTCCCCGGCGCCCAGTGCGCGAGGTCCGCGTCGATCGCGTCGAGGCGCTCGAGCGCGGGGTCGGAGACCGCGGCGACGGCCGGCTCGGCGCTGAGGGCCCGGGCGGTGGCCTCGAGGGCGGCGTACACCTGGCGGAGCCGCAGCAGGTACGCCGCGTACCCGACCTCGTTGATCCGGCCCGCGAGCAGCTCCGTCATGAAGGACGAGCCCTCGGCGGCGGTGTGCTCGGCCTGCGAGCCCTCCCGCATCACGGTCGAGAGCGGGGCGTCGAGATCGTGGGCGAGGACGGTCATGGCGGGGCTCCCGGTGGTGGGTGGTGGGCGGCGGGTGGCAGGTGGGACGGCGCGGACGGGGGTGACGCACGGCCGCTTCTCGACAGAGTGTCGACATCTTCTCGACAGTCTGTCAAGATGCGTGCCGACCCAGGTAAGCCTCGCCTGAGTTTGATTAGGCTACCCTAAGCCGACGGCGCCGGTCCTGATCCGGCGTCACGCGACCAGACGAAAGAGCCCCCGCATGCTCCGTTCCTCCTCACGGCCCCGGCCGCGGCGCCGTTGCGCGCTGCTCGTCGGCGCCGCCCTGACCCTCGTGCTCGCCGGTTGCGGACTCGACGGCGTCGGCGGGGGAGCCGAGGGCGGACACGGCGCGGGCGAGGGGGAGGTCGCGCCGCCCCTCGCCGAGGTCACGGCGCTCGACGACGTCCGCGACTGGGAGGGCGAGGTCTCCGCCGTGCTGCCCCCCACGCCGGTGGAGCCCGTCGCCGACCCGACGCCGGAGCTGCCCGTCACCGTGACCGACGCCCAGGGCACGGAGGTGACGGTCACGGACGTCGACCGGGTGCTGGCGCTCGACGTCTACGGCACGCTGTCGCGCACCGTCTTCGAGCTCGGGCTCGGCGACACGCTGGTCGGCCGCGACGTGAGCACGCAGTTCGCCGAGGCGGAGGACCTGCCGCTCGTCACGCAGAACGGGCACGACCTCAACGCCGAGGCCATCCTCGAGCTCGACCCGACGCTCATCCTCACCGACACGTCCCTCGGCCCGTGGGACGTCATGCTCCAGATGCGCGACTCGGGCATCCCCGTGGTCGTCGTCGACTCCCACCGCGGCCTCGACAACCTGTCCTCGCTGACCGCCGAGGTCGCCGCGGCCCTGGGCGTCCCCGACGCCGGTACGGCGCTCGCGGAGCGCACCGAGGCCGAGGTCGCCGAGGTGGCCGAGGCCATCGCGCAGGTCGCGCCCGCCGACGAGGGGGAACGGCTGCGCACGGTGTTCCTCTACGTGCGGGGCACCTCGGGCATCTACTACATGTTCGGCGAGGGCTCGGGCGCCGACGCCCTCGTGCGGGCGATCGGCGGCTACGACGTCGCCGGTGAGATCGGGTGGTCCGGCATGCGCCCCGTGACGGACGAAGGCCTGATCGCCGCCCAGCCGGAGCTGGTGCTGATGATGACCGACGGCCTCGCCTCCGCCGGCGGCGTGGACGGCCTGCTCGAGCGGCTGCCCGCCCTGGCGGCCACCCCGGCCGGGGAGAACCGTCGGTTCGTCGACATGGCCGACGCGCAGATCCTCGGCTACGGCCCGCTGACGGCGGGTGTGCTCAACGCGCTCGCCGTGGCCGTCTACGCCCCCGGGACGGTCTCGTGAGCGCCGTCGCCGACGCGCGACCCACGCCGGTCGCGCCCCGGCGCCGGGTCGCCGCGTGGGCCGTCGGGCCCGGGCTGCTCCTCCTGCTCTCCGTGGGGCTGGTGGTCGCGTTCGTGACGTCGGCGGCCACCGGCCAGTTCCCCATCCCCCCGAGCGAGGTGCTCGGCTCGGTGCTGCACCGCATCGGTCTCGACATCGGCCCGCTGCCGTCGCACCCGCGCGCCGAGGACAGCCTGTGGAACGTCCGCTTCCCGCGCGCGACCATGACGCTCCTCGTCGGGGCGGCGCTGGCGACCGCGGGCGCGCTCATGCAGGGGGTCTTCGGCAACCCGCTCGCGGAGCCCGGGGTCGTCGGCGTCTCCTCGGGCGCCGCCGTCGCCGCGGCGGCGGTCATCGTCTTCTCGCTCGACTTCGCCGGGTCGTGGACCATCGCGGTCTGCGCCTTCGTCGGGGGGCTCCTGACGACGATGCTCGTCTACGTCATGTCCCGGGACAACGGGCGCACCGAGGTGGTCACCCTCGTGCTCACGGGCATCGCGATCAACGCGGTGGCCAGCGCCGGCCTGTCCTTCCTGCTCTTCCTCGCCACCACCTCGTCGCGCGAGGAGATCGTCTTCTGGACCCTCGGCAGCTTCAACGGGAGCCGCTGGCCGGAGGTGCAGGTCGTGCTCCCGCTCGTGGTCGTCGGGATCGTGGCCGCGCTCGTGCTCGCGCGCCAGCTGGACCTCCTGGCCCTGGGGGACCGTGCCGCCCGCCACGTGGGCGTCGACGTCGAGCGGCTGCGCCTCGTCTGCATCGTCCTCGTCGCGCTGCTGACCGCGGCCGGCGTCGCCTTCTGCGGTGTCATCGCCTTCGTCGGCCTCGTCGTGCCGCACCTCGTGCGGCTCGTCGCCGGCCCCGGCCACCGGCTGCTCGTGCCGGCGAGCGCCCTCGGCGGCGCCGTCCTCCTCGTGCTCGCCGACCTCTGGGCCCGCACGGCCATCAGCAACGCCGACCTGCCCATCGGCATGCTCACCTCGCTCGTCGGCGGGCCCTTCTTCTTCTGGCTGCTGCGCCGCGCGCGGCGCACCGCGGGAGGCTGGGCGTGAGCGCCCGGCACGTCGCGCCGGCGCTCGTCGCCCGCGCGGTCGGCGTCACCATCGAGGGCTCGGCCATCCTCGACGGCGTCGACCTCGACGTGCGCCCGGGCGAGGTGCTCGTGCTCGTCGGTCCGAACGGCGCCGGCAAGTCGACGCTGCTCGGGGTGCTGACCGGGGACCTCGAGCCCTCCTCCGGCACGGTGGAGATCGACGGTCGACCCGTCGCCGCGGTCCGGGCCCGCGACCTGGCCCGGGTGCGGGCCGTGCTCGCCCAGCAGCAGCGGCTCGCCTTCGGGTTCCGCGCCCGCGAGGTCGTCGAGATGGGACGGGCGCCGTGGCACCGCACCCCGGCCGCGGCCGACGACCTCGCCGTCATCGCCGCGGCCGAGGAGCGGGCCGACGTCGCCCACCTCGGCACCCGCCTCTTCCCGACCCTCTCCGGCGGCGAGCAGGCGCGCGTCTCCTTCGCCCGCGTGCTCGCCCAGGCGACGCCCGTCCTGCTGCTCGACGAGCCCACCGCCGCCCTCGACCTGCAGCACCAGGAGGCCGTGCTCCGGGTGGCCCGCGACGAGGCCGCCGCGGGTGCCGCCGTCGTGGTCGTGCTCCACGACCTGTCGCTCGCCGCGGCGTACGCCGACCGCGTCTGCGTGCTCAGCCGCGGCCGTGTGCGCGCCGTCGGGACCCCCCGCGAGGTGCTCACCGCCGCGCTCCTCACCGAGGTCTACGAGCACGCCGTCGACGTGATCGAGCACGCCGGCCACCTCGTCGTCGTCCCCGTGCGGGCGCCACGCGCGCTCCCGTCCAGCCCCACGCCCAGTCCCACGCCCAGTCCCACGCCCAGCCCCACGCCCAGCCCCCGTCCCGAGGAGGACCCGTGCCCGGCCGTCTGACCGCACCCCGCGCCGTACCCCGTGCCGCGCTGCTCGCCCTCCTCGCGGGCCTGCTCGTCCCCGTCGGCCTCGTCGCCACCGCCCCCGCCGCGCAGGCCGCGGCCCGCGTCAGCGTGGCCAACCCCGACGGGGACGCGGTCGTCGACCCGACCTATGCCACGACGCTCACCGTCCGCGGCTCCGGCTTCCAGTCCGTCCAGGGCGGCCACGGCGGGGTGTACGTGTTCTTCGGGACCGTGTCGTCGGGCTGGCAGCCCAGCAGCGGCGGCCGCACGGGCGTGGACTACTTCTACGTCCCCGACTCCGAGTCCGCCGACAACCAGGGCTTCCAGAAGTACGTCGCGTTCCCCGGCTCCGACACCGCGTCCTCGGCCAACGGCGGCCTGATGGGGCCCGACGGCTCCTGGTCGACGACCGTCACGGTGCCCGGCGCGGTGTTCACCGCCTACGACCGCTCCAGCAACGAGCGCACCGTCGACTGCCGCGAGGTGACCTGCGGGATCATCACCGTCGGGGCCCACGGCGTCGCCAACAGCAGCAACGAGACCTTCACGCCGGTGCGCGTCGCCGACCTGTACGACGAGGGCGACGCCCTCGCGGAGCCCGCGGCCGGCACCGGGGGCGGTGCCGCGCCGTCCACCGCCGCTCCCGGGGCCGGCGCGGCGGCGCCGACCGCGGAGGCGCCGGTCGCGGCAGGCCCGGCGACCCTCGAGGTCGACCGGGCGGGTGCCGTCGCCGGACGGGCGCTCCCGTTCCGCGCGACCGGGCTGCCGGCCGGGCAGCAGCTGAGCGTCACGTTCGACGACGGTGCGGCGGCGGCGGGGCCGTTCCAGGTGGCCGCCGACGGCACCATGGCGGGCGTCGTCACCCTCCCGGCCGACACGAGCGCCGGCACCCACGAGCTGCGCGTGTTCGGGCTCGAGGAGGAGCTCGCCGTGCGGTTCGCGGTGCAGGCCGACGAGTCCGGCGCGTCCGGCGAGGCGGGCGCCACCGAGACGGTCGCCGCCTCCACGGGCGACCCGAGCCGGTACGCCGTCGCGTTCGTCGCCGCCGCCGGCCTGGTGCTGCTCGCCGCGGTCGCCCGGCTGCTCCTGGCCCGTCGCCGGGCGGCACTCCGATGACGCGCGCGTCCCGGGCCGCGCTGCTCGCGGTGCTCGGCGTCACCGTCGTGTGCCTCCTGGCCGTCTCCGCGGTGCTCGGCGTGCCCGGCGCCCGACCGGCCGGAGCGGCCGAGGTGGTGACGACCGGCGCCACCGGGACGACCTCGACCCAGACGCCGACCGGTCCGACGCCGGACCCCACCGGCCCGACGAGTGCACCGACGACGACGGCGCCCACGGCCGAGCCGACGGCTGGACCCACGGACGGGCCGACCACCGGGCCGACCAGCGAGCCGACCAGCGAGCCGACCAGCGAGCCGACGGACGGCCCCGTCGCGGTCGACGACGCGGTGCTGCGCTGGGGGCTCTCCAACGAGTCCAACAACGCGGCCCACGAGCCGGGCTCCTTCAACTTCTTCTCCGCCGGCAAGGTGCTGCCCGGGCTCGGGGCGCTGCTCCGCCAGGACCAGTGGCGAGCCTCCGCGGGCGACGTGAGCGTGGAGAAGTGGGACGGCTCCGCCTGGCGCACGACGGCGTGGAACGGCTGGCGCACGACGAGCGACGGCGCCCCCATCACCAACCCGAGCGCCGGGACGTTCAGCAACCACCAGGTCGTCGTCCGGGGCGGCACGGGCACCGTCGACCGAGCGGCAGGCACCGCCCGGATCGCGTGGGAGGGCACCTTCACGGTGCTCTACTACTCCGGCCGCTCGTTCTTCTACGTCACCGACCCCCGCCTCGACGTCGCTGCCGACGGCACCGGCACGCTCACCGGCTCGGTCAGCGGCTACGCCTCGTCGCGCGACGACCCGACGCAGCGCGCCGAGGTGCCGCCTCGCGAGGTCGTCCTCGCGAACCTCCCCGCCGTCGACCTCGACGACCCCAGCGGGTTCACCGCGACCCCGGCCTACCGGGGCGTGCGGGTGAGCGGCACGAGCCAGCGCACGGACGTGCCCGACGCCGGGTCCTTCCCGCAGTCCTTCGTCGCGATGATGGAGGAGCTCGGGACCGGACCGTTCTGGTACTCCAGCGGTGCCTCCACCGACCCCTTCAAGGTCGCGCTGCCGCTGACGGTGGCGTACGACGCGTCCGTCCCCGCTCCGGTCCCGACGCCCGCGCCCGTGCCGAGCGACGTGCCGACCGTCCCCGAGAACACCGCCCTGGCGCCGCCGGCCCGGTCGTCCTCCGCCCGTGGTGGCTCCCCGGGCCCCGTCCGGTCCACGCCGCAGACCGTGGTGCCCGCGGCCCTCGGCGTACCGGTGGCGGAGGCGGCGGTCGCAGCCCAGCCGCTGCCGACCAGCCACGACCTCGTGGCGGTGTCCGCACCGTCCGGTGGCGACGCCCCGGCCGGTCCGGGTGACGCCCTGTGGTGGCTCGGGGGCGGGCTGCTGCTCGCCGCCGCCGCACTGCTCTCGGTCCCGCAGGACCGCCTGCTCCTCCGCCGCTCGGGCGGCGTCCGCACGGCACCCCCGGGTGCCGGTCCCTTGGTCTGACGCACCCGGCGTCCGTCCCCGAGAAAGGAACCACCATGTCCACCCTGACCCGCGTGGGCGCCCGTCGTGGCGTCCGCACGAGCGCGGCCCTGACGGTCGCCGCGCTCGTGACCGCCCCGCTGGCCCTGGCCACCGCGCCGGCCCAGGCGGCCGACGAGACGCCGGCCCCGCTGACCCTGCAGTGGGAGATCTCCGAGCGCTTCGACAGCCACCTGTCCACCCACGTGCTGGGCGACGGCGCGACCGAGGACGCGTCCACGGGCGTCATCACGTTCCCGGGCGGCGTCGGCACCTATCACCCCGCCACGGACGAGGCGTCCGTGGCCTACGACGGCTCCGTCGCCGGGTCGTTCGCCTTCGGCGGCACGACCTACTACACGGTCACCCTCGCGGACCCCGTCGTGACCGTCGGCGCCGACGGCGCGGGTGAGATCAGCGCGGTCGTCTCCGCCTGGAACGCCAGCACCGGCCCCAGCAGCCCCGAGGCCAGCACCGACCCGACCCGGGTGGTCGTCACCACGTTCGACGCCGGCGACGGCTGGACGGACGGCGAGGGCGTCGGCACCCTCACCGCCACGCCCGACTGGGCCGGCGTCCTGCCGGCCGGGTCCGCGGAGGCCACCGCCCTCGGCATCCCGTCCGGGCAGCCGGTCGACGGCCAGTCGTTCAGCCCGGACTTCCTCGGTGCGCTCACCCCGGGCGTCCGCGCCCACTTCTACGCCTCGGGCGCGAGCAGCGACAGCCAGAAGGACCCCTCGTCGTTCGTCGCCGAGGCGGCGCCGGTCGCCCCGCCGACGGTCACGTACGAGACGCTCGGCGCCGACCCGACCGAGGGCCTCACCCTGTCCGTGAAGGGCCAGGGCTTCCGCGCCGTCACCCAGCCGGGGGACAACGGCGTCTACGTCGGCCTCGCCGAGGCCGGCGGGCTGCCGCCCGTCGACGACCGCGAGGGCCAGGACGCCTTCGCCGCCGTCGACTGGATCACCCCCAGCCGTATCACGGAGGGCGCGTTCTCGTCGGTGCTCAACGCGCCGACCGACGAGCTCGACCCGACGAAGCAGTACGCGCTCTACACGTGGCAGGCCCACACCCACTCGAACGACAGCCAGGACACCGAGACCGCGGTCGAGATCGACTGGTCGCAGCTCGAGGCACCCACCCCCGCGACCCTCACCTTCGCCGGCGCGGTCGCCCAGCGCTACGCCACCACCAACTGGGTCGGCGTGTCGGTCGGCGGCGTCGAGGACGGTGCCGGCACGGTCACGCTGACCGGCGTGGGCGCCGCGCAGACCGCGACCATCGAGTTCGGCCGTGCCGCGTTCCGCGTGCCCGCCAGCCTCAAGCCCGGTGCGTACACGGCGCGGTTCTCCCTGGCGACCCAGGGCGCCGACCCGGTCGTCCTCACGAAGGCCTTCACGGTCTACAAGGGCCAGCCCGTCCTCGGCCACTCGCTGAGCACCACCCCGACCCCGTCCCGCACCGGCAACCTCCTCGTCGGCGTCGCCCACGCCGGCAACGGCGCCGGCCAGGTCGCCCGCCCGGCCGGTCAGGCCGTCGTGCGGCTCTACACCTCCGCCGGCCGCGGCGTCTGGTACTCGGGCGTCAAGGTGCTGTCCAACGGCACCGTCCGCCTGCAGCTGCCCAAGCTCGCGAAGGGCAGCTACCGCCTCGACATCTCCTACGGCGGCAGCAGCCTCACCCTCGGCGCCTCGCAGCAGCGGACCTTCACGGTGCGCTGATCCGTCCTCGGGCCACGGGCGCCCCGTCGACCGGCCTCGGGGTCGGTCGGCGGGGCGCCCGTCGTTCTGGCCCGGGACCGGGAGCGCGCCGGACTGTGCGGTTGGTACGGCGCGGGCCGGGTCGGCGGCGTACCGACGTCCCACTTCTTGTCGGTCCCCGGGTCGGGTCGCCCGCGCCCGGCACATTCGTGACCGTCCCGTGGTGTTCGGGGCGTCCCGCCGGGGCTTAGGGTCGGCGGACGCGGTTCACCGACCTGATTCTCGGAAAGGTTCAGCCATGACCGACGCCCCCGTCATCCCTGCGCGCCCCGTCCGCCCGGCCCGGAGGCGCCTCGCGCTCGCGCCGGTCCTCGCCCTCGCGCTCGGCGGCCCCGCGCTGGTCGCCCCGGTCGCAGCGCACGCGGGCGTGCCGACGGTGCCCGCGGTGACGGCGGTGAGCACGGTGACCGCCGCCGAGCCGACGGCCACGGAGCTGGGCTCCCTCGACCACCGCGTCCTGCGCCAGAGCAACGCCGAGGGTCTCGAGGTGCTCGCCACGGTCCGCGGCATCACGCTCCCCGCGGAGAGCCCGATCCAGCTCGCGGTCGCGCCGGCCGGCACGGACGTGCTCACGGTCGACCCGGCGACCCTGCCGGGCCACACCGTGGTCCCCGCCGAGGACGTCGCGCCGGACGGCGCCGGCGCGACCGGGGTCGCGACCGACACCGTGCGGGCCGAGGCGGCGAGCCTGCAGCGGGGCACGGCGTACGCGGTGTTCGCCTGGACCGACGACGGCTCGGTGCTGGAGTCAGCGCTCGACCTCGACTTCGACGCCCTGGAGCCGGGCACCTCGATCGGGATCGAGGGCTCGACGACGCAGCGCTACGCGACCACGTCGCGGATCTGGGTCGCGGTGCGCGGCAGCGAGGGAGCGTCCGTGACGCTCTCCGGGCTCGGAGCGCCCCAGACCAAGCGCGTCGTGGACGAGCTCGCCCGCTTCGACGTGCCCCCGGGGGTGCCGGTGGGGCGCTACACCGCCGAGTTCTCGGTGAGCGCCGACGGCGCGGGCGACGGCCTCGTCGCCTCCTGGGACTTCCGGGTCACGCAGGGGCTCAGCCAGACGGGAGCCTCGGTGCAGCAGACGCCCACCCCCACGCGCGCGGGGCGGATCAAGGTCGGCGCGTTCACGAACAGCTCCGCCGTCGCACCCCCGCAGGGGCGGGCGACGGTGAGCATCTACACGGCGGCCGGCCGCGGGGTCTGGTACTCGGGCGAGCTCCAGCTGGCCACCGACGGGACGCGGGTCACCGGCCTCCCGGCGCTGCCGCGCGGCAGCTACCGGGTCGACGTGCGCTACCGGGGCTCGTCGCTGTTCCACGCCTCCACCCTCACGCGCACCCTCACGGTGCGCTGAGGGGGACGCCGACGCCGCCGAGCACGAAGGCGACGACCGACTCCGCGGGGACCTGGCGGGGGTTGAGGCAGGCGTGGACGAGCGGCAGCACCGCGGCCACGTCGGTGACGGTGAACTCGCCGGACGCCACGCCGTCCTCCAGGATCCCGCGGAGCACCGCCTCGACGGCGACGACGTGCTCCCGGATCTCGCGGAGGGACGCGTCGGACAGCAGACCGTAGACCTGCGGCCCCAGGCCGAGGTGGAACTGCTCGCCCTCGGCCAGGTGGTGGCGCACGTAGCGGCGGAGCCGCTCGGTGGCCGAGCCGGCGTCGTCGAGCACCCCGTGCAGGTCGTCGAGGTAGCGGTTGGTCTCGTGGGAGGCGAACGCGACGACGACCGCGTCCTTGTCGGGGAAGTGGTGGTAGATCGTCGTGCGACCCACCCCGGCGCGCGAGGCCAGCTGCGCCATGGTCACGGCGTCGAAGCTGCGCTCGCCGATCAGGTCGACGAAGGCCGAGAAGACCCGCTCGCGGATGTGCTCGCGATGGGCCGACAGGGACTCCCCGGTGATCTTCGGCACGGGCCGGCTCCTAGACGCTCACAGGCGCGGGACGACCGCGCCGAGCAAGGATCCCATCCGGGTGGCGGCGGAGCGACCCGCCTCCAGCACCTCCGCGTGGTCCAACGGCTCCCCGCTGATCCCGGCGGCGAGGTTGGTGACGAGGGAGATGCCGAGGACCTCCAGGCCCGCCTGGCGGGCGGCGATCGCCTCGAGGGTGGTGCTCATCCCGACGAGGTGGCCGCCGATGGCCCGCACCATGCCGATCTCGGCCGGCGTCTCGTAGTGGGGGCCGGGGAACTGCACGTAGACGCCCTCGTCGAGGTCGGGCTCGACCTCGCGGCACAGCGCGCGCAGGCGCGAGGAGTAGAGGTCGGTGAGGTCGACGAACTCCGCGCCCTCGATGGGGGAGCGGGCCGTCAGGTTGATGTGGTCGCTGATGAGCACGGGCGTGCCGGGCGACCAGGTCTCCTTGAGGCCGCCGCACCCGTTGGTGAGCACGATGGTGCGGCAGCCCGCGGCGGCGGCCGTGCGCACGCCGTGCACGACGGCGCGGACGCCCTTGCCCTCGTAGAAGTGCGTGCGGCTGAGGAAGACGAGCACCCGCCGGTCGCCCGCGCGCACCGAGCGGATCTTGCCGGAGTGACCGGCGACCGCGGCAGCGATGAAGCCGGGGAGGTCCGTGGTCGCGATCTCGGCGACGGTCTCGCCGAGCATGTCGACGGCCGGCAGCCAGCCGGATCCCAGCACGACGGCGACGTCGTGCTGCTCGACGCCCGTCAGCTCGGCGAGGCGCGCGGCGGCGGCCTGGGCGTCCTCGGCGGCGGTGGTGGTGGGGGCGGCGTGCTGAGGGGCGTTCACCCGGCGGACTCTAGGGCAGCGACCCGCGCGCGAGCGCGCGAAAAACGGCGCGGGCGGGCGGTCGTAGCCCATTCGTGACCTCCGGCACGGCGGGTGCCGCAGGACGGCTACCCGATCTGGGGGATCAGCGCCTCTCGTCGACGCCGGGACGCCCCGGCCGGTCCCACCCTGCACCCGTGATCCCCCGCCGCTCCGGCGCGCCTGCCGCGCCCGCCGTACTGCTCGTCCTGGTGCTCGCGGTCGCGAGCACCCTGGCGTCGGCCGTCGCCCCCGCCCGCGGGGCCGCGCTCGCGAGCGCCGCCGCGGACCCCTGCGCAGCGGGAGGCAGCGTCATCGCCTGCGAGAACGCGAAGCCCGGCACACCGCCGGAGACGTGGGACATCGACGGTGCTGGCGACGCGTCCATCCAGGGCTTCGCCACCGACATCAGCGTCGACCTCGGCGACCGCGTCGACTTCAAGGTCGACACCGACGCGCGCGCCTACCGCATCACGATCTACCGCACCGGTTGGTACGGCGGCGCCGGCGCCCGCGAGATCGCGAGGGTGAGCCCGTCGGCGCCGCTGCCCCAGGTGCAGCCGGAGTGCATCTCCGACCCCGCCACCGAGCTCTACGACTGCGGCAGCTGGGGCGTCTCCGCGTCGTGGACCGTGCCCACGACGGCGGTCTCGGGCGTCTACGTCGCTCGCCTGGAGCGCACCGACACCGGCGGGGCCAGCCACATCACCTTCGTCGTGCGGAACGACGCGAGCACCTCGGACGTGGTGTTCCAGACGTCCGACACGACCTGGCAGGCCTACAACACCTACGGGGGAGCGGACTTCTACACCGGCGCCGCCAACGGACGCGCCCACAAGATCAGCTACAACCGGCCGATGCTCACCCGTGGCGGCATCGGCGGTCGCGACTTCTACTTCGCGAACGAGTACCCGATGGTGCGCTACCTCGAGCGCAACGGCTACGACGTGACCTACCAGGCCGGGGTCGACACCGACCGTGGAGGCGCCCTGCTCAGGAACCACCGGGTGTTCCTCTCCGTCGGTCACGACGAGTACTGGAGCGGCGCCCAGCGTGCCCACGTGGAGGCTGCCCGGGACGCCGGCGTGCACCTGATGTTCCTCAGCGGGAACGAGGCCTACTGGCGCACGCGCTGGGAGCCCTCCGCGGACCCGTCCCGCACGGCGTACCGGACCCTCGTCTCCTACAAGGAGACCTGGTCGCGAGCGAAGATCGACCCGTCCTCCGAGTGGACCGGCACCTGGCGCGACCCGCGCTACGCGCCCACCACGGCGGGCGCGGGCCGACCCGAGAACGCGCTGACGGGCACGGCCTACATGGTCAACTACAGCGACCTCGCCCTGCGCGTGAGCGCGGCGGAGGGACGGCTCCGGCTGTGGCGCGGCACGTCGCTGGCCGGCCTGGCCTCGGGCACGACCGCGACGCTGGCGCCGCACACCGTGGGCTACGAGTCCAACGAGGACCTCGACAACGGCCACCGCCCCCCGGGGCTGGTGCGGCTGTCGACGACCACGGGGGCCGTGCCGGAGTACCTCCAGGACTACGGCAACACGGTGGCGCCCGGCACGACGCGGCACCACCTCACGCTCTACCGCGCGCCCAGCGGCGCGCTGGTGTTCAGCGCCGGCTCGGTGCAGTGGAGCTGGGGCCTCGACGGGGAGCACGACTCGCCCTCCGCCCCGCAGCCGCCCGACGTGCGCATGCAGCAGGCCCAGGTGAACCTCCTCGCCGACATGGGCGTGCAGCCCGCGACCCTCCAGACCGGGCTCGTGCGCGCCACCGCGTCGACCGACACCGTGGGGCCGACGGTGAGCGTCACGTCACCGACGGCGGGCGCGGCCGTGCCCAACGGCCAGGTCGTCCGCTACGCCGGCACCGCCACCGACACCGGGGGTGGCCGCGTCGCGGGCGTCGAGGTCTCGACCGACGGCGGGGCGACGTGGCACCCGGCCGTCGGCACGACGTCCTGGACCTACGACCAGGTGCAGACCGGCGTCGGCTCCGTCCCGCTCCAGGTGCGGGCCGTCGACGACAGCGCCCGCATCGGTGCGGCTGTGACCCGCGCCGTGCAGGTGAGCTGTCCGTGCTCGCTCCTCGGCGCCACGGTCCCGACCGTCCCGGCCGCGACGGACACCGGGGCCGTGGAGCTCGGCCTGCGCTTCACGCCGACGCGGGACGCGTTCGTCACCGGGGTGCGGTTCTACAAGGGCAGCGGCAACACGGGCACCCACACCGGCACGCTGTGGTCGGCGATCGGCTCCCCGCTCGCCACCGCGACCTTCACCTCCGAGACGACCACCGGGTGGCAGACCGTCCGTTTCGCCGCCCCGGTGCCGGTCGCCGCGGGCGAGGCCTACGTGGTCTCCTACTCGGCGCCCGTCGGTCGCTACGCCGTCAAGGAGGACGCGTTCAGCGCGGCCGGCCTCCGCGCCGACCCCCTCTCCGTCGCCGGCGGGTACGGCGCACCCCCCGCCGGCGTCTTCGCGGCGGTCGGCGACTTCCCCGACCGCAGCTACGGCAACAGCCACTACTTCGTCGACCCCCTCGTGGTCCTGACCGACGACTCGCCCCTCGTGCTCGACCAGCGCTCACCGCTGCCGGGGTCCTCGTCCGTGGCCGCCTCCGCGGTCGTCGCGGCGCGCTTCTCCCGCCCCGTCGTCGCCTCCACCGTCGCGGTCCGGGTCACCGACGCCCGCGGTGCGACGGTGGCGGGCACGACGTCGTACGACGCGGGGACGCGCACGGTGACGTTCCGTCCCAGCGCTCCGCTGGCCGGGTTCGTCCGCCACGACGTGACGGTGTCCGGGCGCGACAGCGCGGGGGTGGGCCCGGGGACGACGGCGGCGTGGAGCTTCACGACCGCGCGGCCCGCCTCCGCCCCGGGGGTGTGCCCCTGCTCGCTGTTCGACGAGGGGACGACGCCCACGCTGCTCGAGGACGTCGACACCGCGGCCGTCACCCTCGGCGTGCGGTTCCGGCCGTCGGTCGACGCCACGGTCACCGCGATCCGGTTCTACAAGGGGCCACGCAACACCGGCACGCACACGGGCACGCTGTGGCGCGCGGACGGCACGGCGCTCGCCACGGGCACCTTCACGAACGAGTCCACCAGCGGCTGGCAGACGCTCGTGCTCGCCACCCCGGTGGCGATCGACGCCGGCGCGGAGTACGTCGCGTCGTACCGCGCCCCCGGGGGTCGGTACGCGGCCTCGCCGAACGCCTTCGCCACCGCCGACCTCTCCCGCGGCCCGCTGCAGGTGGGCGGCGCGGCCGGCGCCTACACCTACGGCTCCGGCTTCCCGTCGTCGAGCTCGTCGACGAGCTACCTCGTGGACGTCGTGGTGGAGCGGCGGGAGCCGCCCCTGGCGGTGGTCGCGCAGACGCCCGCGCCGGGCGCGGTCCAGGTCGCGTCGTCGGCCCCGGTCGGCATCACCCTCAGCGCGCCGCTCGCGTCGGGCTACCGGATCGCCCTGACCCAGGCCGGCGACGGGACCGCGCTCGCGGGTACCACGACGCCGACCGCCGACGGCACCGGCCTGCGCCTCGCGCCGGACGCGCCGCTGCCGCCCGACACCGAGCTGCGGGTGACGGTCACCGGTCTGCGCTCGCAGGGCGGCGCGACGCTGGCCGACCAGACCTGGACGTTCCGCACGCAGCCGGCCGGTGCGGTGGCGGAGCAGACGCTCTTCGGCGCCGTCGTGCCCCAGGTGGCGGCGGTCGACGAGAGCGCGCCGGTCGAGCTCGGGGTGGCGTTCCGCACGCTGCGGCCGGGCCGGATCACCCAGCTCCGCTTCTTCAAGGGGCCCGGCAACGACGGCGTCCACGTGGCCTCCCTCTGGGACGCGTCGGGCCAGCGGCTCGCCCGGGTGACCGTCGCCGGCGAGTCCGCCGCCGGCTGGCAGACCGCGTCGCTCTCGACACCGGTCGTGGTGCAGCCGGGGCAGGACTACGTGGTGTCCTACCTGGCACCCCGCGGGCACTACGCCGTGACCCCCGGCTTCTTCGAGCAGCCCCACGCCGCGGGCGACCTCGTCACGAGCCCCGGGGCCAACGGGCGCTACCTCTACGGCGCGGCCGGAGGGCTGCCCGTCCACAGCTGGGGCGCGACCAACTACTTCGCCGACGTCACGTTCGTGCCCGACCCCCGGGCCGTCTCCGTCGAGGAGTCCTCGCCGGAGCCGGGCGCCACGGGCGTGCCGCGCGACACCGACGTGACGGTCCGGCTCTCCGTGCCCGTGGCCTCCGGCACGCTGGAGCTCCGGGACGGCACGACGTCCGTCGCCGGGTCCTCGACCAGGTCGACGGACGGGCGCGGGCTGACGCTCGACCCGGCCGAGCCGCTGGCGCCGGGCACGACCTACACGGCGACGCTCGCGGGCGTGCGCTCCACGGAGGGCGTCGCGCTGGCCACGACGACGTGGACGTTCCGCACCGAGGAGGCGGCGGCGACCCCGGCCGCGACGTACAACCTCTTCGGGGGGACCGTGCCGGCCGTCGCCGCGGTGGACGACTCCGCCGCCGTCGAGCTCGGCGTCGTCGTCACGCCCACGACGACGGGCGACGTCACCCGCATCCGCTTCCACAAGGGAGCAGGCAACACGGGCACCCACGTCGGGTCCGTGTGGACGCTCGACGGACGGCTGCTCGGGCGCGTGACGTTCACGGGGGAGTCGGCGACGGGCTGGCAGAGCGCCGCGCTCGCGACCCCGGTGCGGCTGACGGCCGGCACCGCCTACGTCGTCTCCTACCTGGCGCCGCGTGGGCACTACTCGGTGACGTCGGGCGGACTGCGCTCGGGTGCGGTCTCGGGGCCGCTCACCGCGGCCGCGGCGGACAACGGGCGCTACGTGTACGGCGCGGGCGGCGGCTTCCCGACCCGGTCGTGGAACGCGACCAACTACTTCGTCGACCTCGAGTTCCAGCCCGCCGGCTGAGCCGCGCGCTCAACGCTCGGGCCGCACCACCGCGGGGGACCAGGCCTGCTCGACGAGGAGGTCCGGGAGCGCGTCCGCGCGGTCGACGTCGAGCGACCAGACGTCGCTGACGCCGGGCTCGTCGGACCGGGACACCCCGTAGAGCAGCGTGTCGTCGTCCAACCACGCGGCCTGGTCGTCGACCCCGCGGGTCTCGCCGGCCAGCACGGTCTCCCGACCGGTGGTCAGGTCGAGCACCGCGAACGACCAGTGGGTGCCGGGGCCGGGATCGTCGACCTTGTAGGCCAGCCGCGCGCCGTCGGGGGAGAGCGAGGGGCACTCCACGTCGGACCGCACGGCGGTGAGGCTCCGTGCTCCGAGGTCCCCCCGCACGAGGTAGGTGGAGCCGCCCGTGGCGACGGTCGCCCAGAAGGTGCGGTCGTCGACGAAGGTGACGCCCCAGACGTTGCGGTCGGCCGGCCTGACCTCCCGGCCGTCGAGCACGAGGCGGAACGCCTCGAGGTCGCCGGCGTCGGCGCCCCCGTCCGTGGAGCGGATCTCCGTCGCCGTCGAGAAGCCGGACTGCTGGTAGGAGTGGCCCGTCACGAAGGTCGTCGTGGCGACGAGCGACCCGTCGGGCGAGAGCCGGGTGCGGCTGGGGATGCCGGGCAGCGACACCGTGGCGGTCTCCGCGAGTCGCGCGTCGAGCTCGACCAGGGAGTAGCGGGTCACCACGCCGCGCTCGACCCGGAGGCAGGAGGCGCGGCCGGGCACCGCGTCGACGCGGTCGCACGCAGTACCGCTGATCGACCGCGGGCCGCCGGGGTCCGCCAGCGCCACGGAGGCCAGGTGTCCGTAGTCGCGGTCGAGCCCCGTGTGGCGGAACACCAGCCGGGCCTCGTCGTCGGGGAGGCCCGTCATCGGGCCCGCGGCGACCGGCACCGACGGCGGTGCCTGCGCGCGGGCGCGCTGCTGGGCCGCCTGGTGGAGCGCCACCCCGGTGACCGGCAGCGTCACCGCCAGCACCGTGGCGCCGAGGACGGCGAGGCGACCCCGCCCGGTCGTGGGCCCGGTCGTGGGCCCGGTCGTGCGCCCGGTCGTGCGCCCGGTCATGCCGCCGCCGGGGCGGTGTCGAGGCGGCGGACCGCGAGGAGGGAGGGGACCAGCACGGCGGCGAGCACGGCCGCGGCGAGGAGCAGCGCGCTGCCGGGCCCGATCCAGAACCAGAGCACGCCGAAGCCGGCGGAGGCGGCCATGCGGCTCACGGCCACGACCGTCTGCGCCGCCGCGATCCCGCGTGCCCGGGAGCGGGGGGCGACGATGCGCCCGGCCGCCGCGGCGAGCACACCGTCGGTCGCGGCGTAGAAGGCGCCGAGGAGCACCACGGTCAGCACCGTGGTGCCGACGGCGCCCAGCGGCAGGGTCGTGGCGCCGTACGCCGCGACGAGCGCCCCGTGGCCCGTGACCATCGTGCGCGCACGGCCCCACCGGTCGGCCAGGGCGCCCAGCGGCACGGCGAGCACGAGGTAGGCGAGGCTCGTCCCGACGTACAGCAGCGGGAACCAGTGAACGGCGAAGCCGCCCCGGTCGAGCAGCGCGAGGTAGAGGAAGCCGTCCCCGATGGTCAGCACCCCGAGCAGGCCCGCGACGAGGAGCAGCCGGCGCATCGCCGGCGTGCGCAGCTCGCGCCAGCCGCCCGGGTCGTCAGCGGTGGGGGCGGGTGCGGTCGCTCGCGGGCGGTCCTCGACGAACAGGCCGAGCAGGGCCAGACCGAGCAACGCGCAGCCGAGCGAGGCGACCATCACCGTCAGGTAGCCGCCGGGGATCCACCACAGCAGCAGGAACGCGACGAGCGGTCCGAGGACCGCGCCCGTCGTGTCGAGGGCGCGGTGCACCCCGAACGCGAGCCCGACGCCGTCCGGCGGGGCGGCGGCGCTGATCATGGCGTCCCGCGGCGCCGTGCGGATCCCCTTGCCGACCCGGTCGAGCGCGACCACCGCGGCCACGGCGCCGGCACCGGTCGCGACGAGCAGGCCGACACGGGCGACGCAGCTGGTGGCGTAGCCGAGGAACGCCACCCACTTCGGACGGCCGGTGCGGTCGGCACCCCATCCGCCGGCGACCCGCACGAGGGCGCCGACCCCCTGGTAGAGCGCGTCGACCAGCCCGTACGCGACGGTCGAGAGGCCGAGCCCGAGGGTCAGGTAGAGGGGGAGGACCGCCGCGACCGACTCCGAGGAGATGTCGGTGAGGAGGCTGACGAGGCCCAGCGTCACGACCACCCTCGGCACCCGTCGACGCCCGTGCGGCGTCCGGGTCGCCCCGGCCGCGGCCGCGGTCGGGGGAGCGGCGGCGCCCCCGTCCCGCAGGGCCAGGTACATCAGGCGTCCTCGCGCTGGAGGGTCGCGTAGATGCTGTACGCCTCGTCGCCCGGCCCCGTGGTCACCACCACCGAGCTGCCCGCGCGGCGCACGGCCACCGCGACCTGTCCGGGCGCCGTCGTGGCGGGCTCCTCGACGAAGCCCTGCGCGCGCAGCGTGCGCAGGTAGAACGCGAGCACGTCGTCACCGGCGGACGCACTGTCGGCCACGAGCGCCACCTGCACCCGCTCGCCGGAGACGGAGACGCTGCTGCTGCCCACCGTGGTGCCCGGCGCGAGGGGCAGCACGTCGACGGGGTACGACGCGACGAGACGCCCGACGGCGCTCTCGGTCGTCGCGGGGAACGGGCCGTCCACCGCGGGGACCGGCGGGTTCGTCGCCGCGGCCTCGCTGACGGCGTCCCCCGGCACCTCGGTCGCCGCCGGTGTCGGCGCGGCCTCGACGCCGCTCGTCGGGGTGACGCCGGACGGGGGAGGCGCGCCCGGCAGGTGCCCCGGCGTACCCGCGCTGCCAGGAGAGGTGGCGGCGTCGCTCGTGCCCGCGGCCGACGGGGGCACGTCGCGGGCGTCGCGACCCGTGTCGTGGGCGTCCCGGAGGGTCGGCGGGAGCACGAGCGCGAGGGCGAGCACGGTGAGCGCGGCTGCAGCCAGGCGGGCGGCACGACGGCTCGCCCGGCGGGGTGCAGGACGGGGGGACACACGCGGACGGTAGGGCCGCGGGAGCGGCCGTCGTGGGTGCTCGGGAGGCGACGTACCCAATCCGGGGGAGGGGACGAGAGCGAGGTCACCCGACGGGTACCGCCGGGTACGACCCGCGCGGTCGGACGAGCCCGTCCGAGTGGCTAGGCTGGGGTCCGTGACCCACTTCGATGTCCTTGTCCTTGGTGCCGGCCCCGGTGGTTACGTCGCGGCGATCCGAGCTGCTCAGCTCGGCAAGTCCGTCGCCGTCGTGGAGGAGAAGTACTGGGGAGGTGTCTGCCTCAACGTCGGGTGCATCCCCTCGAAGGCGCTGCTCAAGAACGCGGAGCTCGCGCACACGCTGACCCACGAGAAGGCGAAGTTCGGCATCGAGGGCGACGCCACGATGTCGTACGGCCCGACGCACAAGCGCTCCCGCCAGGTGAGCGCCGGCATCGTCAAGGGCGTCCACTACCTGATGAAGAAGAACAAGATCACCGAGATCGACGGCTGGGGCACGTTCACGGGCCCGAAGACGATCGAGGTGAAGGGCAAGGACGGCGAGGTCGCCACCCACACGGCCGACAACATCATCATCGCCGCGGGTGCGAAGGTCCGCACCGTCCCCGGCGTCGAGATCAGCGAGAACGTGGTGACCTACGAGGAGCAGATCCTCGACGAGAACCTGCCGTCCTCGATCATCATCGGCGGCTCGGGCGCGATCGGCGTCGAGTTCGCCTACGTGATGAAGAACTTCGGCGTCGACGTCACGATCGTGGAGTACCTCGACCGCATCGTGCCGACCGAGGACGCGGACGTGTCCAAGGAGCTGCTCAAGCACTACAAGAAGCTCGGCGTGAAGATCCTGACCTCGACCGCCGTCAAGGGCGTCGAGGACACGGGCTCCGGCGTCAAGGTCACGGTCGCCCCGGCCGCCGGCGGCGACGAGCAGGTGCTCGAGGCCGACAAGATGCTCGCGGCCTTCGGCTTCGCGCCCCGCACCGACGGCTACGGCCTCGAGGCCACCGGCGTCGAGCTGACCGAGCGCGGCGCCATCGCGATCGACGAGTACGGCCGCACCAACGCGGACGGCGTCTACGCGATCGGCGACGTCACCGGCAAGTTCATGCTCGCCCACGTCGCGGAGGCCATGGGCATCGTGGCCGCCGAGGTCATCGCCGGCGAGGAGACCATGCCGGTCGAGTTCGACTTCGTGCCGCGCGCGACCTACTGCCACCCGCAGATCGGCTCGTTCGGCTACTCGGAGCAGCAGGCGAAGGACAAGGGGTACGACGTCAAGACGGCCACCTTCCCCTTCAGCGCCAACGGCAAGGCCCAGGGCCTCGGCGAGGCGGTCGGCTTCGTGAAGGTCGTCGCGGACGCGGAGCACAACGAGATCCTCGGCGCGCACATGATCGGGCCCGACGTGACCGAGCTCCTGCCGGTGCTGACCCTCGCGCAGAAGTGGGACCTGACCGCGGACGAGATCGGGCGCAACGTCTTCGCGCACCCGACGCTCACCGAGTCGGTCAAGGAGGCCATCCACGGCATCTCCGGCCACATGATCAACCTGTGAGCCCCGCCACCATGGCCGATCGCTCCGACCGCGTCGTCATCGTCGGCGGCGGTCCCGGCGGCTACGAGGCGGCTCACGTGGCCGCCAACGCCGGCGCCGACGTCACGATCGTCGACACCGACGGCCCGGGTGGCTCCGCGGTGCTGACCGACTGCGTGCCCAGCAAGACGCTGATCGCGACCAGCGAGCTCATGAGCGAGCTGGCCGGCTCGGCCGAGCTCGGCGTCAGCTTCCGCGACCACGAGGGCGACGCCGCCACGGCGATCCGGGTCGACCTGGGCCGCGTCAACGCCCGCGTCAAGCAGCTCGCCGCCGACCAGTCGGCCGACATCGAGCGGCGCCTGGAGCGGGACGGCGTGCGCATCGTGCGCGGTCGGGGACGGCTCGACGGTCCCCAGCGCGTCGTCGCCGACCTCGCCGACGGTGGCACCGAGACGCTCGACGCCGACGCCGTGCTCGTCGCGACCGGTGCGGCGCCCCGCGTGCTCGACAGCGCCGTGCCCGACGGTGAGCGCATCCTGACCTGGGAGCAGGTCTACGACATCACCGACGTGCCGGAGAAGGTCGTCGTCGTCGGCTCCGGCGTCACCGGCGCGGAGTTCGCCTCGGCCTACCTCTCCCTCGGCATCGACGTCACCCTCGTCTCGTCGCGCGACCGGGTGCTGCCCGGCGAGGACGCCGACGCGGCGGCGGTGCTCGAGGAGGTGCTGACGCGGCGCGGCATGAACGTGCTGAGCCGGTCCCGCATGGAGTCGGTGACCCGCGACGGCGACGTCGTCACCGTGCGGCTGACCGACGGCACCGAGGTCGAGTGCTCCCACTGCGTGCTCGCGCTGGGATCCGTGCCCAACACGGCCGACCTCGGGCTGCAGGAGGCCGGCGTGCTCGTCGACGACGGTGGCTTCGTGCGCGTCGACCGCGTCTCGCGCACGACCGCGCGGGGCGTGTACGCCGCGGGCGACTGCACCGGCGTGCTGATGCTGGCCTCCGTCGCCGCGATGCAGGGCCGGATCGCGATGTCCCACCACCTCGGTGACGCCGTGGCGCCGCTGGACCTCAAGAAGGTGTCGTCCAACGTCTTCACGTCGCCGGAGATCGCGACGGTGGGCTGGAGCCAGAAGGCGGTCGACGCGGGCGAGATCGTCGCGGAGACCGTGCTCCTGCCGCTGTCGGGCAACCCGCGGGCGAAGATGCAGGGCGTGCGCGACGGCTTCGTCAAGCTGCTGTGCCGACCCGGCACCGGCATCGTCGTCGGCGGTGTCGTCGTCGGTCCGCGGGCGTCCGAGCTGATCCACCCCGTCGCCGTCGCCGTGGGGGAGTCGCTCACGGCCGACCAGCTCGCGAGCGTCTTCACCGTCTACCCCTCGATGTCGGGCTCGATCGCCGAGGCCGCGCGTCGCCTCCACCGGTCCGACCCGGCCGCTCGACGGCTCCCGTGACCCGCTCCGCTGCCGGCACGACCGCGGTCGTCGTCGGCAGCGGGCCGGGCGGCCTCGCCGCCGCGGTCACGCTCGCGGCCGCTGGGTGCGACGTGACCGTCGTGGAGGCGGCCGAGACCGTCGGCGGCGGCCTCCGCTCGGCGGAGCTCACGTTGCCCGGTCTCGTCCACGACCACTGTGCGGGGTTCCACCCGCTCGCGGTGGACAACGCCTTCACCGGCAGCCACGACCTGGCGGGCCACGGCCTCGCCTGGGCGCGGGCGCCGATCGAGATGGCGCACCCGCTCACGGACGGCACCGGGGCCGTCGTCGAGCGCGACCTCGCGACCACCGTCGCGGGCCTCGACACCCTGTCGCCGCGGGACGCCCGCACGTGGCGACGTCTCTTCGGGCCGGCCGCGGACCGGTGGGACGCCGTCCGCGCCGAGATCGGCCGGCCGGTCGTCCACCTCCCGCGCCACCCGCTGGCCCTCGCCAGCTTCGGCGCCCGCGCGGCGGCGCCGGCCGCGCTCGTCGCGCGCGCCTTCGAGGACCGGCGCGTGGCCGCCCTCTGGCTGGGCATCGCCGCGCACGGGTTCCGGCCGCCCTCCGAGCCGTTCACCTCGGCGGCGGGGCTCGCGCTCGGAACGGCCGCCCACGTCACGGGGTGGCCGGTGGCCGTCGGCGGCTCGCAGCGGTACGCCGACGCGATGGTCGGGGTGCTCCGCTCCCACGGCGGACGGGTCGAGACCGGTCAGCGGGTGACGTCGCTCGCGGAGCTCCGCGCCGCCACCGGGGCGGACCTGGTGCTGCTCGACACCTCGCCGCGCGACGCGGCGCGCATCCTCGGCGACGCGCAACCCGACCGGTTGCGCCGTCGCTACGCCGGGTGGCGCCACCTCGTCGGAGCGTTCGGCGTGAGCCTCGCCGTCGAGGGCGGCATCCCGTGGGCGCACGAGCCCAGCCGGCGGTCGGCGGTGGTCCACGTGGGGGGCGCCCCCGATGTCCTCGCGGCGTCGGCGCGCGCCGTACGGGCCGGTCGGGTGCCCGAGCACCCGTTCGTGCTCGTGGGGCAGCAGGCCGTCGCGGACCCGGCCCGCGGGCGTGACGGCGTCGTGCCGGTGGACGCCTACGCGCACGTGCCCGCAGGGTTCGACGGCGACCTGACGGCGCTCGTCATGGCCGAGCTCGAGGCGCACGCCCCGGGCCTGCGCGAGCGCGTGCGGGCCCTCGTGACGCGCACGCCGGCCGAGACCGAGCGGGACGGCATCAACTTCGTGGACGGCGACATCTCGACGGGAGCGGTCGACGCACGGCAGCTGCTGCTGGGGCCGCGGCCGGGCCGCTCGCCCTACCCGACCGGGGTCCCCGGGGTCTACCTCTGCTCGGCGGCCACCGCGCCGGGTCCCGGCGCGCACGGCCTGACGGGGTACGGCGCAGCACGCCGTGCCCTCACGGACCTCGCCGGCGGCCGCGCATAACTACTCATCTGTAGTTCGTGCGAACCGATTGCACAGCCGAGGACCGTGTGGTCCGATCACACGAACCCCACGCGTCACCCGTCCCCCTCCCGTGAACAGCAGTCACCAGCCGTCACACCCCTCTCGGCCCAGGAGTTCCCCCATGTCCCCCCGCTCCACCCGCGCTCGCCTGCTCGCCGTGCTCGCCGCCGTCGCCACCGGACTCGGGGTGATGTCGGTCGTCTCGAGCAGCCCGGCCGCCGCCGTGCCGGTGAACCAGACGTGGACCGTGCCGGCGAACGCCGCCATCACCGTCGACGGCCGTGGCTTCGGCCACGGCACCGGCATGTCGCAGTACGGCGCGCTGGGTGCCGCCCGCCAGGGCCTCGCGTACAACGAGATCCTGCGCTTCTACTACCCCGGGGTGTGGGCCGGCACGGCGACCGGCACCATCTCCGTGCGCATCACCGCCGACGACGACGGCGACGTCATCGTGGAGCGGCGCGGCGGCCTGACGCTCATCGACCGGGGGACCGGGAAGAAGACGCCGATCCCCCAGGACCTGGGCACCGGCGGGTGGCGGCTGAGCTACGGCGGCAGCGACACGACCATCGTCAGCTACTACGCCAACAAGAAGTGGAACTACTGGACCCGCACGCAGGGTGAGGCCGTGTTCTACGCCAACGGCGGCGAGATGACGCTGCACCGCAAGGGCGGCACGGCGAAGTACCGCGGCACGCTCCGCGCCACCATCCCCAGCCCGGGGTCCACGCGCCGCGACACCGTCAACGCCGTCACGCTCGAGCACTACCTCCGGGGCGTGGTGCCGAAGGAGATGCCGTCGTCGTGGACGCCGGCCGCCGTGCAGGCCCAGTCCGTCGCCGCGCGCACCTACGCCGCGCAGGCCCGCACCACGCCGCAGACCCGCACCTACGACCTCTGCGACACGACCAGCTGCCAGGTCTACGGCGGGTACTCCGCCGAGGAGCGGGGCTCGAACGACGCGATCGACCGCACGAAGGGCCAGATCCTCACCAACAAGGGCCAGGAGATCGCGTTCACGCAGTTCTCCTCGTCCAACGGCGGCTGGACCAACGCGGGCAGCAAGCCCTACCTCGTGGCCAAGCAGGACCCGTACGACGGGAACTCCTCGAACAAGAACCACACCTGGAGCGTCGCGATCACCGACCGCACCATCGAGGCCGCGTGGCCGCAGATCGGGAACCTGACCTCGATCGCCGTCACCGACCGCAACGGCAAGGGCGAGTGGAGCGGGCGCGTCAACAGCGTGACGTTCCGCGGCTCCGCCGGGAGCGTCACGGTCACGGGTGCGACGGTGCGCTCCAAGCTCGGCCTGAAGTCGACGTGGTTCAACTTCCGCGTCGCGGCCCGCTGACGGGCCTGCTGCCGACCAGCCCCGTCGTCAGGCGGGAGGGGCGCGGAACGTGAGGTGCGCGCCGTGGCCGAGGTCGAGCACGTCGCCGGGCACCAGCTCGCGGGGTGTCTCCGTGAGCCGCTCCGGTGGCCGGCCACGGCGGTGCAGGTAGGTGCCGTTCGTCGAGCGGCGGTCCACCGCGAGCACCGACCAGTCCTGCAGGCGGAGCTCGAGGTGCACCGCGGAGACGTGCGCCTCGGGCAGCACGACGAGGCGTCCGGCCGGTGCCGCGTCGGGCCGCTCCGGGCGGGGGGCACGGCCGACGACGGTGTCCTCCACGAGGTCGACGACCTCGCCCGTGCTCACCACGAGCTGACCGAGCGCGGGGCGCGGCACCGCCGTGGGGGGACCGGTCAGGGTCTCCGTGCACCGTCCGCACCGGGGGGCGGTGGGCGGGTTGGCGTGCCCGGCGGCGCAGAGGAGGCCCGGCACGACCGCGCGCGGTGCGCGCGGAGCGGGTCGCGCCGGTGGCACGGGGCGTGAGCGCGGCACACCCACCGAGGGACCCGCGGGACGCAGCAGGGTGTCCGTCACCGCGACGTACGCCGTCGGGGTGGCACGGGCGCCAGGTGCCCGAGGTTCCGGTCGTGCGCGCAGCCATCCCGCGGTCTGCAGGCGCTGGGCGGGAAGCACCCCACCGACGAGGGGGAGCGCCGCGGTCGGCACGACCGCAGGGGACGGGTCGCTACGGTCGTCGGTCGTCGCGTCGGCCGTCGCGCCGGACGTCGGGTCGCCGACCGCCCGCACCGTGAAGCGGGTGGCCGCGACGACGGCTCGCTCGTTCCAGCGCACGGCGTCCGCACCCGCGACGGACTGGTCGGTCTCGGCGCTGGCACTCGCGACGTACCGGCCGCGCGCGGCGAGGTGGACGTCCACGGCCGCCCGCTCGGCGGGCGCGTCGGCGGCCACGGCGAGCGCGAAGCCCGGCAGCCTGTCGGCCGGGCGCCCGGCACCGAGGTGCTGTGCGAACGACGTGACGTCGCCACCCTCGGCCATGAGGTGCCAGAGCCGGACGGCGAGGTCCGTGTCGACGCCGGGGTCGAGGAGCGCGACCCCCCGCGGCCAGGCGAGCCCCAGACCGGGCCCCGGCACGCAGAGGTACGGCGCGTGCCCGCGCCCGCCGTCGTCCGTCGTCCCGTGCACCGCAGCCCCGACCCTCAGCCGATCACGACCACGAGGTCCCCGCCCTCCACGGCGCGGGTGCCGGTGACGGCCAGGCGCTGCACGGTGCCGGCACGCGGGGCGGTGATGGAGGCCTCCATCTTCATGGCCTCGATGGTGGCGAGGGTGGCGCCGGCCTCGACGGTGTCGCCCTCGGCGACGACGACGGTGAGGACGCCCTGGAAGGGGGCGGCGACGTGGCCGGGGTCGGCCGGGTCGGCCTTCTCGCCGGCCCGGTCGTCGGCCTCGATGGAGCGGTCGCGGACGGCGATGGGGCGGAGCTGGCCGTTGATGGTGGCCATCACGGTGCGGTAGCCGCGCTCGTCGGCGTCGCTGACGGCCTCCAGACCGAGGATGAGCGTCTTGCCCTCGGCGAGGTCCACGAGGTGCTCCTCGCCCTGGCGGAGTCCGTGGAGGTAGTCGCTGGTCGCGAGGCGCGAGACGTCGCCGTACTGCGCGCGAGCGGCCTCGTACTCCCGGGTCGGGCCGGGGAAGAGGAGGCGGTTGAGCGCGGCGCGACGGGTCGGGCCGGCCTCCGTGAGGAGGGCGGCGTCCTCGGCGGCGAGGTCGGCGTCCGGTGCCGTCCACGCGCGGCCGGCGGGGGACGACAGCGCCTTGGTGCGGAAGGGCTCGGGCCAGCCGCCGGGCGGGTCGCCCAGCTCGCCGTGGAGGAAGCCGATCACGGAGGCGGGCAGGTCGTAGGACGCGGGGTCGTCGGCGAACTCCTGCGGGTCGATGCCCTGGCCCACCAACGAGAGCGCGAGGTCGCCGATGACCTTGCTCGACGGCGTGACCTTCGGGACGTTGCCGAGGATGTCGTTGGCCGCGGCGTACGCGTCCTCGACGGCCTCGAACTTGTCGGCGAGGCCGAGCGCGATGGCCTGCTGGCGCAGGTTGGAGAGCTGCCCGCCGGGGATCTCGTGGCGGTAGACGCGACCGGTGGGGGAGGCCAGGCCCGACTCGAACGGCGCGTAGACGCGACGTACGGCCTCCCAGTAGGGCTCGAGCGCGGACACCGCCGCCAGCGACAGCCCGGTGTCCCGGGAGCTGTGGTCGGTGGCCGCGACGAGCGCGGTCAGGGAGGGCTGGCTGGTGGTGCCGGCCATGGTCGCGGTGGCGGCGTCGACGGCGTCGACACCGGCGTCGATCGCGGCGAGGAGGGTGGCGAGCTGTCCGCCGGCGGTGTCGTGGGTGTGGAGGTGGACCGGGAGGTCGAAGCGCTCGCGGAGCGCCGTGACGAGCGTGCGCGCGGCGGGGGCGCGGAGCAGGCCGGCCATGTCCTTGATGGCCAGCACGTGGGCGCCGGCCTCGACGATCTCCTCGGCCAGGCGGAGGTAGTAGTCGAGGGTGTAGAGCCGCTCGTCAGGGTTCGAGAGGTCGCCGGTGTAGCACAGCGCCACCTCGGCGATGGTCGTGCCGGTCGCGCGGACGGCGTCGATCGCGGGACGCATCTGGGCGACGTCGTTGAGGGCGTCGAAGATGCGGAAGACGTCGATGCCGGTCGCGGCCGCCTCGGCGACGAACGCATCCGTCACGGCGGTGGGGTACGGCGTGTAGCCGACCGTGTTGCGGCCGCGGAGCAGCATCTGGAGGTTGATGCCGGGCACGGCCTCGCGGAGCTTCGCGAGCCGCTCCCAGGGGTCCTCGGAGAGGAACCGCAGCGCGACGTCGTAGGTCGCGCCGCCCCACGCCTCGATCGACCACAGCTGGGGCAGGAGCCGGGCGGTGGGTGCGGCAGCGGCGACGAGGTCGCGGGTGCGGACCCGGGTCGCGAGCAGGGACTGGTGGGCGTCGCGGAACGTGGTGTCGGTGACCGCGACCTGCGTCTGCGCGCGGAGGCGGCGGGCGAGCTCCTCGGGCCCGACCGCGGCGAGGAGCTGGCGGCTGCCGTCCGGCGCCGGGGCGTCGAGATCGACCTCGGGGAGCTTGAGCGCCGGGTCGAGCACCGCGACAGGGGAGCCGTGCGGCTTGTTGACGGTGACGTCGGCGAGGAAGTTGAGCAGCTTCGTGCCGCGGTCGCTGGAGGACTTCGCCGTCAGCAGCTCCGGGTGCGTCTCGATGAAGCTGGTGGTGATGGCACCCGCGGTGAAGTCGGGGTCGGCGAGCACGGCCTGCAGGAACCCGATGTTGGTCTGCACGCCCCGGATGCGGAACTCCGCCACCGCGCGGCGGGCCTTCTCGACGGCGAGCTCGAACGTGCGGCCGCGGCACGTGAGCTTGGAGAGCATCGAGTCGAAGTGGGGGCTGATCTCGGCGCCGGCGTAGGTCGTGCCGCCGTCGACCCGCACGCCCGGGCCGCCGGGGGAGCGGTACGTCGTGATCTTGCCCGTGTCGGGCCGGAACCCGTTCGCGGGGTCCTCCGTCGTGATCCGGCACTGGAGCGCGGCGCCGCGGAGCCGGATCGAGTCCTGGGTGAGACCGAGGTCGGCGAGCGTCTCACCCGCAGCGATGCGGAGCTGGGACTGCACGAGGTCGACGTCGGTGACCTCCTCGGTGACCGTGTGCTCGACCTGGATGCGGGGGTTCATCTCGATGAAGACGTACTCGCCGTCCGGGTTCAGCAGGAACTCCACCGTGCCCGCGTTGCGGTAGCCGATCGCGCGGGCGAACTTCACCGCGTCCGCACAGATCCGGTCCCGCAGCTCGGGGTCGAGGTGGGGGGCCGGGGCGATCTCGACGACCTTCTGGTGGCGCCGCTGCACCGAGCAGTCCCGCTCGAAGAGGTGGATGACGTTCCCGACGCCGTCGGCGAGGATCTGCACCTCGATGTGCCGCGGCTCGACCACGGCCTGCTCGACGAACACCGTCGGGTCCCCGAAGGCCGCCTCGCCCTCGCGCATGCAGGTCTCGACGGCCTCGCGGAGGAGGGCCATGTCCGGCCCCGGCTCGTCGACCCGCCGCATGCCGCGTCCGCCGCCGCCCGCCACGGCCTTGACGAACAGCGGGAACGGCAGCGCGGCGGCGGCGGCGACGATCGCGTCGACGTCGGTGGACGGGTCCACCGATGCCAGGGTCGGTACCCCGGCGGCCTTCGCCGCCGCGATCGCCCGCGCCTTGTTGCCCGTCAGCTCCAGGATGTCCGCGGACGGGCCGACGAAGGTGATGCCGGCCTCGGCGCACGCCTCGGCCAGGGCCGGGTTCTCGCTCAGGAACCCGTAGCCCGGGTAGATCGCGTCCGCACCCGCGCGCACCGCCGTCTCCACGACGAGCCGCGCGTCCAGGTAGTTGCGCACCGGGTGACCGGGTTCGCCGATCTCGTAGGCCTCGTCGGCCTTGAGCCGGTGCTCCGACCCCCGGTCCTCGTGGGGGAACACCGCGACGGTCTTGACGCCCAGCTCGTACGCCGCACGGAACGCCCGGATCGCGATCTCGCCCCGGTTGGCCACCAGCACCTTGGAGAACATGGCCAGACCCTAGCGATCGATCGGGGGACGTGCTGGCCGGGTCCCTCGCAGTGGAACGGTGGACGTGGTCAGCGACGCTCGGACGGTGCGCTCGGCGGGCGGGCCCGGAACCCCCGACCGGCCCCCAGGCGCACGAGCCCCGCGGCGAGCGCGATCCCGCCCACGACGGGGAGCCCGACGAGCAAGCCGAAGGCGATGCCGCCGCCCGTCCCGCCGTAGTAGTCCGATCCGGTGCTCTCCTCGAGGACGTCGGTGGGGACGGACGACAGCCAGTCCTCCAGGTCGGTCCGCGTGTCGCCGAGGAAGGTCGGCTCCTGCTCCCAGGTCTCGTCGTAACCCGGGTAGCGGGTCTTCCAGCCGTCGGGAGCGTCGACGAGGCTGTCGTCGGGCCCCTGCCACAGCACCAGCAGGACCGGCTCGTCGAGGTAGGTGACGATCTGTTGGGCGGGGGACAGGGTCGGGTGCTGGTAGCCCGCCTTCGTCGACGGTTGCCACACCACCACCCGGACGGGCAGGTCGCGCTCGGCGATGTGTGCCTCGACGGCGGCCTCGCCGTCCTCGTCGAGCCAGGCCCGGCCGTCGGGGCTGACGTAGACGGGATCGTCCTCGAGCGAGGCGATGGCGACCGCGACGCGGTCGCGCGGTTCGGGGACGGTCCAGTCGTCGTCGCCCATCCGACTGACGGTCGCGGCTGCAGCGCCGGACCCGACGGCGAGGGCGACGAGGGCGTGGGTGACCCGCGAGCGCAGGAACCTCATCGCGTCTCCCTCAGCTCGTCGAGCACCTGGAAGGGCAGGTCGTCCACGAACGCGCCGTACCCCGTCCGCGCCCACACCGTGTCGCGCTCGTAGTAGGGCCGTCGGCGGTCCCGCAGCGGTAGCAGGTCCGCCGGACGCCGGCGGGCGCACAGCGAGCAGCAGGCGACGTCGAGCGTCACGTCCCCCACGGGGATGTCCCGGCGCTTCACGCCACGGCCGTGGCGCGGGTCGAAGAAGCAGGGCCGGTACGGCGCCTGCCGGCCCCGCCCGTCCTCGAGCGCGTACGCCGCCGTGCGGGTGAGCACGAGCGCCCCCACGAGGTCCGGTACGTCGCGGTCCCGGTCCCCGGCGCGGGCGAGCACCAGCCGTGCGGCCTCGACGGCGGTGTCGATGCGTGACCATCGTGCTGCGTCGAGCGATGCGCGGTCGCGCGCGGCGCGGGCCTCGGCGACCGCGGTCAGCTCGGACTCCACGCGGGTGCGGAGCTCGCGGGGGGTGAGGGTGGCGGAGACGGCGGCGGGGTTGGTCGGGAGCTCGGGCCAGGCCTCCGTCGGCCGCGCCGCCGAGCGGCCTCCTGCTTGCTTCGACGCCGGTCCCCAGGTCGCCACGTGTCGCAGCAGGATCCAGGCGGCACCGGCCCCGACGACGAGTGCTGTGGTGCCGAACGCCCAGTAGGCGCCGGGGTCGGGCGGCTGGTGGTCGTAGCTGCTCTCCCAGTTCGGCGGCGACGCCCAAGGGCTGCTCTGGGCGTAGTGGTCGTAGTCGTCCTGGTCGAAGCCCTCGCCCTGGCGGAGCATGATGTCGAGGTCCATGGCCAGACGGCCGGTGTCCGAGGGCAGCACGCTCCCGTCGTACGTGCCGCTGGCGTAGGTGTCGGGCGCCATGCCGTCGGTGACGGCGGACGGCGACACGTCGTCGGGGACGCCGATCGCCTCGATGCTGCCCACGCCGTTCCCCGCGTCGGTGTCGATGACGTAGTAGCCCGGGCCGAGACCGCCGGCGCCGGACAGGTAGAGCGCCAGGTCCCGCCCGGGGTCGCTGCCCGCCGCGTCGCCGGCCTCCATCGGCACGAGCACGACGTAGACGGCGTGGTCGGTCTGGGCCGCGAGGTCGGCGAAGCCGTCGCGGACCGCCTCCGTCGCGCCGTTGCCGAACATCGGGTCGACCAGGATCGGGTCGGACGTCAGGGCGTCAGCGACGGCGTCGGGGCTCGTCGGATAGGTGAGCCCGGCCCCGGGGATGCCGCCGTCCTCCGCCGTCACCGACAGGTCCTCAGACGGCGCAGCAGGTCGGGCTCGAGCGCGCCGTACCCCGTCGACGCCCACGGCTCGTGGCGTGTCTCGAAGTAGTGCTCGGGCTTGCCGTCCTCGACCACGTCGAGGATGTCCGGGCGCCGGCCTGCCTTGAGGTCGGCACGACACCGGTCGCACACCGGCGCGTCGACGCGGAAGTCGCCGTGGGCGAGGCTCTCGCCGCGGCGACCGACGCCGTGCAGCGGGTTGAGGAAGCAGGGCCTCGTGAAGACGAGCTTCGTGCGGCGGCGGGTGGCCGCCATCGCCTGCTCGCCGCGGTCGACGAGCACGATCGCGCCGACGGCGTCGAGCACGGACGGCGTGGTGCCGTCGTCGGGCAGCAGCCGACCTGCCGCCTCGTAGTGGTCGAGCGCGGCCTGCCACGTCGCGGTGTCGTCCCGCGGGCCGACCTGGGCGCCCTCGATCTTCTCGCCGAGCGTCACGAGGGCGGCCCGGGCGCGCCGGCGGAGCTCGTCGGCCTCGGCCTCGCGGACTCGGGAGAGGACGGAGTCCGGGAGCGCGAAGGTGCGGCGGTCGCGGGACGCCGACGTGCGACGGCGGCTCGCGGTCACCACCGCGACGACCAGCACGACCAGCGCGACCACGCCGCTGACGACGGGAACGGTCGGGAAGCCGTCGCCACCGGGCACGCCGGGGCTGCCCGACTGCCCCGATCCAGACGACGAGCCCGTTCCCGACTCCGCGCGCTGCTCGGTCTTGGCCTCCAGCCCGGCTGATCCGTCAGCGCGGATGGAGGCGACATCGTCGGGGTTGAGGCGCTCGGCCAGCTCGACAAGTCCGGGCCCCAGCTCGTAGGGCGTGCCGTCCCCGGCGCCGTAGCCGAGGAAGAGGTCGACCGACAGCGTCAGGCTGTCCCGATCGGCTCTGCCCACCAGGCGGGGCGAGACCTCGCCGAACGGCTGGACCGTCACGCGCAGCGTGGTGTCGTCCGTGTAGACGGATGCGGGCGCGGATCCATCCCGAGGGCGGGCGTAGTCCACGCCGACGTAGAGCCCCTGCGCAGGCAGCTCCGCCGCTTCGCGGGCCTGCTTCACCCGCGTCACGAGGTCGCCCCCGCTGTTGCTCGTGCCGTCGGGCGGGCGTACGAGCACGACGTAGAACGACAGCTCGTTCTCCTCGATGGCCGCGGTCAGGGCCTCGACGTCGCCCGGGGTCATCCAGCTCTCGGTGCCGGGACCGAAGTACACCGGACTGTCCTCCAGAGCCTGCGCGATCGCGCCCGCTTCGTCCTCCGCCACCTGTGCGTCTCCCGCCGCCGTCGCCCCCGGCTCAGCCACCGGCCCGAACCGCGCACCTTCCTGCCCGAGCCGGGCGCGCGACACCCATTCTCGACCACCGGTCTGGACCAGCATGCGACCGGGTCCGGCCCCCGAGGGGACCGGACCCGGGCAGACGACGCGGGGGACTCAGGCCGAGGCGGCGCGCAGCTTCTCGAGCAGCGGCTCGGCGGCCTCCTCGAGGAAGCGGTCGACGGAGTCGCCGCCGACCTGCACGAGCGCGACGTCGGTGAACCCCGCCTCCCAGAAGGGCTTCACGGCCTCGACGATCGCGTCGAGGTCGGGACCGCAGGGGATGTTCTCGGCGACGTCCTCGGGACGCACGAACTGCGTGGCGCCCGCGAACCCGGCCGTCGTCGGCAGGTCGGCGTTGACCGCCCAGCCGCCGGCGAACCACCGGAACTGCTCGTGGGCCCGCGCGACGGCGGCGTCCCGGTCGGGGTCCCAGCAGATCGGGATCTGGCCGACGGCGCGGGCGGGGGAGCCGATGGTCGGCGCGCCGTCGGTCGAGCCCCAAGCCGACAGCAGGTCGGCGTCCGGCTCGGTGGCGACGAGGTGGTCGGCGAGGGGTGCGAAGCGTCGTACGGCCTTCTCCCCGCCCACCGCCACCCCGATCTGGACGGGCTCGTCGGGCAGGTCCCAGACGCGGGCGGAGTCGATGCGGAAGTAGTCGCCCTCCCACGTCGTCAGCTCGCCCGTGTGCAGGGCCCGGATGATCTCGATCGCCTCGACGAGCATGTCCTGCCGCGCGTCGACGCTCGGCCAGCCCTGACCCACGACGTGCTCGTTGAGGTTCTCGCCGGCGCCGAGGCCGAGGGCGAAGCGCCCGTCCGACATCACGCCGAGCGTCGCCGCCTTCTGCGCGACGACCGCGGGGTGGTAGCGGACGGTCGGGCAGGTCACGTAGGTCATGAGGTCGACGCGCTCCGTCGCGTGGGCGACGGCGCCGAGCACGGACCAGGCGTACGGCGCGTGGCCCTGCGCCGAGAGCCACGGGAAGTAGTGGTCGCTGGCGACCTCGAAGTCGAAGCCGACCCGCTCGGCGGCGACGGCGTGCCGCACGAGGTCCTTCGGGCCGGACTGCTCGGTCATGAGGGTGTAGCCGAATCGCGTCATGCCGTCAGCCGACCACCTCGCCCCAAAGGGCGAGCGTGCGTGGGGTCCTCGGCTGGTCTGCGAGCTGTGCGGTGGGGGCGTGCTGGAGGCGTTGGGGGCTGCACGAACCTCCCAGTTCGGTGCCGGTCGGGCGTCCCGGGCTGGCACACCAGGCGAGGAGCAGGCCGGGTGCGTCCGGGCGGAGCCTGGTCCCGGTCGCGAACTGTGCGGCTGGGACGGGCTGCAGGCGTCGTGGGCTGCACCAACGTCCCACTTCGGTGCCGGTCGGGCGTCCCGGGCTGGCACACCAGGCGAGGAGCAGGCCGGGTGCGTCCGGGCGGAGCCTGGTCCCGGTCGCGAACTGTGCGGCTGGGACGGGCTGCAGGCGCTGGGGTCTGTACCAACGTCCCAGTTCGGCCCCCGGGCCGGGCGCGTCCCCCGCCCGCCCACGAAAGCCACGAGGCCGGACCCCGTCGGGATCCGGCCTCGTGTCGAGCGTGCTGCTGGGTTCAGTCCTTGAGCTCGCAGACGACGGCGCCGTTCGCGACCGTCGCGCCGACCTCGGCGGCCAGCCCGGTGACGGTGCCGGCCTTGTGGGCCTTCAGCGGCTGCTCCATCTTCATGGCCTCGAGGACGACGATGGTGTCGCCCTCGGCGACCGTCTGGCCCTCCTCGACGACGACCTTGACGATGGTGCCCTGCATGGGCGAGGCCACCGCGTCGCCGGACGCCGCGGCGCCGGCCTTCTTGCCGCCCGAGCGCTTCGGCTTCTTGGCGCCGCCGCCCGCCGGACCGGCCGCGAGGCCACCGAGGCCCGCCGGGATGACGACCTCGAGGCGGCGACCGCCGACCTCGACGACGACCTTCTGGCGCTCGCCCTCGTCGTCGGCCTCGCCGGGCGTGCCGCCGAAGGGCTCGATCTGGTTGTCGAACTCGGTCTCGATCCACTGCGTGAACACGGTGAACTCGCCCTCCCCGGAGGGCGTCGACGCGCCGACGTACGCCGGGTCGTTGAGCACCGCGCGGTGGAAGGGGATCACGGTGGGCATGCCGTCGACGACGAACTCGTCGAGCGCGCGGCGCGAGCGCTCGATCGCCTGCGTGCGGTCGCGACCCGTGACGATGAGCTTGGCGATGAGGGAGTCGAACGAGCCCGGGATGGTCTCGCCGTTCTCGTAGCCGCCGTCGACGCGGACGCCCGGGCCCTGCGGCGGGTTCCACGCGGTGAGGGTGCCGGGGGCCGGCATGAAGTTGCGGCCGCCGTCCTCGGCGTTGATGCGGAACTCGATGGAGTGCCCGCGGATCTCCGGGTCGCCGTAGCCGAGCTCCTCGCCCGCGGCGATGCGGAACATCTCGCGCACGAGGTCGATGCCGGTGACCTCCTCCGAGACGCAGTGCTCGACCTGGAGGCGCGTGTTGACCTCGAGGAAGGAGATCGTGCCGTCCTGCGCGACGAGGAACTCGCAGGTGCCGGCGCCGTAGTAGCCGGCCTCCTTGAGGATGCGCTTCGACGACTCGTAGAGCTCGGTGAGCTGCGCGTCGGTGAGGAACGGCGCCGGGGCCTCCTCGACGAGCTTCTGGTTGCGGCGCTGCAGCGAGCAGTCGCGGGTCGAGACGACGACGACGTTGCCGTGCTGGTCGGCGAGGCACTGCGTCTCGACGTGGCGCGGCTTGTCGAGGAACTTCTCGACGAGGCACTCGCCGCGGCCGAACGCCGTGACGGCCTCGCGGACCGCCGACTCGTAGGCGTCGGGGATCTCCTCGAGCGTGCGGGCGACCTTGAGGCCGCGGCCGCCGCCGCCGAAGACCGCCTTGATGGCGACGGGGAGGCCGTTGGCCTTGGCGAACTCGACGACCTCGTCGGCGTCCGCGACGGGGTCCTTCGTGCCGGGCGCGAGCGGGGCGTCGGCGCGGGCGGCGATGTGCTTGGCCTTGGCCTTGTCGCCGAGGGCCTCGATGGCCGCCGGCGGCGGACCGATCCAGGTCAGGCCCGCGTCCATGACGGCCTGCGCGAAGTCCGCGTTCTCGGCGAGGAAGCCGTAGCCCGGGTGCACGGAGTCGGCGCCGGACTTCTCGGCCACGGCGAGGATCTTCGCGATGTCCAGGTAGGAGTCGGCCGGCGTCGCGCCCTCGAGGGAGTGGGCCTCGTCGGCCAGTCGCACGAAGAGGGCGTCACGGTCGGGCTCGGCGTAGACGGCCACGCTGCCGATGCCGGCGTCCTTGCAGGCGCGGATGACGCGCACCGCGATCTCACCGCGGTTGGCGATGAGCACGCGACGCAAGGGCTTGATCTCGGGCACGGTCAACTCCTCGAGGGTCTCGGTCGCGGTGCCCACCCGGGCACCGCCGGGGGGAGTCTAGGGGCAACCGAGCGAACGATCGCCACCGGATCCGGTCCGTGGTACCTACTCCCCGGTACGGCGTACCACCTCGTCGGCCGGGGCCGACACGGTGGGCGACCTGCGAGCACGGGGCGGCTCGCGGATAACCTCCTGCCCATGGGACGACGCTGGCGACGCCTGGCCGCCGAGGTGGGCAAGTTCAGCCTCGTCGGTCTCCTCGCCACGTCCGTCGCGGTCGTGATCTTCAACTGGCTGCTCCACGGCTTCCTCCAGGGCGAGGCGCTGCTGGAGGACAAGCCCCTGTCGGCCTACGTGCTGGCCAACACCATCGGCATGCTCATCAGCTACGGCGGGACGCGGCGCTGGGTGTTCAAGCACCGGTCCGCGGCCACGGCCGACGGTGGGTTCACGGCGTACGTCGTCATCAACGTCGCGACGATGACGCTCCCCGTCGCGTGCCTCTGGTTCAGCCGCAACGTGCTCGGTCTGACGGACCCGGTCGCCGACAACGTCTCCGCGAACGTCATCGGCCTGACCGCCGGTTTCGTGGCGCGCTTCTACCTGTTCCGCCGGTTCGTCTTCAGCACCCCGGCGCAGCCGCTGGCGGTCACCGCGACCACAGGTCCGTCCACCGGTGCCCCAGCTCGGCGAGCGCGGTCCTGAGCAGCGGCACGCTGACCCCGACCACGTTGTGCGGGTCGCCCTCGACGCCCCGCACGAACGCCGCCCCGAGCCCCTCGAGGGTGAAGGCACCCGCGACGTGCAACGGTTCCCCGGTCGCCACGTAGGCCCGCACCTCCGCCTCCTCGACCTCCGCGAAGTGCACGACGGTGGTGGCCACCTCGGTACGCCGCTGCCCGGTCGCCGTGTCCACGAGCGCGTGACCGGTGTGGAGCAGGCCGCTGCGCCCGCTCATCCGCGCCCAGCGCGCGACCGCGTCCTCGGCGTCGCGGGGCTTGCCGTGGGCGACGCCGTCGATCTCGAGCACCGAGTCGCACCCCAGCACGAGGGCACCGGCAGGCACGTCCGGGTGGACCGCGACGGCGTCCCGCTTCAGCTCGGCGAGCGTCCCGGCGAGCTGCGTCGGCGCGAGGTGGTCGAGTCCCGACTCGTCGACCCCCGAGACGATCACGACCGGCTCGACCCCCGCCGTGCGGAGCGTGCGCAGGCGGGCGGGGGACGCGGAGCCGAGGACGAGGGTGGGCACGGCGCCAGCATGGCAGGGGATGTGAGGAATGTCGGTGGCCCCGCCTACGTTGGCCATCCGGCGTCCGATCGAGACGGACCCGTCACACCGACAGCCAGACCAGAGGAGTCGCACGCGTGGGACCAGGTGGCACCGCACGACCGTCGGCGACCCGAGCGGGCCTGCGGGTCCTCGGGGTCGCGATCCGGCGGGAGCCGTGGGTGTTCACCCTCGCGACCCTCGGCAGCGTGCTCTTCGGTGCGCTCACGGTCGCTGACGCGTGGGTCCTCGGCTGGGCGACCGACCACGTGGTGCTGCCCGCCTTCCGCGACGGCGAGATCGGCGCGGGCGTGCTCGTCGCGGTCGTCGCGCTGTTCGTGGGCGTCGCGATCCTGCGGGCCGTCGGCATCGTCGCGCGGCGCCTCGGCGCGGGCATCATGCAGTACCGCATGGAGGCGCACGACCGCCGCGCGGTGACGCGGCAGTACCTGGCGCTCCCCATGTCGTGGCACCACCGCCACCCCACCGGGGTGCTCCTCTCCAACGCGAACGCCGACGTGCAGGCCGCCTGGGGCCCCGTCGCGCCGCTGCCGATGGCCGTGGGCACGGTCGCGATGATGGTGATCGCGGTCGTCCAGATGGTGGTGACCGACCTCGTGCTCGCGCTCGTCGGTCTCCTGGTGTTCCCGGCGGTGATCGTCGTGAACCTGTGGTTCCAGCGCGTCACCTCGCCCCTCATGACGCGGGTGCAGGAGCTGCGCGGCGTGGTCAGCGAGATCGCCCACGAGTCGTTCGACGGCGCCCTGGTGGTGAAGACCCTCGGCCGCGAGAGCGAGGAGACCGAGCGCTTCCGGCAGCGCAGCGAGGAGCTGCGCGACGTGGCGATCCGGGCCGGCCGGCTGCGGGCCGCGTTCGACCCCATCCTCAACGCCCTGCCCAACATCGGCGTGCTCCTCGTGCTGGTGGTGGGGGTGGCCCGGGTGCTCGACGGCTCCAGCGATCCCGGCGCCGTCGTCACGGTGGCCTACCTGCTCACCGTCGTGGCGTTCCCCATCCGCTCCATCGGCTGGCTGCTGGGCGACCTGCCGCGCAGCGTCGTCGGCTACGACCGCGTCCGCAGCGTGCTCCACGCCGAGGGCGGCCTGGAGTTCGGTGACGACCGGCTCGCCGGCCACGGCCCGGGGGCGCGGCTGGAGGTCGAGAACGTCCGCTTCGGGTACGCCGCGGGTGCGCCCGTCCTGCGCGACGTCAGCTTCGCGGTCGAGCCGGGCCGCACCGTCGCGGTCGTGGGCCCGACGGCCGCGGGCAAGAGCACGCTGACCTCGCTGCTGACCCGCCTCGTCGACCCCGAGGCGGGGGCGTTGCGCGTGGACGGCACCGACCTGCGCGACCTGGCCTACGGCGCGCTCGCCGACGCCGTCGCGGTGGTGCCGCAGACGGCCTTCCTGTTCGACGACACGGTGCGCGGCAACGTGGCGCTGGGCCTCGACGTCGACGACGCGGAGGTGTGGGCGGCCCTGGAGACCGCGCAGGCCGCGGACTTCGTGCGCCGGTTGCCCGCGGGCCTCGACACCGAGCTGGGGGAGCGGGGCACGACGCTGTCCGGTGGCCAGCGGCAGCGGCTCTCGCTCGCGCGGGCGCTGGTGCGGCGCCCCCGCCTCCTCGTGCTCGACGACGCGACGTCCGCCGTCGACCCGGAGGTGGAGGCACGGATCCTCGCCGCCCTGCGTCGCGACGAGCCCGGCACCGAGCCCGGCACCACCCTCGTGGTGGTGGCCTACCGCAAGGCGACCATCGGCCTCGCCGACGAGGTCGTGTTCCTCGACGAGGGACGCGTCGTCGACCAGGGGCCGCACGACGAGCTGCTGGCGCGCAACGCCGCCTACGCGCAGATCGTGACGGCCTACGACCACGACCCCGCCGAGGAGGCGCTCCGATGAGCACGACGACGCCCGACCCGGGACGTGCCCGTGCCGCGACGGCGGTCGTCTCCGGCGAGGAGATCGGCGCGATCGAGACGATCCGGCGCGGGGTGCGGCACTCGCCGGAGCTGGCGCACGGCATCCGCGTCACGCTCCTGCTGGCGGCCCTGTCCACCGCCGGCCAGGTCGTCGTGCCCGTCGCCGTGCAGCAGACGCTCGACCGCGGCATCAACGCGCCCGGCGGCACCGACGTCCGGTTCACCGTCGTGATGGCGCTCCTCGCCACCCTCGCGGTGCTCGTGACGGGCCTGGCGTCCTACCTGATGACCTACCGCCTCTTCCGCGCCGCCGAGACGGGGCTCTCCTCGCTGCGGGTGAAGGCCTTCCGCCACGTGCACGACCTGCCGCTCGGCACGCAGGACACGGAGCGGCGCGGCTCGCTGGTCTCGCGGGTGACGAGCGACATCGACCAGGTCAGCCAGTTCATCGTCTTCGGCGGCGTGCTCCTCGTGGTCAGCGTGGGGCAGGTGCTCGTCGCCACGGTCGTCATGGCGATCTACAGCTGGGAGCTGACCCTGGTGGTCTGGGTCTGCTTCGCCCCCCTGTTCCTGTCGCTGCGCTACTTCCAGCGCCGGCTCTCCGAGGCGTACGGCGTGGTCCGGCGCCAGGTGGGCCTGATGCTCTCCGCGATCGCCGAGCCGGTGGTCGGCGCCGCGGTCGTGCGGTCCTACGCGGTCGAGGGGCGCACCCAGGCGCGGATCGACACCGCCATCGACACCTACCGGGGAGCCGCCGTCCGCGCGCAGGGCTTCACCGCCGTCTCCTTCTCGCTGGGCGGCATCTCCGCCGGCCTGGCCAACGCAGGGGTCATCGTGATCGGGGTGCTGCTCGGCATCGCCGGACGGATGACGGCAGGCGAGATCCTGGCGTTCGCGTTCCTCGTGACCCTGTTCGTCGGGCCCGTGCAGATGGGCACGCAGATCCTCACCGACGCCCAGAACGCCATCGCCGGGTGGCGCCGCGTCATCGGCCTGCTCGACACCCCGGCCGAGCTCGTGGACCCGGGCCCGAGCGGCTCCGACCTCCCCGACCGGGCCGTCGACGTCGAGCTCGACGGGGTCTGGTTCGCCTACCCGGGCGGCGACGCGGTGCTGCGCGACGTGTCGCTGCGCATCGCCGCCGGGCGCCGCGTGGCCGTCGTGGGGGAGACCGGCTCCGGCAAGTCCACCATCGCGAAGCTGCTCACCCGGCTCGTCGACCCGACCTCGGGTGCGGTGCGCCTCGACGGCGTCGACCTGCGGGAGGTGCGCGGTGCGTCGCTGCGTCGCCGCGTCGTGCTCGTGCCGCAGGAGGGCTTCCTCTTCGACGACACGGTGCTCGCCAACGCGCGCTACGGCGACCTCGGCGCCGACGAGTCCCGGGTGCTCGCCGCTGCGGCCGAGATCGGCCTCGACGACTGGATCGCCGGGTTGCCCGACGGCGTCCACACCCAGGTCGGCCAACGCGGGGAGTCGCTGTCGGCGGGGGAGCGGCAGCTCGTGGCGCTGCTCCGCGCGCACCTGGCCGACCCCGACCTCCTCGTGCTCGACGAGGCGACCAGCGCGGTGGACCCGGCCCTCGAGATGCGCATCAACCGCGCCCTCGAGCGGCTCATGGCGGGGCGCACCGCCATCACGATCGCCCACCGGCTCTCGACGGCGGAGAAGGCCGACGAGGTCGTCGTCGTCGACGCGGGACGCATCGTCCAGCACGGGCCCCACGCGGAGCTGGTGGCGGCGGAGGGGTCGGCCTACGCCCGGCTGCACGCCTCCTGGGTCGCCCAGCGGGCGGTGGCCTCGTGAGCGGCGTCCGGTCCGCGCCCGACACCGGGGATACTGGCCCGGTGAGCAGCCTGGCCCCCGAGATCGCCGCCCGTCTCAAGCGCACCGCCGACGGGCTCGTGCCCGCCGTGGTGCAGCAGCACGACACCGGCGAGGTGCTGATGCTGGGGTGGATGGACGACGAGGCCCTCGCCCGCACGCTGGGCACGGGGCGTGCGACCTACTGGTCCCGCTCGCGCCAGGAGTACTGGGTGAAGGGGGAGACCTCCGGCCACCGCCAGTGGGTCAAGGACGTGCGGCTCGACTGCGACGGCGACACCCTGCTGGTGAAGGTCGACCAGGAGGGCGCGGCCTGCCACACCGGCGACCGCACGTGCTTCGACGCCGACCGCCTGGGACCGGCATGACCGGCGAGACCGGCGGCGGGGTGCACGGTCGACGACGCACCTTCGGTCCCGTCGTCCTCCTCGGCCTCGCGTCGAGCGGCCTGGTCGCCTTCGCCGGCACGCGGGCGTGGGTGGACACCGGCGGCGCGACCGGTGGTGTGAACGGCCTGGGCCAGAGCGGCATGGCCACGACGGCCGACCTGGGGACCTCCCCGCTGGCGGGGGCGCTCGGTCTCGTGCTGCTGGCCTGCTGGGGCGTCGTGCTGGTCACCCGTCGCTGGTTCCGGCGCGCCGTCGCGGTGCTGGCGACCGTCACGGCCGTCGGCGTCGTGGCCACCGTGGTCACGGCCGCCCGCACGCTCCCCGACGACGTCGCCGCCGAGCTGGCCAGCACCGGACAGGCCGTCGACCCGACCCTCGGGCCCTGGCTCTTCGTGACCGGGGCGGCCGCCGTCGTCGCGGTGCTCGCCGCCGCCGCGGCGGTCCGCCTGGCCCCTGCGTGGCCTGAGATGGGGGCGCGGTACGACGCTCCGGCCGACGCCACGGAGGCCGCGGCCGTCGAGCAGCCCCGCACGTCGCTCGACCTGTGGAAGGCGCTCGACGAGGGGCACGACCCCACGCGCTGAGCCGCCCGCCGCCGCCCTAGACTGGAGCGCAGGGCCACGAGGCCCGTCCCCCGCAGCAACGCGATCGACCCGATGAACCCCGAACAACCCGAGGAGCACACGATGGCCAACAACCACGGCAACACCCCCGCGGCCTGGACCGGGGTGTCGGTGGCGATGGTCGGCTTCGTGGTGGGGGCCGTCGGCCTCATGCTCGACCCCATCAGCCTGCCGATCTTCTACGTCGGGCTCGCGCTCGCCGTCGGCTCGTTCTTCCTCTTCCTCGTGATGGCCAAGATGGGTCTGCACGAGGAGAAGCACTGACCCTCGTGACCGTCCTCGACGACATCGTCGCAGGGGTCCGCGAGGACCTCGCCCGGCGTGAGTCCGCGCTGCCCCTGCCGGAGCTGCGCGCCCGGCTCTCCGACGTGGCCCCCGCCCTCGACCCCCTGCCGGCCCTCGCCGCGCCCGGGTCCAGCGTGATCGCCGAGGTCAAGCGCCGCAGCCCCAGCAAGGGCCACCTGGCGGACATCCCCGATCCCGTGGCGCTCGCCTCGGCGTACGCCGCCGGAGGCGCCGCCGCGATCAGCGTCCTCACGGAGGAGCGCCGCTTCGGCGGGTCGCTGGCCGACCTCGCCGCCGTGCGCGCGGCGGTCGACCTCCCCCTGCTGCGCAAGGACTTCACGGTCACGGACTACCAGGTCGTCGAGGCCCGTGCCTGGGGTGCCGACCTGGTGCTGCTGATCGTCGCGGCCCTGGACGACGACACGCTGCGCCGGCTGCACGACCTGGCGCGCGAGCTCGGCATGAGGGTGCTCGTCGAGGTGCACGACGAGGCCGAGACCGAGCGGGCCATCGCCCTCGGGGCGACCCTCGTGGGCGTCAACGCCCGCAACCTCAAGACCCTGGCCGTCGACGCCGACGTCTTCGGCCGCCTCGCGCCGCTCGTCCCCACCGACCGGGTGCTCGTCGCCGAGTCCGGTGTCGGCGGGGTGGCGGACGTCGAGCGCTACGTCGCCGAGGGCGCCCGCGCGGTGCTCGTCGGCGAGACCCTGGTGAAGGACGGCGACCCCACCGCCGCCGTCCGCGCGATGAGCGGCCTCGTGGCCGCCGGAGGAGCACCCCGATGACCTCGACGAGCCGGTACGACGCCGACGAGCGCGGCTACTTCGGCGAGGGCGGGCAGTGGGGTGGCCGGTTCATGCCGGAGGCCCTCGTCGCCGCCCTCGACGAGCTGACGTCGGCCTGGACCGAGGCGATGGCGGACCCGTCGTTCATCGGCGAGTTCGAGGCCATCCTGCGCGACTACGCGAACGTGCCGAGCGCGCTCTACGAGGCCACGCGCCTCTCCGAGCAGGTCGGCTGCCGCGTGCTCCTCAAGCGGGAGGACCTCAATCACACGGGCGCCCACAAGATCCGCAACGTGCTCGGCCAGGCGCTGCTCACCAAGCGCATGGGCAAGAAGCGCGTCATCGCCGAGACCGGCGCCGGCCAGCACGGTGTGGCCAGCGCGACGGCCGCGGCGTACCTGGGTCTCGACTGCACGGTCTACATGGGCGCGGTCGACACGAAGCGCCAGGCCCTCAACGTGGCCCGCATGCAGCTCCTCGGTGCCGAGGTCGTCGCCGTCGACACCGGCAGCGGCACGTTGAAGGACGCGATCAACGAGGCGTTCCGCGACTGGGTCTCGAGCGTCGACCACACGGCGTACCTGTTCGGCACCGCCGCCGGCCCGCACCCGTTCCCGACGATGGTCCGCGAGTTCTGCCGCGGCATCGGCGACGAGGCCCGCGCCCAGGTCCTCGAGCGCTACGGGCGCCTGCCCGACGCGATCGCGGCCTGCGTCGGCGGCGGCTCCAACGCGATCGGCCTCTTCGCCGGCTTCCTCGACGACGAGGAGGTCGCCATCTGGGGCTTCGAGCCCGGCGGCGACGGCGTCGAGACGGGGCGCCACGCGGCGACCATCACGGCCGGCGGTTCCGGCGTGCTCCACGGCGCGCGCACCTACCTGCTGCAGGACGAGGACGGCCAGACGGTCGAGTCCCACTCGATCTCCGCGGGCCTCGACTACCCGGGGGTCGGCCCCCAGCACTCCCACCTCGCGCACATCGGCCGGGCCCGGTACGCGCCGGTCACCGACGCCGCCGCGATGGAGGCCATGGCGCTCCTCGCCCGCACGGAGGGCATCATCTGCGCGATCGAGTCGGCGCACGCCGTCTCCGGTGCCCTCGACGTGGCCCGCGAGCTCGCCGCGACCAAGGGCCCGGACGCGATCGTGCTCATCAACCTCTCGGGGCGCGGCGACAAGGACATGGGCACGGCCATCGAGTGGTTCGGGCTCGGCGACGCGCAGAAGGACGTGGAGGCATGAGCACCACCCCCGCCTTCGAGCGTGCCCGGTCGGAGGGGCGCGCGGCCCTCATCGGCTACCTGCCCGCCGGCTTCCCCGACGTGCCCGGCGCCGTCGACGCGCTCCACGTCATGGTCGACGCCGGGTGCGACGTCATCGAGATCGGGCTGCCCTACAGCGACCCGGTGATGGACGGGCCGACCATCCAGGCCGCGGCCCAGCAGGCGCTCGACGCCGGCTGCCGCACCACCGACGTCCTCCGCACCGTCGAGGCGGTGGCCGCGACCGGCACGCCGACGCTCGTCATGACGTACTGGAACCCCGTCGAGCGCTACGGCGTCGAGCGGTTCGCCGCCGACCTCGCCTCGGCGGGCGGCGCCGGTCTCATCACGCCGGACATCACGCCCGACGCCGGCGAGGCGTGGATCGCCGCGGCGGACGCCCACGACCTCGACAAGGTGTTCCTCGTCGCCCCGTCGTCCACCGACGAGCGGGTCGCGATGACGACCGCCGCCTCCCGGGGGTTCGTCTACGCCACGGCCGTCATGGGTGTCACGGGGGCACGCACCACCACCAGCGACCTCGCGGGTCCGCTCGTCACCCGGGCCCGTGCCCTCCAGCCGAAGGACGCCCACCTCCCCGTGGGCGTCGGCCTCGGTGTCTCCAACGGCGACCAGGCCGCGGTCGTCGCGGCGTACGCCGACGGCGTCATCGTCGGGTCCGCCTTCGTGCGCACCCTGCTCGACGCGGGCACCGACCGCGCGGCCGGGCTGGCCGCGCTGCGCACGCTCACGGAGGACCTGGCCGCCGGGGTACGTCGCGGGGACGCCGGCGGTGCCTGACCTGCGGGTCTCCGTGCGCCTGCGCCGTCGTTGCGCGGCCGCGGCGGGTGCGTTCGCGCTCGCCGTCCTGACCGCGTGCGGCGGTCAGTCCGAGCCGCTCAACCCGATGGTGGGCGCCGACCTCACCGACGACTCCATGTACGGCATCGTGCTCGACCAGCCGTACACGGTCGCCGGCCCCCCGCTGGTCTCGACGCAGGGGAGCGCACCGGAGGGCACGCCGTACTCGCTGACCGAGGACACCGACGCCGACCTGACGCTCGTGTTCTTCGGCTACAGCCACTGCCCCGACATCTGCCAGATGGTCCTCGCCAACATCGCCAACGCCCTGGCCCGCCTCGACGACGCCGACCGCGAGCGCGTGCAGGTGCTGTTCGTGACCACGGACCCGGCGCGGGACGACGTGGCGACGCTCCGCACCTACCTGGAGCGCTTCGACCCCGGGTTCGTCGGCATCACCGGCGACCTGGCCTCCCTGCAGACGGCGGCGCAGAGCTTCCACGTCTACTTCGAGGAGGGCGTCCGGCTCGCCAGCGGCGGCTACGACGTCACCCACAACGACCAGGTGAACGCCGTCGACGCCGACGACACCGTGCCGATGCTGTGGATGCGGGACACGTCGCCCCACGACCTCGCCGTGGACATCGTCACCCTGCTGGGTCGCCCCGGCTCCTGACCCGCCATGATGGGCGCCATGCTGAACGCCGCCCTCGGCTCGCTCCTGACCGTGCCGCTGTCGATCCCCAGCCCCTCCGAAGGGGTCTGGCACGTCGGGCCGGTGCCGCTGCGCGGGTACGCGTTGTGCATCATCCTCGGCGTGGCCGCCGCCATCTGGATCGGCGAGAAGCGGTGGGTCGCCCGCGGCGGCACGGCCGGCGAGGTCATGGACATCGCGATCTGGGCCGTGCCGTTCGGCATCATCGGCGGCCGGCTCTACCACGTGGCGACCGACTGGGAGCTCTACTTCGGCGAGGGGCGCCGCCCCATCGAGGCGCTGTACGTCTGGAACGGCGGTCTCGGCATCTGGGGCGCGATCGCCCTCGGCGGCGTCGGAGCCTGGATCGGCGCCCGCAGCCGCGGCATCCGGTTCCTCCCGATGGCCGACGCGCTCGCCCCCGGCCTGCTCGTCGCGCAGGCGATCGGGCGCTGGGGCAACTGGTTCAACCAGGAGCTGTTCGGCAAGCCGACCGACCTCCCGTGGGGCCTCGAGGTCAGCGACTCCGTCGCCCGCGCCGCCGGTTTCGCGCCCGGCACGCTCTTCCACCCGACCTTCCTCTACGAGTGCCTGTGGAACCTCGCGGCGTTCGCGATCTTGGTCGCCCTCGACCGCCGGCTCCGGCTCGGTCACGGGCGGGTGCTGGCGCTCTACGTCGTCGCGTACACGACGGGCCGCGTCTGGAACGAGATGCTCCGCATCGACGACGTGCAGCTCGAGAACGTGCTCGGCCTGCGCTGGAACGTGTGGACCTCGATCATCCTGTTCGTGGGCGCCGTCGGCTACCTCGTCCTCACCCGGGGCGAGGGACGCGAGGAGGACGTGTACGTCGAGGGGTTCGAGCGCCCCGCGCCGGAGGAGCGCGGCACGGCGGCCACGGCGGCCACGACGGACACGACGGCCGACTCCGAGGCCGACTCCACGGCCGACACGAAGACCGGCACCACCGCCGACGCGACGGCCGACGCCGAGCCGGAGGCGTCGACCGACCGGGAGTGACCCGCGCCCTACCCCCGTCGCGTGCCCGGAACGCGACCGAACTGTTTCACGGTGGTAACCTCAGCGCGCGCAGGGCCAACGTCGTCCCTCCCGCGGATCCCGGAGGTCATGCAGCCCGGGCGAACGAGGTCGTTCGCCGGGCCTTCCCCCGCGGCCCGCTCCAGCTCCACTGACCGTCCGGCCTGCGCAGCTCGCGTGCCGGACCCCGACGACGGGAGACGCATCCGTGCCCATCTCGCACGCGATCCCCGAGGCCCAAGGGCTCTACGACCCCAGGTTCGAGCACGACGCCTGCGGCGTCGCCTTCGTGGCCACGATGACCGGTGAGGCCAGCCACGACATCGTGGCCAAGGCGCTCCAGGCGCTCCGCAACCTCGACCACCGCGGCGCCGCCGGCGCCGAGGTCAACTCCGGCGACGGCGCCGGCATCCTCCTGCAGGTGCCGGACGCGTTCCTGCGCGCCGTCACCGACTTCGAGCTGCCGGCCGCGGGCTCGTACGCCGTGGGCATGGGCTTCCTGCCGGCCGACGCCGACGACCTCGCGAAGGCCCGCACCACCATCGAGGAGATCGCGGTCGCCGAGGGCGCGCGCGTGCTCGGGTGGCGCGACGTGCCGGTGGAGCCGAGCGTGCTGGGCTCGATGGCGCTCGGCGTCATGCCGACGTTCAGCCAGCTGTTCATCGCCCCGGCCGACGCGTCCGTGACGGGCCTCGCGCTCGAGCGCCTCGCCTTCTGCGTGCGCAAGCGTGCCGAGCGCCAGACGGAGGCGTACTTCGCGTCGCTGTCGGCCCGCACCACGGTCTACAAGGGCATGCTCACGACGGACCAGCTCGACCACTTCTTCCCCGACCTGCGCGACGAGCGCATGGCGTCGGCGATCGGCGTCGTGCACTCGCGCTTCTCCACGAACACGTTCCCGAGCTGGCCGCTGGCCCACCCGTTCCGGTTCATCGCGCACAACGGCGAGATCAACACCGTGATGGGCAACCGCAACTGGATGCGGGCCCGCGAGGCCCTCCTCGCCTCCGACGTCATCGACGGGGACCTCGACCGGCTGTTCCCGATCTGCACCCCGGGCGCGTCGGACTCGGCGTCGTTCGACGAGGTGCTCGAGCTGCTGCACCTCGGTGGCCGCAGCCTGCCGCACTCCGTGCTGATGATGATCCCCGAGGCGTGGGAGAACCACGGCGAGATGGACGAGGCCAAGCGCGCGTTCTACGAGTTCCACTCCTCGATGATGGAGCCGTGGGACGGCCCCGCCTGCGTCGTCTTCACCGACGGCACCCAGATCGGCGCCACCCTCGACCGCAACGGCCTGCGCCCGTCCCGCTTCTGGGTCACCGACGACGGTCTCGTCGTGCTGGCCTCCGAGGTCGGCGTGCTCGACATCGATCCCGCCACGATCGTGCGCAAGGGTCGGCTGCAGCCCGGCAAGATGTTCCTCGTCGACACCGCGGAGCACCGCATCGTCGAGGACGAGGAGATCAAGTCGACCCTCGCGGCGGAGCAGCCCTACGCCGAGTGGCTGGCCGACGGCCTCCTCCACCTCAAGGACGTGCCCGAGCGCGAGCACATCGTGCACACGCACGCCTCGGTGACGCGTCGCCAGCAGGTGTTCGGCTACACCGAGGAGGAGCTCCGCGTCCTCCTCACCCCCATGGCGAACACGGGTGCCGAGCCCATCGGCTCCATGGGCACCGACACGCCCATCGCCGCGCTCAGCGAGAAGCCGCGGATGCTGTTCGACTACTTCTCGCAGCTCTTCGCGCAGGTCACGAACCCGCCGCTCGACGCCATCCGCGAGGAGCTCGTCACCTCGCTCAACGGCTCGATCGGCCCGGAGGCCAACCTCCTCGCCCCCGGCCCGGAGTCGTGCCGCCAGATCGTCCTGCCGTTCCCCGTGATCGACAACGACGAGCTCGCCAAGATCCGCCACATCAACCGTGACGGCGACCGTCCCGGCTTCGTCACGCACGTGGCCCGCGGCCTCTACGAGGTCGAGGGCGGCGGCGCGGCGATGGCGGCGCGGATCGCGGAGATCTGCGCCGAGGTCAGCGCGGCGATCGCCGACGGCGCCCGCATCATCGTGCTCTCCGACCGGCACTCGACCAGCGAGCTGGCACCGATCCCGTCGCTGCTGCTCACCGGTGCGGTCCACCACCACCTGGTGCGGGAGAAGACCCGCACGCAGGTGGGCCTGCTCGTCGAGGCCGGCGACGTCCGCGAGGTGCACCACGTCGCCCTGCTCGTCGGGTACGGCGCGGCCGCGGTCAACCCGTACCTCGCCATGGAGTCGGTCGAGGACCTGGCCCGGGCGGGCTACTACGTCACCGCCGACCCCCAGGTCGCGGTGAAGAACCTGGTCAAGGCGCTCGGCAAGGGCGTCCTCAAGGTCATGAGCAAGATCGGCGTCTCGACCGTCGCGTCCTACACGGGTGCGCAGATCTTCGAGGCCGTCGGCCTGTCCCAGGACTTCGTCGAGCAGTACTTCGCCGGCACCACCTCGAAGCTGGGCGGCGTCGGCATCGACACGATCGCCCAGGAGGTCGCGCTGCGCCACGCCGCGGCGTACCCGCGCAGCGGTGTCGCCCCGTCGCACCGCGAGCTGGCGATCGGTGGCGAGTACCAGTGGCGCCGCGAGGGCGAGCCCCACCTGTTCGACCCCGAGACGGTGTTCCGCCTGCAGCACGCCACGCGGGCGGGGCGCTACGACGTGTTCAAGCAGTACACGTCGCGCGTCGACGAGCAGTCCGAGCGCCTCATGACGCTCCGCGGCCTGTTCCGCTTCAAGAGCGCCGAGCAGGGTGGTCGCGCGCCCATCTCCATCGACGAGGTGGAGCCGGTCGAGGCGATCGTCAAGCGTTTCTCCACGGGCGCCATGTCCTACGGCTCGATCTCCCAGGAGGCGCACGAGACCCTCGCGATCGCCATGAACCGGCTCGGCGCGAAGTCGAACACCGGTGAGGGCGGCGAGGACCCGGAGCGGCTCTACGACCCCGAGCGTCGCAGCTCCATCAAGCAGGTCGCGTCGGGTCGCTTCGGTGTCACGAGCGAGTACCTGACGAACGCCGACGACATCCAGATCAAGATGGCGCAGGGCGCGAAGCCCGGCGAGGGCGGCCAGCTGCCCGGTCACAAGGTGTACCCGTGGGTGGCGAAGACCCGGCACTCGACGCCGGGCGTGGGCCTCATCAGCCCGCCGCCGCACCACGACATCTACTCCATCGAGGACCTGGCGCAGCTGATCCACGACCTCAAGAACGCCAACCCGAGCGCGCGCGTGCACGTCAAGCTCGTCTCCGAGGTCGGCGTCGGCACGGTCGCGACGGGCGTCTCGAAGGCGCACGCCGACGTGGTGCTCATCTCCGGCAACGACGGCGGCACCGGTGCGTCGCCGCTCACCTCGCTCAAGCACGCGGGCGGTCCCTGGGAGCTCGGCCTCGCGGAGGCGCAGCAGACGCTGCTCCTCAACGGGCTGCGCGACCGGATCGTCGTGCAGGCCGACGGCCAGCTGAAGACGGGCCGCGACGTCGTCATCGCCGCGCTCCTCGGTGCCGAGGAGTTCGGGTTCGCCACGGCGCCCCTCGTCGTCTCGGGCTGCATCATGATGCGGGTCTGCCACCTCGACACGTGCCCGGTCGGCGTCGCCACGCAGAACCCGGTGCTCCGGGAGCGCTACAGCGGCAAGGCCGAGTACGTCGTCAACTTCTTCACCTACATCGCCGAGGAGGTGCGGGAGCTGCTCGCCGAGCTGGGCTTCCGCAGCATCGACGAGGCCGTCGGCCAGGTCGGTGCGCTCGACGTCGAGCGGGCCGTCGACCACTGGAAGGCCGCCGGGCTCGACCTGGCGCCGATCCTCCACGTGCCCGACAACACGATGTTCCCCGACCAGGACCTGCGGTGCACCAAGACGCAGGACCACGGCCTGGAGAAGGCGCTCGACAACGAGCTCATCGCGATCGCCGCGCCCGCGCTGGAGAACGGCGAGCCGGTGCGCGCCCAGCTCGAGGTGCGCAACGTCAACCGCACGGTCGGCACCATGCTCGGCCACGAGGTGACGAAGCGCTACCGCGGCGAGGGCCTGCCCGAGGGCACGATCGACATCACCCTCACCGGCTCCGCCGGGCAGTCGTTCGGCGCGTTCGTGCCGCGGGGCGTCACGCTGCGTCTCGAGGGCGACGGCAACGACTACGTCGGCAAGGGCCTCTCGGGCGGTCGCATCGTGATCCGTCCCGACCGCTCGGCGACGTTCCGCTCCGAGGAGCAGATCATCGCGGGCAACACGATCGCGTACGGCGCGACGTCCGGCGAGATCTTCATCCGCGGCGGCGTGGGCGAGCGGTGCTGCGTGCGCAACTCGGGCGCCCTGGTCGTCACCGAGGGCGTGGGCGACCACGCGCTCGAGTACATGACCGGCGGCCGCGTCGTCGTGCTCGGCAAGACCGGCCGCAACCTGGCGGCCGGCATGTCGGGCGGCATCGCCTGGGTGCTCGACCTCAAGCAGCAGCGGGTCAACGGCGAGCTCGTCGACCTGCGCGCCGTCGAGGGCGACGCCGTCGAGGAGCTGCACGGCTACGTCCGTGCGTTCTTCGAGGAGACCGGGTCGGAGGTCGCCGAGCAGCTGCTCGCCGACTGGCCGGCCGCCGTGGCTCGCTTCACCGAGGTGATGCCGCGTGACTACAAGCGGGTGCTGGACGCCCGCGCAGAGGCTGAGGCCGAGGGACTCGACGAGGACCAGACGGCCGCCCGGATCATGGAGGTGCTGCATGGCTGACCCGAAGGGCTTCCTCAAGGAGGGCCGCAAGGTCGCGACGCGTCGTCCGGTCGAGGAGCGGGTGAACGACTGGAACGAGGTCTACCCCGACGGCATCGGCCGCGCGCTCCTGCCGATCATCACGCCGCAGGCGGGTCGTTGCATGGACTGCGGCATCCCGTTCTGCCACCAGGGCTGCCCGCTGGGCAACATCATCCCGGAGTGGAACGACCTGGTGTGGCGCGACGACTGGAGCGACGCGATCGAGCGTCTCCACGCGACGAACAACTTCCCGGAGTTCACCGGCCGGCTCTGCCCGGCGCCCTGCGAGACCGCCTGCGTGCTGGGCATCAACCAGGACCCGGTGACCATCAAGAACGTCGAGGTCTCGATCATCGACCGCGCGTGGGAGTCCGGCACGGTGGCGCCCCAGCCGCCGGAGTGGCTCTCGGGCAAGACGGTCGCCGTCATCGGCTCGGGCCCGGCGGGCCTCGCCGCCGCCCAGCAGCTCACGCGGGCCGGCCACACGGTGGCCGTCTACGAGCGGGCCGACAAGATCGGCGGCCTGCTCCGCTACGGCATCCCCGAGTTCAAGATGGAGAAGCGGCACATCGACCGCCGCCTCGACCAGATGCGCCGCGAGGGCACCATCTTCCGGGCGGGCGTCGAGGTGGGCGTGGACGTCACGGGGGAGCAGCTGAAGGCGCGGTACGACGCGGTCGTCGTCGCCACCGGCTCGACCGTCGCCCGCGACCTGCAGGTGCCCGGCCGCGAGCTCGCCGGCATCCACCAGGCCATGGAGTTCCTGCCGCAGGCCAACCGCGTGGCGCTGGGGGAGACCGTCGAGGGCCAGATCCGGGCCGACGACAAGCACGTCGTCATCATCGGCGGCGGCGACACCGGCGCCGACTGCCTCGGCACGTCGATCCGTCAGGGCGCCGCGTCGATCACGCAGCTCGAGATCATGCCGCAGCCCGGCGAGAGCCGTCCGTCCGGCCAGCCGTGGCCGACGTACCCGATGCTGTTCCGCGTCTCGTCGGCGCACGAGGAGGGTGGCGACCGCGTCTACGGCGTCTCCACCAAGGAGTTCGTCGGCGACGAGGACGGCAACGTCCGCGCGCTGCGTCTCGTGGACGTCACCTTCGAGGGCGGCAAGCTCACCGAGGTGGAGGGCACCGAGCGGGAGATCCCGGCCGACCTCGTCCTCTTCGCCATGGGCTTCACGGGCCCCGAGACGAACACCGTCGTCCAGCAGCTCGAGCTCGAGCTCGACGAGCGGGGCAACGTGAGCCGCACCCCGACGTACCAGACCTCGGTGCCCGGCGTGTTCGCCGCCGGGGACGCGGGTCGCGGGCAGTCGCTCATCGTCTGGGCGATCGCCGAGGGGCGTGCGGCGGCCGCCGCGGTGGACGAGTACCTGACGGGCTCGACGTCGCTCCCGGCCCCGATCAAGTCGACCGAGCGTCCCCTGGTCGTCTGATCCCGGCTCCGTCACGACGGGCCGGCACCCCTCGGGGTGCCGGCCCGTCGGCGTCCTGGGGAAAGATTGTTGGAACGTTCAAGGTCCAGTGCCACGGGGGCGAGCCGGGAGCAGTAGGGTCGTCCTGTGCGCCGAGCGAAGATCGTCTGTACGTTGGGGCCGGCAACGGCCGGAGCCCGCCGCATCCAGGAGCTGGTCTACGCCGGCATGGATGTCGCGCGACTGAACATGAGCCACGGCACCCACGCCGACCACGAGGAGAACTACCGGCTGGTCCGGCAGGCCTCCGACTCCAGTGGTCGTGGCGTGGGGATCCTGGCCGACCTCCAGGGGCCCAAGATCCGGCTGGAGACCTTCTCGGAGGGCCCGGTCGTGCTGCGGCGCGGCCAGAGCTGGTGCATCACCACACGCGACGTCGACGGCGACGCGTCGATCTGCGGCACGACCTACAAGGGCCTGCCCGGCGACGTGAAGCCCGGCGACCCCCTCCTCATCGACGACGGCAAGATCAAGCTGCGCGTGGTGTCGAAGACGGACACCGACGTCGAGGTCGAGGTGCTCATCGGCGGCAAGGTCTCCGACCACAAGGGGATCAACCTGCCCGGCGTCGCGGTGTCCGTGCCCGCGCTGTCCGAGAAGGACGTCGAGGACCTCCGCTGGGCGCTGCGGATCGGCGTCGACTTCGTCGCGCTCAGCTTCGTGCGCAACGCGTCCGACGCCGACGACGTGCGGGCGATCATGGCGGAGGAGGGCCGCACGGTCCCCATCATCGCGAAGATCGAGAAGCCGCAGGCGCTCGAGAACCTCGAGGACATCGTCCAGGCGTTCGACGCGTTCATGGTGGCGCGCGGCGACCTCGGCGTGGAGTGCCCCCTCGAGGACGTGCCGTTCCACCAGAAGCGCATCGTCGACCTGGCCCGCACCAACGCGAAGCCCGTCATCGTCGCCACCCAGATGCTCGAGTCGATGATCACGGCCCCCGCGCCCACGCGCGCGGAGACCTCCGACGTCGCCAACGCCGTGCTCGACGGCGCCGACGCCGTGATGCTCTCGGGCGAGACCAGCGTGGGCGACTACCCCGTGACGGCCGTCGAGACGATGGCGCGCATCATCGAGAGCGCCGACCGCCACGCGGCCCGCGACATCCGCGCCCTCGACTGGGACCCGCACACCAAGGGCGGCATCATCGCCCTCGCCGCGGCGCAGGTCGCGGAGCGCGTCGGTGCGAAGTACCTCGTCGCCTTCACCCAGAGCGGCGACTCCGCCCGGCGGGTCGCGCGCTACCGCGGCCCCATCCCCATCCTCGCCTTCACGCCGCTCGCGTCCACCCGTTCGCAGCTGGCGGCGGTGTGGGGCGTCGAGACCTTCAAGACCGCGCCGGTGGAGCACACCGACGAGATGGTGCGCCAGGTCGACGAGGCGCTGCTCCGCATCCAGCGCGTCAAGGAGGGCGACCTCGTCGTCATCATCGCGGGCGCCCCTCCGGGCATCCCGGGCTCCACCAACGCCCTGCGCGTGCACAAGATGGGCGACGCGATCAACGAGGTCGCGCCGGCCTACCGCCGGGTCTGACCCCCGCCTCACCGCTTCACACCGATCAGCGTGTCGAGACGAGCCACCGCGGCCCGTCTCGACACGCTGACGTGCGTCCGGGACGACCTCCGCCACGGGACCCCCGCCAGGTCGAGCGCCCAGCCGCAGAGCTCCAGGAGGTCCTCCGAGCGGTTGCTGAACTGCCACCGCGCGTAGTCGTGGCGACGTACCTCCCCGGTGCCCGGCACACGGCGGCTGGCCCAGTTCCGCACGCGCGAGCCGTCCGAGTGGAACAGCCCGCGGAGGAACGCGGCGGGCTCCTCCTCCACGACCGCCCGCTGCCAGGGCTCCAGCACGATCCCGCGGTCGTGCTTGCGCCCCGGGCCGTGCTGGGGGAAGAGGCAGGTCCAGTGCTTCCAGCCCATTGCGGTCACGATGGCGCCAGGTCGCTCTCGGACGTGAGGTCGGCCCCCGGGCTTCACCGCGCGCATCAGGACGACGAGGCGGGCGTTGGCCTCGACGTACTTCTGGTCGTTGACGATGGTGAGCACCAGAACCTCGCGTCGGGCCTCCACGAGGTGCCCGTCGCCGAGGTACCAGCCGAGCAGCTCGGCGTAGGCAGCCACGTCGAGGACACCGTTCTCGCAACGCGGGCACCGTGCGCTCGTGTGGGACTGGCCGCGAGGGAGCGAGCGGCGTTGATAGTCACGACGCCATCGACGGATGGTCTTCAGCGCTACCCCGTGCAGCTTCGCGTTCTCGGCGTCGGGGATCCCGTCGTCGGAGGCGCGCAGCGCTGACTCGACGGTGCTCCATGGACGGACGTGCATGGGCAGATGGTCGCGGGCGCCGCTGACAGTTCCGACGGCGTGCGGGTGCCGGGTGTGGGATTCGAACCCACAAGTCCTCTCGGACAGTGGTGTTTGAGACCACCGCGTATGCCGTTCCGCCAACCCGGCGAGGGTGCGGCCGCCACCGTAGCCGATCCCGTGACCAACGCGACGCACGGCCCGGCCGGCGTCGTCGCACGCCGGGGCCGCACGGACGGCGCGCGCGGGCTAGCCTTCGGTCTGTGAACGAGCGCGCGCAGGCCCCCCGTCGTGTCGTCATCGCCGAGGACGAGGCGCTGATCCGCATGGACCTGGCCGAGATGCTGGCCGACGAGGGCTACGAGGTGGTGGGCGAGGCCGGCGACGGCCAGCGCGCCATCGAGCTCGCCGAGGAGCTGCGGCCCGACCTCGTCGTGCTCGACGTCAAGATGCCCGTGCTCGACGGGATCGCCGCGGCGGAGCGGATCGCCGCCCAGCGCATCGCCCCCGTCGTCATCCTCACGGCGTTCTCGCAGCGCGAGCTGGTCGAGCGGGCCCGCGACGCCGGGGCGATGGCCTACCTGGTGAAGCCGTTCTCGGCGAGCGACCTGGTGCCGGCCATCGAGATGGCGGTCAGCCGGTTCGCCGAGCTGAGCCAGCTCGAGGCCGAGGTCGGCGACCTCACGGAGCGGCTCGAGACGCGCAAGCTGGTCGACCGCGCCAAGGGGGTGCTGCAGAAGGACCTCGGGCTCACGGAGCCGGATGCCTTCCGCTGGATCCAGAAGACCGCGATGGACCTGCGCCTGTCGATGAAGCAGGTCGCCGAGGGCGTCATCACGCACGGCCCGGGCGCCAGCGGCGCCTGACGGCCCGGTCCGGCCCGCTCCCGCGTGTCGGCACCGTCACACCGATCACGGGAGCAGCGGGCCAGGTCACAAGTTGGCAACGGCCTCCCGAGCCGCTCTCGCCGGGCTCCGTCGAGGACTACGTTGACGCACACGTCGGCGAGGTGCCGACGTGGGAATCCGATTGACGGAGGCTTGATGAAGCGTTCCAGCACCCTGGTCCGACTGGGGGTCGCGATGCTCGCGACGTCCCTCGTCGCCGCTGGTTGTGGCGGCGGAGACGGTGACGGCGACAACGACAGCGACGGCGGCAACAACAACGACAACGCGTCGTCGGCCCCGTCGTGGTACTTCGTCGACGGCAACACCGCCGACTACAGCAGCGACTTCCCCGAGGGCACCCTCGAGGGCGTCCGCGCGACCTACCCCGGTTCCGAGCTCGGCGACGAGTTCCGTGAGCGCCTCCTCGGCGTCAACCCCGACCTCGCCGACTTCACCTACGGCGCGGAGTCCTACGACGCCGTCGTCGTCGCGGCCCTCGCCGCGATCGCGGCCGGCAACGACTCCGGCACGGCGATCGCCAGCAAGCTGCAGGAGGTGTCCGCCGAGGGCGAGAAGTGCACCGACTTCGCCGCGTGCGCCGAGCTCCTCGCCGCCGGCACCGACATCGACTACGACGGCGTGTCCGGCCCGATCGACTTCAGCTCGACCGGCAGCCCGACGTCCGCGTCGATCGGCATCTTCGAGTACGGCGCGGACAACACGTACACGCCGCAGGAGTTCATCACCGGCGAGATCCCCGACTCCGACCCGGTCGAGGGCCAGGAGCTCCCGGCGATCGAGGACGGCGACGGCGTCTTCACCGTGGGTGGCCTGCTGCCGACCTCCGGTGACCTCGCGTTCCTCGGCCCCCCGGAGATCGCGGGCGTCGCGCTCGCCGTGCAGGAGATCAACGAGGCCGGTGGCGTGAACGGTGCCGACGCCGTCGCCCTGCCGACCGCCGACTCCGGCGACGGCACGCCCGACATCGCCGGCGCGTCCGTCGACCAGCTCCTCTCCGGCAACGTCGACGTCATCGTCGGTGCGGCCTCCTCGTCGGTCTCGCTCAGCGTGATCGACAAGATCACGAGCGCCGGCGTCGCGCAGATCTCCCCGGCCAACACGTCGACCGCGTTCGACACCTACGCCGACCAGGGCCTGTACTTCCGCACCGCTCCCTCGGACGTGCTCCAGGGCCAGGTCATGGCGTCGACGCTCAGCGGCGACGGCAAGCAGAACATCGCCATCCTGGCTCGCCAGGACTCCTACGGCGAGGCGCTCGCGGAGAACGTCCGTGACTTCTTCGAGCAGTCGGGCGGCAGCGTCGTGTCCTACCAGCTCTACTCGCCGGAGGCCGCGACCTACACGGCCGAGGTCGAGGCCATCAAGGCCGAGGACCCCGACGCGATCGTCCTGATCGCCTTCGACGAGACGAAGAAGATCGTCCCCGAGCTCGTCGAGGCGGGTCTCAACGGCAACAACTGATGCCGTGACACCACCGGGCACCCGCCCGGTCGCACGTCCCCCAGGCCCCCGGAGAGCTGCGCTCCGGGGGCCTGGGGCTTTTTCTGTGCCCGGCATGGCCCGGCGGCCCCCCTCGCGCCTGGCCGCCCCCGCCCTCTCGGCCCCTCGCCCCCTCGCCCCCTCGCCCTCCTCGGGTCGTGGTGTGAGCCCTGCGGAAACCAGCGGTCTGGCACCACGACCGGCCGGGGCCCCTCGGGGTCGTGGTGCGAGCCCTGCGGAAAGTGGTGGCCTGGCACCACGACCGGGGGCGGACCTGCGGGTACGGCGCGGCGTGAGCGGGCGGCGTACCCCCGTCCCCGTCGGTGGGAGGGGCACGCGGTCAGGTCGCTCGGTCGTCGCTCGGCCCTCTCTTGGGCCCCAGGGCCTCCCAGGGCCTCCCAGGCCCTCTCGGGTCGTGGTGCCAGGCCCGCGGAAAGCGGTGGCCTCGCACCACGACCCGGGAGGCGCCGGGCGCCGGGCGCCGGGCGCCGGCACGGCACGACGACGAAGGGCCCGCCGGCAGTCAGCCGGCGGGCCCTTCGTCTCGGTGGAGCAGGTGGAGCAGGCGGCTCAGGTGTTCTGCTTGGCCAGGGTGCCCAGGTAGAGCTCGATGACCTTCGGGTCGTTGGCGAGCTCGCGGCCGGTGGCCGTGTAGGCGTTGCGGCCGTGGTCGAGCACGTAGCCGCGGTCGCAGATCTGCAGGCACCGGGCGGCGTTCTGCTCGACCATGACGACGGAGACGCCCGCCTTGTTGATGTTGCGGGTCTGGACGAAGACCTCGTCCTGCATGGCGGGGGAGAGGCCTGCCGAGGGCTCGTCGAGGAGCAGCACCGAGGGCTCCATCATGAGCGCGCGGCCCATGGCGACCATCTGCCGCTCACCGCCTGAGAGGGAGCCGGCACGCTGGTTGCGGCGGGCACCGAGCGCCGGGAAGATCCCCGTGACGAAGTCGAAGCGCTCGGCGAACTTCTTGGGCGCCTGGTAGCAGCCCATCTGGAGGTTCTCCGCGATGGACAGGCTGGGGAAGACGTTGTTGGTCTGGGGCACGAACCCGATGCCCTTGGTGACCAGGCTGTCCGCCCGCTGGTTGGTGACCTCCTCGCCGCGCAGCGTGACCGAACCGGTGTGGATCTTGACCAGTCCGAAGAGCGCCTTGAGGAGCGTCGACTTGCCCGCGCCGTTGGGGCCGATGATGCCGACGAGCTCGCCCGGCTGGCAGTAGAGGTCGGCCCCGTTGAGGATGTTGACGCCGGGCAGGTAGCCCGCGATCAGGTTGTCCGCCCGCAGGACGGCACCGTCGGCAGCGGCGAGGTGCGCCCGGCGGGCGGCCTCGGCTCGCTCGTCGGCGCCCCCGGCGGCCTTGCTCAGGTCGGCGTTCACGCGTTGCCCTCCTTCTCGGCCTCGATCTCGGCCTCCGCCTCGGCGAGGATCTCCTCGGGGTCGAGGTCGCTGATGTCGGTGTCGTGGTGGGCGCCCAGGTAGGCGTCGATGACGCGCTGGTCGCTCATGATGCTGTGCGGGGGGCCCTCGGCGATGACGGCGCCCGCGGCCATGACGACCACCCAGTCCGAGATGTCGCGGACCATGTCCATGTCGTGCTCGACGAAGAGGACGGTCATGCCCTCGTCGCGCAGCGACTTCACGTGCCCCAGCAGCGACTGCTTGAGCGCCGGGTTCACGCCGGCCATCGGCTCGTCGAGCATGACGAGCTCCGGCTCCACCATGAGCGCGCGAGCCATCTCGAGCAGCTTCCGCTGACCGCCCGAGAGCGAGCCGGCGAAGTCGTTCTCCTTGGCGTCGAGCTTGAACCGGCGGAGCAGCTCGCGGGCGCGCTCCGTGTTGGCCTTCTCCTGGCCGCTCCACAGGAACGCCAGCGGACCCGCCCAGAACCGCTCACCGAGCTGGCTGGTCGCGCCGAGGCGCATGTTCTCCAGCACGGTGAGCTTGGACAGCACCTTGGTCAGCTGGAAGGTGCGGACCATGCCGAGCTTCGCGACCTTGTACGCCGCGACGCGCTTCAGCGACTTGCCGTTGAGGTAGCGCTCGCCCGTGTCAGGGGTGTCGAACCCGGTGAGCAGGTTGAAGAAGGTCGTCTTGCCGGCACCGTTGGGGCCGATCAGCGCGGTGATGACACCGCGCTGGATCTCCAGGTGGCCCACGTCGACGGCCTTGAGGCCACCGAACTGCCGCGTGATGTTGTCGACGACGACGATGGGGTCGGGCTTGGCCGCACCCGGCTCGTGGGCGACGTCGGCCAGGGCGGCCGCGGCTGCGCCGCGGGACTTCTCGAGGTCAGCGGGCATCGATCGCGAGCTCCTTCTTGTCGCCGAAGATCCCTTGCGGGCGGAAGATCATGAGCAGCATCAGCACGAGGCCCACGATCATGAACCGCACGTTGCCGGTCTGGTCCGGGTTGAGCAGCCACCCGGGCACGAAGCCGCCGTCGCCGGTGATGCGCTTGAGCAGGACGTCCATGAAGGTCAGCAGGAACCAGAAGAGCACGGCACCCACGACCGGGGACATCACGCGCGCCGCACCACCGAGGATGAGCATGGTGAAGGCGATGAAGGTGAAGTCGGTGTTGAAGCTGTCCGGCTGCACCGAGCCCTTGCCGAGCGCGCCGACGAAGCCACCGAGGGCACCGATGACGCCACCGAGGATGAGTGCCTGCAGCTTGTAGCTGTAGACGTTCTTGCCGAGCGAGCGGACGGCGTCCTCGTCCTCGCGGATGCTCTTCAGCACGCGGCCCCAGGGGCTGCGCATGAGCAGGAAGACGAAGGCGAGCACGAGCGCGACGAGCAGCCAGCCCACGGTGATGACCCAGAGGTCGTTGCGGCTGAAGCCGATGGCGCCCTCGCCGTACGGGTTGAGGTCGCGGAAGTCGGCGGTGAAGCCCTGCACGCCGTCACGTGCGTTGAAGTACTGCTTGAACGACGTCGAGAAGATCAGCCGGGCGATCTCCGCGACGGCGATCGTGACGATCGCGAGGTAGTCCGCGCGCAGGCGCAGAGTCGGCAGACCCATGACCAGGGCCAGCAGGACGGCACCGACCAGGGCCAGCAGCAGCGCCGGCACGAGCGGGACGTCGAACGACACGATGAGCACGGCCATGCCGTAGGCACCGACCGCGGCGAACGCGGCCTGGCCGAAGTTCAGCAGGCCCGTGTAGCCGTAGTGGATGTTGAGGCCGATGGCGGCCAGCACGTACGAGATCGCGATGGGTGCGAACGCGTCGTGGAGCGCGTTGGTGAGCAGGTCCATGAGATCCCTTTCAGCCGATCCGCTCGCGGCGGCCGAGGAGGCCCTGCGGTCGGACGAGAAGGATGATGACGAGGAGCAGCAGCGCGCCGGCGTTCTTGAGGTCCGGCGGGATCACCAGCGCCGAGAGCTCGATGAGCACACCGATGATGAGGCTGCCGACGAGCGCGCCCCACACCGACCCGAGGCCGCCGACGCAGCAGGCTGCGAAGAGCAGCAGCAGCATGAGCTGGCCGATCTGGTAGGTCACGCCGAGCTGGAACGCGAGGAACGTGCCCGCGAGCGCGGCGAGGGCCGTGCCCACCATCCACACCGTGGAGACGACCCGGTCGACGTTGATGCCGGTGGCCGCCGCCAGCGCCGGGTTGTCGGAGACCGCGCGGGTCGCGCGGCCGAGGCGGGTGTAGGACAGGCCCGCGATGACCGCGGCGAGCACGACGATGCAGACGCCGGCGATGATGATGTCACGGGTCGTGTAGGTGAACAGCCCGGCGAAGTCCGACCCGGCGCCGGTGGCATACTCGTCGTACACCTCGGTGCGGGAGCCCGTGATGTAGGCGAAGAAGTTGCGCAGGAAGAACTGCAGGCCGATGGAGACGATCATCATCGCGATCAGTCCGATGCCGCGGTGACGGAGCGGGGCCCACAGGAACCTGTCCTGCAGCCAGCCCACGCCCACGGCGGCCACCACCGTGATGGGGACCGCCAGGAGGAACGGCACCCCCAGTGACGTGTTGAGCAGCATGGTGCACACCGCGCCGAAGGTGACGAGCTCGCCGTGCGAGAAGTTGGTGAGGCCCGTGGTGCCGAACACCATCGAGAGCCCCAGCGCCGCCATCGCCATGATCAGGCCGAACAGCAGGCCGTTGTAGATGCTGGCGGGGACGCGGTCCCACTTCGTCATGACGTTGCGGTTGTCCTCGCCGATGAGGAAGGTGACGCCGACCGTGGAGATGTTGAGCGTCACGGTCTGCTCGGCGGGCGCGCCCTCGCGCATGGCGGCGCCGTCGGGGAGCGAGTCCTCGTCGAGCTCGACGAGGACGGTGGCGCCCTGGAACTCCGCGGGGATCTCGAGCACCGCGCGTCCGTCGGCGTCGGTCGTGGCCTCGACGGCCTCACCGCCCTCGGGGGTCGCGGTGATGTCGACGCCCTCGACGGGGGCGTTGTCGTTGCTGGTGTCGCGCAGGTTCACGGTGACGCGGTAGCCGTCCTCGGCCGCGGATGCGGCCTGGGCGGACGGCGCGACGCCGAGGATGACCAGCGCGAGCAGCAGGGGGGCGAGGAACCGGAGCACCGAGCGGTGGCTCGGGATGCCTCCGCGTCCCCGGGTCTGTGGCCGCGGCGGGGTGTCCGCGGCTCGGGTGCCGATCTGCATGGGGCTCCTGTTCGAGCTCGGCGCGTCAGGGCATGACGCATGTGGGGTGGAACGCTATGACGCCGGGAGCGGTCACGTCGTCGCTTGAGGTAACGAAGCGGGAACAATCGGTGTTCGGTGTCACAGCGGGCAGCGGATCACCGCAGTCGCACGACCGCCTCGACCAGCAGGGGCGCCACCACGAGCGCGGGGAGGAGCGAGGCCACCGCCACCTGGGCGACGTCGAGGAGCCGCAGGGCGACGCCGACGAGCAGCACGCCGCCGACCGCGCTCAGCGCGGCGACGTGGGCCGCGGGAAGCACGTCGCCCACGACGAGGCCGACGAGGGTGAGCCCGCCCTGCACGACCACGACGGTGAGCGCGGAGGCGGCGACGCCCCAGCCGAACGTCGCGGCGAAGGCGATGGCCGCGAACCCGTCGAGGGTGGCCTTGAGGTAGAGCTGCTCGGCGCCGTTGCCGAGCCCGTCGTTGAGCGACCCGAGCACGGTGAGCGGTCCCGTGCAGAAGACGAGGGACGCGGCCACGAAGCCGGCTGTGAAGCGATCGGTGCGCGCGGGGTCCGACCCGGCGTCCGACTCGGCGTCCGACCCGGCGTCCGACCCCCGGTCCGCGGCCACGGTCCGCCGCGCCAGGCGCCGCTCCGTCCAGCGTCCCAGGGCGACGAGCCGCCCGTCGAGGTCGAGCGCGGCGCCCACGATCCCGCCGATCAGCACCGCGCCCAGCACGATGAGCATCGGCGCGCCCGTGCCGGTGGCCGCGGCCAGGTCGGCGTCGAGCACGTCGGCGGCCGCGACCGCCGCCACGAGCAGCGTCACGAGCCCGAGACCGTCGGTGACCACGCGCCGTACCCGCTCGGGGAGACGCCCTCCCAGCGCCACCCCCAGGCCGGAGCCCACCAGCACGGTGACGACGTTGAGGAGGGTGCCCGAACCGACGAACATCAGCGCTCCCTCAACTTTTGCCCGGCTCCCGTGCCAGCGCGGCTGCGGCGAGCGTAGGGTGACGACCGGCGCACCGTGGGGGCGGGTGCCGCAACGGTGATCGAAGTGCGTGGGCCCCCTGGTCCGCGCGTGGCCCGAGGCGGAGGACACATGGCGACGGCAGTGACCCGGGCGGTGTCCTCCTGATGGGAGCCCCTCTCACCCTGCGCGCCGCGGCGCTCCCCGACATCCCCGCCCTGGCCGCCCTGTGGGCCGAGTCGCTCCGCTCCGTCGAGGAGGGAGCGTCGGACGTCGCCCGCCTCGTCGAGGCCTCGCTCACGGGGGAGGCCCACCGGATCGTGGTGGCCGAGTACGGCGGTGCGTTCGCCGGCGCCGTGCTGCTGCGGATGATCACCGTCTCGCCGCTGGACCCGACGCCCATGGTGCACCTGGCCTCGCCGACCGTGCTGCCGGAGTTCCGCCGTCGCGGGGTGGGCCGGGCGCTGGTCGAGGCCGGCGTGGCCTACGCCGAGGAGCACGACGTGTCCCAGGTGTCGACGGCCTCGGCGAGCACCTCGCGCGACGCCAACCGCTTCATGGCCCGGCTGGGTCTCGCGACGCGGGCGTCCTTCCGGGTCGCCCCGACGGCGACGGTGCGGGCCCGCATCACGGCGATGCGCCCCACGATGGCGCGGCCGCCGCGCCAGCAGCTCACCAGCGTGCTCGCCGCCCGCCGCTCGATGCGGCGGACGACGACGCAGCGCGCGGGCTGAGCCTGCGCCCGGCCGGGAGCTGCCCCGGCGCTCCGGTCCGCGTCAGCCGGCGGACGGGACCCGGTCGACGGGGATCAGCGAGCAGGTGATCCGGGCGGTGCAGACCCGCTTGCCGGCCTCGTTCGTGATGACCACCTCGAAGCACGTCGAGCTGCGCCCCAGGTGGACCGGCGTGGCGACGCCCGTGACGACGCCGGACGTCGCCGACCGGTGGTGCGTGGCGTTGATGTCGACGCCGACAGCGGCGCGGTCGGGGTGGGCGTGGAGCGCCGAGCCGACGGAGCCGAGCGTCTCGGCGAGCACGACGGAGGCGCCGCCGTGGAGGAGCCCGTAGGGCTGGGTGTTGCCCTCGACGGGCATCGTGGCCACGATCCTCTCGCGCGAGACCTCGACCATCTCGATGCCCATCTTCTCGTTGAGCGCGCCCATGCGCTCCGACATCTGCGCGACGAGCTCGTCGAGACCGGGCACGGGGGTGGTGGCGTCCTTGTCCATGCCGGTCATTCTGCTCCCGGCCGCGCCCGGCGTCGTCGGTGGTCACGGTTAGGGTCGGCACGTGCCTCAGTCGACGACCTCCGCCACCGTCACGCCCGCCGCCGAGGGGCGGCCGCGCCTGCTGCTGCTCGACGGCCACTCGTTGGCCTACCGGGCGTTCTTCGCGCTCCCCGTCGAGAACTTCTCCACGACGACGGGGCAGCACACCAACGCGGTCTACGGCTTCACGTCGATGCTCGTCAACGTGCTCCGCGACGAGCAGCCCACGCACGTGGCCGTCGCGTTCGACGTGTCCCGCCAGACGTTCCGCCTGGAGCAGTACGCGGAGTACAAGGCGAAGCGCAACAAGACGCCGGGGGAGTTCGGCAGCCAGCTGCCGATCATCGAGCAGCTCCTCGACGCCTTCGGCATCACCTTCCTCAAGAAGGAGGGGTACGAGGCCGACGACATCATCGCGACGCTGACGACGCAGGCCCTCGCGGACGGCATGGAGGTCCTCATCCTCACGGGCGACCGCGACTCGCTGCAGCTGGTGACCGACCGCTCCACGGTGCTCTACCCCATGCGGGGCGTCTCCGACCTGGCGCGGATGACGCCGGCGGCGGTGGAGGAAAAGTACAAGGTGCCGCCCCACCGCTACCCGGAGCTGGCGGCGATCGTGGGCGAGACCTCGGACAACCTGCCCGGGGTGCCCGGCGTGGGGCAGGGGTTCGCGGCGAAGTGGATCAACCAGTACGACGGGCTCGACAACGTCATCACCCACGCCGACAAGATCACCGGCAAGAAGGGCGAGGCGCTGCGCGAGCACCTCGGCGACGTGATCCGCAACCGCCAGCTCAACGCCCTGGTGCGCGACCTCGACCTCGACAAGACCCCCGCGCAGCTCGGGCTGGCGCCCTGGGACCGGGCGACGGCGCTGACCCTGTTCGACGAGCTGGAGTTCCGCGGAGAGCTGCGGCAGCGCACCATCGACACCCTGAGCGTGGAGGAGGAGCCGCCGGTCGAGGAGGGCGGCTTCGAGCTCGCCGGTCGTCAGCTGGAGCCCGGGGAGGTCGCCGCGTTCCTCGACGGGCTCGGCAGCCAGCACGTGGGCGTCCACGTGCGGGGCAGCTGGGGCTCCGGCACGGGGACGGTCGACGGCGTCGCCGTCGCCGGCGCGACCGGGCTGGCGGCGTACGTCGACGTCGCGAGCCTCACGCCGGAGGACGAGGCCGCGCTGGCCGGGTGGCTGGCCGACCCCGCGCGACCGAAGGTGCTCCACGACGCGAAGGGGCCGCAGCACGCGCTGAGCGCGCACGGGTGGACGCTGGCCGGGCTGGTCAGCGACACCGCGCTGGCGGCGTACCTGGTGCAGCCCGACCAGCGCTCCTACGCGTTGGCCGACCTCACGTTGCGCTACCTGCGGCGCGAGCTGCGCACGGAGACCACCGGCGAGCAGGAGGCGCTGTTCGACCACGGCGACGAGGTCGCCGACACGGCGATGCTCCACGCCCGGGCCGTCATCGACCTGGCGGAGACCCTCGACGGCGAGGTGGAGGCCGTCGGCGGTGCCCGTCTCCTCGCGGAGGTGGAGCTGCCGCTCATCCAGCTGCTCGGCCGGCTCGAGCGCACCGGCGTCGCGGTGGACACGGCGCGGCTCGAGGAGCTCGAGGCCCACTTCGCCGAGGAGGTCCGTCGTGCCGCCGAGGAGGCGTTCGCGGTGATCGGCAAGGAGATCAACCTGGGCTCGCCCAAGCAGCTGCAGGTGGTGCTCTTCGACGAGCTCGGCATGCCGAAGACCAAGCGCACGAAGACGGGCTACACGACCGACGCCGACGCGCTGCAGTCGCTCTACGTGAAGACCGAGCACCCGTTCCTGCTGCACCTGCTGCGCCACCGCGACGTCGCCCGCCTGCGGCAGACGATCGAGGGCCTGCTCAAGACGGTCCAGCCCGACGGGCGGATCCACACGACGTTCAACCAGATGATCGCGGCGACGGGCCGCCTGTCGAGCACCGACCCGAACCTCCAGAACATCCCGGTCCGCACCGAGGAGGGCCGCCGCATCCGTGAGGCGTTCGTCGTCGGCCCGTCCTACGAGTCGTTGATGACGGCCGACTACAGCCAGATCGAGATGCGGATCATGGCCCACCTCTCCGAGGACGACCTCCTCATCGAGGCGTTCCGCTCGGGCCGCGACTTCCACTCGATCACCGCCGCGCGCGTCTTCGACGTCGCGCCGGACGCGGTGACGAGCGAGATGCGGGCCAAGATCAAGGCGATGAACTACGGGCTGGCCTACGGCCTGTCCGCCTTCGGCCTGGGGCAGCAGCTGGGCATCGAGCCGTCCGAGGCCCGGGGGCTCATGGACGAGTACTTCGAGACCTTCGGCGGCATCCGCGACTACCTCGCCGGCGTCGTCGTGGAGGCCCGCAAGTCGGGGTTCACGGAGACGATCATGGGGCGCCGCCGCCAGCTGCCCGACCTCACCAGCGACAACCGGATGCGCCGGGAGGCGGCCGAGCGGATGGCCCTCAACGCCCCCATCCAGGGCTCGGCCGCGGACCTCATCAAGGTCGCGATGCTCAACGTCCAGAGCGCCATCGAGGAGCAGGGCCTGACGTCGCGGCTGCTCCTGCAGGTGCACGACGAGCTCGTGCTCGAGGTGGCGCCGGGGGAGCGGGACCGGCTGGAGGCCCTGGTGCGGGAGCAGATGGCCTCCGCGGCCGACCTACGGGTGCCGCTCGACGTCTCCGTCGGCACGGGCGTCAGCTGGCACGCCGCCGCGCACTGAGGTCGGCGCGGGCCCGGCCTCGGGGCCGGGCGCCATCCCGCCGGGCTCGCCGGGCTCACCCGGGGTGCCGACCCCGGGCACGGCGGGCGGCCGGTGGCCGCGGCCCTGGAGCACCGCGACGAGCAGCAGGGCGACGAGCACGACGGCGTTGATGGTGATGACGACGGAGATGAGCCCGGTCGCGGTGGCGGCCACGGGCACGACGACCCCGAGCACGGCGAGGCCCGCCCACACGGCGTACACGGCGCCCCGGTGCTGGCGGGCGACGACCTCGTAGACCATGACCTGGGTCATCGCGAACAGCGTGCCGAGCAGGGCGAAGAGCCACAGCTGGTGCTCGATCTCGGCGTACTCGGCGCCGCCGACGAACTCGACGACGAGCGAGCGGCGGGCGTCGCCGGAACCGACGACGACGAGCTCGCCCACGGCCCAGGCGCCCGCGGTCGCGACGACGCCGATGCCGCCGACGAGCGCGACGCCCTTGAGGTACATCCGCTGCGCGCCCTCCGAGGCCATCGCCGGGAAGGCGATGACGACGACGAACTGGGGCAGGAAGAGCACAGCCTTCGCGAGGATGAGCCCACCGGCGTAGAGCCCGGCGTCGTGGGCGTCGAGCGTGATGCGTGCGAGCACCACGTCCGCGTTGGTGAGGGCGAAGAACGCCAGCAGGGCGTGGGAGTTGTGGGCGACCTCGCGCAGCACGGTGCGCATCGGGGCGGGACCGGGGCCCTCGCCGCCGCGGCGGCGGCGCAGCGCCCAGCCGCCGATGAGCACGGGCACGACGGCGCCGAGGAGCACACCGGCCATCGCACCGGTCGCGTCGGGGCGCACGGCGACGCCGAGCGCGCCGAAGCCCAGTCGACCCAGGCCCATGCCCAGGTAGATGGCGGCGAGCGGCGTCCACTTCTTCTCGCCCTGGAAGATGCCGGCCTGGCCGCCCATGACGGTCAGCGGCACCGCGATCGCCGCGACGAGGAGGGCGGGCACGAAGGAGCCCAGGTCGAGCGCGATGGTCACCAGGGGGCTGAGCACGAGGCAGAGCAGGCCGAGCGCCCACGCGGAGCGCCGGGCGGTGACGAGGATGCGGTTCTCGATGCGCTCGCGGTGGCTCGGGTCGGCGGCGACCTGGCGGGCGCCGGTGGCCTGGAGGCCGACCGACAGCACGTTGACGACGAGCAGGAGGCCCATGAGCGCGGCGACCGCGCCGTACTCCTTCGGCCCGAGCATGCGCGCCGCCACGAGCGTGAACCCGTAGGTGCCGACGTTCATCACCGCCATGGCGATCGCCACGCCTGCTCCTCCACGGAGCATCTCCCGTAGCGTGCCCTTCGATCCACTCACCCGCGGGAGCCTAGAGGACGCCTCGGCAGGAACCGCATCGAGCGCCCTGACACAATCCCGGCATGTCCGTGCTCACCCAGCTGCGTCTCTTCGCCGAGCGGCGGCTCTCCTTCCCGGTCGACGACGACGCCCTGGTGCTCGACGTCGGCAGCGGCGACAAGCCGTCGTGGCGCGCGGACGTCCTGCTCGACCGGTACGTCGACGCTCGCTTCGGCGGGCAGCGCTCAGGTCGGGAGGAGGCCCGGGTGACCCGGCCGCTCTTCGAGGCGGACGCCGCGGACATGCCGTTCGCGGACGGGGCGTTCGACTACACGATCTGCTCCAACCTCCTCGAGCACGTGCCGGACCCGGGCGCGGTGATCGACGAGCTGGTGCGGGTGTCGCGGGCGGGGTACGTCGAGGTGCCCGACGCTCCGAGCGCGAAGATCGTGGACTTCCCGAGCCACGTCTGGTGGTGCCGCCTCGAGCCGGCAGCGGACGGCGCCCCCGGCACTTCCGGCACTCCCGGCACGCTGGTGCTCACCGCGAAGACGACGCCGCACGCCGACCCGGAGGTGGCGGCGTACCTGGACCGCACGGGACTGCGGCGCGGTGTCGAGAAGGTGCTGGACTCGCAGTTCGAGTCGCGGGTGCTGATGCTGCACTGGCGCGACCGGCTGGACTACCGGGTCGAGGGCGAGGTCGACCCCGCGCTCATGGCGTGGGCCCTCGAGCAGCCCGGCCACCCGCGCACGGCCGTGGCCGGTGCCATCGCTGCGGCGACCGACGTCGTCACGTGGCGGCGGCAGCGTCGCATGGCGCGACGCCCGATCCGCTTCGACGACGTGGTGAAGCCCGAGCTGCGCCGTGGTGACGGCACTCTGCTCGAGCGGCGGGTCTACCGCCTGGGCGAGCCCGCGGCTCAGTAGGGGTCGTACGGCGAGTCGTGGCCGACGAGGCGGGCGACGGGGCGCAGCCGCAGGCGCAGGAGCACCTTGATGCCGACGTTGCGGATCCACCACGGCATCTCGGCGAGCACCCGGCCGCGGTCGGCCAGGCTGGGTCGGCCGACCCGGAAGAGCGCGAGCGACCCGGCGCGGCGCTCGTAGCGCAGCGTGCGGGAGAACAGCACGTGGCGGAGGATCGCGAGGGTCACGCCGATGGAGGAGTAGCAGTCGTGCACGAGCACGGCGCCGCCCTCGGGGAGGTGCACGGCCCACATCAGGTCGTCGCCGGCCGTCCAGTAGTCGTGCTTGCCGTCGACGTAGAGCAGGCTGAGCGGGGTGCTCCACGAGGCCCGCTCCTTCGTCGAGTAGGCCACCCGCAGGTCGATGACGTCCCGCACGCCGGCGGTCGCCATGTTCTTCTCGAAGATCGTGCGCGTCGCCGCGCCACCGAAGAGCCGGCCGTCGACGAACGGGTCGAGCGCGACGAGCCGACCCCCGCGCGCCCGGCGGGCGTGGGCGAGCACGGCCGTCGAGCGACCCTGGTGGGAGCCGATCTCGAGGGCGTCCGTGGTGCCGGGCGCCGCGAGGGCCTCGGCGTGGAGGAGGCGCGCCTGCGCCTCGGTGAGCCAGCCGGTGAAGTGCTGGGCGGTCGCCCAGACGTCGTCGAACGACGCGTCGCGGTGCGCCTCCGCGTCGGCGGGCTGGTCGGGTCGCGATGACGACAAGCGGGGGCACCTCTCACGGTCGGTCGGGGACTCGTGGCACATTACTTCACGTGAGGTGCGGCACGCGGCGGACGGGAGGTGTTCCTTGGGCGCTCGCGCGTTGACCGTGCGAGCCGCGACGTGGGCCTTCTTCGGGGTGCTCTCCTTCGTGCAGCTCCCCGGGCGCACCACCTTCGACACGAAGCTCGACCTCACCGACGACCCCCTCGCCTTCCTCGGGCGGGCCCTCCACCTGTGGAACCCGGACGGCTCCTTCGGCGAGCTGCAGAACCAGGCCTACGGCTACCTGTTCCCGCAGGGCGCGTGGTTCGCGGGCGCCGACGTGCTCGGCGTGCCCGACTGGGTCGCGCAACGCCTGTGGACCGCCCTCCTGCTCGTGCTCGCGTACGAGGGTGCCCGCGGCCTCGCGCGCGCCCTGTCCCTCTCGTCGACGGCGGCCGTGCTCGCGGGGCTGTCCTACGCGCTGGCCCCCCGCCTGTTCGGTGCCGTGGGCGTGCTGACGGGCGAGCTCCTGCCGGCCACCTTCCTGCCGTGGATGTGCTGGCCGCTCGTGGCGTGCCTGCGGGGTCGGGTCCCTCCGGTCACGGCGGGCCTGCTGTCGGGCGTCGCCGTGCTCTGCATGAGCGGTGTCAACGCGACCGGCACGATCGCGGTGCTCCCGGCGGCCCTGGTGCTGCTCGCGTCGGGGCTGCGGCACCGCACGGGTCGCCTGCTCGCTGCGTGGTGGGCCGTCGGCTGCCTCGCCGCGAGCCTGTGGTGGCTGGGTCCGCTCCTGCTGCTCGGCCGCTACAGCCCCCCGTTCCTCGACTACATCGAGACGGCGGCGGCGACGACCTCCACGACCGCGTGGGCCAACAGCGTGCGCGGGGCCGACCACTGGGTCGCCTACTACGCCGTCGACGGCCAGCCGTGGTGGCCCGCGGCCCACACCCTCGTGACGACGGGCCCGCTCGTCGTGTTCGCCGGTGTGGTCGCCGCGCTGGGCTGCTACGGGCTCACGCGCCGCGACATGCCGGCCGGTCGTCTCATGGGTGCGATCGCCCTCGTCGGGCTGCTCTGCCTCGTCGCCGGCAGCGCGGCGCAGACGGGCTCCCTCGTCGACCCGTTCGTGCGGGACCTGCTCGACGGTCCCCTCGCCCCCCTGCGCAACGTGCACAAGGTCGACCCGCTCGTCCGTCTGCCCCTGGCCCTCGGGGTGGGGCACGGGGCGGTGGCCCTGGCGGCCGCGTTCCGGAGCCGCTTCCGCGACCGCCCCGACGTGGCCGGGCCCGGCGCGCGGGGCATCCTCGTGCTGGCCGCCACGTTCGTGCTCGTCGGGGCCTCGCCCGCGGTGGGTGCGGGCATGCGCACGCCGGGCTGGGAGGCGAAGCCCGCGGCGTGGACGGAGACCGCGACGTACCTGCAGGAGCAGCCCGGTTCCCGTGCGCTCGTGGTGCCCGGCGCGGGCTTCGGCCTGCAGACCTGGGGCTGGACGATCGACGAGCCGCTGCAGGGGGAGGGAGCGTCCTGGGTCTCGCGCAGCCAGGTGCCGCTCACGCCCGGTCCGACCGCCCGGGTCCTCGACGGCCTGGAGCAGCGCTTCGCCTCGGGCGTCGGTCTGGCCGGCCTCCGCGACTACCTGGCGCGCATCGGCGTCACCCACGTGGTGCTGCGCCGCGACCTCGACCCGGCCCTCTCCGGGGGCGCCGACCCCGACCGCACGGAGCACACCCTCGCCACGAGCGCGGGCATCGAGCGGGTGGCGCGGTTCGGTGACAGCGGGGTGCCGGGGCGTGCCCTCATCGACGTCTGGGAGGTCGAGGGCGCGGCGGGAGCGGCAGCCGCGGCGCGCGTCACGGAGGGCGGTGCGACCGAGCTGAGCGGAGCGCCGGAGGACGTGCTCGGTCTCGTCGACGCCGGGCTCGTCGCCACGGACGACCCGGTGGCGCTCACCGGCGAGCCGGGGGAGGGGGGCGTCGTCACCGACGGCTACGTGCGCCGCGAGCGGCAGTTCGGCCGCGTGCACCGTGCCGTCGGGCAGACGATGGCGGCCGACGACGCCGAGCGCGACGGTCGCCGCGAGACGGACTACGCCGGGGCGCCCGGGGTCCCGCTCGCGGCGACGGAGTACGTCGCGGGTGCCTCCGTCACCGCGTCGAGCTCCCGGGGGTACGTCGACGTGCTGGGGCCGGTCGACCCCCGGCGTGGTCCGGCCGCCGCGGTCGACGCCGACGAGTCGACCTGGTGGGAGTCGGACCCCCTGCGTCCGGCGGAGGACCAGTGGCTCGACGTCGACCTCGACGCGCCGTCCCGCGGCGGGGTCGTCGAGGTCGCCTTCCTGACCGGACCGGGCGACGGGCTGCGCGAGGTGGAGCGGGCCCGTCTGGTCGTCGACGGGAGCGCCGAGGTCTACGGCGTGCCCGCCGACGGCCGGTTGCGGGTGGTCCTCCCCGCGTTCCGGACGTTGCGGGTCGAGGTCGTGCAGGCGAGCTCCAGCAGCGCGGAGACGGGCAGCGTCGGCGTGCGGGAGGTCGGCCTGCCGGGCATCGCGCCGGGGCGCACCCGGGTGCTGGCGACGCCGGTCGGTGCGAGCACCACCGTGCTGCTGCAGCAGCCGCCCGTCACGCGGGCCTGCGTGCAGCTCGACTGGGGACTGACCTGCGACGAGGACGCGGTGCTGCTCCCCGAGTCGGAGACGATGGACCGCACCTTCACGACCACCGAACCGGGCAGCTGGCGGCTGCGGGGCACCGTCTCGCCCCGCCCGGGGCCGGCGGCCGCGCGGCTGCTCGACCCGGTGGGCGGCGCCGCCACCGTCGTCGCCGACTCGGTGTACGCCGAGGACCCGCTCGCGGCGGGTGTCTTCGCCCACGACGGTGACCCCGACACGGCGTGGCGGAGCGAACCCGGCGCGGAGGAGGCGACCTTGACGTTCACGTGGCCGGGGCGGCGCACCCTGACGAGCGTCACGGCCCTCGGGGCCGCGACCGGTGGGCTGCCGGACGTGGTCACGGTCCGCACCGCCGACGGGGAGTCGCGGCGCGTGCCCCTCGGGCTCGGCACCGCCGAGATCGAGCCGCTCGTCGCCGACGGCGGTGTCGTGGTCGAGCTGGAGCGGAGCGACGGTCTCGGTCCGATGACGCTGGCCGAGCTGGGTCTCGGCGGGGTGGGCGACCTCCGCCACGCGCCGGATCCGGCGGCCGCGACCGGAGCGACCTGCGGGCTCGGCCCCGACGTGCTCGTCGACGGCGTGCGGGTGCCCACGCGGGTGGACGGCACGGTCGGTGACGTCCTCGCCGGGACCCCGCTGACGTGGGAGGCGTGCGGTGACGCCGTCGACCTCCGCCCTGGCACCCACCGCGTGGTCGCGGCGCCCACGGCCCAGTTCCTGGCCACCACCCTCGCCTGGACGCCGGCCGGGGGCGCGGCGTCGTCGGGCGCGGCGAGCGCGGCGAGCGCGACGACCACGGCGCGTCCGGCCACCGTCGACGCCCGGGACCGCACGTCCTGGGAGATCGCGGTCGGCGCCGGTGACGAGTCCGTGCTCGCCCTGCCCATGAACGCCAACCCCGGCTGGAGCGCCACCCTCGACGGACGCGACCTCGACCGGGTGGCGGTCGACGGGTGGCGGCAGGGCTTCGTCGTGCCGGCCGGCGTCGACGGTCGCGTGCTCGTGGAGTTCGCGCCGGACCGGGCCTACCGGCTCTTCCTCGTCGGTGGCGGTCTGGCCGCGGGCGTGCTCCTGCTGGCGGCCGCGACCGCGGTCGGGCGGCGGTGGCCCGGCTCGGGCCGCGACCTCCTCCTCGTGGTCGACGGCCCCGTCCCGCTGCCCGAGCACCGGCCCGTCCGCGCGCCTGCTCATCTCCGCGCCCGCCGGACGCCGCCCCCGCTCGCCGCCGTGGTCGTGCTGGCGGTGACCGTGGCGGGCGGCCTCGTCGCCGCTGCAGGCCTCGTCCTCGGGTACCGCTGGCCGGGCGAGCGCGCACGCTGGGCGGCGGTCGCCCTCGTCGGCGCGTCGGGCGTCGCGTCCGCGCTGGCCGAGCGGGCGGCGTACCCGGGTCTCGCGGCGGACGGCCTGGCCGCGCTCGGCGTCGGCTGGCTGGTCGGCATCGTGCTGGTGCGTGGTCGTGGAGGTGGGGGATGAGCGCGACGGTGGATCGTGCCCGGTCAGCGGTCGCGGCGCTCGGTGGCCGCCTGCCGCAGGTGAGCGTGTGGCACGTCGGGCTCGGGCTGGTGGCGCTGCAGACCCTGCTCCGCGCCCTCACGGTCCCGGGGTCCTACTTCTGGCAGGACGACTTCCGGCACCTCGAGCTCGCCCGCACGCTGGGCCTGAGCCGCGAGTTCCTGGTGCGCGACTACAACGGCCACCTCGAACCGGGGCAGTACGCCGTCTACTGGGTCGTCAGCCACCTCGCCGACACGTCCTTCCTGCCCGCCGCGATCTCGCTGGTGGCGCTGCAGCTGGTCGCCTCGCTCCTGCTCCTGGCGGTGCTGCGGGCCCTCTTCCCGCCCAGTCCGTGGCTGCTGGTGCCGTTCGCGGCGTACCTGTTCACGCCCCTGGCGCTGGCGACGTCCCTCTGGTGGGCGGCCGGGCTCCAAGCCCTCCCGCTGCAGGTGGCCCTGCTCGCGGCCCTGCTCGGCCTCGTGCTCCACGCGCGCACGGGCCGACGCCGCTGGGCGGTGCTCTCGGTGCTCGCCCAGGTGCTGGGCCTGGTGTTCTGGGAGAAGGCGGCCCTCGTGCTGCCGCTGCTGCTCGCGGTGCACGTGCTGGTGCTGGGGGCGGGCCTCGGCTGGCGCGCGCGGGTGGTCGAGGTGCTGCGGTTGCGGTGGCTGTGGCTCGCGCACGCGCTCGTCTGGGGCGCGTACGTCGCGGCCTACCTCACCCTCACCGACGGTGATGCCCTCGGCACCGCCTCGGACGACCAGAACCGGTGGCTGGCGGCAGGTCGAGTGCTCTTCCAGGTGCTCCTGCCCGGTGTCGTCGGCGCGCCGTGGAGCAGTGACGGCGCGATCAACACGGTGTACGCCGTGGTGCCGGTCCCGCTCGCCGCGCTCGTCAGCGCGGGCTTCGTCGCGCTCGTCGTGGTCAGCCTCCGCCGCCGTCGGGGCGCCTGGCAGGCGTGGCTGGTCGCGGTGGGGTACGTCGCCGCCGACGTGCTGCTGCTCGTCGTCGGGCGTGCGGACGCGCTCGGCCTGGTCGCCCGGGACCCCCGCTACATCACGGACGCCCTGCCGGTGCTGGTCGTCGCTGTCTGCGCGGCGTTCGCGCCGGTGCGGCCGCGGTCGCCCGAGCGGTCGCCCGAGCCGTCGTCCGAGCCGTCGTCCGAGCCGGGGGAGGAGCCGGGGGAGGAGGTGGCGGACCCGGCGCCCCCCGCACCCTTCGCGTGGTCGAGCCCCGCCGTGCTCGTGACGACGGTGGTGGCGGCGAGCTGCGTGCTCACCACCCTGCTCCTCGTGCCGGTGGTGCAGCGGGAGTACTCCCGCAACTACGTCGACGGTGCCCTGCGTGCGCTGGACGAGGACCCCGCCGCGCCGCTGCTGTCGCTGTCGCCGCCGCAGGACATCGCGGTCAGCACCGACCTGGCGGGGATCCTCACCGCCGTCGGCCGCGAGCAGGCGCTCGACCGCCCGGGGACGCAGCTGCTCGCGCTCGACGGTCTCGCGCGCCTGCGCCCGGTCGGGCTGACGGCCGTGACCGACCAGGCGACGGGCCCCGACCCCGGCTGCGGGTGGGCGGTCTCGGGGCCCCGTGTCCACGTCCTCGAGCGTGGCCCGGACGACGGCATCATCCTGCGCCTGGGGGTCGTAGCGGGGACGGAGTCCTCTCTCGTGGTGCGGGTCGGGGACGCGCTGGGCCAGGTCGTGACCGTGCCGGAGGGCGTCGGGTACGTGTGGTTCGTCGTCCGTGACGAGGGCTCGGTGCTCGTGCAGCCGGCGCCCGGCGCCCCGCCCGTGTGCGTGACCGACGCCGCCCTCGGCTCGCCGGACCTCACCGGCGCACCGGTCTCGTGACCGTCGATCCCGGCCCCGCGTCCTCGCCGGGCGCCGTCGCGACGCCGGCGGTCCCGCGGCGTACCGCCCTCCTGCTCGACGCCCTCGCCGTCCTGGTCGCGGTGGTCCTGCTCGGTCCGGCGCTCCTGCCGGGTCTCGTCCTGTCCTACGACATGGTCTGGCTGCCGGACCTGCCCGTGACGCAGGCGGGCTGGGGCCTCGTCGACGGCGCGCCGCGCGCGGTGCCGTCCGACCAGGTCGTCGCACTGCTCGACGAGCTCGTCGGTGGGGTGGTGCTCCAGAAGGCGGTGCTCCTCGGCTCCCTCGTCGCGGTCGGGAGCGGCGCCCACCGGGTCGTGCGCACCGCGCCGGCGGGGGTGCGGGCCGCGGCGGTCGTGCTCGCGACCTGGAACCCGTACGTCGTCGAGCGGCTCCTGCTCGGGCACTGGACCATGCTGCTGGCCTACGCCGTGCTGCCGTGGCTCCACGTCGCCGGGCGGCGCGCGGCGCGCGGACGTCCCCTCCCGGCGGGTTGGCTCCTCCTGCTCCCGATCGGCTCGCTCAGCGGGTCCGCCGGCGTCGCGACCGCGCTCGCCGCGGTGCTGCTGGTGGGGGTCGTGGGTCGCGCCGGGCCGCGCCGCTGGGCGCTCCTCGTGGCGGCGCTGGCGGCGGCGAACGCCCCGTGGGTCGTCGCCGGGCTCGCGGCGCCGGGGAGCGAGCCGCCCACGGCCGCTGCGGCGCGCACGGCCGCGGAGGTCTTCGCCGCGCGGGGCCCCGACGGGGTGCCCGCACCGGTCGCCGTGCTGGGGCTCGGCGGCATCTGGAACACCGACGTCGTCCCCGCCTCCCTCGCGGGGCCGTGGGCCTGGGCGTGGGCCGCGGCGGTCGTCGGCCTGCTCGTCGTGGCGTCCCGGGCCGTCGCGGGAGGCCCGCCGGTCCGCGAGCGGGTCGCCGTGCTCGGGCTCGCCGCGGCGGGGCTCGGTCTCGGACTGCTCACGTGGTGCTGGCCGGCCGCGTCCGCGGCAGTCGCCCTCGCCGTGCCGGGAGGTGGACTGCTCCGGGACGGTTCGCGCCTCGCGGGTCTGGCGCTTCCGGCGCTGCTCGTCGGGGCCGCGACCGCGGCGGCCCGGGCGACCGGGGCGACCCGGGCGACCCGGGCGGCCCGGGCGCGCGGCGCCCGCGGCGACCGCCGCGGCGTCGTGCTCGCCCCGGCCCTGGTGTGGGTGCTGCCGCTCCTCCCGGTGGCGGCGCTTCCGGACGCCGCGCTCGGGGTGCAGCAACGGCTCGAGGCGGTCGCCGTCCCGGACGACCTGGCGCGCGCCGCCGACGCGCTCGCCGACGACGACGTGCCCGGCGCGGTCGTGGTGCTGCCGTTCGCGACCTACCGTGCGCCGGCCTGGAACGGCGGTCGCCCCGTCCTCGACCCGACTCCGCGGGCCCTGGGGGCCTCCGGTCGTGAGGTCGTCGCGGCCGACGACCTCTACGTCGACGGTCGCCGCCTGCCGGGGGAGGACGTCCGCGCTCGCGCGGTGCTCGCGGCGCTGGCCCTGCCCGACGCCGACGCCCGCACCGACGCCCTGCTGCGCCTCGGCGTCAGCCACGTCGTCGTCGACCGCGGACCCGACGTCGCCGACGCCCCCACCGAGCTGGTCCCCGGCCTGCGCGCGAAGCCGCTGCTGACGACCGACGGCTGGGACGTACGGCGCCTCGAGGGCCGCGCCGCGCCGCCGCTGGCGTCGACCGGCCGGGTCGTGGTGCTCGCCGGTGCGTGGGGGGCGTTCGCCGTGCTGGTGGCCGCGGGAGGCCTCGGGGCCCTTCGCGGGGCAGTGGTGTCGGCCCTCCGGCGGAACCGGCGCGCGCACCGCTGACGTGTCGTGGAGATCCACGTCACGAAAGGCAGTTCCCGCTGCTACAGTCACCCCCGGAAAGGGGTGGTCATGGGCACCGGTCTCATCGGAACACTGGTCTCGCTGGTCGTGGGCGGCACTGTCGCTGCCGTGTCGGTGGTGGGGGTGGTGAGCTCGCAGACGAGCGCGCCGTCGACCTCGCCCGGCGACTCCCAGGCGCCAGCGGCGTCGGTCATCGACTACGGGTCGAACTGAGCCGCGGCGGGCCCCTGCCCGCCGCGCGCCGGCTCCCCCGCACGCCCCGTCGGACCATCGGTCCGACGGGGCGTGCGCACGTCGGGGGTCAGGTGCCCTCGACCGTCGCGCGGAGCACGTCGGCGAACGCCTTCTCCGTCGCGATCCAGTCGAGCTCGGCACTGACGGCCCGGGCGCCGTCGGAGAGCCGGCGACGCTCGACCGGGTCCGTGAGCACGCGGCGCAGCGCCTCCACGAAGGCTGCGCGGTCGTCGGCCAGGATCCCGGACTCCCCGTCATGCACCGACTCGGTGGTACCGCCCGCATCGGCGTAGGCGACGGTGGGCACGCCGTGGGCCCCGGCCTCGCTGACGACGATGCCCCAGCCCTCCTTGAGCGACGGCAGGGCCATCACCCAGCTGGCGGCGTACACCTCGTGCTTGGTGCGCTCGTCGACGTACCCGAGGAAGTCGACCGCGTCCGTGATCCCCCGTTGCTCGGCGAGGTCGACGAGCTCGTCGCTCCACCACCCGTCGCCGACCACGACGAGCCGCAGGTCGGGGAGGTCGGGACGGAGGGCGGCGACGGCCTCGATCGCGTGCTCGACCTGCTTGTGCGGCACGAGGCGGCCGACGACGCAGACCAGCGGCGTCGGTGACCGCCCGGTGGTGACGGCGAGCGGAGGCTCGCAGCCGTTGCGGACGATGTCGATGCGGGAGTCGTCGACGCCCATGCGGACGAGCTCGTCCCGGGTCGCCCGGGAGACGGTGACGTACCGGTCCCGCCGGTAGACCCACGGCGAGAGCCGGCTCTCGATCCACCAGCCGAGGCGCCACGCGAGGCCCGGGAAGATGACCGGCCACTGCTCGCGGTGCACGTGGTGCACGAGCACCACCACGGGACGTCGCGTGACGAGCCGCGCGAGGAAGGGGATGCCGTTCTGCACGTCGACGACCACGTCGGGTCGGCCGAGACGGCCGCGGAGGAGGGCCCACAGGCCGTGGAGGTACACGGTCGTCCGGCTGCCCGCGCGCACGAGACGGACCCCGTCGACGGTCTCCGCCGTGGGGCGGCCGTGGGTGGCGGCGCTGAAGACGGTCACGTGCGCACCGCGCTCGGCGAGACCGGCCGCGACCTGCGTGAGGTAGCGCTCGGCGCCCCCCGCCTCGGGATGCGTCGCGTCGCGCCAGCTCAGGAAGACGACGCTCGTGCCGTGCACCCGGACCCTCCCGCCCACCTGCGGCGACACCCCTCCCGGTGCCGCTGCGGCGCGAGGTTACCGCAGAGTTCGGTTTCGACTAGCCTGCGCTGGTGCACCGACCGACCGCGCCTTCCGGCTACCGTCCCGGGCTCCGCCGATCCGTGCGCCTGGTGAGGGCGTTCCGCAAGGAGCAGACCGAGCCCGACGTCTTCTACGGCGCGCTCGCCGCGGACTCCGCGGAGCAGCTGCGCACCATGACCGACCTCGACGGGGCCCTGCTCCTCGACGTCGGCGGCGGTCCGGGGTACTTCCGCGAGGCGTTCGAGGCGCGCGGGGCGACCTACGTCGCCCTCGACGCCGATGTGGGCGAGCTCGCCGGGCGCGGCGACCCCGACGCGCGGACCATCATCGGGAGCGGCACGGCGCTGCCGGTCGCCGACGGTGTGCTGGACGTCTGCTACTCCTCCAACGTGCTCGAGCACGTCGACCGTCCGTGGGTGATGGCGGAGGAGATGCTGCGCGCGACGCGACCCGGCGGGACGGTGTTCCTGTCCTGGACGGTGTGGTGGGGGCCGTGGGGAGGCCACGAGACGGCGCCCTGGCACTACCTGGGTGGCACCTACGCGCGGCGTCGCTACGCCCGGCGTCACGGGCGGGAGCCCAAGAACCGGTTCGGCGAGTCGCTCTACGCGGTCACGGTGGCGGACGGGCTCCGCTGGCTGGAGCGCCAGCAGGGCGGGGAGGTCGTCGCGGTGTTCCCGCGCTACCTGCCGCGCTGGGCCTGGTGGGTCCTGCGGATCCCGGTGCTGCGCGAGGTGGTCACCTGGAACCTCGTGATCGTGCTGCGGCGACGCGCCGAGAAGGTGTGAATTGGCGCACAGCAACGGGCTGTGTGCTGCTACGTTGAGCCGCCGCGACGGGGATCGTCGTGTCGGAGGGAACGAGGGAGTTGGTCGTGCGCAGGGTGGCAACGTGGGCGTTGTTGTTCGTCGGGTCGTTCCTGGTGGTGGCGGCGTTGGTCGCCCGCCTGTGGGGACTGCCCAACGCGGAGAAGACACCGCTCGACACCGACTCGGACACGCGTCTCTCGGGTGAGGCGAGCGGTCTGGTGGTGCTCGGTGGCTCCGACACCCCGGAGCCGGTGAAGGTCCAGAACATCACCAAGGCCGACTCGGAGCGCTCCGACGACGACGTGATCGTGTTCGTGGCCTACACCTGCGTCGCGGTCGACGAGGACCTCCCGGCGGACGACTACTGCCTCGAGGGCGACGACGAGCGGATCGTGACGATCTCCGAGCCCGACGTGTTCGCGACCGACCGCCACACCGCGGAGGCCGTGGAGAACGGCGACTACGTGCCGGCCGGCACCGACCAGAAGGTCGGCCTCGTCAACAAGTGGCCCTTCAACGTGGAGCAGAAGGACTACGAGGTCTGGGACAGCGTGCTGGGCGCCACCGTCACGGCCACGTTCGAGGGTCGCGAGAAGATCGAGGGCCTCGACACCTACAAGTTCGAGTACACGGTGACCGACCAGCCCGCCGAGATCGCCTCCGGCGTGCAGGGCAGCTACTCGACGGCGAAGGTCTACTGGATCGACCCGACGACGGGCGCGATCATCAAGCAGACGCAGGACGAGCAGCGCACCACCGAGGACGGCACGGTCGCGCTCGACCTCAACGTGGGCTACACCGACGAGACCGTCCAGGCGAACGTCGACGCGGCGGAGTCCAACGGCCGCACGCTGGCGCTGCTCGGCACCTGGGTGCCCCTCGTCGGCGGCATCCTCGGCGTCGTGGCGCTCCTCGTCGGCGCGCTGCTCCTCATCGGTGGCGGCGGCCGCCGACGGGCCGACTCGGCCTGACGCCCCGGCGTCCTGACGCTCCGGCGTCCCTGCTGACCCGTCGCACCCGTGGGTGCGGCGGGTCGGCTGCTCTCCGGGGTCAGCGGCGTCGGCGGGCGATGCGCATCGCCGGTGCCTCGACGAGCCGGTGCGCCACCTCGGCGGCGACCAGCGAGATGCCCAGCACGACGGGGAGGAGCACGTGCAGCGGCGCCTCGCCGTGCTCCCAGCCCACGTTCTGCAGCACGAGGTGCAGCACGACGAGGTGGAGGCAGAACACGCCGTACGAGAGCGTGCCGAGCCGCCGCAGGACCGGGTGGGCGAGCACCCGGGTGTAGAGGCCCGGTCGGGTGAACACGCCGGTGAGCACGACCAGCGAGGCGACCACGAGGTAGACGACCGTCTTCAGGGCGTGCTCGTCGGGCGTCACCCGGGAGAGGGTCGGCAGGCCGAGCACCGGGGAGGCGCTCCACCACATCAGCGCTGCCGCCAGCGCCAGGCAGACGGCGGGCCGCACGGCGAGCGCCTGCGTCCAGGCGAGGGCGCGGCTCCGGCGGCCCGCGCGGACCAGCTCGTACGCCGCGGCGAGCGCCACCCCGCCCGCGAACCACGCGAGGTAGCCGGGGAGCCACAGCTCGGGCTCGCCGTGGGCGAGGACCGCGTCGGTGATCGTGTCGCCGACGGGGATCGTCCCGCCGCCGGGGGAGTCGTGGCTCGGCAGCAGGAAGAACCACGTCACGCTGATCGCCACCATCGCCGCGGTCAGGGCGGCGATGCGAGCCGGGCGCAGGCCCGCGCGCCCGCCACGACCCACGGCGAGCACCATGACGGCGGGCAGCACCGCGTAGAACGCGACCTCCGTCGTCAGGCTCCACAGGTGGGTGAGGCCTCCGGGGAAGCCGGTCTCCACGACGTACGTGCTGGTCAGGGTGAGCGCCGCGACCCGCTCGCGGAGGGTGAGGTCGTGGTTGCCCTCCAGCAGCACGAAGGCCAGCAGCACCGTCACCACCGCGAGCGGGGCGATGCGCCAGATCCGGTGGCGCACGTAGGTGCCGAGCACGGGCGGGGTCGCGCCCGTCCGCGCGGCTGCCAGGTGGGGGCGGGCGAGGAGGAAGCCCGAGAGCACGAAGAACAGGGCGACGCCGACGTCGAGGCGGGCCAGCAGCCAGCCCGTGCGCGTGGGTTCGTAGGCCCCGGCCCAGTAGGCGCAGTGGGTGGTGACGACGGCGACGGCTCCGACGCCGCGCAGGGTGTCGAGCACGGGGAACCACGGGGGGCGCGTCGACCGCGCGGACGACGGCGCGGGTGCCGTCGTGCGTGCTGCGGCGGGCGCGGGCGTCGCTGTCGCGACGCCGGGCAGGGACTCCTCGTTCACTCGACCGACCTCCGTCCGGGGACCACGGTGCCGACCCCCCGGTCGAGGCCGGCAACGACCCGGCCATCGAATGTACGGAGGGGGTGGTGACGGGCGGGGAGGGTCGCGCTCAGCCCAGGTCGGCCACGAAGACCGCCGTGCCCGGCAGGATGCGCCCGCGGGTGGGGGACCACCCCGCCCACACGTGCTCGGCGCCGGCGGGCCAGGTGGGCTCCACCAGGTCCGTGAGCCGGAAGCCGTGGGCGTGGAGCAGGCGCACCCAGTCCCCGAGCGTCCGGTGGTGCTCGACGTAGCGCACCGCCGCGTCGGCGGTCGGGTCGTCCGCGTCGGGGTCGACCTCGACGTACGGCCGGGTGTCCCAGTAGCTCGAGGAGGCGACGAGGCCCTCCGGTCCGGGGTCGTCGGGGAAGCACCAGCGCACCGGGTGCGTCACGGAGAACACGAGCCGACCGGGACGGCGCAGCACCCGGGCGCTCTCGGTGAGCACGGCGGCGGCGTCCGCGACGAACTGGAAGGCGCCGTAGGAGGCGAAGACCGCATCGAAGGTCCCGTCGGCGAAGGGCAACGCGGTGGCGGTGGCCTGGACGGCGGGGACGGTGGTGCCGGAGTCGTCGTCGATGCGGCGGGCGTGCTGGAGCTGGCGGCCCGAGAGCTCGAGGGCCACCGCCCAGGCGCCCTGCCGCACGAGCCAGCGGGAGCACTGCGCGGCACCCGCGCCGAGCTCGAGGAACCGTCGGCCGGGGAGGGAGCCTGCGGTGCCGAGCAAGCGGGCGTCCTCCTCGCGGAGCCCCTCCGGCCCCCAGACGAAACCGGCGTCGCCGAGGAACGAGCCGTGCTCGGCCTGGTAGTCGTCGGCGTGCTCGTCCCAGTCGGCGCGGTTGGCCGCCCGCACCACGGCGTCGTCGACGTGCCGCCGTGCGGGCTCGCTGCTCTCGACCTCCATGCCGCGGACCCTAGTGGCCCCGGTGTTGGACGCTCGCGGGGCGGCGGCGTAGGGTACTCGGAGCGCCAGAGGTCTGCCTGCGTCCCGGACGGAGTGGACCCGTGCTCGCTATCCGCCCTCCTGCGGCTCGTTCGCGGTGAGGGGCTCCACCCTCGGTAGTGAACCAGGACCCTGGCGTGCCCGCACGACTTCTGCCCACCGCAAAGGTTCTTCCTTCCACATGACGAGCAGCATCTCCACCATCTTCGACGCGCCTCAGGTCGCCATCAACGACATCGGCTCCGAGGAGGACTTCCTCGCCGCTATCGACGCGACCATCAAGTACTTCAACGACGGCGACATCGTCGAGGGCACGATCGTCAAGGTCGACCGCGACGAGGTCCTCCTCGACATCGGCTACAAGACCGAGGGTGTCATCCCCTCGCGCGAGCTGTCGATCAAGCACGACATCGACCCCTCCGAGGTCGTCGAGGTCGGCGACAAGGTCGAGGCCCTGGTCCTCCAGAAGGAGGACAAGGAAGGCCGCCTGATCCTGTCCAAGAAGCGCGCGCAGTACGAGCGCGCCTGGGGCACGATCGAGAAGGTCAAGGACGAGGACGGCGTCGTCGAGGGCACCGTCATCGAGGTCGTCAAGGGCGGCCTCATCCTCGACATCGGCCTCCGCGGCTTCCTCCCCGCCTCGCTGGTGGAGATGCGTCGTGTGCGCGACCTGCAGCCCTACGTGGGCCAGACGCTCGAGGCGAAGATCATCGAGCTCGACAAGAACCGCAACAACGTGGTCCTGTCGCGTCGCGCCTGGCTCGAGCAGACGCAGTCGGAGGTCCGCCAGGGCTTCCTCACGCAGCTGCAGAAGGGCCAGATCCGCAAGGGTGTCGTGTCCTCGATCGTCAACTTCGGTGCGTTCGTGGACCTCGGCGGCGTCGACGGTCTCGTCCACGTCTCGGAGCTGTCGTGGAAGCACATCGACCACCCGTCCGAGGTCGTCACCGTCGGTGACGAGGTCACCGTCGAGGTCCTCGACGTGGACATGGACCGCGAGCGTGTCTCCCTGTCGCTGAAGGCGACGCAGGAGGACCCGTGGCAGCACTTCGCCCGCACCCACCAGATCGGCCAGATCGTGCCGGGCAAGGTCACCAAGCTGGTGCCCTTCGGCTCGTTCGTCCGCGTCGAGGAGGGCATCGAGGGCCTGGTGCACATCTCGGAGCTCGCCGAGCGCCACGTCGAGATCCCGGAGCAGGTCGTCCAGGTCAACGACGACGTCATGGTCAAGATCATCGACATCGACCTCGAGCGTCGCCGCATCTCGCTCTCGCTGAAGCAGGCGAACGAGACGGCTGCCGCGGCCGACGCCGACGACTTCGACCCGACCCTGTACGGCATGACCGCGTCGTACGACGCCGAGGGCAACTACATCTACCCCGAGGGCTTCGACCCCGAGACGGGCGAGTGGCTCGAGGGCTTCGACGAGCAGCGCGCGACCTGGGAGGAGCAGTACGCCAAGGCGCACGCTCGCTGGGAGGCGCACGTCAAGCAGCAGGCCGAGGCCAAGCAGGCCGACGCCGAGGCCGGCGAGGCCACGTCGTACTCCAGCGGTGGCGACGAGGTCGCCGGCGAGGAGGAGGGCGGCTCGCTCGCCTCCGACGAGGCGCTGCAGGCGCTCCGCGAGAAGCTGACCGGCGGCGCGTGAGTCGCTGAGGTCGGCCGCTCCGGCTGAACCGACGAAGGGCGCCCATCCCCGCGAGGGGGTGGGCGCCCTTCGCCGTCCCCGGCCCGACACGGGTCGGGATCAGGTCGGGTCGGCGGTGGTGCCGAAGTGTGCGGCCGCGACGGGCTCCGCACGGTCGGGGCTGGACCAGGCGCACAGTCCCGGTGCACCGCGCGCCCGGCGTGCCGGACGTCAGGCGCCGCGGTGGCCGGGGGCGCCGGACCGCAGGACGTCCCGGTACGGCGCGGGGTCGGCCGCGGCGTACCCGATCCCGCCGATCCCGCGCCGCCCGCCCCCGCCCCAGCCCGCCCCCGCCCCGAACAAAGAAAACGCGGACCGGGGGGCTCGAGGGGTCCGCGTTTTCCTCGCCCAGCCCGGGATCGGTCCGCGTTTTCTTCCTAGGGAGGCGGGCGCCCCCGCGGAAGGGGGCGACCTCAGCGCAGCTCGCGACGGGGGGCGAAGGTGTCGTCGGGGTGGGACCGGGGCGGGGTGCCGCGGTCGTCGAGGAGGGCGCGGAAGGTCGCGGCGAACCACACGACGCCGACGAGGGCCAGGAACAGGATCACGAAGGTCATGGCAGTGATCGTGCTACCACTCGATTGCTGCCACGAGTGGCTCGGATGCCGGGGTGCATCGATTTCCTGCCACGCCTGTGCGACGCTGTGAGGGTGCTGACCAACGTGGTGTGCCTCGCCGTCGACGGCCTGGCGCCGTTCGAGCTCGGTGTCGTCTGCGAGTCCTTCGGTCTCGACCGCACCGACGACGGCGTGCCGCTCCTCGACTTCGCCGTGGTCACGCCGCGCCCCGGTCCGATGCGCACCTCCATCCCCGGGTTCAGCATCGCCGTGGAGGACGGCCTCGACCGGATGGAGTCGGCCGACCTGGTGGTCGTGCCCGCCGTGCCCCGCGGCGCCACGACGGAGCCGGTCGTCCTCGAGGCGTTGCGTGCGGCGTACCAGCGGGGTGCGCGCATGCTGTCCGTGTGCTCGGGCGCCTTCGCGCTCGGCGAGGCCGGTCTCCTCGACGGTCGGGAGTGCACGACGCACTGGAGGTACACCGACGAGCTCGCCGCACGGTTCCCGGACGCGCAGGTCGTGCCGGAGGTGCTGTTCGTCGACACCGGGCAGGTCGTGACCAGCGCCGGGACCGCCGCCGGCATCGACGCCTGCCTCCACATCTGGCGTCAGGAGCACGGCGCCGCCATCGCCGGGCTCATCGCCCGGCGGATGGTCGTGCCGCCGCAGCGCGAGGGGGGCCAGGCCCAGTTCATCTCCCGCGCCGTGCCCGAGTGCACGGGGGAGACCCTCGGCCCCCTGCTCACCTGGGTGCTCGAGAACCTCGCAGTCGACCACTCCGTCGAGCAGCTGGCACGGCGAGCCGTGATGTCGCCGCGCACGTTCGCGCGGCGGTTCCGCGACGAGACGGGCACGACGCCGCACGCCTGGGTGACCGCCCACCGCGTGCGCGCCGCCGAGGAGCTGCTGGAGCGCACCGACCTGTCCGTCGACCGCATCGCCGCCGAGGTGGGCTTCGTCAACGCCGCCACGCTGCGGCTGCACTTCGGCCGCGCCCGCGGGGTGAGCCCGCAGCAGTACCGTCGCGCCTTCACCCTCGCCCCCGATCCCCAGCAGGTCGCGGGCTGATCCCACCCGCGGCGGTAGGGTCGGCGCGTGTCCGAGGTCGAGATCACCGTTGCCGGCCAGGCTCGCGTGACCGTGGCGCCCGACCAGGGAAGCATCCGTGGCCAGGTGGTGATCGACGGCGACGACGCCCACGACGTGCTGCAGCGGGTGACGACCTCGGTCCGCGCCCTCGTCGAGGACCTCCGTGCCCTCGCCGACGCGCCCGGCACCGCCCTGTCCTCGTGGAGCGTCGACGACGCCGTCTCCGGCGTCCGCCAGGACTGGACCGCGGAGGGCACGCCTCGCACGGTGCGGTACGCCGCGGCCTCCGTGCGCGCCGCCTTCACCGACGCTCGCGCGCTCGGCGCCTGGGTCACCGCCGCGTCCGGGGTCCCCGGTCTCGCGGTGCACGACGTCCGCTGGTCGCTGCTGCCCGAGCACGAGGCGGAGGTGCGGGCGGGGTTGTGCCGCGACGCTGTCGTCGACGCGGCGCGCCGCGCCGGGGAGTACGCCGCGGCCGCCGGGCTCGCTCCACCGCGCTGGGTGGCGCTCGCCGACGAGGGCATGCTGCACGGCCGGTCGGACACCGTGTTCGCGGCGATGTCCGGAGCGCCCCGCCACGAGGTGCACCACCTGGGTGGGGGAGAAGCGCTGCCGTTCCAGCCCGAGCCGCTCCTGCTGACGGCGACGGTCCACGGCCGGTTCGCTGCCTCCCCCCGTCCTCACGCGGCCCCCGAGCCGTCCCCCCACCCGTCCCCCCACCCGGAGGAGTCCTGACATGCGCGTCGGCCTGACCGGAGGCATCGCCTCGGGCAAGAGCACCGTGGCGGCCCTCCTGCGCGAGCTCGGAGCGGTCGTCATCGACGCCGACCAGCTCGCGCGGGAGGTCGTCGAGCCGGGCACCCCCGGCCTGGCCGGCGTCGTCGAGGAGTTCGGCCCGGACGTGCTCGGCGACGACGGTGGGCTCGACCGTCCCGCGCTCGGGGCCATCGTGTTCGCCGACCCGGAGCGGCGCGCTGCGCTGGAGCGGATCTTGCACCCGCTGATCCGCGCGCGGAGCGCGGAGCTCGAGGCAGCGGCGGGCCCGGACGCGCTGGTCGTGCACGACATCCCGCTGCTGGTCGAGACGGGCCAGCAGGACCGCTTCGACGCGGTCGTGGTCGTCGACGTCCCCGAGGACGTGCAGGTGCACCGCATGGTCACCGACCGCGGCTGGACCGAGGAGGACGCTCGGGCCCGCATCGCCGCCCAGGCCTCCCGCGACGAGCGGCGCGCGGCCGCGACGTACGTCGTCGACAACACCGGGACGCGCGACGACCTCCGTCACCGGGTGACGGAGGTCGTCGCGGAGCTGCGGGAGGGCGCTCGCTGAGGGTCAGGCAGCGAGGTCCGGGTCGGCGAAGCCGCGGAGCTTCTGGAGCGCCTCGCGCTCCAGCTGCCGGACGCGCTCGGCGGAGATGCCGTGCTTGGTGCCGATGTCGGCCAGCTTGTGCTGGCGGCCGTCGGACAGGCCGTAGCGCGAGCGGATGATGTCGGCGGACCGGGTGTCGAGCAGACCGACCAGGCTGTTGAGGCGGTCGCGCGACTCGGAGTCCAGGACGGTCAGGTCGGGCCCCGGGGCCGTCTCCTGCGCCATGAGGTCGCCCAGGGACGTGTCGCCGTCCTCGTCGACCGGGGAGTCGAGGCTGACGTGCTCGCGGCCCCACGACATGAGGTCGGCGACGCGCTCGACGGTCATGCCGAGCTCCACCGCGATCTCCTCGGGCTCCGGGTCCCGGCCGAGCTGGCGCTCGAGCGTGCGACGCGCTCCGCTGACCTGGTTGAGCTCCTCGACCACGTGGACGGGGAGGCGCACGACCCGCGCCTGCTGCGCGATGCCGCGGGTGATGGCCTGGCGCACCCACCAGGTGGCGTACGTCGAGAACTTGAACCCCTTCGCGTAGTCGAACTTCTCGACCGCGCGGATCAGGCCGGTGTTGCCCTCCTGGATCAGGTCGAGCATCGGCATCTGCGACCGGCCGTACTTGCGGGCGATCGAGACGACGAGGCGCAGGTTGGCCTGGATGAAGGTGTCGACGGCACGCTCACCCTCCTCCACCAGCCACTCGAGCTCCTCGCGGGTCGCCGACTTGGGAGCGCCGCCCTTGCGACGGCCCACGCGGCCCGTCTCGAGCAGGTGCTGCGCGTAGAGACCCGCCTCGATCGTCTTCGCGAGCTCGACCTCGGTCACGGCGTCGAGCAACGGCGTCCGGGCGATCTCGTCCAGGTAGAGACCGACGCTGTCGCGACCCTCGATGTCGCGGTCGCCGGTGGCTCGTGCGGTCATGGTGCGTGTGGACATGTGACCCGCCCTCCTCGTCGGTGCAGCGCCGGGGTGGCGCGCCGCACGTGTGGTGTAACTGCTTCGGCACCGCGGGTGTTCCCGATGGGTCCCGGTCACGACCAGTTCCCCGTAGTGCCTCTCGTCAGACCCAGACGTGCAAGAACTCCGCAGAGTTGCCGTAGGAGGCGAATCTCAGGGACTTCTCAGTCCCTGGGGACACGTCTCAGGAGCGGGGCTCCCCAGGGGTGAGGTCGACGTCCGTACGTCGCGGCTCGACGTCTGCCAGACCCATGCGGTCGAGGATCCAGGCGAGGCTGAACGCGCGGTCCCTCCAGGCCTGGTAGCGGCCCGAGACGCCGCCGTGGCCGGCCGCCATCTCGGTGCGCAGGAGCACGTCGCGTCGCCCCACGGCGCGGGCGCGCAGCCGGGCCACCCACTTGGCCGGCTCGACGTAGAGCACCCGCGTGTCGTTGAGCGAGGTCTCCGCGAGCACGGGCGGGTAGTCGATCGCTGCCACGTTGTCGTACGGCGCGTACGCCGCCATCCGCTCGTACGCCGCGGCGTCGTCCTCGGGGTTGCCCCACTCCTCGTACTCGCCGACGGTGAGGGGGAGGGACGAGTCCAGCATCGAGGTGAGCGCGTCGACGAACGGCACGTTCGCCACGACGCCGCCCCAGAGCTCCGGGGCCTGGTTGAGCACCGCCCCGACGAGCAGGCCGCCCGCGCTGCCGCCCTCGGCGACCATCCGCTCGGGCGTGGTCCACCCGGTGGCGACGAGGTGCCGGCCGCAGGCGATGAAGTCGGAGAAGGTGTTCTGCTTGTGCTCCATCTTCCCCTGGTCGTACCACCGGCGTCCCATCTCGCCGCCGCCGCGCACGTGGGCGATCGCGAAGACGCCACCGCGGTCGAGCACGGAGAGCCGGGCGATGGAGAAGTACGGGTCCATCGACGCCTCGTAGGAGCCGTAGCCGTAGAGGTGCAGCGGGGCCGGGGTGCCGGCGGCGACGGCCTCGGCGACCTCGCGGCGAGCGACCAGCGAGATCGGCACCCGCTCGCCGTCCTCGGCCTCGGCCCAGAGGCGCTGCTCGACGTAGTCGGACGGCTCGTAGCCCCCGAGCACGGGCGTGCGGCGCAGGAGGTGCAGCGAGCGGTCGCGCACGTCGTAGTCGTAGACCGACGAGGGGACCGCGAGCGTCGTGTAGCCGACGCGGACGGTCGGCTGGTCGAACGCCGGGTTGCCCCCGGACTCGATCGTGTAGAGCTCGTCGTCGAACGAGACCAGGTAGTCGTCGCCCAACCCGGTCGCCGACTCCGCCTCCGCGGGCAGCTCGATGATCCGCAGCTGGGTCAGGCCCTCGCTGCGCTGGTGGACGACGAGGTGGCCGGCGAAGGCGTCGACGGCCTCGAGCCGCACGGCGGGGTCGTGCGGGACCAGCGGCGCCCAGCCGTCGCGGGCCGTCGGCTCGACCGGCGCCACGCCGATCTCGAAGTCGGGTCCGGTCGCGTTGTGCAGGACGAGGAACACGTCGCGCCCGCCGAGCCGGGCGTGCTCGATGCCGTACTCCACCCCGTCCACGCGCTCCGCGAACACCTGGAAGCCGGCGTCCGGAGCGTCGAAGTCGAGGAAGCGGCACTCGGTGGTGGTCTTCGACCCGCTCACCACCAGGAGGAAGCGGTCGCTGCGCGAGCGGCCGATGCCGGTCCAGTACCGCGCGTCGGTCTCGTGGAACACCAGCTCGTCGTCGGCCTGGGCGGTGCCGAGCACGTGGCGCCACACCTTGTCGGGTCGCCAGGTGTCGTCGACCGTCGTGTAGTAGCAGCTCGTCGAGTCCCGGCTCCACGTGACGCCGCCGAGCACGCCCGTCAGCTCGTCGTCCAGCAGGCCGCCGGACGCGAGGTCCTTGAACCGCACCGTGTAGCGCTCGTCGCCGACCGTGTCCGTCGCGTAGGCCAGCAGCGTGGTGCTGGGGCTGATCGACGAGCCACCCAGGGAGAAGAAGTCGTGGCCGTCCGCCAGCGCGTTGAGGTCGAGGAGCAGCTCCTCGCCGGGCAGTGCCGGCTCGTCGGGCGAGCAGTCCGCCGCGGGCCGGGGCGGCGTCCAGTCGGACTCGTCGGCCACCGGGACGCGGCAGGACGCGCCGTACTCCCGGCCCTCGAAGGAGCGCGAGTAGTACCAGTACCCCCGGTTCCGGGTGGGCACGGAGAGGTCGGTCTCCTGCGTGCGGGCCCGGATCTCGTCGAAGATCGTGGCGCGCAGGTCGGCCAGGTGGGCCGTGCGCGCCTCGGTCCACGCGTTCTCCGCCTCGAGGTAGGCGATCACCTCGGGGTCGTCCTTGTCGCGCAGCCAGTCGTACTCGTCCGTGCGCTCGTGGCCGTGGTGCACCGTCGTCACGGGACGGGCAGCGGCGACGGGGGGCTGAGCGGGAGCGCCTTCGTTCTCGACCATGCCGCGAGGCTAGGCCATGTCGCCCGACGACTCCCCGGGCTCCTCCACAGGCAGCACGGCACCCGGGTCGTCCCGTGGGTCCACCAGCGGGTCGGCCAGCGGGTCCACCAGCGGGGTCGGCCGCAGCCAGGGGCGCAGGGCCGGGTCGTCGGCGCGGAAGGAGCGCACGGGGCCGGGTGGGGACGTCGCGGTCTCGAACCGCACGGTCACGACCCCGCGCCCCGCGCCCCAGACCCAGCCGCGGCCGTGCTCGTCGTGCTCGACGTCCGCACCGGCGGCCCACTCCCGCGGAGGTTCCGGCGCCGCACCCTCGGGCGGTGCCGCGGCGGTCGTCGCCTCCTCCGGCGACGCGTCGTCGGCGGGGTCGGTCTCCACGGCGACGGCGACCTCCGGCTCGAGCACGCTGAAGAGGTCGTCCTGCACCCAGTCGGCGAGGCCGGACACGCCGACACCGAGGAGGCGCACGCCGCTGCGCACGTCGCGCTCGGCGGCGCCGACGAGGTCGCCGAGCAGCGTGCGCGCGACCCGCGCGATCGGAGCGGCGGCGTCGACCGGGGCGGGCAGGGTCGCCGACCGGTTGAGGGTGGTGAAGTCGGAGAAGCGCACCTTGATGGTGACGGTGCGCCCCGACAGGCCGGCCGCGGCCAGCCGGGTCGCGACGCCCGTCGCCTGCCGGGTCAGCACGTCGGCCATGACGGCCGGGTCGGTGATGTCGTGCTCGTAGGTGCTCTCGACGCTCACCGACTTCGCCTCGCGCTCCGCGACCACGGGGCGGAGGTCGTGGGCGCGAGCCAGCTCGTGCAGCGAACGCCCGTGGGCGGTGCCGAGCTGACGCACGAGCTCGTCGACGCTCAGCGACTCCAGGTCGGCGACCGTGCGCACCCCGGCGCGCCGTAGCCGCTCGGCCGTCGCGGGCCCGACGCCGGGGATGACGGAGACCGCCATGGGGCGGAGCAGGTCCTGCTCGGTGCCCGGCGCCACGACGACCAGCCCGTCGGGCTTCTCGAGGTCGCTGGCGATCTTGGCGACGAGCTTCGAGGTGCCGATCCCGACCGACGCGGTCAGCCCGCCCGTGGCCTCGTGCACCCGGGCGCGCAGGGTCTCGGCGAAGGCTCGCACCGACGCCGGCTCGAGGTCGGGGAGGAGCGGGTCGTCGGCGGCGGCGAGGTCCACGAACGCCTCGTCGAGCGACAGCGGCTCGACCAATGGCGACACCGAGCGCAGGATGCCCATCACGACGCCGCTCGCCTCGCGGTAGGCGTCGAAGCGCCCCCGCAGGTACGCCGCGTGGGGACACCGCGCCCGGGCTTCGCGCGTCGACATGGCGGAGCGCACGCCGAAGGCGCGGGCCTCGTACGACGCGGTCGCCACCACGCCCCGTCCGCTGGTGCCGCCCACCACCACCGGCTTGCCGCGCAGCGACGGCTTGTCCCGCTGCTCCACGGCGGCGAAGAAGGCGTCCAGGTCGAGGTGGAGGATCGAGGCGTGCGCCCGCCGTCCCGCCGCACCCGCCCCGGGCGGGACCGGGGACGCTGGCGACGGGGGTGGCACCCGACGAACGGTAGTCGGCCCGCTGGTCGTCCACAGGACGCCCGTACGGCGCGGTCGTCCCCAGCCGCCGGATCGGCGGGGAGGAGGCGGCGCCCGCGGGGGAGAGCCCCCCGCATGACCACCGACGACCGCACCTCCGCCCCGGACCCGTCCGCCCCCTTGACCCTCCGCCTGCGCACCCCCGACGACCTTCTCGCCACGGTCCCCGTGGTGCTCGGGTTCGAGCCCCGCCACTCGCTGGTGCTGCTCAGCTTCGGGGCGGGCGGGGGCGCCCCGTCCGACGCCGCCGAACGAGGCCCGTCGGGACGGGGCCCGTCGGGACGGGGCCCGTCGGGACGGGGCGCGACCGGACCGCACCTGAGGATCGGGCTGCCCGCGCCCGACGACCCGCCGACGGCTCTCGCCGAGATCGTCGAGGCCGCCGTCGCGCCGTGCCGACGCCACGGGGTCGCATCGGTCGCGGCCGTGGTCTACACCCCCGACCCGCAGCTCGGCGCGGCCACCGCCGCCCGGCTCGAGGCGTCGTGCGCCGCCGCGGGCATCAGCGTCCTGGCGCTGCTGCGGGCCGACGGGGAGCACTGGTACGCCGCGGGCGACGCCGCCAGCGCCGAGGGCGGAGCGGCGCCGTACCGGAACGAGAGCCATCCGGTGCGGGCCGCGGCGGTGCTCCACGGGCGCGTCGTGCTCGGGAGCCGCGAGGAGCTCGCGAACCTCCTGGCACCGGCCGGGGACGAGGTGCGGGGCCCGGTCGCCGCCGCCGTCGCGGCCCGAGGTGCTCCGCGCCCCGGGCCGGCCGAGTCCCGGTGGGTGGGGGAGAGCGTCGCCCGGGCGGCGCGCTCGGGCAGACCGCTCGCGGTGGAGGACGCCGCGCGGCTCCTCGTCGCGCTGCGCCTCGGTCGGCACCGCGACGCGGCGTGGGCCGGCGTGGGTCGCGGTGAGGCCGCGGCCCACGTCGAGGTGTGGCTGGACCTGGTGCGCCGCGCGCCGGACGGGTGGCGGTCGGGGCCGGCCGCGCTCGCCGCCCTGACCGCGTGGCTGGACGGGTCGGGCGCCCTGGCCTGGTGCGCCGTCGACGTGTGCCTCGACGAGGAGCCGGGTCACCCCCTCGGCCGTCTGGTGCGCGACTTCCTCGAGGCGGCGGCGCCACCGTCGTGGTGGGAGGAGGTGACCGGGGCGCTCGGTGACCCGGCGTGAGACGTCGCCGTGTGCGGGCCCGGCGTGCGGACCGGGCCACTACGCTGCGGACATGGGCGAGGAGGTCGATCACCAGGAGTTCTCGCGGGCCGATCGCACGCGGCACCGGGAGAAGGTCCGTCGTTCGCTCGACGTGCTCGCGAGCATGCTGCGCGAACCGGCGTTCGCCGCCGAGGACCCGATGACGGGCCTCGAGGTCGAGCTCAACCTCGTCGACGCGCAGGAGGAGCCGTCCCTGTCGAGCGCCGAGGTGCTCGACGCGGTCGCCGACCCCGACTTCCAGACCGAGCTCGGGCAGTTCAACGTCGAGATCAACGTCGCGCCCGCCCGGCTCCGGCCCGCGGCCCCCGGTGGCCCGGGCGGCCTCACCGTGTTCGAGGAGTCGCTGCGGCGCAGCCTCAACGACGCGGAGGCGGCCAGCGCGCCGCTGGGCGCGCACCTCGTCATGATCGGCGTCCTCCCCACCCTGGGGCACGGTCACATGACGCCGGCCTCGCTGAGCCCCAACCCGCGGTACGCGCTGCTGAGCGAGCAGATCCTCGCGGCGCGGGGCGAGGACATCGTCATCGACGTCAAGGGCGTCGAGAGGCTCGAGACCGCCACCGACTCGATCGTCCCCGAGGCGGCGTGCACGAGCACGCAGCTCCACGTGCAGACCTCGCCGGAGGACTTCGCGCCCTACTGGAACGCCTCCCAGGCCATCTCGGGCATCCAGCTCGCGCTCGGGGCGAACTCGCCGTTCCTGCTCGGTCGTGAGCTGTGGCGGGAGACCCGCATCCCGCTCTTCGAGCAGGCCACCGACACGCGCAGCGAGGAGCTGAAGGCGCAGGGCGTGCGGCCGCGGGTGTGGTTCGGCGAGCGCTGGGTGACCTCGGTCTTCGACCTGTTCGAGGAGAACGTGCGCTACTTCCCGGCGCTGCTGCCCATCGTCGACGACGAGGATCCGGCGGCCGTGCTGGCGGAGGGCGGGGTGCCGTCGCTGGCGGAGCTGCGGCTCCACAACGGCACGATCTACCGCTGGAACCGGCCGGTCTACGACATCGCCGACGGCGTGCCGCACCTGCGCGTCGAGAACCGGGTGCTGCCCGCCGGCCCCACGGTGGTCGACACCATGGCCAACGCCGCCTTCTACTTCGGGCTCGTGCGCGCCCTCGTCGAGGAGGACCGGCCCGTCTGGTCGCGCATGTCGTTCAGCGCCGCCGAGGAGAACTTCCACCTCGGGGCACGCCACGGCATCGAGGCCGAGGTCTACTGGCCCGGCGTGGGTCAGGCCGCCGCGACCGAGCTCGTGCTGCGCCGGCTCCTGCCGCTGGCCCACGACGGTCTGCTGGCCTGGGGCGCCGAGACCGCCGAGGCCGACCGGCTGCTCGGCGTCATCGAGCAGCGCTGCCTGCAGGGCACCAACGGTGCGGAGTGGTTCGTGCGCCGGGTGCACGCCGAGACCTCCCTCGAGCGGCCCGAGGCGCTGCGCCGGGCCCTGCGCGACTACCGCGAGCACATGCACTCCAACGAGCCGGTGCACACGTGGGAGGTGCCGGCCGCGCGCTGAGCGGCGGCGCGCCGGTCCGCCTCACCGCGGTCGGCGGTCGCGGAGCCGCCGCCAGGTGCGCCCGTGACCCCGTGCCGGGTCGGCCCACCCGTGCCGGGTGACGACGACGAACGGGACGGGACGCCCGATCTCGGCGCCCGCCGCCCGCACCGCTCGCGACCATGCCTGGTCCTCGTCCTCCACCCCCGGCTCGCCCGGGCGGGTCAGCCACACGAGGGGCGCCGGGCCCGCCGCCGCGAGGAGTGCCGCCAGCACGTCGGTGCGCAGGGCGTGGTCGTCGAGGTCGGCGGCCGCGAGCGAACGCTGCCGGCCCGGCCGCCCGACGTGCACCACGGGCGGGAAGGTGCGGTGGCGGCCCTGGGCGATGAGGTCGAGGACCAGACCGCGCAGCTCGTCCGGGGACGTGCCCTGCGGCACCTCCCCGGTCCCTGCCCCGGTCGTCGTTCCCACCCCGACAGCCTGCCGCCGCGCCGCGTCCGGCGCGAGCCGTTCTCCACAGCGGTGCGATCGGCTAGCGTGCGAGCAGGTGCGCGGGGTCCCGCGCTCGCCGCCGTCGAACCGAGGAGGTCGCCGTGACGACGATCGTGGTGGGGTACGTCGCCAAGCCGGAGGGGGAGGCCGCGCTCGGCCGCGCGCTGGAGGAGGCCGCCCTGCGCGACGCCCGCATCGTGCTCGTGAGCTCGACCCGGGGCGACCACGTCGAGACCGGCGTCGACGCCGCCCGCGCGCGCCTGGAGGCCGCGGGGGTCCCCCACGAGGTGCGGGTCAGCACGAGCGCGTTCGACCCGGCGGAGGACCTGCTCGCCGTGGCCGAGGAGGTCGGCGCCGACCTCATCGTCATCGGGCTGCGCCGCCGTACGCCGGTGGGCAAGCTCCTGCTTGGCAGCAACGCCCAGCGGATCCTGCTCGACGCCCACGCCCCCGTGCTCGCGGTGAAGGTCGGCGCCTGACCGTCGCCACGTCCGGTGGCCCCGTCGAGCGCGTGGCGGACCCGTCCGGGCACCCGACCGCGGCGCTGGGCGCAGCGACACGCCACGGTCTGGGGCAGGATGGTCGGCATGGCCATCCAGATCACCGGTGACGCCGAGGCCGACCAGGTCCTCGACACCGACCCGTTCGCCCTGCTCGTCGGGATGATGCTCGACCAGCAGTACCCGATGGAGCACGCGTTCCGTGGACCCGCCAAGGTGCTCGACCGCTTCGGCACCCTCGAGCCGGCACGGATCGCCGCCGCCGACCCCGAGGAGTTCGCCGCGCTGTGCGCCACGACGCCCGCGATCCACCGGTTCCCGGGCTCGATGGCGGCCCGCCTCCAGGAGCTCGCGCGCATCGTCGAGGACGAGCACGGCGGTGACGCCTCGCGCATCTGGACCGAGGCGACGTCGGGCAAGGACCTGCTCAAGCGGGTGATGGCGCTGCCCGGCTTCGGCAAGCAGAAGGCCCAGATCTTCGTCGCCCTGCTGGCGAAGCAGCGCGACGTGCGTCCGGACGGCTGGGAGGCGGCGGTGGGGGACTACGCGCTCGACGGGCACCGCTCTGTGGCCGACGTCGTGGACGCCGACTCGCTGCAGAAGGTGCGCGACTACAAGAAGTCGAAGAAGGCGGCGGCGGCCACGGGCTGACACCCCGCCACGTCCCGGCACGACGACGCCGGCCCCTCCGCCGGAGCGGGGGTGGCCGGCGTCGTCGCGTCGGGACGGCGAGCGGGCTCAGGCGGCGAGCGGGCTCAGGCGGCCGAGCCCACGGCCTCCCGCAGCTGCTTGAGGATCCCGGAGAGCAGGCGCGACACCTGGGTCTGCGTCACGCCCAGCTCGTCGGCGATCTCCTGCTGGGTGCGGTCCTGGAAGAAGCGCATCACCAGGATGTGGCGCTCCCGTGCGTCGAGCTGCCGGAGGGCGGGCTGCAGCGTCGTACGCATCTCCACGACCTCCTGCTCGCGCTCGGGGTCGATCGCCTGCTCCGCGGGCCCGGCCTGGCCGAGCGGCAGGGGAGCGTCGAGCGAGACGGGCCGGAAGCAGCCCTCGGCCCGCAGCGCCTGCCGGACGACCGTGACCGGGATGTCGAGCTCCCGGGCGATCGCCTCGTCGGGCACCCGGTCACCGTGGTCGCCGGCGAGCCGGTCGCGGGCCCGGATGACGGCGGACTGGTTCTCCTGCACGTCCCGCGGGGGACGCACCATCCAGCCGAGGTCGCGGAAGTGCCGCCGCAGCTCGCCACGGATGCAGGGCACGGCGTACGTCAGGAAGTCCTTGCCCTGACCGGGGTCGAAGTGGCTCGCGGCCCGCACGAGGGCGAGGTAGGCCACCTGCTCCAGGTCCTCGAGGGGGATGCCGCGGTTGCGCTGTCGCGCGGCCAGTGCGCGGGCGACGCCCATGTTGGCCACGACCACCTCGCGCAGGGCCGCGTCGCGGGCGGCCTCGTCGGGCGCGGTCTCCGCAGCGTGGAGGTGCGTGGTGGTGGCAGCGCGTCGTACCTCGCGCTCGTCGCGCCGTGGGGTGGCGGGACGGGGTGCGGTCGGGGCCGGGGTGCTGCCCGTGCCGATGGTCGGAAGGAACGAAACGGTCGTGCTGTCCTGCAAGAGCATCCTGAGTCCTGGTCCACTCGGGTGCCGTCCAGCCGCTGGCTTGAGCTGGTGTGGGGGCGCCGTGGCACCGCTTGGTCGAACGTAGCCCTTGCGGCTGGTCCAGACCAGGAATATCAACAAAGAATTTCTGGCGTGTTGAGGATGTCCCGGTCGGGCGACCTCGGCCGGGCAGGTCTGGTCGTCCGATCGAGGGGTACTGGCGGTGCGCACGGGCGGGCCCGTGCGCAGCCGACCGACCAGAGGAGTGCGCATGCAGCTGCCCCGTCCCCGCGGCCCCGTGAGCGCCGCCGTCATCGGCGCGCTGCGTGGCGGACCGTTCGACGCGGCGGCCGTCACCGCCGCGACGCCCGCTGCCGGGCTCCGGGAGGCGGACGTCCAGCTGGCGCTGTGGACGGCCTACGAGGTGGGCTACCGCGGCTTCGACGACGCGGACCCCGACGCGGAGCGCGACCTGCGGGTGCTGGCATGGCGCAAGGCGGCGGAGGACCTGCTCGAGGCCGACCTGCGAGCCCGCACGTCCACCATGGTGGACGAGGCGCGGGCCGGGGGACGCTCCGTCGCGGACCGCATCGCCGCCCTGGTGCGCGACGCCCCCGGCGCGCCCCTGACGCGCCACCTGCAGAAGCACGCGACGCGGGAGCAGTTCCAGACCTACCTCGCCGACCGCAGCATCTACCACCTGAAGGAGACGGATCCCCAGGTGCGCGTGCTCGGCTGGATCGACGGGCCGGCGAAGGTCGCGCACGCCGAGCTGCTCTACGACGAGTACGGCGGCGGGCGGCCCGAGCGGCTGCACTCGCACCTGTTCGCCGAGGCGATGCGCGCGGCCGGGCTCGACGCGACGTACGGCGCGTACATCGACGCCGTCGACGCACCCACCCTGGTGTCCAACAACGTCATGTCGCTCTTCGGGTCGCAGCGGCGACTCCGCGGGGCCGCCCTCGGTCACCTGGCGGCGTTCGAGGCGACGAGCACCGACCCGTGCCGTCGCATCGCCGCGGGAGCCGAGCGCGTGGGCTTCCCCGACGCGGTGGCGGCCTACTTCCACGAGCACGTGGAGGCCGACGCCGTCCACGAGCAGGTCGTGCTGGGGGACATCTGCGGCACGGCGGTGGCCGCGGACCCCGCCATCGAGGACGACGTGCTGCTGGGCGCCGCGACCTGTCTCCTCGTCGACGTCGAGGCGGCGCAGGCGCTCCACGACCTGCTGGTCGCCGACGAGCAGCGCCCGCCGGCACCGCTCCGCGTCCTGCGCGGCGAGCGGGCGGCATCGTGACCGGCCCCCGCCCGGACCGCCCGGACCGCCAGGCGCGTTCGGACCGGCCCGCCGACCCGGTGCGCGTGCGGCTGTGCCCGGGAGGGCCGTTGCTGGTGCGCGGGGCGCAGGAGGTGCTCGACGCGGACGGTGTCGCGCACCCGGTGGAGCGTCCGGTGGTGGCGGTCTGCGCGTGCGGTGCGACCGGACGGGCGCCGTGGTGCGACGGCACCCACGCGCGCATCGGCCCGCGGCGCTGAGGGTCCGCCCGCGCCGTCGAGGGTCCGTCCGCGTCGTCGAGGGTCAGCCCGCAGCGGTGAGGTGCGCGAGCAGCCCGCGCTCGAACTCGCGGGCCTCGGCGAAGACGAGGCGCCCGCCGAGCACGGCGTCGTGCCCGTTCAGGGCCGGCAGGTGGTGCACGCCGCCGACCTGGATGACGACGCTGCCGCCGGGCAGCAGCACCTCCGCGGCCACGTCGAGGCAGGCCAGCGCGAGGTCCATGCCCTCGGGCCCGCCGTCGATGGCGGTGACGGGGTCGGCGGGGAACGTGCCGACGTCCTGGGTCGGCACCCAGGGCGGATCGGCGACCACGACGGGGTAGCGCTCGCCGCGCACCGCCTCGCGCAGGTCGCCGCACCGCACGTCGGTCACGATGCCGGCGGCCTCGGCGTTGGTCCGCGCGTAGTCGCACGCGACCGGGTCGGCGTCCACCTGCACCAGCTCGCGCCGCGACAGCAGGGCCGCCAGGAGACCGATGTGGCCCGCGCCCGAGCACAGCTCCAGCAGGGGCCCGTACGGCGCCTGCTCGGCGATCTTCGCCGCCCACGTCGACTGGGCGGCCGTCCAGGGCCGCGGCTCGAGCACGCGGGGATCCCACCGGATGGAGAGACCCTCGAAGTCGGCGGTGCGCGGGCCGTCGGGATCGTCACGGGGCACCGCGGGCAGCAGGGGAGCCGGGCTCGGACGGCGGGTGGGCAGGCCGGCAGGGCGGCCGAGGTCGTCGGGCACGTGCGCCCGGTACCCCGGCCGCCCGGCGGCAGCCACCGCCGGCGGCTCGGCTCAGAAGACCGGCTTGCCCCCGGTCACGCCGAGCACCGTGCCGGACACGTACGACGCGTCGCGGGGCGAGGCGAGGAACACGAACGCCGGAGCGACCTCGGCCGGCTGGCCGGCGCGCCCGAGGGGCGTGTCGGAGCCGAACTGCTCGAGCTTCTCGGCCGGCTGCGTGGCCGGCTGGAGCGGAGTCCAGATCGGTCCGGGCGCGACGGCGTTGACGCGGATCCCGTCGGGGCCGAGCTCGGCCGCCAGGTTGACCGTCGCGTTGTTGATGGCCGCCTTGGTCGCCGCGTAGTCCACCAGGCTCGTCGAGGGCTCGTAGGCCTGGATCGAGGTGTTGTTGATGACGCAGCCGCGGCTGGCTCGCAGGTGCGGCACGGCCGCCCGCACCGTCCAGAACAGCGCGTAGAGGTTGGTCTTCAGCGTGCGGTCGAGGTGCTCGTCGTCGAGCTCGGCGATGCCGCCGCCCCGGGCCATCTGGTAGCCGGCGTTGTTCACCAGCACGTCGAGCCGGGCGAGCTCCTCGACGGTCCGCTCGACGACCGAGCGGCAGGCCTCCGGATCCCGCAGGTCCACGGCCAGGGGGAGCACCCGCCGCCCGGCCTCGCGGACGAGCCGGGCGGTCTCGTCGGCGTCGGGCTGCTCCTCGGGCAGGTGGGTGAAGGCGATGTCGGCGCCCTCCCGTGCGTAGGCGAGGGCGACGGCGCGCCCGATGCCGGAGTCGCCTCCGGTGATGAGGGCCACGTGGCCCTCCAAGCGGCCGTGGCCCACGTAGGTGTCCTCGCCGTGGTCGGGCACCGGGTCCATCGCCGCGGTGAGCCCGGGCGGGTCCTGGCGCTGCGCCGGGAAGGTCTCGGGTAGGGCGTCGGCCATCGTCGTCTCCTGTCTCGGGGTTGGTGCGGGCGCCGGCCGGTACCCCCGGCGCCCGGTGCGACACCCCGCCCCGCCGTACGCCGCGGATCATGCGGGCCGGAGCGTCGGGGTACCGGCCGCCCATGGCCGACACGACGACCGCCCTCCTGGTCATCGACCTGCAGGAGGGCTACTTCTCCGCTCCCGAGCTCGCTGCGATCCGCGACCGGGTGGTCGCGGGCAGCCTCGCGGCGGTGACCGCTGCCCGCGCGGCCGGGGCGCTGGTGGTCGAGGTCCGCACGGTGCACTCCGAGGACCCCGCCACCTGGGCGCTCAACATGCGCGAGGACGCGTGCCCGTTCATGATCGGCGGCACCGAGGACGTGCGGCCGGTCGGCGAGCTCGCCGCGGTGCGGCCCGACGAGCCCGGCGAGGACTGGGTGGTCGTCGAGAAGACGCGGGACAGCGCGTTCCACGGCACGGAGCTGGTGGAGCTGCTCCGGTCCCGTGGCGTCGAGCGTCTCGCGCTCGTGGGGATCTCGACGGAGTCCTGCGTGGCGGCCACCGCCGCGGACGCCTACGCCCACGACCTGCGGGTCGTGCTCGTCGAGGACGGGGTGCTGGCGCCGGACGCGGAGCGGCACCGCGCCAGCCTGGCGCACCTGGAGGACCTCTACCGCCAGCCCGCGCTGCCCCTGGCGGCGATCACCTTCGCGGCCCCAGCACCCCCAGCGGCCCCCGCGGCCGGACCCGGGCCCGCGTGACTCCGGCCGACGGACCGCTCGAGGTCGCGGCTTTCCTGGCGCGCGTCGTCGCCGAGCTGGCGGCGGCGCCCGACGAGGTCGAGCTGACCCGGACGGCCGCGCAGCGGGCGACCGAGCTCGTGGGTGGCGACGGGGCGGCGGTCGTCGCCCGGCGGCGTCGCGGCCGGCTCGAGACGATCGCCGCGACCGACGGCGTCGCCCGGCGCGACGAGGTCCTGCAGCGCGAGCTGGGAGCGGGACCCACGCTCACCGCCGTGCACGATCCGGGCGGGCTCATCGTCGACGACGCGGCGCAGGACCGTCGGTGGCCCGGCTGGGGAGGTCGGTCCGCGGGCGCCGGTCCGCGGTCGCTGGTCTGCGTGCAGCTCATGCCCACGGGCCTGCACGACCGGCACGAGCCGCTCGGCGCGCTCGCGGTCCACGCCCGGCGTCCTGGCGCCTTCGAGGACCAGGACCTCGAGGCCCTGCTGCTGCTCGCGGTGCACGTCTCGGTGACGTGGGCCGCGCTGCGTCGTACGGTCACGCTCGCCGAGGCCGCGGAGTCGCGGCACCTGATCGGTGTCGCGCAGGGGCTGCTGGTCGCCAGTGGACGGGTGCCGCTCGACGGGTCGTTCCCGCTGCTCCAGCGCTGGGCCCGGGGCGGCAACGTGCGGGTGCGCGACCTGGCCGAGCGGATCGTCGCCGCCGGGGGAGTGCCCGACGACGTGGACCTGCCGAACCGCCCCTGACCTCGGTCGGGGCGGCCCGGCGCGGCTCACGGCTGGAAGACGACCTTGACCATCCCCGGCGCCTTGTCGCGGAACGCCCGGTAGGCCTCGGGGGCCTCCGACAACGGCAGGTGGTGCGTGGCGAACTCGTCGGTGCCCAGCGGGTCGTCGTCCTGCTCGAGCAGCGGCAGGATCTCGTCGGTCCAGGAGCGCACGTTCGCCTGGCCCATCCGCAGCTGCAGCTGCTTGTCGAAGAGCGTGACCATGGGCAGCGGGTCGGCCGCGCCGCCGTACACCCCCGAGATCGAGATGGTGCCTCCGCGGCGTACCAGGTCGATGGCCGAGGTGAGCGCCCCCAGCCGGTCGACGCCCGCCTTCTTCATGAGCGGCTGGGCGAGGGCGTCGGGCAGCAGCCCGGCGGCCTTCTGCGCCAGGCCGGCGGTCGGCGTGTCGTGCGACTCCATGCCGACGGCGTCGAGGACGGCGTCGGGTCCACGCCCGCCGGTCATGTCGCGCACGAGGTCGCCGAGGTCGTCCCGGGGCTCCGAGGAGAGCACCTCGATGCCGCGCGCGGCGACGCGGTCCCGACGGTCCTGCTCGGGGTCGACGACGATGGTGCGCACGCCGCGGTGCTGCGCGATCCGGGCGGCCATGGCGCCGATCGGACCGGCGCCCAGGATGACGAGGGAGTCGCCCTCGCCGACGCCGGCGTACTCCACGCCCTGCCAGGCGGTGGGGAGCACGTCGCTGAGGAACAGGAAGCGGTCGTCGGAGGGGCCGTGCGGCACCTTGACCGGCAGGGTGTCGCCGAACGGCACCCGCAGCAGCTCGGCCTGCCCGCCGGGGACGCTGCCGTAGAGCTGGCTGTAGCCGAAGAGGCTGGCGCCGGTGCCCTGGTCGCGGTTCTGCGTCGTCTCGCACTGGCTGTTGAGGCCCTGGCGGCAGGACCAGCAGTCCTGGCAGCTGACGTTGAACGGCACGACGACGCGGTCCCCGACGGCGAGGGACGACACGGCGGAGCCCACCTCCTCGACGACGCCCATGGGCTCGTGGCCGACGATGTCGCCCGCGGTCATGAACGGGGACAGCGGGCCGTAGAGGTGGAGGTCGGATCCGCACAGGCCGGTCGACGTGATGCGCACGAGCACGTCGGTGGGCTCCTCGATGCGCGCGTCCGGGACCTCCTCGTAGCGCATGTCCTGCGGGCCGTGCCAGGTGACTGCCTTCATCGTGGTCTCCTCGGGGAGGGGGAGCAGGGTCGACGAACCGGTACCCGCGCGGTGCGTCGCGACCCTGCCGACCCTGCCGGGGGCGGAGACGCTTCGGTGCCGTGGCATCATTGCCGGAGCGGCGCTTGACAAGATCCTGGCTCTGCCGCGCCCGGAAGTAGTTGACGAGAGGTGTTCGTGGCTTCGATCACGCGCAAGAAGCTCCCCGCGGAGGTGCTCGCCCACCCCGCCGTGACCGCACTGGTCGAGCAGGGATCCGCCGCGGGGGTGGTCTCCCCCGAGGCCGTCCGACAGGCGAGCGAGGACGCGGCGATCGAGCCGGTGCACCTCAAGGCGCTGCTGGCCCACCTGAGCAGCCACGGCATCACCGTGGAGCTCTCGGCCGCCGGCACCCGTGCCGTCGCGGCGTCCACGGCCCGCAAGACGACGAGCGCCGCGGCGAAGAAGGCGGCGGCCAAGAAGCCGGCCGCCAAGAAGGCCGCGCCTGCGAAGACGGCAGCGCCCTCCGCCGACGAGCCGGCCGACGAGCCCGACGTGGTCGAGGAGGTCGAGCTCGAGGAGGTCGACCTCAGCGACCTCGAGGTGGGCGACGACGCGGCCAAGCCGGTCGAGATCGGGCCCGACGGCAAGAAGGTGCTGCCCGACATCCCGGACGACCAGTTCGAGAAGGACGTCAAGTCCGACCCGACGATCAAGCAGGACGAGAAGGAGGCGTCGTTCGTCGTCTCCGCGGCCGACGACACCGACGAGCCCGAGCAGCAGGTCATGGTCGCGGGCGCGACGGCCGACCCGGTCAAGGACTACCTGAAGCAGATCGGCAAGGTCCCCCTCCTCAACGCGGAGATGGAGGTCGAGCTCGCGAAGCGGATCGAGGCCGGTCTCTTCGCCGAGGAGAAGCTGGCCAAGGGCGGGAAGATCACGCCCAAGGTCCTCGAGGAGCTCGAGTGGATCTCCGACGACGGCCGTCGTGCGAAGAACCACCTGCTCGAGGCCAACCTGCGTCTCGTCGTCTCGCTCGCGAAGCGCTACACGGGTCGCGGCATGCTCTTCCTGGACCTGATCCAGGAGGGCAACCTCGGTCTGATCCGTGCGGTCGAGAAGTTCGACTACACGAAGGGCTACAAGTTCTCGACGTACGCGACGTGGTGGATCCGTCAGGCGATCACCCGCGCGATGGCCGACCAGGCGCGCACCATCCGCATCCCGGTGCACATGGTCGAGGTCATCAACAAGCTCGCCCGCGTCCAGCGCCAGATGCTGCAGGACCTCGGCCGGGAGCCCACGCCGGAGGAGCTCGCCAAGGAGCTCGACATGACGCCCGAGAAGGTCGTCGAGGTGCAGAAGTACGGCCGCGAGCCCATCTCGCTGCACACGCCCCTCGGCGAGGACGGCGACTCCGAGTTCGGTGACCTCATCGAGGACTCCGAGGCCATCGTGCCGGCCGACGCCGTGTCGTTCACGCTCCTGCAGGAGCAGCTCCACGCGGTGCTCGACACCCTGTCGGAGCGCGAGGCGGGTGTCGTCTCGATGCGGTTCGGCCTCACCGACGGCCAGCCGAAGACGCTCGACGAGATCGGCAAGGTCTACGGCGTGACGCGTGAGCGCATCCGCCAGATCGAGTCGAAGACGATGAGCAAGCTGCGGCACCCGTCCCGCTCGCAGGTCCTGCGCGACTACCTGGACTGACGCCGACCTTCGTACGCCGCGGCGCCGTTCCCCGAGGGGGAGCGGCGCCGCGGCGCGTTCCGGGGTCGGCGCGGAACCTTCCGCCTTGACCCCTGCCGTGGGCCGGCGGAGAGTGCGAGGACGGCCGCGCACGGGCCGCGGCCCCACTCTCGGGAGGTCGCCCATGTCGTCACGTCGCGCCCGGAGCCGGTCCGCGCCGCTCCTCGCCCTGTCCCTCGCTGCCGCCGTGCTGGTCGCGGCACCCGCCGCAGCGGAGCCGGGGGAGCCGACCCCCGCCGTACCGGACGAGGCGGCGCTCGGGACGGCCGCGCTCCCGACGGCCGCGGTCGCGCTCGGGGACAGCTTCGTGAGCGGCGAGGGTGCGGGGGACTACCAGCCGGTCGGCGACACCGCCGGCGTCGCGCAGGGCTTCCCGGGATGGGACGCCGCCAACAGCAACCCCTACTTCTGCCACCGCTCCGCCCACGCCTCCATCGAGGTCGCCGACCTCCCCGGCATCGACGAGCGGTTCAACCTCGCCTGCTCCGGAGGTCGTCCCGCCGACATGGCGACCGCGTCCGCCGCGCGGGAGCAGGGTCGCGGCGTCAGCGCCCAGCTGGACCAGCTGCGGTCCGTCGCCACGACGCACGACGTCGATCTCGTGCTGGTCGGCCTCGGCTCCAACAACAGCCACTTCACCTTCGGTGACGTCGCCGCGGAGTGCGCGGGCCGCTTCGTGGGCGACGGCTACACCGGCTGGTGGGAGGTGTGGCTGCACCTCGTCAACTGGGTCACGGGGGCGGAGCTCGACGAGCAGCCCTGCACCGACGCCGACCTCGCCGGCGCCGAGCAGCTCGCGGCTGCGCAGTCCGAGACGACGGACGCCGTGCTCGCGGTCGTCGACACGCTCGCCGAGGTCGACCCCGACGGGGAGCACCGCATCGTGCTGCAGGACTACACGAACCCGTTGCCCGAGGCCTACGCGGAGCAGTACCTGACGGAGGACGGCCGCGACGACGGGCGTGACAAGTTCCGTGCCCTCGTCGACGAGCGGTACGCCGCGGGTTGTCCCGCGCACGTCGCCTCGCTCGCGCCGGCCCACCGGTTCTCGGAGGGGCTCGGGCAGATGGTCGCCGGGGTGGCGGCGACGGTCGCAGCGGAGCGTCCCGGGGTGGACGTCACCTACCTGGGGGTGCAGTCGGCGTTCGACGGGGCGCGGCTGTGCGAGGCCCCCGGTGGTGCCGCGCTCGCGACGCCGCTGCGGGTCATGGACGGCCCGAGCGGCGTGCCGGTCGAGAGCTTCGGCCCCTTCGACAAGCTCGACATCAAGCGGGTCACCGACACCTGCCAGGACTACTACCAGACGTGCCAGGAGTCGTGGCACCCGAACGTGGCCGGCCACGAGGTGCTGGGGCGCTGCCTGACGGGGGCGTGGACGACGGGTGCCGCCGTGGTCACCTGCGCGCGGCAGCCGGACGGGTCGCTGACGATCGGCTGAGGGACCGCTCCAGGGGCCCTCAGGGGCCGCGTCAGGAGCCGCTTCAGGAGCGGTGGCGCGCGGCGGCAGGTCAGAGCCGGAACGCGGCGACGACCCAGATGCTGCTGGCGACGACGGCGGCGGTGGCCTCGATCGCCATGCTCAGCCCGACTGCCTTGAGCGCGTGGACCGTCGAGGGCCACGCCTCCTCGCGCCCGACCCGGGAGGTCTCCGCGAGGTAGACCCCGAGCACGAAGCCGATCACGAGGCCCACGACGGGCACCACGAAGAACCCGACCACGCCCAGGACGCCGCCGACGAGGAGGGTGCGGGTGGGGATCCCGGCGGCCTTGAGGCGTTTGCCGGGCACGGCGTACTGCACCACCGTGCCGATCAGCAGCACGACCACGACCGCCGCGAACCACCACCAGGCCGCGCCGCCGGTCAGGATCGCCCACACGAGGAGCGTGCTGCCGATCAGGACGGTGCCGGGGAGGATCGGCACGACGATGCCGAGGATCCCGACGAGGAGCAGGAGGGCCACGACGGCGTCGGTCCAGGTCACGGATGGATCCTCTCGGACGAGCGACGGCCCCGGACCTGTGGGTCCGGGGCCGTCGTGGTGGTCGGGGTCAGCTGCTGCTCGGGCTGCTGCGGGGGATGCTGGTCAGCGCTCGTCCGCCGGCGCGTTGCCAGGGCTCGACGACAGCTTGTGCGTCTCGTCCTGGACGTTCGCGGCCACCGAACGCAGTGCGTCGCCGTGCTGGCGCGCGTGGTGGGCGCAGAACAGGAGCTCGCCGCCGCTGGCGAGCTCGACACGCAGGTAGGCCTGGGCGCCGCAGCGGTCGCAGCGGTCCGACGCCGTCAGTGCCGGGGTGTTGGGGGCAACTGCAGTGGTCACATCGGCCTCTTTTCTCTCGGTGCCTGGCCCAACCTAGCCGTCGGGGAAAACATTCCCGTGGTGCTGTGGCGGGGATGACATGTCGAATCCCATCATGTGCTGCTGTACCCGTTCGCGACCGGCCCCACTCCCGGATTGGTCGGGTGTCCGGCCGTGTCGCCATCCTCGCCGTCCCACCCGCGCCAACGGTGCATTTCCGGAGAAGTTCCGCCCGTGGGTCGAGATCGGCCGTCCTCACGCGCGCCCGCTCCACGGAACTGTCCGTGCCCGCCGGTAGATTGCGGGCCACGGCGCGATCGACCGATGCGCCGCGTCGCACGAGGAGCGCCACCATCGACACGACCTACAACGCAGCGAACCTCCTGGTCCTCGAGGGCCTCGAGGCCGTGCGCAAGCGGCCGGGGATGTACATCGGGTCGACCGACACGCGCGGGCTGATGCACTGCCTGTGGGAGATCATCGACAACGGGGTGGACGAGGCGCTCGGCGGGCACGCGAGCGCGATCGAGGTCGTGCTGCACCCCGACGGCTCCGTCGAGGTGCACGACGACGGCCGCGGCATCCCGGTGGACGTCGAGCCGCGCACCGGTCTCCCGGGCGTCGAGGTGGTCTACACCAAGCTCCACGCGGGCGGGAAGTTCGGCGGCGGGTCGTACGCCGCGTCCGGCGGCCTCCACGGCGTCGGCGCCTCCGTCGTCAACGCGCTGTCCACCCGTCTCGACGTCGACATCGACCGGCCTCCGGCGCGCCAGGGCATGTCGTTCCGCCGCGGTGTCCCCGGCGTCTTCGACGGCGACGGTCCGGGCGTCGACTTCGAGCCGCGCTCGGGCCTGACCCGCAAGGGCCAGCGCGTCACGGCGAAGTCGCCCACCGGCACCCGGGTGCGCTTCTGGCCCGACCGGCAGATCTTCACCAGCGACGCCACGTTCGTGTACGACGACCTGGTCACCCGCGCCCGCCAGACGGCGTACATCGTGCCGGGGCTGGAGATCACGATCCGCGACCTGCGGAGCGACGAGCCGCGCGAGGAGGTCTTCCGCTACGACGGGGGCATCGCGGAGTACGTCGCGTTCCTCGCCCACGACGAGCCGGTGACCGACGTGCTGCGCCTGCAGGGCTCGGGCCGGTTCACCGAGACGGTGCCCGTGCTGGACGAGCGCGGCCACATGACGCCGCAGGAGGTCGAGCGCGAGCTCGTCGTCGACGTCGCCGCCCGCTGGGGCCACGGCTACGAGACGGAGCTGCGCTCCTACGTCAACGTGATCGCGACGCCCAAGGGCGGCACGCACGTGCAGGGATTCGAGCGCGCCGCGGTCGACGTCTTCAAGGACGTCATGCGCTCCAGCAAGGTGCTGAAGAACAACGACGACGACCCGATCAAGGACGACGTGCTGGAGGGGCTGACCGCGGTCGTCACGGTCGGCCTCGCCGAGCCGCAGTTCGAGGGGCAGACGAAGGAGATCCTCGGCACGCCGGCGGCGCGCTCGGTCGTCAACAAGGTGGTCGCCGGCGAGCTCCGGGCGTTCCTGACGAGCACCAAGCGCGAGGAGAAGGCCCAGGCCCGCCTCGTCATGGAGAAGGTCGCGGGCGCGACCAAGACGCGGCTGGCGGCTCGGCAGCACAAGGAGACGCAGCGCCGCAAGAACGCCCTGGAGTCGTCCGCGTTGCCCGCCAAGCTGGCCGACTGCCGGTCGGGCGACACCGACCGCAGCGAGCTGTTCATCGTCGAGGGTGACTCCGCCCTCGGCACGGCCAAGCTCGCGCGCAACTCGGAGTTCCAGGCGCTGCTGCCCATCCGCGGCAAGATCCTCAACGTGCAGAAGGCCTCCGTGGCCGACATGCTCAAGAACGCCGAGTGCGCCTCGATCATCCAGGTCGTCGGCGCCGGCAGCGGGCGCACCTTCGACCTCGACGCCGTGCGCTACGGCCGCATCATCTTCATGGCCGACGCCGACTCCGACGGCGCCCACATCCGCTGCCTCCTCGCGACGCTCTTCTTCCGCTACATGCCGGGGCTGATCGAGTCGGGCCGCGTGTTCTCGGCGGTGCCGCCGTTGCACCGCATCGAGCTCTCCAACCCCCGCAAGGGCCAGGAGAAGTACGTCTACACCTACTCCGACGCCGAGCTGCAGCGGAAGCTCGCCGAGCTCAAGAAGCGCAACCAGAAGTGGCGCGACCCCGTGCAGCGCTACAAGGGCCTCGGCGAGATGGATGCCGACCAGCTGGCGGAGACGACGATGGATCCCCGGCGCCGTACGCTCCGGCGGCTCACCGTCGACGACGCCGCGATGGCGGGCGAGGTGTTCGAGCTGCTCATGGGCTCCGACGTCGCGCCCCGCAAGGAGTTCATCGTGGCGGGCAGCTACAGCATCGACCGCGAGGCGATCGACGCCTGAGACGTCGTTGGCGGGCGCTCCTGGTCGTCGCCGCTTGGGTGACGCATCTCTCGCCGGCCCTGGTCTCGGAATGGAGGTCGGCGGCTCCCCGTTGGTCCCGTGCACAGCGCAGCCGGCGCTCGACCCTCGAGCCCGCCGCGACGACGTCACGAGAATGAAGAGGCACATGAGCAACGCGGAAAACCCCTTCGCATCCCGAACCATCCTGGTGATCGGTGCTGGGGAGCTCGGCATGCCGGTCCTGCGCAATGTCGCGGGCCGAGCACCCCGGGAGGGCGCTACGGTCAGCGTGATGCTGAGGAGTAGCGCGATCACGTCGGACGATCCTGCCAAGCGGCGCGACCTCGCAGAGATCCGCGACCTCGGCATCGAGGTCGTCGCCGGTGACCTCGTCGAGAACTCCGTCGAGGAGCTGGCGGCGATCTTCTCCGGCTACGACACCGTCATCGGTTGCGCAGGCATCGCCGCCGGTGTCGAGACGCCCATGAAGGTCGCGCGAGCTGCGCTCGAGTCCGGCATCCCGCGGTACTTCCCGTGGCAGTTCGGCGTCGACTTCGAGGTCATCGGCCGCGGAAGCCCCCAGGACATCTTCGACTCGCAGCTCGACGTCCGTGAGCTGTTGCGAGGGCAAGACGACACCGAGTGGGTGGTGATCTCGACCGGGATGTTCATGAACTACCTGTTCGAGCCCGGTTCGGGCATGGTCGACCTGTCCACCGACACGGTGAACGCCCTCGGAAGCCTCGACACGGCGGTGACCTTGACGACCCCCGAGGACATCGGTGTCCTCACGGCCGAGATCCTCTTCGCCGCGCCACGGATCCGCAACGAGATCGTGTACGTCGCCGGCGACACGGTCACGTACGGCGAGGTGGCGGAGACGCTGGAGGCGGTCCTGGAGCGCCCCTTCGAACGGACGGTGTGGTCCGTGTCGACCCTGCTCGACGAGCTGGCCGCCGACCCGGACAACATGACGCGCAAGTACCGCGCCGTGTTCGCCCAGGGACGGGGCGTGGCCTGGGACAAGGCGGACACCTTCAACGCCATCCGCGGCATCCCCACCACCGACCTGCGGACCTGGGTCGCGTCGAACCTCGCCGGCAACCGGGCCTGACGGCGAGGGGAGCGCAGGCGGTGTGGCATCCATCGCCGTGTCGTCAGCGCGGTCGGACCGCAGCGTTGTGTGATGCTGGAGCAATGGTGGAGCGAGACGACACGTCGCTGTTCGAGGACATCCTCGACGACGACCGCGACCCCAGGGACCTCGATCACGCCGATCACGGTGGGGGCGACGGCCACGACGACGGCCACCGCTTCGGTGCGTCGCGGCGCCAGTGGCTGGTGCTGCTCGGCGGCTTCGTGGTCTTCCTGGTCTGCGTGATCGTCGCCGTGCTGCTCGTGCGCAATGCCTTCGCCGGTGACGACGAGGGCGTGGCGGTGCCGTGGCGCGACCCGGTCGTCGACGGCAGCACCGTCACGGTCTCGTTCGACCGCAGCCCGTGCGCGCGCACCGGCGAGACCACCGTCGAGGAGAGCGGCGACGAGGTGGTCGTCACCGTGCGCGAGGTGCCGCGTCCGACCCTGTGCTCGTCGCCGGGCGACGTGGCCCAGGAGACGATCGAGCTCGACGCTCCGCTGGGCGACCGGGCGCTGGTGGACGGGTCCTACTGACCGAGGCGGGCGAGGGCTGGCGGGGCTGGCGGGGCTGGCGGGGGCTGGCGAAGGCGGGTCGGGCCGGGCCGGCGTGGCCGGGCCTCGAAGTGTGCGGTCGGGACAGGTCAGACCGACGGGAGTAGGCACCATCTGCACAGTTCGCGGCGCCGGCTGAGCGCGAGGGCGGCCCGGCCCAGCGTTCATCGCGGGCCGACCCAGGGTCGCGCCGACCCGACACCGGGGCCCGAGCGGACGGGCCCGGAGCGCCTCCGGCTTGGCTCCGGAAGTGTGCGGTCGGGACAGGTCAGACCGACGGGAGTAGGCACCATCTGCACAGTTCGCGGCGCCGGCCAGGCGACCGCCGCCGGCCGGGGGTTCAGCGCCCCCGACCGGCGTGCAGGATCAGACGATCTGCTGGAGCAGGCCCGTGTCGACGTCGTAGATGAAGCCGCCGACCTTGACCGACACGGGAATGAGCGGGTGCGACGTCACTCGGTGGACGTCCTCCGTCAGCGTCGCGCGCTGGTCGGTGACCACGGGGAACCCCTGCCATGCGGCGTCCACCCCGGCGGAGGCGCTCACCCTCGCACGCAGCTCGGCCTCCGTGCTGGAGGCGACGGCGCAGCGGGTGTGCGGCACCACCAGGATGCGCTCGACGTTGAGCAGGTGGGCACCCAGCACCAGGGCCTCGAGGGCCTGGGGCGTGACCCGCCCGCCCGGGTTGCGGAAGATCTTCGCGTCGCCCGCCTTGAGGCCGAGCATGGCCAAGGGGTCGATGCGGCTGTCCATGCAGGTCACGATGGCGACGCCCGCGCGGGCGATGCCGTCGAACCCGCTCAGGTCGAAGTCGTCGGCGAAGGCACGGTTGGCGTCGAGGAGGTCGTCGAAGTCGCTCACAGCTGCGCAACTTAGCCGATGAGCAGGCCGGTGCCGCCACGCTCTCGCGTTTCGGTGCCGCGGAGCAGCACGAGGGCCAGCACGGCCGCCACCAGGGCGCAGACCGCAGCACCCGCGAAGATGAACTGTTCCTGGGTGAGGGCGGCGTCGAGCTGCAGGCGGATGTACGCCGAGCACCGCGACCCCTGGTCCCCGCAGACCTCCGCGGGGGCGGGGATGTCGCGCTGCGCGGCGTAGAAGGCCCGGAGGCCGAGGGCGGTGAGCGCCGAGATGCCGACGAGCATCCCGACCATGCGGGCGACGACGGTCATCGCGGAGGCGAGACCGTGCACGTCGTCGTCGGTCGCCGCGAGCACGGCGGCGTTGACGGGCGCGAGCGCGAGGCCGAAGCCGAGGCCGGTGACGAGCAGCGGCACGGTGGAGACGAGGTGCTCCAGGCTCTCGGCGTCCCAGCTCGCCATCCAGACGAAGCCGCCGGCGGCGAGCAGCATGCCGCCGCCCGCGATGACGCCCGCGGGCAGGCGCCGGAGCAGCCACCCGCCGAGCACCGCGCCCACCGGGAGCGCGACCAGGAGCCGCACCAGCACGAGCGATGCCGCGACCTGGGAGTCCTTGTGCACGGTGAGGGCGGCGAAGATCGGGATCGACACCACGGCCGCGATGAGCGCAGAGCCGACGAAGAAGCTCACGAGCAGGCCGCCCCAGGCGTTGCGGTGGGCCAGCGACCCGCGCGGCACCACGGGGTTCGCCGCTCGCCGCAGGTGCACCACGAAGAGCACGGCGGCGACGGCGGAGCCGAGGAGGTACCAGGGGCCGGCGGGGGAGAAGACCTGGATGGCGGGATCACCGGTGCCGAACGCGAGGACGATGCCGCCGAGCGCCGCCGCCAGCAGCAGGGCGCCCGGCAGGTCGGCGGCCGCGAAGGCGCGCCACCAGCGACGGAGGTCGAGCAGCGGGTGCGGGGTGACGAGCGACCAGACGAGCAGCGCGACGAGCGCCAGCACGGCGACGAGGCCGACGGGGGTCAGCCAGCGGTGGGTGCCGACGTAGGACACGAAGAACTGGCCCCAGAAGAGATCGCGCACGATGCCCGGCGGACGGAGCGCGTTGAGCGCACCTGCCACGACGAGGACGACCAGGAGCAGCCACGAGACGACGTCCCGCCCGGCTGCCCGCCGGGCCGAGGCCGTCGCGTCCACCACCTCGGAGCGCCGTGCCGCACGCCCCACGGCGACGAGGAGGACCGCCGCGGCCGCCAGGTTGAGGGCGAAGATGCCGCGCCACGTCGCGACGGCCAGCACGAGCGCGCCGGCGACCGGTCCGAGCACGCTGCCGAACTCCTGCACCGCCGAGACCAGGCCGAGCGGCAGCCCCCGCCGTTCCTTCGGGTAGAGGTCGGCGACGAGCGCCATGGTCGCGGGCACGAGCCCCCCACCACCCACGCCCTGCAGGAAGCGTCCCGCGACCATCCCGGGGAGGTCGTAGGCGAGCATCGTGACGGCGGACCCGGCCGCGAACACGGCCAGTGCGAGGAGCAGCACCGGCACCCGGCCCTCGAGGTCGGCGACCCGGCCGATGAGGGGCAGCATCGCGACGTACCCCAGCAGGAAGCCCGAGATGATGGGGGCCGAGCGCTGCAGCTCCAGGGCGTCCAGGCCGGCCGCCGCGCTCATGTCGGGGAGGGCGAGCACGACGACGTACGTGTCGGCGGCCGCGATGGCGATCGCGACCGCCGCGAGCGCGAGCAGGGTGCGGTCGGCCGGGCGGAGCGTCACGGCGCGGTGATCTCGATCGTCTCGCCGTAGTCGGAGAACGTGATGACGTAGGTCATCGCGTCGGTGCCCGGGTAGAAGACCCCGCGCAGGCGCGCCTCGCGCAGGTTCTCGTCGTCGTCCACCTGGTACGTCGCGTCGAAGTCGCCGTCGTCGGCGCCGGGGATGATGCGCCGCACGACGGAGGCGTCGAGGGTGCCCGTGTAGGTCGTGAGCAGCTCCTCGTTGTTGGCTCCGGCCCGCTCGGTCTCGCCCTGCTCCACGTCCTGCGTGGCCGTGAGCAGGCTGGACACCCCGCCGTCGGGGTCGATGAGGGCGCCGGGGTCGGGGGCGTTGAAGTCCTCCGGGTCGACCTCGGCCCAGCTCGGGAAGATGACGAAGCCCTGCGCGTAGGACTGGCCGTCGACCGAGAGGATGTCGCCGGAGGCGTCGCGCCCCAGCACGCGCACGATCATCTCGCCCGAGAACCCGTCCGGGCGCACGGCGGTGCCGTCGAGGCTGACCAGCGCCGCGTCCGCGTCGGCCAGGTCCTCGCTGGTGACGGCGATCCGCACGCCCTCGGCCGCGTCGAAGTTGTCCTTGACCTCCTTGAGCACGTCCTCCGGCGCCGCGTCGGGGCGGTCGAGGCCGGGCTCCTTGTTGTTCAGGAACAACGTCGGGACCAGCGCGGCGGCGATGAGCGCCACCACGATGATCGCGCCGATCACCCAGCCGCGCCGGCTCGGTCGGCGGGTGGTGTCGTCGCCGGAGCCGTCACGGGGCTCGCCGCTGGACTCGTCACGGGGGAGGGGGGCGTCCATGGGCGGTCAGCCTTCCACATCGGAGGTCGTGCGGAGCCCGTTCGCGCCGGGCTGCAGCGCGAGCACGGGGGACCCGATGCCCGCGACGGGCTGGGCCAGCGGCGTACCGGAGCCGTCGCGTCGGCCCTGCGCGGGCGGCAGGGGCACCGGGCTGCCCGACGCGGCGGACGCGCGGGCGGGGCCGGGGCCGGCCCACGCGAGGAGGAGGGCGTCCTCCCCCTTGAGGAACCGGTGGCAGCGCACGCCGCCGGTGGCGCGGCCCTTGCCGGGGTACTCGGAGAAGAGCGTCACCTTGGCGGTGCCCGTCTCCGTGCCGGGCAGGGCGGTCGAGGACCCCCCGATCGTCACGACCACGGGCGCGTGCGGGTCGGCCGCGCCGCCGGACGGGCCGTCCGGGTCGAAGGCGGAGAAGTGCACGACGCGGGCACCGGGCGCGAGCTTGATGCCGGCCACGCCGCCGCCGGCGCGGCCCTGCGGACGGACGCCGCTCGCCGGGAACCGCAGGAGCTGGGCGTCGGAGGTGATGAAGCAGAGCTCCTCCTCCCCGGTGCGCAGCTCGACGGCGCCGACGACCTCGTCACCGTCACCGAGACGCACGACCTCCCAGTCGTCGCGGTTCGGCACCTCCGGGTTCACGCGCTTCACCACGCCGTCGCGCGTGCCGATCGCCAGGCCGGGACCGTCCGTGCGCAGCGAGGTCAGGCAGAGCACGCGCTCCGTGCCCTCCAGCGCGACGAACTCCGCCACGGGGTGCCCGCCCGCGAGGTGGGGGTCGGCGGCCGTGTCGGGGAGCGCGGGCAGGTCGAGCACGCTGAGCCGCAGCACTCGTCCCGCGGTCGTCACGACGCCGACCTCGTCGCGGGCCGTCGTGCGGACCGCGGAGACGACGACGTCGTGCTGCACGCGGGCCGCGTCGTCCGCCTCGCTCGCCCCCGCGAGCTCGGCCGTGCGGGTGCGGGCCAGCAGGCCCGTCGAGGAGAGCAGCACCCAGCACGGGTCGTCCGCGACCTCGAGCGGCACCGCGGCGGTGGCCGGGAGGTTGGCCGACTCGAGCAGCACGGTACGGCGCGGGGTGCCGTGCTCGCGGGCGACCTCGGCGAGCTCGTCGGAGACCACGGCCCGCAGCCGGGCGTCGTCCCCGAGGATGGCGTCGAGCTCCTCGATGGTGCGGCGGAGGTCCTCCTGCTCCTTCTCCAGCTCCAGCCGGCTGAAGCGCGTCAGGCGCCGCAGCGGCATGTCGAGGATGTACTGCGTCTGCACCTCGGACAGGTCGAAGACCGTCATGAGGCGGTCGCGGGCGGCCGCCGAGTCGTCGCTCGTGCGGATGACCTGGATGACCTCGTCGATGTCGAGGAGCGCCAGGAGCAGGCCGTCGACCAGGTGCAGCCGGTCGGCGGCCTTGCCGCGGCGGAAGGCGGACCGGCGCCGTACGACGTCGAAGCGGTGCGCGAGGAAGACCTCGAGCATCTCCTTGAGGCCCAGCGTCCGGGGCTGGCCGTCGACGAGGGCGACGGCGTTGATGCTGAAGGAGTCCTCGAGCGGCGTCAGCTTGAAGAGCTGCTCGAGCAGGGCCTCGGGGTGGAAGCCGTTCTTGACCTCGATGACGAGGTGGAGGCCCTTCTCCCGGTCGGTGAGGTCCTTGATGTCGGCGATGCCCAGGAGCTTCTTCGCCTGCACCAGGTCCTTGATGCGGGTCATCACCTTCTCGGTGCCCACGCCGTAGGGGAGCTCGGTGACGACGATGCCCTTGCGGCGCCCCATCGTCTCGATGCGCGTCGTGGCCCGCATCTTGAAGGAGCCGCGGCCGGTCTCGTAGGCGTCGCGGATGCCGTCGAGGCCGATGATGCGGCCGCCCGTGGGCAGGTCGGGGCCGGGGACGAAGCGCATGAGCGCCTCGAGGTCGGCCGACGGGTCGCTGATGAGGTGGCGCAGCGCGGCGACCGTCTCGCCGAGGTTGTGGGGGGCACAGTTCGTCGCCATGCCCACGGCGATGCCGGTCGCGCCGTTGACCACGAGGCTCGGGATCGCCGCGGGGAGCACGCTCGGCTCGGTCTCGCGGGAGTCGTAGTTGGGGCGGAAGTCGACCGTGTCCTCGTCGATCGACGCCGTCATCGCCAGCGCGCCGGGCGCCATGCGGCACTCGGTGTAACGCATCGCGGCCGGCGGGTCGTCGGGCGAGCCGAAGTTGCCGTGCCCGTCGATCATCGGCAGCCGCATCGACCAGGACTGCGCCTGGCGGACGAGCGCGTCGTAGATCGCGCCGTCGCCGTGCGGGTGCAGGCGACCCATCACCTCGCCGACCACGCGGGCCGACTTCACGTGTCCGCGGTCGGGCCGCAGGCCCATGTCGTTCATCGTGTGCAGGATGCGGCGCTGCACCGGCTTGAGGCCGTCGCGGGCGTCCGGCAGCGCGCGGGAGTAGATGACCGAGTAGGCGTACTCGAGGAACGAGGTGCGCATCTCGTCCGAGACGTCGATGTCGAGGATGTGCTCCTCGATGTCGTCGGGCGGCGGGGTGGTGGTGCGACGGGCCATGGGGCGCATTCTTTCCTGCCGCCTGCCCGGGTCGGACGGGGCACGCCGGGAGCGGGCTCCTCGCGATAGGTTGGGCCCCGTGAGCTCCGCCCCCGAGACCCCCGCCTCCGAGGAGCCCGAGGAGCACGAGGTGCCCGAGGCGCCCCGGCACTGGGAGGCGGACGTGCTGCTGCGCGACGGCCGCACCGCGCACATCCGTCCGATCGGCCCGGAGGACGCGGAGCTGCTCGTCGACTTCTACGCGCGGGTCTCCGACCAGTCGAAGTACTACCGGTTCTTCACCCCCATGCCGCGCCTCTCGCCGCGCGACGTGCTCCGCTTCACCAACGTCGACCACGACCGCCGGGTCGCGTTCGTGCTGACGGTGGGCGAGGACATGATCGCCGTGGGACGGTACGACGCGTACGACGACCGTCGCGCCGAGGTCGCCTTCCTCGTGCAGGACGACCACCAGGGCCGCGGGATCGCCCAGGTGCTGCTCGAGCATCTCGCGCAGGCCGGCCGCGAGCGTGGCATCGAGGTCTTCTCCGCCGACGTGCTCCCCGACAACCAGCGGATGATCCAGACCTTCCGGGACGCGGGCTACAAGGTCGCGTCGGGCTTCGAGGACGGCGTCGTCACCCTCGAGTTCGAGATCGACCCCACCGAGACCGCCATCGGCGTCATGCAGCAGCGCGAGCACCGGGCGGAGTCGGCGTCCATCGAGGCGTTCTTCAACGCGCGGTCGGTGGCGATCATCGGCGCGAGCCGGCGCCAGGACACGGTCGGCCGCACCCTGGTGCGCAACCTCGTCACCGGCGACTACACGGGCCGGGTCTACGTCGTGAACCCGTCGACGGAGGCGGTGGCGGGGCTCCCGTCGTACGCGTCGGTCGGCGACATCCCGGGGGACGTCGACGTCGCGGTCGTCGCGGTGCCGGCCGAGTCGGTGCAGGACGTGGTGCTCGACTGCGCCGCGAAGGGCGTGCACGGCCTCATCGTCATCTCCTCGGGCTTCGCCGAGACCGGCGAGGAGGGCCGGCAGCGGCAGCGGCGCCTCGTCGGGCTGGCTCGCAGCTACGGGCTCCGGCTGATCGGGCCCAACTGCCTCGGCATCATCAACACCGACCCGGCCCACCAGCTCAACGCCTCGCTGTCGACGGTCATGCCGCCGCGCGGACGCGCCGGCTTCTTCTGCCAGTCGGGCGCGCTCGGCTCCGCCATCCTCGAGAAGGTCAACAACCGCGGGCTCGGTCTCTCGACCTTCGTCTCGGCCGGCAACCGCGCGGACGTGTCGGGCAACGACCTGCTGCAGTACTGGGAGGAGGACGCCTCCACCGAGGTCGTCCTGCTCTACCTGGAGTCGATCGGCAACCCGCGCAAGTTCTCCCGCATCACCCGGCGCGTCTCGCGCCGCAAGCCCATCGTCGCCGTGCGCTCGGGCCGCAACACGCAGGGTGTGCCGATGGGCCACGCGGTGCGCACGATCGGCGCGCCGCCCGAGGCGGTCGACGCGATGTTCGCGCAGTCCGGCGTGATCCAGGTCGACACGCTGGACGAGATGTTCGACGTCGCCCAGCTGCTGGCGCACCAGCCGCTGCCGCGGGGGCGCCGGGTCGCGGTCGTCGGCAACTCCGACGCCCTGGGGCTGCTCGCCACCGACGCCGCGGTCTCCGTCGGCCTCGTCGTCAACAAGTCGGTGCAGCTGGGTGCCGACGCCGGCGCCGAGGACTTCGAGGACGCGCTCGACGCGGCCATCGACGACCCGGACGTCGACGCCGTCGTGGCCGTCTACATCCCGCCGCTCGACGTGTCGGGCGAGGACGTCGCGAACGTGCTGGCCGCCGTCGGCGAGCAGTCGGACAAGCCGCTCGTCTCCACCTTCCTCGGCGCCGAGGGCGTCCCCGAGCTGCTGCGGGTCCCCGACGTCGCCGGCTCCACGGCCGGCCGGGGCTCCGTGCCGTCGTACCCCGCGGTCGAGGCGGCCGTGCGCGCGCTCGCGCGCGTCGTCTCGTACGCCGTGTGGGTGGGCAAGCAGGGCGCCGACGAGGACGACGACGAGATCGACCCGACCCCCGCGAAGCGCTTCGTCAGCGAGGTGCTGCTGCGTCACCCCGACGGCAAGGTGCTCGCGCCCGACGAGCTCGTCGAGCTGCTGCGCTGCTACGGGATCGACCTCTGGGTGGCGGTCCCGGTGACGTCCCGGGAGGAGGCGGTCGCTGCGGGCGAGCGCCTCGGCTGGCAGGTCGTGCTCAAGGCGACGGCGGAGCGGCTGCGGGAGCGGCCCGACCAGGCCCACGTGTGGCGCAACATCGACGACGCCCGCGAGATGGAGGACGCCTGGGACTTCCTCACGGGCGTCATCTCCGACCCCGACTCGGCCGGGTTCGTCGTGCAGCGCGTCGCGCCGCCGGGCGTGCCCGTGTCCATCGGGTCCGTCGAGGACCCGCTGTTCGGTCCGGTCATCTCGTTCGGCATCTCGGGCCCGCTCACGGAGCTCCTGGGCGACCGGGTCTACCGGATCCCGCCGCTGAGCCACGTCGACGCCGCCGAGATGGTGCGTGAGATCAAGGCAGCGCCGCTGCTGTTCGGCTACCGCGGCGGGGACGTCGCGGACGTCGAGGACATCGAGCGGCTCGTCCGCCGTGTCGCGCAGCTGCAGAACGACATCCCGCAGGTGCGCACGCTCGACCTCGCACTCGTGCTCGCCGGCCCCGGCGGGGCCACCGTGCTCAACGCGTCGGCCAAGGTGGAGCCCGTCGCCGACGCGCGGTCGGACTGGTTCGTGCGACGACTCACCGCGATGGTGGGGGACACCCTGCCGGAGTGACGGGGCGTTTTCGTCACGTGTCGGCTCAGTGGATCTGCGCATTCGCCTGCGGGGACGGCTCGCGGATTGCTAGGTTCGCGTCGCCCTGACGGGCGCGGAAGCCCGTCGTGACGAAGAAACGAGAAATCCTTGCGCCGTACCCTGCTCCTGTCCGCCCTCGCGCTGGCGGCGCCGCTCCTGGTCGCCTCCCCCGCGAGTGCCGCCACCGTGGACGACTTCACGATCGGCGGTTCCGGCGACGACCTCGAGGCGAACCCCGGGGCGACGCTCACGGTCGCCTGGGACGTCACCCCGCTGGACCCGGCGGCTGCCGTCGTCGTCACCCCGGCCGGCTCCGCTGTCGGCGTCGTGGCCGGGTGGGACGCCCCGACGGTCGCCGCGGCCACCGCCTCCACGGTGGACGTGACCATCCCGGCGGCGGCCGAGGAGGGTGACGACTACACGTTCCAGCTCGTCGTGACGGAGAACAACGTGCCGGCCGTGTCCGACACCATCACCGTGTCCGTCGTCGAGGAGCCGGTCGAGGTCACCCCGGTGCCGGTCGTCGCCGTCGACTGCGTGGTCGAGATCCCCGAAGTCCCCGGTGTGCTCTACGACCTCGTCTACGACTACGCGGAGGACGGCGCGGGCGGCTGGACCGGCGAGACCGAGCCGCTGGACCCCGACACCTACGCGCTCTTCGAGCTCAGCGACGGTGAGGACCTCGTCATCGCCGCCACGCCCGACGAGGGCTACGGGTTCCCGGCCGGTGCCGCGGACGTCTTCCCGGTCGCGGTCGACGAGGCCTGCGTCACGCTGCCCGTGTTCGTCGAGATCACGTCGAGCTGCCAGAGCTTCGCCCTGACCAACGTCGTCGACGTGGACGTCACCGCCATCTACGGCGGCGAGGACGACGAGGAGCCCGCGGGCGAGGTCACGCTCGCGCCGGGTGGCTCGGCCGCGATCGGCACGGACGCGGACTTCGTCTACGTGTTCGCCGGCGCCGGCCTGACGCTGGAGGACCTGCAGAGCGACGACCTCGACTTCCTCGAGGTCCAGTTCGACGGCCTCGAGGTCGACCAGGACTGCACCGTCGCGGCGGCGCCGACGCACCCGACGGTCGCTCCCGCCGCCGGTCGCTGATCCTGCGGTGAACAGGAGGCTTCTCGGGGCCGTCGCCGCGGTCGTCGCGCTCGTCCTGGGCGTCGGGGCCCTGTTCCTGCTCCTTCCGGAGCGGGGGCAGGGCCCCGCGGCCGCGCCGGCGTCCACCACGTCGGCACCGGCCACGCCGACGTCGACCACGACGGCCCCCCGGGTCCTCGTGGACGGTCCCGTCGGCGTACCCACCCGGATCGAGATCGCCGAGCTGGGGGTCGACGCGCCGGTCATGGCGGTCGGCACCACCCCGGAGAACGCGCAGGAGGTGCCCTCCTCGCTCGACGCGACCGGGTGGTGGCGCGACGGTGCCGAGCCCGGTGCGCCCGGCAACGCCGTCATCGTCGGCCACACCGCCTCGGTCGACGACGCCGTGTTCGACCCGCTGGTCGACGCGGAGGTCGGGGACGAGGTGTTCGTGACCGGCAGCGGGGGCACGGTCGCCTTCACGGTCGAGCGCACCGAGACCGTGCCGGTCGCCGACTTCGGTGACGTCGCCGCCGACGTCTACCGCAGCGAGGGCGACAGCGGGCTCGTCCTCATGACGTGCGGCGACTGGAACGGCAACAGCTTCGAGTCGACCGTCATCGTGCACGCGGTGCCGACGGGCGCGTGAACGAGCCGCGCGGGGCGGACGGCGGGCCCGGGCGGCCTCCGCCGACACCCGCGCCGCGGCCGTCTCGTGCCACACTTCGACGCATGCACAGCCGCTTCACACGCCCGGCGGATCCTGCCGCCGCCCTCCGCACCGCCATCGAGCGCACCGGTTACTACCCCGAGGTCGTCGTCGACGGCGTCGAGGGCGCGATCGGCGGCGAGGAGGTCGTCGCGTTCTACGTGCACCACGAGCCGACGATCGAGCGCGACGAGGTCCGGCGCCACATCACCGTGGCGGTGCTGACGACCAGCCGGCTCATCCAGGTGCACACCGACGAGCACGCCGGTGACCAGATGCTGCCGCAGCCCTACACGTCGACCTCCTCGGAGGCGGTCGCGCTGTCGGCCGTGAAGTCGGTCGTCGTCACCCGCATGACCACCAACCCCACGAAGGGCGCCAGCTTCCCCGCGGAGGCCGTGCTGACCATCGGGTGGGGCGGCGTGAGCCGCATCGAGCTCATGCCCGCGAGCTGCGACGACCCCGACTGCGACGCCGACCACGGCTACACGGGCGACCTCCTCAGCGAGGACTTCTCGCTCCGCGTCTCGGCCGCGGCCGACGGCAAGGAGGCCGTCGTCGAGCTGCTGGCCTTCGCCGACGCCCTGTCCGCGCGGACCCGCTCCGCCTGATGGCACCGACGCCGGGCGGGGACTTCGTCGCGCCTGCGTACGGCGCCCGCTCCCTCGGCGACGTCGTGCCCGCGGTCGCCCGCGCACTCGGCCACGGCCACGCGCTGCACGACGACGGCCCCCGCGACCTGGTGCTGCCGGACGCGCCGGCGTACGTCGTCTTCCTCATCGACGGCCTCGGCGCCCGGCTGCTCGAGCGGCACGCGGAGGCGGCGCCGTTCCTGTCCGCGCTGGCCTCGGGGGCGGCGCACGGCACGGCGGGCGTGCCGTCGACGACGGCCACCAGCCTGACCTCGCTCGGCACCGGCCTGTCGCCCGGCACCCATGGGCTCGTCGGGTTCACCAGCCGGATCCCCGGCACCGACCGGCTCCTGCAGGCCCTGCAGTGGGACAAGCGGGTCGACCCGGTCGAGTGGCAGCCCCACCCCACGCTGTTCGAGCGCCTCGCGACCAGCGGGGTGCACGTGACGAGCGTGAACAAGCGGGAGTACGCCGGGTCGGGGCTCACGCTGGCCGCGCACCGGGGTGCGGCGTACGTGGGCGCCGACCGCGCCGGCGAGCGGATCGCGGCGGTGCAGGCCGCGACGTCGCGGCGTCCGTCGCTGACCTACGTGTACGACGCCGACCTCGACTGGACGGGCCACCGCCACGGCGTCGCGTCCGCGGCGTGGGTGCAGCAGCTCGCCATGATCGACGCCGAGGCGGAGCAGCTGCGCGACGCCCTGACCCCCGGCACCCGCCTCGTCGTGGTCGCGGACCACGGGATGGTCGACACCGGCCCGGCGCACCGGATCGACGTCGACGACCACCCGGAGCTGACCGACGGCGTCTGGCTGCTCGGCGGCGAGGCCCGCCTGCGGCACCTGTACTGCGCCACGCGCGCCGTTCCTGACGTGGTGGCGACCTGGCGCGAGACGCTCGGCGACCGGGGGCTCGTGCTGACGCGCGAGGAGGCGCTCGAGCGCGGCTGGTTCGGTGAGACGACCGACGCCGTGCGGCCTCGCCTCGGCGACGTGGTGGTCGCGGCGACGGGCAGCACGGCGGTGGTGTCGCGGAGCCGGTTCTCCTACGAGACGGGCCTCGTCGGCCTGCACGGGTCGCTGACCCCCGACGAGATGAAGATCCCGATCCTCGTTGGTTGAGGCTTGGAGCGGGTGGCACTTTCCCCGGTCGACCGGGGAAGGTGTCGCTTAGACCATCAATCTTGATGGTCGAAGCGGCGTGTTCCCCGGTCAGCCGGGGAAAGTGCCACCCAGCCCCCTCAGTCGCGGACGGCGCTGATCGCGGTGAGGTCGGGGGCGAGGGTGACGTCCCACTCGAGGCCGTCGGCGCCACGCACCTCGACCTCGTAGCCCTCACCCGGGTCGTCGCTGCGGTCGACGTCGGCCGCGGTGCCGCCGCCCTCGACGGCGGCCTCGGCTGCCGCGACGACCTGCGCGCGCTCGTCCTCGGTCAGCGGCGCGTCCTCGTCGACCGTCTCGCCGTAGAGGTCCGTCGTGGTGTCGCGGCCCGTCGCTGCGGAGCCCTCCGGGGCACCAGCGGCGTCGGAGCCGCCGGCGCTCGGCACCGCGCGGTCGTCGCGGTCGTCGTCGTTGCCGTCGCGCTCGGCCACCAGCACGGCGTAGCCGTCGTCGAGCGTCACGTCCCAGCGCTGGCCCTCGCCGTCGACGACCTCGACCTCGTAGACGCGCTGGCCGCCCTCGTCGGTGTCGTCGTCGACGTCCACCTCGAGCACGCGGCCGCCACCGACCTCGTCGAGGGCGGCCTCCTCGGCGCTCGAGCGCTGGTCGCCGCTCAGGCGCTCGTCGCGGTCGTCCATGACCGCCCAGGCGGTGCCACCGATCCCGACGAGGGCGATCGCGGCGACGGTGGGGACGATGATGCGCTTGCTGCGGACGCGGTCACGGATGCTCATGGGGTGCTCCTCGGGGTCGTGGTCCCGGGCTCCTCGCCCGGCGGTGGCACCACCGTGCCGCACCGTCGCTGAACCCAGCCTGAAGCCACCTGAAGGCGCGTTCAGGGAACGTCGGCGACGACCGGGAGCCGCACGACGAAGCGCGCTCCGCCGAGCTCGCCCGTCTCGACCCGCGCGTCGCCCCCGTGGGCGCGCGCCACCTCCCGCACGATCGCGAGACCGAGCCCGCTGCCGCCGTCGTCGCGGGCCCGCGCCTCGTCGAGCCGCACGAACCGCTCGAAGACCCGCTCGCGGTCGTCCGCGGCCACGCCGGCCCCGTCGTCCTCGACGACGACGTCGACGTGCTGCGACGGGCCGACCTCCAGGGACAGCCGCACGGCCCCCGCGGCGTGCCGCGCCGCGTTGTCCGCCAGGTTGCGCACCACCTGCGCCAGGGCGGGTCCGTCGCCGTGCGCACGGGCCGGTACGACGCGGGACGCGTCCACCGCGAGGTCCGGCCGCAGCCGGCGCAGGCGCGTGGCCTCGGCGAGGACCAGGTCGTCGAGGTCGACGTCGGTGCGGCGGCGTCCGCCGCCACCTTCCGCGGTGCGGGTCAGCACCAGCATCTGCTCCACGAGGTGCTGCATGCGGGCCGTCTCCTCGAGCACGGCCTCCGTCAGCTCGGCGCGGTCGATCGCGTCGGGGTGGGAGCGCGCGACCTCGGCGGTCTGGCGCAGCCCGGCGAGCGGGGAGCGGAGCTCGTGGGAGGTGTCCGAGACGAACCGACGCTGCTGGTCGGCGGACCGCTCCAGGCGCTCGAGCATGCCGTTCATGGTGGTGGCGAGCCGCGCCACTTCGTCGCGCGACGGCGGGACGGGCACGCGGGCGGCGAGGTCGTCGCCGCCGATGGCGGCGACCTGCGCACGGATCGCCTCGACGGGGCGCAGCGCCCGGCCGGTCACCACCCACGTGGTGGCGCCGACGAGGAGCACGGCCACGGGCAGCCCCACCGCCAGGAGCGGCACGAGGGCGGTCACCGAGTCGCTGGCCTCGTCGAGCGAGACGGCGACCGCGACGTCGTACGTCGCGCCCTCGTGCTCCACGTCCTCGACGGCCACGGTGTACCGGTCGCCGTCGAGGCGGGTCGTGCCGTCGCTCCGGGGCAGCGAGCGCCCGCCGGTGCCGGACGACGCGACGAGGCTGTCGCCCGTGGTCACCTGCCAGGCCACGTCCTCGACGTCGTCGTCCTCGTCGTCGTCACGCGGCTCGTCGTCACGGGCCTCGTCGTCGGTACCGGCGTCGAGCACGCCCGGGCCCGAGCGCTCGACCTGCGTCGCGATCTCCTCCGCCCGTTGCTCGGCGGTCGACGTCGCCTGGTCGGTCAGCGACCGGCCGAGCGCGAGGGCGAGCAGCAGCCCGCCGAGCGCGAACGCCACGGCGACGACGACCGTCGCCGCGACGGTGGTGCGGACCCGGACGCCGGCGCGACCGCGCCGTACGGGGGGAGTGGACGACACGTCAGCCCCCGTCGCTCGAGAGCCGGTAGCCGGCGCCGCGCACGGTCTGGATCGCGGCCCGGTCGTAGGGCCGGTCGATCTTGTTGCGCAGGTGCCGCACGTAGACCTCGACGATGTTGGGGTCGCCGTCGAAGTCGTCGTCCCAGACGGAGTCCAGCACCTGGCGCTTGGAGACGACGTCCCCCGCGTGGCGCATCAGGAACCCCAGCAGCGACAGCTCCCGCGAGGTCAGCGACAGCTCGTCGTCGCCGCGCCAGGCGCGGCGTGCGGCCGGGTCGAGCCGCAGGTCGCCGGCCTCGAGCACCGTCGGCCGCTCCCGGGTGCCGCGACGCGCGACGGCCCGCAGCCGGGCGACGAGCACGGGGAAGGAGAACGGCTTCGTCAGGTAGTCGTCGGCGCCCGTGTCGAGGCCCTCGACCTGGTCCCACTCGCCGTCCTTGGCGGTGAGCATGAGGATCGGGGTCCAGTTGCGCTCCTCGCGCAGGGTCGAGCACACCCGGTAGCCGTTGATGCCCGGCAGCATGAGGTCGAGCACGATCGCGTCGTAGGTGTTCTCCCGCGCGAGCCAGAGCCCGTCGGTGCCGTCGTGGGCGACGTCGACGGCGAACCCCTCCGCCTCGAGCCCCAGCTTCAGCGAGCGCGCCAGGCGCACCTCGTCGTCGACCACCAGCACGCGCATGGGCGCCATCGTGCCGCAGACCCGCTGAACGCACGCTGAACGCCGCGCGGTCGGCGGGCGGTCGCCAGGCGTGGGAGGATCCCTCCTCGTGGCTGAACTGCACTTCTTCACCGGCACCATGGACTCGGGCAAGAGCACCCTCGCCCTGCAGACCAACCACAACCACGCGTCGCGGGGGCGGATCGGGCGGATCTACACCAGCCACGACCGCGCGGGCTCGGCGACCATCTCCTCGCGGCTCGGCCTCTCGCACGGCGCGACGGAGGTGGCCGACGACCTCGACTTCTGGCAGACCGTCGTCAGTGCGCTGACGCAGGGCGCCCGGATCGACTACCTCATCTGCGACGAGGCGCAGTTCTACACCGCCGAGCAGATCGAGCAGCTCGCCAAGGTCGTCGACGAGCTGCAGATCGACGTCTTCTGCTTCGGCATCCTCACCGACTTCCGCACCCGCCTGTTCCCCGGCGCCGCCCGGCTCGTCGAGCTGGCGGACCGCATGCAGGTGCTCCAGGTGGAGGCCCTGTGCTGGTGCGGTCAGCGCGCCACCCACAACGCCCGCACCGAGGACGGCGTCATGGTCACCGAGGGCGACCAGGTCGTCGTCGGCGACGTGGACCAGACCGGCCAGCCCCCGGCGGAGGTGGCCTACGAGGTGCTCTGCCGCCAGCACCACCGCCGCCGCCTCACCGCGGCCCGCGCCCAGGCCGTCTCGCTCGTCCCGGAGCCGCTGCCCTTCGGCGAGTGAGCGTTTCCCTGCGACGGGTCCGTCGTCGTGGGAACCTCGGGGCACCCCCGCCGCGTCTCCCCGCGGGAGCGGTCGACCGGCCGCTGCTGCGGGGGCGGCCAGCGCGCGAGGGGGTGGGATGGAGCGGTACGACGAGTTCAGCGACTTCGTCGCCACCCGCTGGCCCCGACTGGTGCGGTCGGCCGTGCTGCTCGGGTGCTCGCCCGCGGAGGCGGAGGACGTCGTGCAGACGGCGCTGGAGCTCTGCCTGCGCAAGTGGTCGCTCGTGCGCGGCGCCGACGACCGTGACGCCTACGTCCACCGCGTGCTCATCAACACCTTCACCTCGTCGCGCCGTCGGCGCTGGGTGGGGGAGCGGCCCACGGCCGTGCTGCCCGAGGAGCACGGCCCCGACCGCGCCGACGAGGTCGACCTCGCCGACGCCGTGCTGCGCGCGTTGCGCACGCTGACCACCGAGCAGCGTGCCGTGGTCGTGCTCCGCTACTACGCGCACCTCTCCGAGAAGCAGACCGCCGAAGCCCTCGGCGTCGCTCCCGGCACCGTCAAGAGCCGCCTCTCCCGCGCGCTGCGGGTGCTGGCCGGCGACCCCGATCTCGTCGAGCTGCGAGGTGCACCATGACCCACCCCGACCGTCCCGACCGTCCCCTGCTCCCGGGGGACGTCCACGACGAGGACCACCTCCGACGGCTCCTCGCGACGGCCGCCGACACCACGCCCGTCGGGCCGCCGCCGGTGGCGACGATGCTGCGGCACCACCGCGTACGCCGCCGCTCGCGCCTGCTCGTCGCCGCCGCCGTCGTCGTGGCGGGCGCCGGGGTGGGGCTGGCGACGTCGGTGCCGTTCGGTGGCGATCCCGGCCCCGGCGCGGGGACGGCGGCGGCGACGGACATGACCGAGGAGTCGGCGGCCGAGGAGTTCGCCGCCGAGGACTACGACGCCCTGAGCGAGGACGCCGTCCGGCAGGGGGCCGACGAGGACGCCGCCGCCGACAGCTCGGAGGACGCCGAGGTGCCGACGAGCATGTCCGGGCGCGGCGGCGTCATGCCCCTCGGGGGGTGGACCTCCGCTCGGCTCGAGGCGTCGCTCGCCGGAGCCTGGTCCGTCGGGTCGGCTCCGCAGCCGGCCAGCACCAATGGCGGGCAGGAGTACTCCTTCGGAGGGGGCCGGTACGAGCTGCAGGACGACGTCTCCACCCCCACCGCCGCCACGCTCTACTTCGGCGACGGCGGCACCGTGACGGCCTGGACCGGCTGCGAGGCCGGCGCCGGCACCTGGTCCGTCGCGGACGGCACGGTCAGCATCGAGCTGACCCGCGGCGTACCGCTGTGCGACGACGGGACCGGCCTGCTCGCCCTGCTCGCCGAGGACCTGCGGTCGGTGCGCGTGGTGGTCGCGGACGACGGCACCCGCACCCTCCTCGACGAGGACGGCCGGCTCCTCGCCGTGCTGCGCCGCCCCTGACCCGTTCATCGCCGTCGGGCATACCCGGACCGCAGTCCGGGTTGATCCGGACATGAGCAACCCCGTGCGCGACGCGATCGTCGTGGGAGCCGGTCAGGCCGGGCTGTCGGCCTCCCACCACCTGCGGCGGCTCGGCGTCGACCACGTCGTGCTGGACGCCAACCCCACGCCCGGCGGGGCCTGGCAGCACCGGGCGCACTCGCTGACGATGACGGACGTCCACGGCGTCGCCGCGCTGCCCGACGAGCCGCTCCCGGACGTCGATCCCGCCGCGCCGGCCCGCGAGGTGGTGGCGGCGTACTTCGCGGACTACGAGGCCGCCCACCAGCTCCCCGTCGAGCGGCCCGTCGAGGTGGGCGCGGTCCGGGACGACGGCGGCGTGCTCGTCGTCGAGGCGGTCGACGGCCGCAGCTGGCGGACGCGGACGCTCGTGAACGCGACCGGCACCTGGCGGCGCCCGTTCGTGCCCCGCGTCGCGGGGGTCGAGGACTTCGTCGGCGACCAGCTGCACTCGGCGGCGTACGACGGCCCCGAGCCGTTCGTCGGGCGCACCGTGCTCGTCGTCGGCGGCGGGCACTCCGCCGTCCAGGTGCTCGGGGAGATCGCGCCCGGCTCGCGCACGCTCTGGGCGACCCGCCGGGAACCGCTGTGGCGCGACCCCGCGACCGAGCCGTTCGACGGCCGGGCGGCGGTCGCGCTCGTGGAGGAGCGGGTACGCCGCGGGCTGCCCCCGGCCAGCGTCGTCAGCGTCACGGGGCTGCAGCTGCGGCCCCAGGAGCGCGAGGCCGCGCGGCTCGGGGCCTACGAGCGGCTGCCGATGCCGGTGCGGTTCGACGCGGACGGCGCTACCTGGCCCGACGGCACCCACCGCTCCTTCGACGTCGTGCTGTGGGCCACCGGCTTCCGGCCCGACGTCGCCCACCTGGCGCCGCTCCACCTCCGCGGCCACGGCGGCGGGATCGAGCTGGACGGCACCACGACCGTCGCGGACCCGCGGGTGCAGCTCGTCGGCTACGGCCCGTCGGCGAGCACCATCGGCGCCAACCGTGCCGGTCGCACGGCCGCCGTGGCGGTGCGCGACCTCCTGAGGAGCACCGCCGGCTGAGGGGGCCTCCTCACCAGTGCACGCCGCGGAACAGGCGCGCGAGCATGAGCTGCTCGCTCTGCGTGCCGCCCGTCTCGCCCCCGGTGGCCGCCGGACCGCCGGGCGCGCCGGTGCCCTTGGCCGCGGCCGAGTCCGGGAACACGTGGTAGGCCATGTTGAGCACGCGGAAGGCGAGCTTCGGCGCCACGGTGTGGGCGATGGCGCCCGCGTTGCCGAGCGGCGTGTTGATCTCGTGCGGGCGCTCGACGAGCGCCTTCACCACGAGGTCCGCGGCCTGTGCCGGGGAGATCGTGGGGAACCGGTCGTAGAGCTTCGTCGGCGCGATCATCGGCGTGCGCACCAGCGGCATGTGGATGCTGGTGAACGTGATGCCCTCGCCGACGAGCTCCGAGGCGACCACGTTGCTCCAGGAGTCCAGTGCGGCCTTGGACGCGACGTACGCCGAGAACCGCGGCGGGTTCGTCTGCACGCCGATCGAGGACACGTTGACGACGTGGCCGCCGGAGCCCGTCCGCATGATGGGGATGAGCCCGATCACGAGCCGGATCGCGCCGAAGTAGTTGAGCTGCATGGTGCGCTCGAAGTCGTGGAAGCGCTCCTGGGAGAGCCGCAGCGACCGGCGGATGGAGCGCCCGGCGTTGTTGACGACGCCGTCCACGCTGGGCAGCTCCCGGATCAGCGACCCGCAGAGGTCGTCGATCGCGGAGAGGTCGGAGAGGTCGCAGGGGAAGACGTGGGCCTGCCCGCCGGCGCGCTCGATGTCGCGACGCAGGGCGTCGAGCTTCTCCTTGCCGCGGGCCACGAGCACGGGGATGCCGCCCGCCTGCGCCACCTTGAGGGCGGTCACGCGACCGATGCCGGAGGAGGCCCCCGTGATGACGACGTGCTTGCCCTCGAGCGCCGCGCGGTTGGCGGGGTTGCGGCCCGTGCTGGTGTCGAGGTGCTCCTCCCAGTAGCTCCACAGCGTGGCGGCGTACGACTCCAGGCGCGGCACGGTGATGCCCGACCCGGCGAGCGCCTTCGTCGTGCGACGCGCGTCGAAGACGGTGGGGAACGACGTGTGGGCGAGCACCGAGGCCGGGATGCCGAGCCGGCCCACGGTCAGGTCGAGCAGCGCCTGGGCCGGGGCGGAGCCCAGGACCGTCGAGGTCAGGTCGGCCGGGCGGAGCCCGCGGGGGAGCAGCCGGCGCTCGAGGGGCAGGCGTCCCCGGGCACCGGAGCCCACGAGCTGCGGCGCCCCCGCCGCGCCGCAGAACGCGTTGATCATCTCGAGCACGGGCTGCGGCTCGGGGTCGACCAGGTGGAAGGTCTCGCCGTCCCGGTCGGGCAGGTGCGCGAGGTGGTCGAGCGCACCGGCGACGAAGTCGACCGGCACGACGTTGGTGTCACCGAGGTCGATGCCCACCAGCGGCGTCCACGCGGGCAGGGTGTCGCGCACCTTCTTGATGAGCGGGAAGAAGTAGTAGGGCCCGTCGACCTTGTCCATCTCGCCGGTCACCGAGTCGCCGACGACGATCGCCGGCCGGTAGATGCGCCACGGCACGGCCGCCTCCGTGCGCACGATCTGCTCGGACTCGAACTTCGTGCGGTGGTACGGCGAGGTGAAGCGCTGCCCGACGTCGGCGTCCGTCTCGGCGAACGTGCCGTGGTGGTCGCCCGCCGCCGCGACCGACGACACCTGGTGGAAGCACCCGGCGTCGAGCGCGGCCGCGAGCTGGAGCGCGTGGCGGGTGCCGCCCAGGTTGAGCCGCTGGTTGGTGGCGTCGTCCGCGGCCATGTCGTAGCTCGCGGCGAGGTGGAAGAAGTGGTCGATCGTGCTCGCGTGCTCCGCGATCCACCCGGCCTCGACGCCCAGGCCCTCGGCGTCCAGCGCACCGATCACGGGCCGCACGCGGTCGGTGCTCCACTCCTCGATGAGCTGCTCGAGCCGGGGCAGCGAGGAGCCGCGCACCAGCACGTGGATCTCGCCCTCGCGCTTGCGGAGGAGCTCGGTGACGAGGAACCGCCCGATGAACCCGGTCGCGCCGGTGACGAAGTAGGCCATGCGCGGCAGCGTAGTGGTCCGGGTCACGCCCGGGGAGGGGTCAGCGTGAGCCGACGGGTGACCGCGACCCCGTCACTCCGCCTTGCCGCCGCCGAACATGATCTCGTCCCAGCTCGGCACGGAGGCCCGGCCGCGGCCCTTGCGCGTCGGACGTCGGGGGGTGCGGGTCGGGGCCGGTGCGGGCTCGGGCTCGGGGTCGCGCGTGTCGGGCGCGGGCGTCCCGTCGGAGGCGACCGCCTCGTCCGCCGAGGGAGCGGGTGCGTCGGCGGGCTCCGTGGCCGCGGGGGAGACCTCGGCGCCGCCAGCCCCGCCGGCCTCACGGGGCTCGGTCCCGGCGGGAGGGGTCGTCGTGGGAGGGGGCGTCGCGCGCAGGGCGTCGCGCACCTCGCCGAGGTCCGCCGTCGGCTCGTCGCCGGTGGCCGCGGAAGGGGTGGCCGCGGAGGGGGTGGCCGCGGAGCGGGCGGCCGGCTCGGAGACCAGGTCGATCGCCTCGTCGGCCGCGTCGGTCTCGGACTCGATCTCGGTCTCGAACGGGAGGTCGAGCAGCACGTCCGCGACGCGCTCGCGAGCCGCGCCCGCCCGGCGTCGCCGCGCCTGCTGCAGGTCGTCGCGGACCGCGGCCGGGGCCGGGGCGTCGCCCACCAGCCACCGGGCGTCGTCGTCGTCCGCGACCACGTAGCTCCCGCGCATGTCGTAGGTGAAGTGGCCGCGACCCGTGCGGGCGTCGCTGACGAACGAGGCGGCGAGCGTCCACCGGCCGTCGTCGCGCCGCCAGGAGTCCCACTCGACCGTGTCGGCCCGCAGGGGTCCGCCGGAGAGGTGGGTGGCCACCGCCTCGCCCAGCGTGCGGGCACCGGCGCTGCCGCTCTCGCGTCGCAGGGACGCGCCCTGGGCCCGCTCGGCCACGTGCGCCCGCTCCGCGAGCACGGGAGCGACGAACGACATGATCCGGTCGAGCGTCGTCTGGGCTGCGTCGGCGACCTCCTCGGGACTCGCCCCCGCCCGGATCCTCGCCTGGATGTCGCGGGGACGGAGGGTCGATTCCATGGTGATCTCCAACTGACCGAGTCGATCTGTGTCGCCGCGCAGTGCGGCCTGGAGCCGTCGGTCGATGTCGAGCGTGAACTCGACACCGGCATCGCTGACCAGCAGGAGGCGGCGCTTGTCCTGGCTCACACCGGCGAGCGTCAGGTGCACCATCGAGCGGTCGGCTCCTGCCTGGTCGTCGTACGCGGGACGGGGTTCCCGTGAGGACCGAGCCTACGCTCCCCGCCCCCGTGTCCGGGGGAGGACCGACGCGAGCCCGGCGACGACCACCCCGCAGGCCAGGACGAGCGTCCACACGCCGGGGACGACGTCGGCGGTGGCGACCCCGCCCCCGTCCCCGGCGCGGGCCAGCACCGCCCCCGCCGCCGCGATGCCGAGCGCCGCCCCGAGCTGGCGCGCGGCCGCCGTGATGCCTCCGGCCACCCCGGCCCGCTCCGGCGGGAGGCTGCTCACCGAGGTCGTCGTGATGGGGGCGTTGGCCAGTCCGAAGCCGATGCCGAGCACGAAGAGCCCGACCGCCAGGCGACCGGGCGCGAGGTCGTCCGGTCCGCTCCGCAGGAGCGCCCCGGCCACGACGAGCACGCCTCCCGCGGCGAGGAGGGGGCCGCGGGCCCCGAACCGGCCGACGAGCGCGCCCGAGACGGGAGCGAGCAGCGTGGCGGCCACGGCCAGCGGCAGGACCACCGCCCCCACGGCGGTCGGCGCCAGCCCCCGGCCGTCCTGCAGGTGCAGGCTGGTCGCCAGCAGGGCGGCGTTGAACGCGACGAACACCGCGACGGCGGCCGCCACCGCCCCGGCGAACGCCGGGACGCGGAAGAGGCGCGGGTCGACCAGCGGTTCCGTACGGCGCAGCTCCACCCCGACGAGCAGCAGCACCACCACGAGCAGCGCGCCGGCGCCCAGCAGGACCGCAGGGGACGTCCATCCCCGGTGGGGGGCCTCGATGAGCAGGCCCACCGCACCTCCGACCGCCGCGGTGAGCAGCACCTGCCCCGGGAGGTCCAGCCGCCGGGGTCGGTCGGCCCGCGACTCCGGCACGAAGCGGGCGGTCAGGCCGAGCGCGAGGACGGCGACGGGGACGTCGACGCCGAACACCCACCGCCAGCCGGCCACCTCGACGATCGCGCCGCCGAGGAGCGGCCCGACCGCCATGCTCGCTCCGAAGACGCCGGCCCACACGCCGATGGCCCGCGCACGCTCCCGGTGGTCCGGGAACACGCCGACCACGATGGCGAGACCGACGGGGCTGAGCATCGAGGCCCCGACGCCCTGGACCGCACGGGCGGCGACCAGCAGCTCCGGGGTGGGCGCGAGCGCGCACAGCGCGGACGCCCCCGCGAACACGACCAGACCGACGCGGAGCAGACGGCGTCGGCCGAACCGGTCGGCCAGCGCGCCGGAGGAGATGAGCAGGCTCGCCAGCACGAGCGTGTAGGCGTCGACGACCCACGGGAGGGCCGTGGGGGCGATGCCGAGATCGGCCCCCACCGTCGGCAGGGCGACGTTGACGATGGTCGTGTCGAGCCCGACGAGGAAGAGCGCGAGACAGCACGTGGCGAGCACCGCCCAGCGACGGGGGTGGGGCTGGACGGGGGCGAGCGGGTCGGTCACGGGGGTCGGGCCTTTCCGGTGGTGCGGGACGGAGATAGACGACGAGGGTGGGCCGACCGGTGCCGCGAGCCCCAGCGAACGTGCGGGAACTGCAAAGATGAGACGTGCCCACCACCGACGACGACGCCGCGCTGCTCGCCGCCGTCGGCCCCCGGTTGCGGGCCCTGCGGCACGCCCGCTCGTGGACGCTCGAGCAGGTCGCCGACACCACCGGCATCTCGGTCAGCACGCTGTCGCGCCTGGAGACCGGGCGGCGCAGCCCGTCCCTCGACCTCCTGCTCCCGCTCGCGCGGGCCTTCCGCGTCGCCCTCGACGACCTCGTCGCTGCCCCGGCGACGGGCGATCCACGCGTTCACCTGCGCCCGTTCCGCCACCGCACGGGCTCGGTCCTCGTGCCGCTGACCGACTACCCGGGCCGCCTCCACGTCTTCAAGCAGGTGCTGCACCCCCGGCCGCAGCGCCTCACGACGCACGACGGGCGGGCCTGGTTCTGCGTGCTGGCCGGCACGGTGCGGCTGGTGGTGGAGGACGACGAGAGCCGGCTGCAGCCCGGCGACGTGGCCGCGTTCGACGCGACCCGGCCGCACTGGTTCGGGCCGGCCGGGGACGACCCCGTGGAGCTGCTCCACCTCTTCGGTCCGCACGGCGACCGGCCGCGGCTGCCGGAGTCCGACTGAGGCGGACCGAGGGGTACGCTCCCGCGGTGCCGCACTGGGACCTCGAACCGTCGACCCTCCTGGTCGTGCTCGACCTCGTCGGCATCTTCGTCTTCGCGATCTCCGGGGCCCTCGTCGCGGTGCGCAAGGAGCTGGACCTCTTCGCCGTCCTCGTGCTCGCGGGCACGACCGGCCTCGGTGGTGGCTTCCTCCGCGACGTGCTCATCGGCGCGACACCGCCGGCGGCCCTCGCGGACTGGCGCTACCTGCTCGCGCCCATCGGGGCCGGGTTGCTGACGTTCTTCTTCCACCCCACCCTCGGGCGGCTGGAGCGTCGGGTCACGGTGTTCGACGCGTTCGGCCTCGCGGTCTTCTGCGTGGCGGGGGCGGTGAAGGCGCTCGAGTACGGCCTCGGCCCGCTCCCGGCCGCCCTCCTCGGCATGGTCACGGGCATCGGCGGCGGGATGCTGCGCGACGTGCTCGCCGGCCGGGTGCCGGTGGTGTTCCGGGGCGAGCTCTACGCGACGCCGGCCCTCGCGGGTGGCGGGGTGGCGGTGGTCGGCATCGAGCTGGGCGCGCCGCTGCTCCCGGTCGCGGTCGCCGGCGCGGCCGTGTGCCTCGTGTGGCGCCTGCTCGCGCTGTGGCGTGGTTGGCAGGCACCCATGCCCACCGGCCCGGCCAGCGTCTGAGGCCTCGAGCGGCGCGATCGTGGGGCCGTGCGGGGCGCGCGGGACTGTGCGGTTGGTGCTGCCTCGAGGGCGTGGGGCGGGTCCCGTCCGCACATTTCGCGGCGGCCGAGGGGATTGGCGACGGTCCGGTCGGGGCGGGCGGTGCCGCCGGGTTGGGCTGACCTGCGGCGTACCGACGCCCTGTGCGGGCTCGTCGCGGGACTGTGCGGTTGGTGCTGCCTCGAGGGCGTGGGACGGGTCCCGTCCGCACATTTCGCGGTGCCCGGGCTGGGGTCAGTGGTGTCCGGGCTCGGCTGCTTGCCGAAGCGTGCCGGGCCGTGCGGAGCGCGCGGGACTGTGCGGTTGGTGCTGCCTCGAGGGCGTGGGGCGGGTCCCGTCCGCACATTTCGCGGTGCCCGGGCTGGGGTCAGTGGTGTCCGGGCTGGGCTGCTTGCCGAAGCGGGCCGGGCCGGGCCGTGCGGGGCGCGCGGGACTGTGCGGTTGGTGCTTCCTCGACCGCGTGGGACCGGTCGCATCCGCACATTTCGCGATGGCCGGGCTGGGGTCAGTGGTGTCCGGGCTGGGCTGCTTGATGAAGCGAGCCGGGCCGTGCGGAGCGCGCGACTGTGCAGTTGGTGCTGCCGCAAGTGCGTGGGACCGGCCTCATCCGCACATTTCGCGGTGCCCCGCGAGCCCGCCGAGCCCCGGCTCAGCGCCCTCCCACGCCGCGCCCCTCAGCTCCCGAGCACGCGCCGCAGGTAGTCGTTGGCGAACACCCGCTCGGGGTCGAGCCGGTCGCGCAGGGCGAGGAACTCCTCGAACCGGGGGTACGCCGGCGCGAGGTCGGCGGCGGTCCGCGTGTGCAGCTTGCCCCAGTGCGGTCGGCCGTCGTGGGCCCGGAGGATCGGCTCCACCCCGGCGAAGTACGCCGTGTGGTCGACCGCCGCGGGCACGTGGAACGCCAGGTAGAGCGAGTCCCGGCCATAGCCCGTCGACAGCGCCACGTCGTCGGCGCGGGCCGAGCGGATCTCGACGGGGAAGCTGAGGTTCCACCCGGAGGCGTCGATCACGCGGCGTACCTCGGTCAGCACCTGCACGCCGACCTCCCGGGGCACGGCGTACTCCATCTCGCGGAACCGCACCCGCCGCGGGGACGTGAGCACGCGGTGGGCGACGTCGGAGTAGGTGCGGGCCGAGAGCACGCGCGAGGTCAGCTGGTTCATCCGCGGGATGACGCCGGGGCGTCGGTTGCTGGCCGCCACCAGGGCACCGAACGCGCCGTTGGCCAGCAGCTCGTCGTCGACGAAGCCGCGCACCCGGCCGAGCGGGCGGGCCTCGCTGACGGGCGCGTCGAGGCGGTTGTTCCGCTTGGTGAGCAACCGGTCGGTGTGGGGGAACCAGTGCAGGTCGACGTGGTGGTTGGCGTCGACCAGCGCGTCGAGCGAGCCGATCGCCTCGTCCCACGTCATCGGTTGCTCGACGGCCTCGAGGAGGAAGAGTGGCTCGACGGCGAAGGTCAGCGCCGTGACGACGCCGAGCGCGCCGAGACCGACGCGGCCGAGCGCGAGGACGTCCGCGTTCTCCTCGGGGGTGGCCCGCAGGACCTCCCCGGTCCCCGTCACCAGCTCGATGCCGACGACCTGCGGCGCCAGTCCGGCGAACGTGCCGCCGCTGCCGTGGGTGCCCGTCGCGGTGGCTCCTGCCAGGGTCTGCTCGGCGATGTCGCCCATGTTGTGGAGGCTGAGCCCGAAGCGCTCGAGCGCGGTGTTGAGGTGCTTCAGCTGCGTGCCCGCCAGGGCGGTGACGGTGAGCGTGTCGTGGTCGACGTCGACGATGCCGGCCAGGTCGTGCGGCAGGAGCAGCTCGCCGTCGGTGACCGCCGTGTCGGTGAAGCTGTGGCCGGTGCCGACCATGCGGGTCGTCGACCGTGCGGCACGGGCCCGCTCGACGGCCGCCACGACGTCGGCGACCGCTGCCGGTGTGCTCGTGCGCCGTGGTCGGGCCGTGGCCGTGCCCGCCCAGTTGCGCCAGGTGGTGGCGGCCTGCGTGCGTCCCATGGCGGGGGAGCCTACGGGGCGCGGACCTCCGCGGGCACCGGCTCCGACCGGGTGTCGCCCGCCGGGGCGAGCCACGCCGCGGCCACCGCGATGACGCCCGAGACCACCGGCACGACGTACGCCGCGTGCGCACCCCACGTGTCGATGCAGAGGCCTGCGAGGGCGGCGCCCGGGGCGATGCCCGCCGCCATGCCGGTGTGCAGCACCGCCATCGCCTCGGTGACCCGCTCGCGAGGTGCGGCCTGCTCGATGAGGCTCATCGTGCTGATGAGGGTGGGGGAGATCGCCGCACCCGCGACCAGCAGCACGAGACCGAGGACCCACACCGAGGGGGCGACGACGAGCGGGGCCATCGCGACGGTGAGGGCCGCCGCGGACCACCGCATGCGCACGGCGGGTCCGGCCCGCCAGGCCACCGCGCCGACCACGACGCCCGCCGCGAGGCTGCCGAGCGCCCAGAGGGCCAGCAGCACGCCGGCCCACGCCTTGGCGTCCTGCTCCTCGGCGAACGCGACGGTCGCGACCTCGGCCGAGCCGAAGATGCTGCCGAGGCCGAAGCAGAGCGCGGTCAGCGCGACCATGGTGGCCACGGGGAGCGGCGGACGGGCGCCCGTGCTCGCGTCGTGCGGCGTGACCGGCGGCTGGGTGCGACGCTGCGCGGCCAGCGCCAGCGTGCCGACGAGGCCGGTGACCACGGCGGTGAGGATGCCCGCCGCGGGATGCCACAGCGTCGCGAGGAACGTGACGACGATCGGCCCGGTGATGAACACGGCCTCGTCGACGACGGCCTCGAGCGCGAAGGCCGTCTGCACCCCGGGCGCGTCGCCCCGCAGCACGTGGGCCCAGCGCGCGCGGACGCACGAGCCGACCTGCGGGAGCGCTCCGCCGGCGACCGCGGCCGCGGCGTACGTCGTCCACGTCGGTGCACCGGAGGTGACGGTCGCCACGACGGCGATCCCGGCGACGGCGAAGACGACGATGGCCGGGGCGAGGGCGCGGGCCTGTCCGAGGCGGTCCGCCAGCCGGCCGTGGACGACGGCGAGCAGGGCGTTGGCGAGCACGTAGACGGCCGAGATCGCGCCGGCAAGGCCGTAGGAGCCCGTCTGCTGGGAGACGAGCAGCACGATGCCGAGGGAGACGGTGGAGATCGGGATGCGGGCCACGAGCCCCGTCGCGGAGAACGCCAGCGCGCCGGGGGTGGCCAGGATCCGCGCGTAGGGCGAGAACGCGGAGGACAGCACCGCAGGAGACTAGGCCGCACGGGCCGTCCGGGCCGCATCCGCCGCCCATCGCGCCGTCCCTACGATGGGCGCATGCCCGCTGACGTGACCCCCGACCTGGCCCCCGATGCCGCGCCCGACGTCTCGCCCTACGACGCGCTCCTGCTCGTCGGCTTCGGCGGTCCCGAGGGCCCGGACGACGTCGTCCCGTTTCTGGAGAACGTCACCCGGGGTCGCGGCATCCCGCGGGAGCGGCTCGTCGAGGTGGGCCAGCACTACCAGCTCTTCGGGGGGCGCTCCCCGATCAACGACCAGAACCGCGCGCTGCTCGCGGCCATCCGCGAGGACCTGGCCGCGGCGGGCATCGACCTGCCGGTCTACTGGGGCAACCGCAACTGGGACCCCTACCTCGACGACGTCGTGACCGAGATGGCGCGGGACGGGGTGCGCCGCGCGGCGGCGTTCGTGACGTCGGCGTACTCGTCGTACTCGTCCTGCCGCCAGTACCGCGAGAACCTCGCCGGCGCGCGGACCGCGGCGGAGGAGGCCGGGCTGGAGGCGCCGGTGCTCGACCGCTTCCGGGTCTACTTCAACCACCCCGGCTTCGTCGGCCCCAACGTGGAGGCGGTGCTGACGGCCCTCGACGGCCTGCCCGCCGAGGTCCGCGACGCGGCCCGGTTGGTCTTCGTCACGCACTCCATCCCGACGACGATGAACGACGCAAGCGGCCCGGAGGGCGACGCGTACCGCACCCAGCACCTCGACCTCGCCGAGGTCGTCGTGGCCGAGGTCGCCGCCCGCACGGGCGTCGAGCACGCCTGGGACCTCGTCTACTGCTCGCGCTCCGGTCCGCCGCAGGTGCCGTGGCTCGAGCCCGACGTCAACGACCACCTCGAGGCCCTGCACGCCGACGGCGTCCCGGGCGTCGTCATGGCCCCCATCGGCTTCGTCTCCGACCACATGGAGGTCATCTACGACCTCGACACCGAGGCGATGGAGACGGCCCGCGAGCTGGGGCTGCCCGCGACCCGGGCCGGCACCGCCGGCGTGCACCCCGACTTCGTGGCGCTCGTGCGCGACCTCCTCCTCGAGCGTGCCGCGGTCGAGCGGGGCGGGTCGCCGGAACGTGCGGTGTGCGGTGCGCTGGGCCCGCGCTGGGACCGCTGCCAGCCGCACTGCTGCGCCAACGCCCGCGCCGAGCTGCCCGTCGTCGGCTCCGCGGCCCCGCGTCCGGGGTTCGACAAGTGAGCGCCGCACGGCTGGGGCGGGCTCCCGACGGCACGCCGTACGCGGACCTGCGCGACCTGGCCTCCGGCGTCGCGCTCCAGGCCGCCGGGCTGGTGCGCCGCGAGCGCGCGGTGGGCGTCGAGGTCACCTCGACGAAGACCAGCTCCATCGACATCGTGACCGCGACCGACCGGGCCAGCGAGGCCCTCGTGCGCGACCTGCTCGGCCGCCTGCGCCCGGACGACGGCGTCGTGGGGGAGGAGGACGACCCCCGCGCGGGCACGAGCGGGGTGCGCTGGGTCGTCGACCCCATCGACGGCACGGTGAACTTCCTCTACGGCATCCCGCAGTACGCGGTGTCCCTCGCCGTCCAGGTGCCCGACGCCGAGAGCCCGCTGGGCGACGGCTGGCGCACCGTGGCCGGCGTCGTCGTCAACGTGGCCACGGGCGAGCTCTTCGAGGCGGTCGAGGGCGGCGGTGCCCGCCGCGGCGGCGTACCGCTCGAGGTGCGCCGCGACGTCCCGCTCGCGCAGCGGCTCGTCCTCACCGGCTTCTCGTACGACGCGGAGCAGCGCCGTCGGCAGGCGGAGGCCCTGGTCGGGCTGCTGCCCCAGGTGCGCGACGTGCGTCGCATGGGGTCGGCGGCGCTCGACCTGTGCGCGGTGGCGGCGGGCCAGGCCGACGCCTATCTCGAGGAGGGCACACGGCTGTGGGACCACGCCGCGGGCGTGCTCGTGGCCCGCGAGGCCGGCGCCCGCTGGGAGCTCCTGCCGGGCGTGGGGGGTCGCGCGCTCCTCCTCTGTGCCCCGGCGCGGGGGTACGACGAGATCCGCGACGCCGTCGTCGCGGCGGGGTTCACCGCGACCGAGCCGTCGGCGGAATAGCCCGGTGCCCCGCGCTGTTCTCGCCGCCGGTGCCCCCCGATGGGACACCGGTGTTCGGCGGGCGGGAGCGATGGTGCACAATCTGCCGCGCCCGGCACGGGCCAGCAACACCGCACGCAGCGACTTTTCCGGGGATGGGGACTGATGGCAACCGACTACGACGCACCTCGCAAGAACGAAGAGGACCAGAGCGAGGAGAGCATCGAGGAGCTCAAGGCGCGTCGGCACGACAAGAACTCGGGCAAGGTCGACGAGGACGAGACGGAGGCCGCGGAGTCGTTCGAGCTCCCCGGCGCCGACCTGTCGCACGAGGAGCTCGCGGTGGAGGTGAAGCCGCGCCAGGAGGACGAGTTCACCTGCATGAGCTGCTTCCTGGTGCACCACCGCAGCCAGCTCGCCGACTCGACGCGGCTGATCTGCCGCGACTGCGTCTGAGCGCAGGAGCGACAGGGCCCGCGCGCGGGCCGCAGAGACACGACAGGCGCCGATCACCCGCGGGTGACCGGCGCCTGTGTCGTTCCTCGGGCCCCGGTGACGGGGCCGAGCCTCAGTGGGCCGGGGCGGACGCCTTGCTGGCGTCCTGGCCGTCCTTCTGCAGCTCGGGCGGCAGGTGGCCCGTCGAGCGCGCGTAGTACTCCGCCGTCTTCCGCGCCGCCAGCATGCGGGCGAGGGCCATCACGGTGCCGGACGCGACCGCCCACGCCACTGCCTCCCACAGCTCGACGTCGGGGTCGGCGGGGTTGGCGGGCGGGTTCTTCCCGGTCGAGGCCCGCCACGCGGTGGTGAGCGCGGTCTTGGCGGCCATGCCCGCCACGATCGTCGCGACCGCGGTGCCGGCGGAGAAGACCTTCGGGTTCTTGGCCTTCTTCTTCTTGGACATCGTGCGCCTCCTCGGCGGTGGTTCGTCCGGTCGTTCGCCCCACCTTAGGGTCGTGGGGGCCCCCCGCCCGCCCCCCGGGGGGGGGGGGCCCCACGACGCAGGCGGGCGGATCGAGGGTCAGTGCTGCCGTGCGGCGGCGAGGGCCGCGGCGACCTTCTCGGGGTGCCGGCAGCTGACGAGCCAGTACGGCGTGGGGTCGGCCGGGTCGGTGATGCTCACCTTCACGCTGCGCCGCAGGTACGGGCGCAGGAGCAGGAAGGCGCGGGCGTCGGCCTCGCGGCCGGCGACGAGGCGGGTCTGCTCCGCGTCGAGCGCCACGACGTCGCCGACGTGCTCGAGCCCGACCTCGGCCGGGCCGGCCACCAGCGTGCGTCGCTCGGTCACGGCGACCTGCACCCGGCCGTACGAGGTGAGGGCGAGGGCCAGGAGCACCAGCACCACGGCGGTCGCCGCGGTCGGCACCCACCAGAGGTGGGCGGGGAAGGCGACGATCGCCGCCAGCCAGAACGTCGCGACCAGCATCGTGCCCTGGGCCCACCACCGCAGGGGGACGGTGAGACGTTCGGCGTACACGCGGACGAGTTTCCCATCCGGTGCGGCGCGCGCGGGCACCGCCCCACCGTCGGGGCCGCGTAGATTGCGCCGACGTGACCACCCCGCCCGCCGCCACGCCGCCGTCGACCGTCGACGTCGAGATCCACCTGCTCGACCCGCACCTCGAGCCGCCCGCCTACGCGCACCCCGGTGACGCGGGAGCCGACCTCCGCACGACGGAGGACGTGGAGCTCGCGCCCGGCGAGCGGCGGCTCGTCCCGACGGGGGTCGCGATCGCGCTCCCCGAGGGGTACGTCGCGCTGGTCCACCCCCGCTCCGGCCTCGCCCACCGCCACGGGCTCTCCATCGTCAACACGCCGGGAACGGTCGATGCGGGCTACCGTGGCGAGGTCAAGGTGCTCCTGGTGAACCTCGACCCGGCGACCCCGGTGCGTCTGCAGCGGGGCGACCGGATCGCCCAGCTGGTGGTGCAGCGCGTCGAGCGGGCGCGGTTCGTCGCCGTCGACGACCTGGCACCGTCTGCGCGGGGCGTCGGGGGCTACGGTTCTACGGGTGGATTCGCCGGGGCCCACGGGGCCGACCGGCCGGAAGAGGAGAAGCTGACTTGAAGTTCCGTCGCAAGCGCCCTGCGGGCGGCCCGGCGAGCGCCGACCACGGAGTGGCCGGACCCACCGCGCTGACGCCGTCGTTCGGTGACCCCGAGCGCGTCGAGCAGGTGACGACCGGTCCGTTCGACGTGAAGGACGTCGACCTGGAGGACGGCGTCGAGCGGGTCGACCTCGGCTCCCTGCTCATCACCCCCGGCGAGGGTCGCGACGTGCGGCTCCAGGTGGACCAGAAGACGAACCGTGTGCAGGCCGTGCTGATCGCGGGGCCCGAGGGCGCCATCGAGCTGCGCGCCTTCGCGGCGCCCCGCAACGGCGACCTCTGGGGCGAGACGCGTCCGCGGATCGCGGCGGAGACGACCCGCCGGGGCGGCGCCGCCGAGGAGCAGGAAGGTCCGTTCGGCACCGAGCTGCGCTGCCAGACCACCGTCAAGAAGCCCGACGGCACCACGGCGGTGCAGCACTCCCGCGTCGTCGGCGTCAACGGTCCCCGCTGGCTCCTGCGGGCGACCTTCCTCGGCACGCCCGTCGTGGACGAGACCGCGGGCGCTGCGTGGGCCGAGGTGCTCCAGCAGGTCGTCGTACGCCGCGGCGACGCGGCCATGGCCGTCGGGGACGCGCTCCCCATCACGGTGCCCGAGACCGCCCGCCGGGTGCAGTGACCCGCGGATGACGAGCGGATCGGACGCCCGATGAGCACGGGCCACGGCGAGCGGCGGCGCTCGCTCTTCCGGGGGCGCGGGCGCGACGGGCAGCTGGTCGACCAGCACACCTCCGACCTCCGGCGCGACCACGCCGCCGTGGGTCGGGTGACCATCGCCGAGGCCCCGGACCGCGAGCCGGTCGAGCTGTTCGGCACCCTGCGCGCCGTGACGCTCCAGCCGCGCGGGGGAGCACCCGCGCTGCAGGCGGAGCTCAGCGACGGCACCGGCGTGCTGACGCTGATCTGGCTCGGGCGCCGCTCCATCCGCGGCATCGCGGCGGGCCGCAGCATCTCGGTGTCCGGCCGCGCCGGGGTGCAGGACGGCGTGCGCGTCATGTTCAACCCGCGCTACGAGCTGAGGCCCTGATGACGACCCCGCCGCCCGAGCCCGTCGGGGAGGCCGAGCCCTCCCGGCCGTCGGTCAGCGTCGACACGGTCGAGGCGTTGGTCCGACGGCAGCTCTCCGACGCGTTCGGCGGGGTGCGCGGGTTCGCCGAGGCGGCGGTCCCGACGCTCCTCTTCACGATCCTCTGGCTCTCCACGCGCGACCTGCAGCTCGGTCTCGTCGTGAGCGTCGCCGCGACGGTGCTGCTGCTGCTCGTGCGCCTCGTGCAGCGGTCGACGGTGCAGTACGTGATGAACGCCCTCGTGGGCATCGGGGTGGGCTGGCTCTTCGTCCACCTGTCGGCCCGCTCGGGCGGCTCGGTCGACGACCAGGCGCTGGCCTACTTCCTGCCCGGCATCCTCTACAGCGCGGGCTACACGGTCGTCGTGGGCGTCAGCTGCCTCGTCCGCTGGCCCCTCATGGGCTTCCTCATCGGCACCGTCACCGGCGACCTCACGGCGTGGCGGGACAACGACCAGGTGGTGCGCCTGTGCACCCGCCTGACGTGGCTGCTGGTGCTGCCCGGCGCGATCGGCGTGCTGCTCCAGGGGCCGGTCTGGTTCGCGGGACACACCGGCGCGATGGGCGCGGGGACGGCCGTGGCGCTCCTCGCGGGCCTCCGCCTCGGCCTGGGCTGGCCGCTGCGCATCGCCTCCTTCGCCGCCATGATCTGGCTCCTCTCCCGCGACCGCACCCCGCTGGAGGGCGACGCGGTCGCCCCGACCACCCGTCCCGCCACGTGAGCGCCGCGTGAGCGACGGGCTGTTCGACCTCCCGGGTGGGGGCGGTGCGCCGGTCGCCCGTGGGGGCGGCTCGCTCAGCGCCGCCCAGCACGCGGCGGCGCCGCTGGCCGTGCGGATGCGCCCCCGCACCCTCGACGAGCTCGCCGGTCAGGACCAGCTCCGCGCGCCCGGCTCGCCCCTGCGCCAGCTCATCGAGGGCGACAAGTCCCTCAGCCTCCTGCTGTGGGGACCGCCCGGCACCGGGAAGACGACGATCGCCTCGATCGTTTCGCAGCAGACGCAGCGCCGGTTCGTGGAGGTGTCGGCCGTCTCGGCGGGCGTGAAGGAGGTGCGGGCGGCGATCGAGGCCGCGCGTTCCGACCTCGTGCGCACGGGCACCGAGACGGTGCTCTTCGTCGACGAGGTCCACCGCTTCTCCAAGGCGCAGCAGGACGCGCTGCTCCCCGGTGTCGAGAACCGGTGGGTGACGCTCGTGGCCGCCACGACGGAGAACCCGTACTTCTCCGTGATCTCCCCGCTCCTCTCCCGCTCCCTGCTCCTGCGGCTCGAGTCGCTGACCGACGCGGACGTCGCGGGCGTGATCGACCGCGCCCTGGCGGACGAGCGCGGCCTCGGCGGTGCGCTGACGATCGACGACGACGCCCGGTCCCACCTCGTGCGGATGGCGGGGGGCGACGCCCGGCGGTCCCTGACCTACCTCGAGGCCGCGGCCGGCGCGGCGCTCGCGCGCGAGGCCACCGTCATCGACCTGTCGACGACCGAGACCGCCGTCGACCAGGCTGCCGTGCGCTACGACCGGCAGGGCGACCAGCACTACGACGTCATCAGCGCCTTCATCAAGTCGGTGCGCGGCTCCGACGCCGACGCCGCGCTGCACTACCTCGCCCGCATGGTCGAGGCGGGGGAGGACCCCCGCTTCATCGCCCGTCGCCTCGTCATCCTCGCCAGCGAGGACATCGGGCTCGCGGACCCCACGGCGCTCACGACCGCGGTCGCCGCGGCCCAGGCGGTCCAGCTGATCGGCATGCCCGAGGCCCGGCTCAACCTGGCCCAGGCCACGGTCGCCCTCGCGGTCGCCCCCAAGTCCAACGCGGTGTACGCCGCGATGAACGCCGCCCAGGCCGACGTGCGTGCCGGGAAGATCGGCACGGTGCCGCCCCACCTGCGCGACGCGCACTACGCCGGGGCGGCGAAGATCGGCCACGGCGAGACCTACGTCTACGCGCACGACGCGCCGTACGGCATCGCCACGCAGGTCTACGCGCCCGAGGTCGTCGCCGACCGCACCTACTACGTCCCGACCGCCAACGGCGCCGAGGCCGGCACGGGGGAGCGGTGGGCCCGCATCCGGCGGATCGTGCGCGGCGAGCCGCGATAGGGTCGGGGCCCATGAGCGACGAACTGACGACGCCCGTCGTGCAGCTGGGCGTCGCGCTCGCAGCGCTCGTCGGCGTCGCGCTCGTCCTCGGCCTGCTGGCCCTGCGGCGGCAGCGGCAGACGGCCGCCGCGCTCGCGGAGGCCCACGCGGAGGCCGCCGAGCTGCGCTCGGAGATCGATGCGGTCCGCCGCACCCTCACCACGGCCACGCCCGGGGTCGCCCGGGGTGACGGCGGCGCGCACGAGCACGCCGGCGGAGACCGTCCTCGCGACGCCGCTCGCGAGGCCCGGGCGCGCCACGCCCCGGCGCCGCCGAGCTACGTCATCACGCGCCTCGGCGGCGAGCTCTCCGAGCCCGCGGGGGCGGACGGCGACGCCGCGGCGGGGGGTGCGCCGCGCCGTACGGTCGAGGTCGCGGGCCGCGTCGACGGCAAGCTCTTCGCCGACCTCCTGCTCCGCGAGACCCTGGTGCGGGTCGGGGCGGTCGCCCACGGCGCCCGCCGTGCGCTGGCGCCGGAGACGCGCAACCGCATCCGCTTCGAGATGCGGCGCGAGGTGAAGCGCTCCCGCAAGGAGCGCCGCGCCGAGGTGCGCCAGGCCCGCCGGGAGCTGCACGCGCGCCAGCGCCGCGAGGCCCAGGGCCTCGGGGAGGGCGCCGCGTGAACCGGGCGGTGTGGTTCGCTGCCGGCACGGGGGTCGGCGTGTACGCCGTGGTCCGCGCGCGTCGGCTCGCCGAGGCCCTCACGCCGGACGGCGCCCGCGACCGGCTGGCCGGTCTGCGGCTGGGTGCGCGCCTCATGGCGGAGGAGTTCACGACGGGTGCCGCGGAGCGCGACGCGGAGCTCCGCGAGCGTCTCGGCCTCGTGCCCCACGGCGTCCCCGAGCTGACCCCGGGTGCCGCGAGCCGTGAGGTGCCTGGCACGATCGCCGCTCCCGAGCACCCTGAGCACCTTGATCAGCATTCCCACCACCGAAGCCCCGGTGCGGACGACCGCGCCACCGAGGAAGGCACGAGCTGATGGACACCGCGGAGATCCGCCGCCGGTTCACGAACCACTTCGCCCAGAACACCACGGTGGGCGAGCACACCGTCGTCCCCTCGGCGTCGCTGCTGCTCGACGATCCCAACCTGCTGTTCGTCAACGCGGGCATGGTGCCGTTCAAGCCCTACTTCCTCGGCCAGGAGACCGCGGGCTTCCCGCGGGCGACGAGCATCCAGAAGTGCGTGCGCACCCTCGACATCGAGGAGGTGGGCAAGACGACCCGCCACGGCACCTTCTTCGAGATGTGCGGCAACTTCTCCTTCGGCGACTACTTCAAGGAGGGCGCGATCACGCTCGCCTGGGAGCTGGTCACGAAGTCCGTCGCCGACGGCGGCTTCGGCTTCGACGAGTCGCTGCTCTACCCGAGCGTCTACGAGGACGACCCGGAGGCCGTGGCGCTGTGGAAGCGCATCACCGGCCTGCCCGACGACCGCATCGTGCGCCTCGGCAAGTCCGAGAACTACTGGTCGATGGGCGTGCCCGGCCCCGGCGGCCCCTGCTCGGAGATCCTCATCGACCGCGGTCCCGCCTTCGGCGCCGACCGCGACTGGGACGCGGGCGACCGCTACCTCGAGTTCTGGAACCTCGTCTTCATGCAGGACGAGCTGTCCGCGGTGCGCAGCAAGTCGGACTTCGACATCGCGGGCTCGCTGCCGCACAAGAACATCGACACGGGCCTCGGCCTGGAGCGGGTGGCCTACCTGCTGCAGGGCAAGGACAACATGTACGAGATCGACGTCGTCTTCCCCGTCATCGAGCGCGCCCAGGAGCTCACGGGCCGCCGGTACGGCGCGGACCCGGTCGACGACGTGCGCTTCCGCGTGGTCGCGGACCACGTGCGGTCCTCGATGATGCTCATCAACGACGGCGTGACGCCGGGCAACGAGGGTCGCGGCTACGTGCTGCGCCGCCTGCTGCGCCGCGCGGTGCGCTCGATGCGCCTGCTGGGCTACGGCGACCCCGCGCTGCCCGAGCTGCTGCCGGTGAGCCGCGACAAGATGGCCGACGGCTACCCGGAGCTCCGCACCAACTGGGACCGCATCAGCCGCGTCGCCCTCGCCGAGGAGGAGGCGTTCCGCAAGACGCTCCAGGCGGGCACGCAGATCTTCGACCTCGCCGCCGGCGAGGTGAAGCAGTCGGGCGGCACGCAGCTGTCCGGCGCCAAGGCGTTCGCGCTGCACGACACCTACGGGTTCCCGATCGACCTCACGCTCGAGATGGCCTCCGAGGCCGGCATCGACGTCGACGAGCAGGGGTTCCGCGGCCTCATGGCCGAGGCCCGGGAGAAGTCGAAGGAGGACGCGCGCCGCAAGAAGGGGCAGCACGCCGACACGACGGCGTACCGCGGCATCCTCGACGCCCACGGCCCCACGGAGTGGCTGGCCTACGAGACGCTGGAGACCGAGTCGCGCCCCGTCGCGCTCCTCAGCGGGGGTGCGCCCACCGCGGTGCTCGGGGCCGGCGAGGTCGGCGAGCTCGTGCTGGACCGCACCCCGTTCTACGCCGAGTCCGGTGGCCAGGCCGCCGACGCCGGCACCATCGAGTTCGACGGCGGGCGCCTCGAGGTGCTCGACGTGCAGCGCCCGGTCAAGGGCCTCGTGGTGCACCAGGTGCGCGTCGTCGACGGCGAGCTCGCCCTCGACGCCGCCGCGTCGCGCGCGCTGCAGGCACGGGTCGACCCGGAGTGGCGCATCGGTGCCCGGCAGGCCCACTCGGGCACCCACGTCGTGCACGCGGCGCTCCGCGAGGTGCTCGGCCCGTCCGCGCTGCAGTCGGGCTCCTACAACCGTCCGGGCCACCTGCGTCTCGACTTCGGCTGGACCCAGGGACTCACCCCCGGCCAGGTGCGCGACGTCGAGCAGGTCTCCAACCAGGCGCTGCGCGCCGACCTGCCGGTCGGCTGGCAGTACATGACCCTCGAGGAGGCGCGCGCCTGGGGCGCGGTCGCGCTCTTCGGCGAGACGTACGACGAGACGAAGGTCCGTGTCGTGGAGATCGGCGGCCCCTGGTCGCGCGAGCTGTGCGGTGGCACGCACGTCGACCACTCGTCGCAGATCGGCACGATCGTCGTCACCGGCGAGGCCTCCATCGGCTCCGGCAACCGCCGCATCGAGGCCTACACGGGCGTCGAGGGCTTCGCCTACCTGGCGCGCGAGCGCGACGTGGTCGGACAGCTCACCGGGCTGCTCAAGACCAAGCCGGACGACCTGGTCGGCCGGGTGAGCGACCTCGTCGAGCGGCTCCGTGCGGCCGAGAAGGAGATCGAGCGGGCCCGTGTCGCGCAGCTCCTCGCGGCGGCCGGCGAGGTCGCCGCGGCGGCGACGCGCATCGGGCCGGCCAACGTCGTGGCCCACCGGGTCGACGGGGCCGCCGGCGGCGACGTGCGCACGCTCGCGCTCGACGTCCGCGCGCGGCTGGCGGCCACCGACCCGGGCATCGTGGTCGTGCTCGGTGTCGCGGACGGCAAGGTGTCGGTCGTCGCGGCGGTCAACGACGCCGGCCAGGCGGCCGGCCTCTCGGCGGGTGCGCTCGTGAAGGCCGTCGGCCCGCTCGTGGGCGGCAAGGGCGGCGGCAAGGCCGACGTGGCGCAGGGCGGCGGCTCCGACGTCGCCGGCGTCGACGCGGCGCTCGCCGCGGTCAGCGCCGAGGTCGCCCGCGTGGTGGGGGCCTGATCCCCCGATGACTGGAGTGCGGCTCGGCATCGACCCGGGCGACGCCCGGATCGGGGTCGCGCGCTGCGACGCCGCCGGGATCCTCGCGACGCCGGTGGAGACCGTCCGCCGGGGTCGCGGGGACCTCGACCGGATCGCGCAGCTCCGCGAGGAGCACGAGGCCGTCGAGGTCGTCGTGGGCCTGCCGCGCTCCCTCTCCGGCAATGAGGGGCCGGCGGCGGCGAAGGTGCGCACCTTCGCCCGCAAGCTGGCCCGCCGGCTCGGCGACGTGCCCGTGCGGCTCGTCGACGAGCGGCTCACCACCGTGTCGGCGGAGTCGATGCTCCGCGCGAGCGGTCGCACGGCGAAGAACCAGCGGTCGGTCGTCGATCAGGCGGCCGCCGTGCTCATCCTGCAGAACGTCCTGGACACCGAGCGCCGTACGGGGGCTGCGCCTGGCCAACTCCTCGAGGAGACCGATGTCTGACCTCCACCCGTCGTCCGGCCCCGCGGGCCACGACGACGACGCCTCGCTCCTGCCGGGGGATCTGGATCCCTATGCCACCGGTGAGCAGCCCGCCGTCGGCGGGCGTCGCGCGGCGGGCGGTTCGCGCCGTGCCCCGAAGAAGAAGCGCGGCAAGGGCCTCGGCTGCCTGCTGGTCGCCCTCGTGCTGATCGCGGGCGTCGTCGGGGGTCTCTACGTCGGGGTCAGCTGGGTGGCCGACCGCATCAACGGCAGCGGTGAGCCCGACGACTTCGAGGGCGTCGCGTCCGTCGAGGAGTGCGCCACCGGCGGCGACGTGCAGATCACCGTGCCGGCGGGCTACAGCGCCGGCCAGATCGGCAGCCTCCTCGCCGAGAAGGGGGTCGTGGCCTCCTCGGGTGCCTTCACCGCCGCCGTCGCCAACGACAGCGTCCGCGACGGCACGCGCACGATGTGCGAGGGCATGACCGGTGCCCAGGCGGCCGAGCTCATGACCAACGCCGACTACATCGGCGGTGGCGGCATCACCATCACCGCCGGCTACACCGCGGCCCAGACCTTCGACCTCCTCTCCGGCGCCACGGGCATCGCCGTCGCCGACTTCGAGGCCGCGGCCGAGGACCCGTCGCTGCCGCTCCCCGCGGAGGCCGGGGGCGACGTGGAGGGCTACCTCTACCCCGACAGCTACGACTTCGGCTCCGACCCCACCGCGGTCGGCATCCTGACGCAGATGATCGAGCGCTGGGGCGAGGCGGCCACCGAGGCGGGTCTCGTCGACGACGCCGTGCCGGGCTTCACGCAGCACGAGCTGCTGACGCTGGCGAGCATCATCCAGAAGGAGGTGCTGCTGCCCGAGGAGCGGCCCCAGGTCGCCGAGGTGATCTACGACCGGCTGGCCGACCAGTGCGCCGGTGTGCCCGCCGGGATGCTGCAGATGGACTCGACCGTCAACTTCATCCTGGGCAGCGACACGGGCACGGCCTTCACGACGCCGGAGAACCGGCAGATCGACGACCCGTACAACACGTACCGGTACCCGGGCCTCCCGCCCGGCCCGATCGGCGCGCCGAGCGAGGCCAGCATGGAGGCGGCCGTCAACCCGAGCGACGAGGGCTACTGCTACTTCGTCGCGGCCGGCGACGGCTCCAACTCGTCGTACTTCGCTGCGGACTACTCGGACCACCTCGCCAATGTCGACCGCGCCCGGGCCAACGCGAACGGCTGAGCCGGTGCGCCGCTGCGCCGTCGTCGGCGACCCGGTCGAGCACTCGCTCTCGCCGGTGCTGCACCGTGCGGCGTACGCGGCCCTCGGCCTCACCGACGTCACGTACGACGCGGTGCGCGTGCCGGCCGGCGGCCTGACGGCCCACGTCGCAGGCCTCGGGCCGGGGTGGCGCGGGCTGTCGGTGACGATGCCGCACAAGCGTGAGGCGCTGGCGCTCGCCGACCGCCGCACCCCCCTCGCCGTGGCGGCCGGGGGAGCGAACACCCTCGTGCTCGGCCCCGAGGGGGTGCAGGCCGACAACACCGACGTGCCCGGCGCGGTGGCGGCGCTCCGCGAGCGCGGCGTGACCGACGTGGGCCGCGCGACGGTGCTCGGGGGCGGAGCCACGGCGGCGTCGACGGCCCTCGCCCTGACCGAGCTGGGCGCACGCCGCCTGACGGTGCTGGTCCGCTCGCCCGAGCGGGCGGCCGAGGCCGTGGCCGCGGTGCGTGCGCATCCCGCGGCGCCCGCGGTGGACGTCGTCGCGACCGACGACGTGCCGGCGGGGCTCGCGCTCGGCGACGTGGTCGTCGCGACCGTGCCCGTCGCGGGCCAGACCCCGGACCTCGTCGCGCTGCTCGCCCCGGCGCCGGTGGTGTTCGAGGTGGTCTACGACCCCTGGCCCACCCCGCTCGCCGCCGCTGCCGCCGCCGCCGGCGCGACCGTCGTCGACGGCCTCGACCTCCTCGCCCACCAGGCGCTGCTCCAGCTCGAGCAGTTCACGGGCGCCACGGTCGGCGTGGCGGTCATGCGCGACGCGGGTCGCGCCGCCCTCGCGGCACGCACGGCAGGCGTCGGAGCCGGGGCCTGACGTGGCCCTCGAGCTCGGCGCCGTCGTCGTCGCGGCCACCGTCGGTGCGGCCGCGAGCGCGGTGATGCCGGCGGTGCTGGCGCGCGTGCCCGACCCCCCGACGTACGAGGACGACGAGCCGCAGGCGCAGCCCCGACCGGAGCGCCCGACGTACCCCACCTTCGGCGAGCTCGCCCGCCGCCCCGGTCTGCCGCTGGGGTTCAGCGTCGCGGGCGCGGTCGCGGGCGCCCTCGTCGGCGCCCTCGCCGGTTGGAGCTGGCCGCTGGCGTGGCTGCTCGTGCTCGTGCCGGTGGGCGTGCTGCTCAGCTACGTGGACTGGCGCACGCTCCTGCTGCCGACGCGGGTGATCTACCCGGCGTACGCCGCGGTGGCGGCCCTCATGGTCGTCGCCACGCTCGCGACGGGGGCGACCGACGACCTCCGGCGCGCCGGGATCGCGGCGCTCGTCGGGCTGGTCTGCTACTGGCTGCCCTGGCGCATCAGCGCGAGCTGGATGGGCTTCGGCGACGTGCGGCTCTCGGGCCTGCTGGCCGGGGTGCTCGGGTGGGCCGGCTGGGCCGAGGTGGCGCTCGGGCTCTACCTGCCGTTCCTGCTCGGCGGGGTGGTCGCCGGCCTCCTCATGCTGCTGCGGCTGGTCGCGCGCGGCGCCTACCCGCTGGGGCCGTTCATGTTCGTCGGCACGCTGGTCGGACTGTGGTGCGGGCCGCTGCTGCTGCCCGGGCTGTCCGCGTAGGAGACCGCGGGCCTGGCGGCAGCCGGTGCGTGGAACAATCCGCCCCATGCTCCGATGGCTCACCGCCGGCGAGTCGCACGGCCCCAGTCTGGTCGCGATCCTCGAAGGTCTCCCCGCCCACGTCCGTGTCACCTCCGGTGACGTCGCCGACGCCCTCGCCCGTCGCCGCCTCGGCTACGGCCGCGGGGCGCGCATGAAGTTCGAGCAGGACGAGGTGCGCTTCATCGGCGGCGTCCGCCACGGCGAGACGCAGGGCGGCCCCGTGGCCATCGAGGTGGGCAACACCGAGTGGCCGAAGTGGGAGAAGGTCATGGCGGCCGACCCCGTCGACCCGGCCGAGCTCGCCAGCAGTGCGCGCAACGCCCCGCTCACGCGCCCTCGTCCCGGACACGCGGACCTGGTGGGCATGCAGAAGTACGACTTCGACGAGGCCCGTCCCATCCTCGAGCGGGCGTCGGCCCGGGAGACGGCCGCGCGGGTCGCGCTCGGCACCGTCGCCGCGGCGTTCCTCGAGCAGACCACCGGCGCCCGGATCGTCTCGCACGTCGTGGAGCTCGGCGGGGTGCCGGCGCCGAAGGGCAGCGTGCCGTCGCCCGACGACGTCGAGCGCCTCGACGCCGACCCGGTGCGCTGCCTCGACCCGGAGGCGAGCAAGCAGATGGTCGAGCGCATCGACCAGGCGCACAAGGACGGCGACACGCTCGGTGGCGTCGTCGAGGTCGTCGTGCACGGCCTGCCGCCGGGCCTCGGTTCCCACGTGCACTGGGACCGCCGTCTGGACGCACGGCTGGCCGGTGCCCTCATGGGCATCCAGGCCATCAAGGGCGTCGAGGTGGGCGACGGGTTCGACCTGGCGGCCACGCCGGGCTCCCTGGCGCACGACGAGATCGTCGCCGACGCGCCTGGCTCGGCCGGTGACGCCCTCGGGCTGCGCCGCGCCTCGGGCCGCGCGGGCGGCACCGAGGGTGGCATGTCGACGGGCGAGGCGCTCCGCGTGCGGGCCGCCATGAAGCCGATCGCGACCGTGCCGCGCGCGCTGCGCACCGTGGACGTCGCGACCGGTGAGCCCACCGCGGCGCACCACCAGCGCTCCGACGTGTGCGCCGTGCCGGCTGCCGGCATCGTCGCCGAGGCGATGGTGGCGCTCGTGCTCGCGGACGCCGTCACCGAGAAGTTCGGTGGCGACTCCGTCGGCGAGACCGCCCGCAACGTCGAGGGCTACCTGGCTGCGCTGAGGTTCCGGTGAGGCTCGCGTGAGCGCGGCCCGGCCGCGGGTCGTCCTCATCGGCTCCATGGGGGCCGGCAAGACGACCGTCGGCGAGGTGCTGGCGGAGCGGTGGGGGGTCGGCTTCCGCGACACGGACGCCGACGTCGTCGCGGCCGAGGGTCGCGCCATCGCCGACATCTTCGTGGAGGACGGCGAGGCCCGTTTCCGTGCCCTCGAGCGGGCGGCGGTGCGCACCGCGCTCGCGGAGCACACGGGCGTGCTGGCGCTCGGCGGCGGCGCCGTGCTCGACCCCGACACCCGCACCCTGCTGGCGGACCACGTGGTCGTGTTCCTCCAGGTCGGCCTGGCCGACGCGGTGCAGCGGGTCGGACTCGGCAGCTCGCGCCCGCTGCTGCTCGGCGGCGTCCGTGCCCGCATCAAGGCGCTGCTCGACGAGCGCACCCCCCTCTACACGGAGCTCGCCACGCTCGTCGTCCCGACCGACGGCCGCGAGCCGGCGGAGGTCGCTGCGGCGATCGAGGCCCGTCTCGAGGAGGACACCCGTGCCTGAGCACGACGGACCGGTGGAGATCCACGTCGGGGGAGCCGCGCCGTACGACGTCGTCATCGGCCGCGGCGTCGGCGACCGGGTGCTCCCGATGCTGGGGGACGGGGTGCGGCGCGTGGCCGTGCTGTTCCCCGACGGGCTGCGCCACCTGGCGGAGCCCGTCATCGCCGACCTCGGCAAGGCGGGCCTGGCGGTGCTCGAGCTGCCCCTGCCCGAGGGCGAGGGCGCGAAGACCGCCGCCGTCGCGGTGGCCGCGTGGGACGCCCTCGGCGAGGCGGGCTTCACCCGCTCCGACGCGGTCGTGACCGTCGGTGGCGGCGCGACCACCGACATGGGTGGGTTCGTGGCCGCCACCTGGCTGCGGGGCGTGCCGGCGGTGCACGTGCCGACCACCCTCCTCGGCATGGTGGACGCGGCCGTCGGCGGCAAGACCGGCCTGAACACCGCAGCGGGCAAGAACCTCGTCGGTTCGTTCCACGAGCCCGCGGGCGTCGTCTGCGACCTCGCGACCCTGGGGACGCTGCCCCACGACGAGCTGGTCAGCGGGCTCGGCGAGGTGGTCAAGTGCGGCTTCATCGCCGACCCCGAGATCCTGCGACTCGTGGAGGAGGACCCGGCGGGCGCGGTCGACCCGGCCAGCCCGGTGCTCGCCGAGCTGGTGCGGCGCTCGGTGCAGGTCAAGGTCGACGTCGTCGTCGGCGACCTCAAGGAGACGGCCGGGTTCGCCGGCGGCGGGGGACACCCCGGTCGCGAGGCGCTCAACTACGGCCACACGATGGCGCACGCGATCGAGCGGGCGGAGGACTACACGATGCGGCACGGGGAGGCCGTCGCCATCGGGATGGTCTTCGTCGCCGAGCTCGCCCGGCGCACCGGGCACCTCGACGACGCCACCGCGGCGCGCCACGCCGGCACGCTCGCGGCGGTCGGGCTCCCGACCCGGTACGACGGGGCGCCCTACGAGCAGCTGCACGCCGCCATGAAGGTGGACAAGAAGTCGCGCGGCGACCAGCTCCGGTTCGTGGTGCTCGACGGCCTCGCCCGGCCGCGGGTGCTGGCCGGACCCGCCGAGGCGGACCTGCGTGCGGCGTACGAGAGGATGCGCGGCGCCTGAGCGCCGGCGCGGAGGAGAGTGGTGATGGTGCGGACGACGGTGCTCGTGCTCAACGGGCCGAACCTCGGACGGCTCGGCCGGCGGCAGCCGGAGATCTACGGCACGACGACGTACGCGGACCTCGTCGAGCGCTGCCGCACGTGGGGTGACGGCCTCGGTCTCGACATCGAGACGCGGCAGACCAACCACGAGGGCGAGCTCGTCGACTGGCTCAACGCCGCCGCCGACGACCGGGTGCCGGTCGTGCTCAACGCGGCTGCGTGGACCCACTACTCCTACGCGGTGTACGACGCGTGCGCCCAGCTCGAGGCGACGCTCGTCGAGGTGCACCTCTCCGACCCGGAGGCCCGTCCGGAGGTCTGGCGGCACACCTCGCTGGTCACGCCGCACGCCGCGACGGTGGTCAAGGGCAAGGGCATCGACGGCTACCGCGAGGCACTGGAGTTCGTCGCCGCGCGCGTCGCTGGATAGACTCCTCCGTCGGCGCGCGCCCGAGCGGTGGCGCCCGCACCTTCTCGATCCGCTCCATCGACGACTCTGTGAGGCTGACGCGCGCATGGCATCCACGAACGACCTGAAGAACGGCATGGTTCTCAACCTGGAGGGCCAGCTCTGGTCCGTCGTCGAGTTCCAGCACGTCAAGCCCGGCAAGGGCCCGGCGTTCGTGCGCACGAAGCTGAAGAACGTCGAGTCCAACAAGGTCGTCGACAAGACCTTCAACGCCGGCACCAAGGTCGAGACCGCGACGGTCGACCGCCGCACGATGCAGTACCTCTACAACGACGGCTCGAACTACGTCTTCATGGACACGGGCACCTACGACCAGCTCGAGATCGCCCCGGAGATCGTCGGTTCCGCGAAGAACTTCCTCCTGGAGAACCAGGAGGCCATCGTGGCCACCAACGAGGGCCGCGTGCTCTTCGTGGAGCTGCCCGCGTCCGTCGAGCTCCTCATCACCCACACCGACCCGGGCCTGCAGGGCGACCGCTCGACGGGCGGCACGAAGCCGGCCACGCTCGAGACCGGTCACGAGATCCAGGTGCCGCTCTTCCTGAGCTCCGGCGAGAAGGTCAAGGTCGACACGCGCGACTCGTCCTACCTGGGCCGCGTCAAGTCCTGATGGGGGCCCGCACCAAGGCCCGCAAGCGGGCCCTCGACGTGCTCTTCGCCTCCGAGATGCGGGGGCAGAGCGCGGTCGAGCAGCTCGAGGCGGACATCGCCGGGGGTGAGGGGCCGACCAACCCCTACTCCGTCGTGATCGTGCGCGGCGTGGTCGAGCACCAGGCCGAGATCGACCAGCTCCTCCGCGACAGCGCCGACGGCTGGAGCCTCGAGCGCATGCCGGCGGTCGACCGCAACGTGCTGCGCATCGCGGTGTGGGAGATCCTCCACGCCGACGACGTCGATGCGGCCGTCGCGGTGAGCGAGGCCCTCGTGCTCGTCGGTGACCTGTCCACCGACGACTCGCCGAGCTTCGTCAACGGGGTGCTGGGCGCGATCGTCCGCGGACAGCGGGCCTGAGGAGTCACCCCAGGGTTTGTCACGCTCGCGGGCGGGGTAACGGCGCAGGCCGTGCCCCGCCCGCGGACGTTCCGGCCGCGGACCGGGGCCGGTCCTGACCCGCACCCGTCCTGTCCCGGAGGCCTCTCGGTGAACGTGCCCCCCGACCACCCCGGCGTCGGCCAGCTGCCCGACTCGACCAGCGAGCGGCTCTACACGACGGACGAGCTCGAGGCCTACGCGGCCCAGCAGGACCAGCAGCGCGCCGCCGCTCCCGCCCCGGCGTGGGCGGCCGACGACGACACCCGCGTCGTGCCGCCCGTGCCCGCCGTGCCGCCGGTGCCCGCTCCCGGCGGCGGTCGCCGCCGGGCTGACGTGGCGCTGCCGGCCCAGCCTGCGGCGTACGGCGCCCTCCCGCCCCGCCCGGACGCCGCGGTGCCCGCGGTGCGCCCGCCCTCCGCGGTCGGTCCGGGGACACCGGCGGAGCCGAGCGTGCCGCGCTTCATGACGGCGACCGACTTCCTCGACCGACGCGTGGGTGAGGAGCCGTTCGGGCCGGCGACGTGGGGGTGGCGGGGTCGCGTCAACCGGTGGAGCGGGGGAGCCCTGAAGACGCCCATGGGGCGCGCGGAGCACGAGCACGAGCTGCAGCGGCGCGCGGTCCAGCGGGACCTCGACGGGCCGCGCACCATCGTGTTCCTCAACCCGAAGGGCGGCGCCGCGAAGACGACCGGCGTGCTGATGGCCGGCTACACCTTCGGCACCGTCCGGGGCGGCGGCGTGGTCGCCTGGGACAACAACGAGACCCGCGGCACGCTCGGCATCCGGGGCGTCCGGGGCGAGCACCGCAACACCACGCGGGAGCTGCTGGAGGACCTCGAGAAGTTCAACGACGTCTACCAGTCGCGCATCGGCGACCTCGGCGCCTTCGTGCGCTCGCAGGGCGACGCCCACTTCGACGTGCTCGCCTCCGACGAGCGGCCCGACGTCAGCGGCACGATCCGCGCCGACGACTTCCGCTCCGTGCACGCGCTGCTGCAGCGGTTCTACCGGCTCGTCATCGTCGACACCGGCAACAACCTGCGCGCCGAGAACTGGCTGGCCGCGGCCCACGCGGCGGACCTGCTCGTCGTCACGAGCACCGTCCGCGAGGACACGGGCTACAGCGGCCTGTGGATGCTCGACGCGCTGGCCGACGCCGGGTACGCCGACCTCCAGCGCCGCACCGTCACCGTGCTCTCCGACCCGTCGCCGAAGGTCGACGAGCAGCTGGCGTCCGACCTGGTGGGGGTCTACGAGCAGCGCACCCGCGCCGTCTACCGGGTGCCCTACGACCCGGTGCTGGTCTCGGGGTCGGTGGTGCCCTACGCGCGGCTGTCGGTCGCGACCCAGCGGGCGTGGCTACGTGCCTGTGCGGGGATGGCCGAGGCGCTCTAGGCGCTGGCCGGCGCTCTGAGGCGCTGGCCGGCGCACGGAATGTGCAGCTGGTGCGGGTCTGGCGCGATCCGGGACGGCGCAGCCGCACAGTTCGGGGGCGCTGGCGGGCCCGGTTCCGGAGAAAGAAAACGCGGACGGGACCCTGCTGCGCCTCGGCGTGTCGCGCTCGCCGGTCCGCGTTCTCCTCGCCCAGCGGCCGTCCGGGGTCGACCGGGGCCCCTCGTTCGACAGCCCTCGCGGACACCCGACCCGCAGGGCGGAGCACAGAACGACCGTCGCATGCACCGAACCGACCGCTTTGACCATCAACGTTGATGGTCGAAGCGGCGTGTTCCCCGGTCAGCCGGGGAACCGACCGCCCCGGGGGACCACACCCGGGAACACGTCCGGCCGCCGCCGGGTTGCCCCCTCATGCGAGCAGTCGTCTACACCGAGACCGGTCCCTCCTCCGTCCTGCACGTCGTCGAGCGCGACGCGCCCGAGCCCGGTCCGGGCGAGGTGCGGGTGCGCGTCGTGACGGCGGGCGTGAACCCGACCGACTGGAAGTTCCGCGCGGTCATGGGCCCGACCCACCCGGAGGTCGCTCCCGGCCAGGACGGCGCCGGGGTCGTCGACGCCGTGGGCGAGGGGGTCGAGCACCTGGCCGTGGGGGACCGCGTCTGGCTCTACCTCGCGCAGCACGAGAAGGGCATCGGCGCCGCGGCGGAGCTGACGGTGCAGGCGGCGGACCGCGTCGTGCCCCTGCCCGACGGCGCCTCCTTCGACCTCGGCGCCAGCCTCGGCGTACCGGCCCTGACGGCGCACCGCGCCCTCACCTCCGGCGACGTGACCCGCCTCGGTCCCGGGTCCCTCGACGGCAGCACGGTCCTCGTCGCCGGCGGCGCCGGCGCGGTGGGCAACGCCGCCATCCAGTTCGCCGTCTGGTCGGGCGCGACCGTGGTCACGACGGTGAGCAGCCCGGAGAAGGCCGCCCTGGCCCGTGCAGCCGGCGCCCACCACGTCGTCGACTACCGCACGGAGGACGTCGTCGCGGCGGTCCGCGCGATCGCGCCCGACGGTGTCGACCTCGTCGTCGAGGTCGCCCCGGCCACCAACATCGGCATCGACCTCGCCGTGGTCCGCAACCACGGCACGGTCGCCTACTACGCCAACGACGGCGGCGACGAGGTGACCCTCCCCGTGCGGCAGGCCTTCGCGAAGAACCTGCGCCTGCAGGGGGTGTTCCTCTACCAGGTCGCGCCTGCCCTGCTGCGGGCCGGCGCCGAGGACGTCACCGCGGCTGTCGCCGCCGGCGCCCTCCGCGTGGGCGAGGACGCGGGCCTCCCGCTGCACCACCTCCCGCTCGAGGAGCTCGCCGCCGCCCACGACGCCGTCGAGGGCGGGACGGTGGGCAAGGTGCTCGTGCAGGTCACGACGGCCTGAGCCCGGGAGACCCGGGAAGGTACGCCGCGGGCGAGCGTCCACGTGACGAGCACCGCCCGCGGCGTACGTCGCAGGAGGGTCGGGCTGCTGCTAGAGTCCCGCCCGTTCGACATCCTTTAACGAGCCGTCCCGTGAGGCGGAGAAGGAGGTCTCTGCAGGCATGCCTGCGACGACTGAGCCCGCAGTCGGCCCACCCGGCCGCACCGTCCTCGACGCCCGTGACATCGCCCGGGCACTCACCCGCATCTCCCACGAGATCCTCGAGCGGAACAAGGGCCACGAGGGTCTCGTCCTCCTCGGCGTCCCGACCCGCGGCGTCGGCCTCGCCCAGCGCATCGCGGCGCGCATCGCGGAGACCGAGGGCGTGACGATCCCGGTCGGGGCCCTCGACATCACGCTCTACCGCGACGACCTGCGCCGCCACCCGGCCCGGGCGCCGCAGCCCACCGCGATCCCCGCGGGCGGCATCGACCAGAAGACGGTCGTGCTCGTCGACGACGTCCTCTACTCGGGGCGCACCGTCCGGGCCGCGCTCGACGCGCTCGCCGACATCGGCCGGCCCGCTGTCGTGCGGCTCGCGGTGCTGGTCGACCGCGGCCACCGCGAGCTGCCGATCCGCGCCGACCACGTGGGCAAGAACCTGCCGAGCGCCCGCAGCGAGCGCGTCATGGTGCGTCTCGAGGAGACCGACGGCCTCGACGTCGTGCGGATCGCCGACAGCCCCGACGCCGCGCGCCCGACCGAGGAGGTGGCCCGGTGAACAAGCACCTGCTCTCGTCCGAGGACCTGACGGCCGACGACATCGCCACCCTCTTCGCCACCGCCGCCGAGATGCACGACGTGCAGCGGCGCGAGGTGAAGAAGCTGCCGGCCCTCCGCGGCCGCACGATCATCAACCTGTTCTTCGAGGACTCCACCCGCACGCGCTCGAGCTTCGAGATCGCCGGCAAGTGGCTCTCGGCGGACACCATCAACATCACGGGCAAGGGCTCCTCGGCCTCGAAGGGCGAGAGCCTGCGCGACACCGTGCTCACCATCGCCTCGATGGGGGTCGACGCGGTCGTCATGCGCCACGGCGCGAGCGGCGCGGCGCAGCAGGTCTCCCAGTGGGTCGACGCCGCCGTGGTCAACGCCGGCGACGGCACGCACGAGCACCCGACGCAGGCCCTGCTCGACGCCTACGCGCTGTCCCGCCACTTCGGCGACGGCGGCCGGCTCGGCAGCCTCGAGGGCCGTCACGTCGTGCTGGTCGGCGACCTCACCCACAGCCGCGTCTTCCGCAGCAACGTCATCACGCTGACGCGCCTGGGCGCCCAGGTGACGGTGGTGGCGCCGCCCACCCTCATGCCCGCGGGCATCGCGAGCTGGAGCTCGAGCGCGGGCTTCGCCACGTCGTACGACCTCGACGAGGTGCTCCCGAAGGCCGACGCCGTGATGATGCTGCGCGTCCAGAAGGAGCGCATGAGCGGTGGCTTCTTCCCGACGAGCCGGGAGTACACGGTGGGCTACGGCCTCACCCGCGACCGCCTGCGCGTGCTCGGGCCCGAGGTGCCGATCTGCCACCCCGGCCCGATGAACCGCGGCCTCGAGATCGCCGCCGACGCGGCCGACGCGGCGCAGTCGCTGATCCTCGAGCAGGTCTCCGCGGGCGTCGCGGTCCGCATGTCCGTCCTGTACCACCTGCTCGCCGGGGAGGGAACCGCATGACCCACCAGCCTGTCATCGTGAGGGGCGCCTCGCTCCTGGGCGAGCAGACCGCCGACGTCCTCCTGGTCGACGGCGTCGTCGCGGAGGTCGGTACGGCGCGCGTCGACGCGCCCTCCGACGCACGCGTGGTCGAGGCCGACGGCCTCGTGCTGCTCCCGGGGCTCGTCGACCTCCACACCCACCTGCGCGAGCCGGGCCGCGAGGACGCGGAGACGGTCCGCACCGGCTCGGCGGCTGCGGCACGCGGTGGCTACACCGCCGTGCTCGCGATGGCCAACACCAGCCCCGTCACCGACACGGCGGAGGCGGCGGAGCGCGTCCACGCCCTGGGTCGCGCCGCCGGGATCGTCGACGTGCAGCCGGTCGGGGCCGTCACCAAGGGCCTGCGCGGCGAGGAGCTCGCCGAGCTGGGGCTCATGGCCCGCAGCCGCGCCGGGGTCCGGGTCTTCTCCGACGACGGGAAGTGCGTCGCCGACGCGCGCGTCATGCGCCGGGCGCTGGAGTACGTCAAGGCCTTCGGCGGCGTCGTCTCCCAGCACGCCCAGGAGCCCACGCTCGCCGGCGCGACCGCCTGCTGCCACGAGGGGGAGCTGTCGGGCCGTCTCGGGCTGCCGGGCTGGCCGGGCGTCGCGGAGGAGGTCATCGTCGCCCGCGACGTCATGCTCGCCCGCCACACGGGCAGCCGCGTGCACGTCGCCCACGCCTCCACCGCCGGCACCGTCGAGGTGCTGCGCTGGGCCAAGAGCCTGGGCATCCAGGTGACGGCCGAGGTCACGCCGCACCACCTGCTGCTGACCACCGACCTGCTCGGCGGCTACGACCCGACGTTCAAGGTCAACCCGCCGCTGCGGCCCGCGGAGGACGTGGAGGCACTGCGGGACGCGCTGGCCGACGGCACGATCGACGCCGTCGCCACCGACCACGCGCCGCACGCGCGGCACGACAAGGAGCACGCCTTCGTCGACGCCGCCTTCGGCATGCTGGGCCTCGAGACCGCCCTCGGTGTCGTGGCCTCGGTGATGGTCTCCTCGGGCCGGATGGGCTGGGGCGACGTCGCCCGGGTCATGTCGACGCGCCCGGCGGAGATCGCCGGGCTGGCGGGCCGCGGCGACCAGGGCCACGGACGCCCCGTCGCCGTCGGCGAGCCGGCCAACCTCACCCTCGTCGACCCGGCCGCCTCGGTCGTCGTCGACCGCGACGACTCGGCGTCGCTCTCCCGCAACAACCCCTGGCACGGCCGCACGCTCACCGCGGCGGTCCGTGCGACGTTCCTGCGCGGCACCCCCACCGTGCTGGACGGACAGCTCGTCGAGATCGGCGCCACCACGGAAGGAAGCCTCACATGAGCACCCCCGCCCTGCTCGTCCTCGAGGACGGACGCACGTTCCACGGCGAGGCCTACGGCGCGACCGGGGAGACCTTCGGCGAGGCGGTCTTCTCCACCGGCATGACCGGCTACCAGGAGACCCTCACCGACCCCTCCTACCACCGCCAGGTCGTCGTCATGACGGCCCCGCACGTCGGCAACACCGGCATGAACGACGAGGACCCCGAGTCGGCCCGCATCTGGGTCGCGGGCTACGTGGTGCGCGACCCCGCCCGCGTCTCGTCGAGCTGGCGCAGCCGGCGCACGCTCGACGACGAGCTGCGCGAGCAGGGCGTCGTCGGCATCTCCGGCGTCGACACCCGCGCCCTCACCCGGCACCTGCGCGAGCGGGGGGCCATGCGCGTCGGCATCTCGACGACGGAGACCGACCCCGCCCGTCTGCTCGAGCGCGTCCGCGCGTCGGGGGAGATGGCGGGCACCGAGCTCTCCGACGAGGTCACGACCACGTCGGCGTACGTCGTCCCCGCGGTCGGCGAGAAGCGCTTCACCGTCGCCGCGGTCGACCTCGGCATCAAGGCCAACACGCCGCGGATGATGAGCGAGCGGGGCATCGAGGTGCACGTGCTGCCCGCGACCGCCTCCATCGAGGACGTGCTGGCGGTGGGGGAGGACGGCCCCGACGGCCTGTTCTTCTCCAACGGCCCCGGCGACCCGGCCGCCACCACCGACCAGGTGGCGCTGCTGCAGGAGGCGCTCGGCCGCGACCTGCCGTACTTCGGGATCTGCTTCGGCAACCAGCTGTTCGGCCGCGCGCTCGGCTTCGGCACCTACAAGCTGAAGTACGGCCACCGCGGCATCAACCAGCCCGTCATGGACCGCACCACCGGCAAGGTCGAGGTGACGGCGCACAACCACGGCTTCGCCGTCGACGCCCCGCTCGAGGGCACGACCGCGACCCCGTACGGCGCGGCGAGCGTCAGCCACGTCTGCCTCAACGACGACGTGGTCGAGGGCCTCGAGCTCCGCGACGGCGAGGGCGGGGCGCTCAAGAGCTTCTCGGTGCAGTACCACCCGGAGGCTGCCGCCGGGCCGCACGACGCGGCGTACCTGTTCGACCGTTTCCTCGACCTCATGAACGACCGGAGGGCCTGAACCATGCCGAAGCGCGACGACATCACGAGCGTCATGGTGATCGGGTCCGGCCCGATCGTCATCGGCCAGGCGTGCGAGTTCGACTACTCGGGCACCCAGGCGTGCCGCGTGCTCAAGGCCGAGGGCCTGCGGGTCGTGCTGGTGAACTCCAACCCGGCGACGATCATGACCGACCCCGAGTTCGCCGACGCGACCTACGTGGAGCCGATCACCCCCGAGTTCGTCGAGCGCGTCATCGCCAAGGAGCGCCCCGACGCGCTGCTGCCGACGCTGGGCGGGCAGACGGCGCTCAACGCGGCCATCGCGCTGCACGAGCGGGGCGTGCTCGAGAAGTACGGCGTCGAGATGATCGGCGCCAGCTTCGAGGCCATCCACCGCGGCGAGAACCGCGAGCAGTTCAACGCCATCGTGCACAAGGTCGGCGGCGAGGTCGCCCGCAGCATCGTCTGCAACGGCGAGGCGCTCGGCCCGGACGCCCCGAAGTCCGCCAAGGAGAAGCACGCCCTGGAGCGCGCCTTCGAGGCCGCCGAGCAGCTGGGCTACCCGGTCGTCATCCGGCCGTCCTTCACGATGGGCGGCACCGGCTCGGGCATCGCCTACGACGCCGACGACCTGGTGCGCATCGCCGGCTCCGGCTTCTCCGCCAGCCCCACGACCGAGGTCCTCATCGAGGAGTCGATCATCGGCTGGAAGGAGTACGAGCTGGAGGTGATGCGCGACAAGGCCGACAACGTCGTCATCGTCTGCTCCATCGAGAACCTCGACCCGATGGGCGTCCACACCGGTGACTCGATCACGGTCGCGCCGGCCATGACGCTGACGGACCGCGAGTACCAGCACCTCCGCGACCTCGCCATCGAGATCATCCGCGAGGTCGGCGTCGACACCGGCGGCTGCAACATCCAGTACGCGGTGAACCCCGCCGACGGCCGCGTCATCGTCATCGAGATGAACCCGCGCGTCTCCCGCTCGAGCGCCCTGGCGTCGAAGGCGACGGGCTTCCCCATCGCGAAGATCGCGGCGAAGGTGGCCATCGGCTACACCCTCGACGAGATCCCCAACGACATCACGGCGGAGACGCCGGCGAGCTTCGAGCCGGCGCTCGACTACGTCGTCGTCAAGGTGCCGCGGTTCGCGTTCGAGAAGTTCCCCGGCGCCGACCCGCGTCTCACCACCCACATGAAGTCGGTGGGCGAGGCCATGGCGATCGGCCGCAACTTCACGGAGGCGCTCCAGAAGGCGCTGCGCTCCCTGGAGAGCAAGGACGCGGCCTTCGACTGGAGCCACCAGTGGGTGGACCTCGACAAGGACGCCCTGCTCGCCGAGATCGCCGTGCCCCACGACGGCCGGCTCAAGAAGGTCATGGACGCCCTGCGGGCGGGCGCCACGGCCGAGGAGATCTTCGCGGCGACGGGCATCGACCCGTGGTACGTCGACCAGCTCGCGCTCATCAACGAGGTGGCGGGCGAGATCGCCGCCGCGCCGGAGCTGACCGCGGCCGTGCTGCGCCGGGCCAAGCGCCACGGCTTCTCCGACGTGCAGATCGGGAGGATCCGCAACCTGGCGCCCGCGGTGGTGCGCGGGGTGCGGCACGCCCTGGGCGTGCGGCCGGTCTACAAGACGGTGGACACGTGCGCGGCCGAGTTCGCAGCGCGCACGCCCTACCACTACTCGTCCTACGACGAGGAGACCGAGATCGCGCCGCGCGAGCGGCCCGCCGTGATCATCCTGGGCTCCGGCCCGAACCGGATCGGGCAGGGCATCGAGTTCGACTACTCGTGCGTGCACGCCTCGCTGGCCCTCAGCGCGGCGAAGGACGGCGGGGGCCTGCCGGGCGGCGGGTTCGACACGATCATGGTCAACTGCAACCCGGAGACGGTCTCGACCGACTACGACACGTCGGACCGGCTCTACTTCGAGCCGCTGACGCTCGAGGACGTGCTCGAGATCGTCCACGCCGAGCAGCAGGCCGGTCCGGTCGTCGGCGTCATCTGCCAGCTCGGCGGCCAGACCCCGCTCGGTCTCGCCCGTGGCCTCGAGGAGGCGGGCGTCCCGATCGTCGGCACCCAGCCCGCGGCCATCGACCTCGCCGAGGAGCGGGGCGCGTTCGGTCGCGTGCTCGCCGCGGCCGGGCTCACGGCGCCCAAGCACGGCACCGCGACGTCGTACGCCGAGGCGGAGGCCATCGCGGCCGAGATCGGCTACCCGGTGCTGGTGCGCCCGTCCTACGTGCTCGGCGGTCGGGGCATGGAGATCGTCTACGACGACGCCTCGCTGGAGGCGTACCTCGAGAAGTACGTCGCGGCGGGCCTCATCAGCCACGCGGCGCCGGTGCTCGTGGACCGGTTCCTCGACGACGCCGTCGAGATCGACGTCGACGCGCTCTTCGACGGCGAGGAGCTCTTCCTCGGCGGCGTGATGGAGCACATCGAGGAGGCCGGCATCCACTCCGGCGACTCCTCCTGCGCGCTGCCGCCCATCACGCTCGGCGCCCGGGAGATCGGCCGGATCCGCCGCGCCACCGAGGCCATCGCCCGCGGTGTCGGGGTGCGGGGGCTGATCAACATCCAGTTCGCGCACGCCTCCGACATCCTCTACGTGCTCGAGGCGAACCCGCGGGCCTCCCGCACGGTCCCGTTCGTCTCCAAGGCGACGGCGACGCCGCTGGCGAAGGCGGCGGCGCGCGTGATGCTCGGCGAGTCGATCGCCGACCTGCGGGCGGCGGGCGTGCTCCCGGCGAGCGGCGACGGCGGCACCCTGCCCGACGGCTGCCCGATCGCCGTCAAGGAAGCGGTCATGCCGTTCAACCGGTTCAAGACCCCCGACGGCCAGTTCGTCGACACGGTCCTCGGCCCCGAGATGAAGTCCACGGGCGAGGTCATGGGCTTCGACGCCGACTTCGGCACGGCGTTCGCGAAGTCGCAGGCGGCGGCGTTCGGTTCCCTGCCGAGCAGCGGCAAGGTCTTCGTGTCGATGGCCAACCGCGACAAGCGCGCCATGGTGTTCCCCATCAAGGTGCTCGCCGACCTCGGCTTCGAGATCGTCGCCACCGAGGGCACCGCCGAGGTGCTGCGCCGCAACGGCGTCGCGGCCACCCTCGTGCGCAAGCAGCACGAGGGGCCCGGCCCGAACGGCGAGCGCACCACCGTGCAGCTCATCGACGACGGCGAGATCCAGCTCATCGTCAACACCCCGTACGGCGCGGCCGGGGCCGAGCCGGCGTCCGCGGGCGGCGACGTGCCGGGTGCCGGGACCGGGGGGCAGGTGCGGCTCGACGGCTACGACATCCGCACCGCCGCGATCAAGGCGAACGTCCCGTGCATCACCACGGTGCAGGGGCTCGGCGCCGCGGTCCAGGGCATCGAGGCGATGCGGCGCGGCGACATCGGCGTGCGGAGCCTGCAGGAGTGGGCGACCGTGCTGCAGCCCCCGGTCGTGGCCGACGCCGGCGCGGCGGGCTGAGGCGCGCCGTGGGCACCTACGACCTGCTGTTCGAGAAGGTCCTGACCCGGACGGACCCGGAGCGCGCGCACCACGCGTCGTTCCGGGCCATCCGGGCGGCCGGTCCCGCCCTGCGCGCGGCGCACCTGGCGCCGCGCGCGGGCGCGGGGGCCGTGGAGGTGATGGGGATCCGCTTCCCGCATCGCTTCGGCCTCGCCGCGGGCTTCGACAAGAACGCGGTCGGCATCGACGCCCTGGCGGCGCTCGGCTTCGGGCACGTCGAGGTCGGGACGGTCACGGCGCTCGCCCAGCCGGGCAACCCCACGCCGCGGCTGTTCCGGCTCACCGAGGACCGCGCCGTCCTCAACCGGATGGGCTTCAACAACGACGGCGCCGCGGCGGTGGCGCAGCGCCTGGCGGTGCGCGCGGAGAAGCTCGACCGGTCGGGGCGCCGCCCCGAGCTCGTCCTCGGCGTCAACATCGGCAAGTCGAAGATCGTGCCGGAGGACGACGAGGCGGCGGTGCTGGCCGACTACGGCTCCTCGACGCGCCTGCTCGCGCCGTACGCGGACTACCTGGTCGTCAACGTCTCCTCCCCGAACACGCCGGGCCTGCGCACGCTGCAGGCCGTCGAGCGGCTGGAGCCCCTGCTGGCGCACGTCCGCCGCACGGCGGACGCGGCGAGCCCGGAGCGCCGTGTGCCGCTCGTCGTGAAGATCGCGCCGGACCTGGCGGACGAGGACGTGCTCGCGGTCGCCGACCTCGCCATGGCCCAGGGCCTCGACGGGGTGATCGCCACCAACACGACCGTCCGTCGCGACGGGCTGCGCACGCCGGCCGCGGAGGTCGAGGCGCTCGGCGCGGGCGGGATCTCCGGCGCGCCGGTGGCCGTCCGCTCGCGCGAGGTGCTCCGCCTGCTCCGCGAGCGGCTCGACGGTCCGGCCCTCGTCTCCGTGGGCGGCATCGACAGCCCGGCGGAGGCGCTGGCGCGGGTGCAGGCGGGTGCCGACCTCGTGCAGCTCTACACGGCGTTCGTCTACGGCGGGCCCCTGCTGCCGCGGCGCATCGCCCGCCGCCTCGTCGCTTTCGACGCCGCGCGGTGAGCGTGGCCCGCCCCTCCGCCGTACCCCTTCCCGCCGACACCAGGAGCGCTCCGTGACGACCACTGCCCCCGCCTTCGGGACCCGTCTCGCCGCCGCGGTCGCCGACCGCGGCCCCCTGTGCGCGGGCATCGACCCGCACCCCCGCCTGCTGGAGTCGTGGGGTCTGGACGTCACGCCGGCGGGCCTGGAGCGGTTCGCGCGGACGGCGGCGGAGGCGCTGGGCAGCACGTGCGCCGTGGTGAAGCCGCAGTCGGCGTTCTTCGAGCGGTTCGGCAGCGCGGGCGTCGCCACGCTCGAGCGCACCATCGCCGACCTGCGGGCCGGGGGAGCCCAGGTGCTGCTCGACGTGAAGCGGGGCGACATCGGCTCGACGTCGCAGGCGTACGCCGACGCCTACCTCGACCCGTCGTCCCCGCTGGCGTGCGACGCCATCACGGCGAGCCCCTACCTGGGGTTCGGGTCGCTGCGCCCCATGGTCGAGACGGCCGAGAGGTTCGGGGCCGGGCTGTTCGTGCTGGCGCTGACGTCCAACCCCGAGGCGGCCACGGTGCAGGCCGCCCAGCGACGGGGCCGCTCGGTCGCGGCGGAGGTGCTGGACGAGCTCCGGGTGCTCAACGCCGGGGCGGAGCCGCTCGGCTCCTTCGGCGCGGTCGTGGGCGCCACCATCGCCGGTGTCGACGCCGCCGCGGGGGAGTCGTTGGCGATCAACGGCCCGCTCCTGGCCCCCGGCGTGGGGGCCCAGGGCGGCACGGCCGCGGACGTGCAGCGCATCTTCGGCGACGAGGTCGGCCACGTGCTGCCGAGCTCCTCGCGCGAGGTGCTCGCCGCCGGGCCCGACCCGCGGGCGCTCGCCGACGCGGCGCGTCGCTTCAACGACACCTTCCGCGCCGCCTGGTCCTGAGGCCGGTCCGGGCGACGGTCCCGGCCGCGATTGCCACCCGCGCGGACGCGTGGCTAGATTGGCGCTTCCTTCCACGACCCATCTCGACGCGAGGATCCGCCCGTGGCCCTGCCCCCGCTCACCCCCGAACAGCGCCAGGCTGCCCTGGCCAAGGCCGCGGCGTCGCGCCGCGAACGGGCCGAGGTGAAGAACCGCCTGAAGACCGCGGGGGCGACGATCTCCGAGGTGCTGCGGGACCGCGAGGGCAACGAGGTCATCGCCAAGATGCGGGTCTTCGACCTGCTGCAATCGATGCCGGGCGTCGGCAAGGTGCGCGCGAAGCAGATCATGGAGCGTCTCCAGATCGCGGAGAGCCGCCGGGTGCGCGGGCTCGGGGCCAAGCAGGTCGCGGCGCTCGAGGCCGAGTTCGCCCCGGGCGACTGATCCGGTGGTCCATCCTCTCGACGGTCCGGCCGACGGCTCCGCCGGCCGCTCCCGCCTCGTCGTGCTCGCCGGTCCCACCGCGGTCGGCAAGGGCACGGTCGCGGCCCACGTGCGCGCCCACCACCCCGAGGTCTGGATCTCGGTGTCGGCGACGACGCGCCAGCCCCGTCCCGGCGAGGTGCACGGCGTGCACTACCTCTTCGTGAGCGACGAGGAGTTCGACCGGATGATCGCCGAGGACGAGCTGCTCGAGTGGGCGGTCGTCCACAAGGCGGCGCGCTACGGCACGCCCCGGGGCCCGGTCGAGGCCGCCCTGGAGGCGGGTCGGCCCGCGATGCTGGAGATCGACCTGCAGGGCGCCCGCCAGGTGCGCCGCACCGCGCCGGACGCCTACTTCGTGTTCCTCAAGCCGCCGAGCTGGGAGGAGCTGGTGCGCCGGCTCGTCGGCCGGGGCACCGAGAGCCCGGAGGAGCGGGAGCGCCGGCTCGAGACGGCGCGCACCGAGCTGGCGGCGGAGGCGGAGTTCGACCACACCATCGTGAACACGGAAGTTCCGGCCGCCGCCGAAGAGTTGGTACGATGCATGACTGCGCCTGCTCAGGCGCGCTGATCCAACCCCGACCGACTTGTGAGGCTGTTGCGTGTCTGCCCCTGAAATCGCCGCCGTGGGCGTGACGAACCCGCCGATCGACGACCTGCTGACGAAGACCGACAGCAAGTACCAGCTGGTGCTCTACGGAGCCAAGCGCGCGCGGCAGATCAACGCGTACTACTCCCAGCTGGGCGAGGGCCTGCTGGAGTACGTGGGTCCGCTCGTCGACACCCACGTGCAGGAGAAGCCGCTGTCGATCGCGCTCCGCGAGATCAACGCCGACCTCCTGACCTGCGAGGACGTCGACCCGGCCGAGCTCGCCGCGGAGGAGGCCGCCAAGAAGGCCGCCGCTGTCGAGTCGCCGTTCGGCGCCGAGTGACCACCGGTCACACCGCCTGCTGAATCCGATGCCGCCGTCCGACCCGAGCCCGTCCGTGCCCAAGCCGCGCGTGGTGCTCGGCGTCGGGGGCGGCATCGCGGCGTACAAGGCCTGTGAGGTCCTGCGCCGCTTCTCCGAGTCCGGTCACGACGTGACCCCGGTGCCGACCGCCAGCGCGCTGGAGTTCGTCGGCGCGCCGACGTGGGCCGCCCTGTCCGGCAAGCCCGTCGCGAGCGACGTGTGGAGCCAGGTGCAGGAGGTGCCCCACGTGCGGATCGGCCAGACGGCCGACCTCGTCGTCGTCGCGCCCGCCACCGCCGACCTGCTCGCCAAGGCCGCCCACGGTCTGGCCGACGACCTGCTCACGAACACGCTGCTGACCGCGCGCTGCCCGGTGGTCATGGCCCCCGCGATGCACACCGAGATGTGGGAGCACCCGGCGACGCAGGCCAACGTCGCCACGCTGCGCTCGCGGGGCATCGTCGTGCTCGAGCCCGCGGAGGGGCGGTTGACGGGCAAGGACACCGGCAAGGGTCGCCTGCCCGAGCCCGTGGAGATCTACGAGGTCGCCGCCGACGTGCTCGCCCGGTCCCGCACCGGCGGGGCCACCGCTGACCTGGCCGGCCGCCGCGTGCTGGTCTCGGCCGGCGGCACGCGGGAGTACCTGGACCCGGTCCGCTTCCTCGGCAACCGCTCGTCGGGCCGGCAGGGCTACGCGCTGGCCCGTGCCGCCGTCGCGCGCGGTGCCCAGGTCACGCTCGTGGCGGCCAACGTGGACCTGCCCGACCCGGCCGGCGTGTCCGTGGTGCGCGTGGAGACGACGGAGCAGCTGCGCGACGCCGTCGTGGCGGGGGCGAAGGACGCGGACGCGGTCGTCATGGCCGCCGCCCCGGCCGACTTCCGGCCCGCGTCGTTCAGCGACGCCAAGATCAAGAAGCTCGCGGACGGCAGCGCCGCTCCGCTCGAGCTCGTGCAGAACCCCGACATCCTGGCGGCGATCTCCCACGAGCGCGCCCGGCCCGGCTCGGTCGTGGTGGGCTTCGCCGCCGAGACCGGCGACGCCACCGGCTCGGTGCTCGAGCTGGGGCGCGCGAAGCTCGCCCGCAAGGGCTGCGACCTGCTCGTCGTCAACGACGTGAGCGGGGGAGCCGTCTTCGGCAGCGCCGACAACGAGGCCGTCATCCTGGGTGCCGACGGCGCGAGCGTCGAGGTGCCGCGGGCGGCGAAGGGCGTGCTGGCGCACGCGATCTGGGACCAGGTCGCGACGCGGCTCTGACGCGCCCGCGCGCGCCGGCTCCGAGCGTGTCCACACGTCGGGACGTCTGCCCGGATGCTGGCGCTCGCCCAGCCCGCGACTATGGTTTCGGCGGGCGCGTCCGTGCGTCCGGACAGCCTCGTCGAGTGGGAGTGAGTGACCGTGCCTGGACGTCTCTTCACGTCGGAGTCGGTGACCGAGGGTCACCCGGACAAGATCGCTGACCAGATCAGCGACACGGTCCTCGACTACCTCCTGGCGAACGACGACGACAAGCGCAACCTGCGCGTGGCGGTCGAGACGCTGCTGACCACGGGCCTGGTGGTCGTGGCCGGCGAGGTGCGCACCAACGCGTACGCCCCCGTCGCCGACCTCGTGCGCCGCAAGATCCTCGAGATCGGCTACGACTCCTCCGAGAAGGGCTTCGACGGCGCGTCCTGCGGCGTGCAGGTGGCCATCGGCGGCCAGTCGGCCGACATCGCCCAGGGCGTCGACGACGGCCACGAGTCGCGCGTGGGCTCGTCGACCGACGAGCTCGACAAGCAGGGCGCGGGCGACCAGGGCCTCATGTTCGGCTACGCCAGTGACGACACGCCGGAGCTCATGCCGCTCCCCATCACCATCGCGCACCGGCTCTCGGAGCGTCTCTCGGAGGTGCGCAAGGACGGCACGCTCGCCTACCTGCGGCCCGACGGCAAGACGCAGGTGACGATCGAGTACGACGAGCAGGACCGCCCGGTGCGCATCGACACCGTCGTGCTGTCCACGCAGCACGCCCCCGACGTGGACCTCGCCCAGCTCGAGGCCGACATCAAGGCGAACGTGATCGAGCCCGTGCTGGGCTCCTTCGACATCCCGTCCGACGGCTACCGCCTGCTGGTGAACCCGACCGGCGTCTTCGTCGTCGGCGGTCCGATGGGCGACGCCGGCCTGACGGGTCGCAAGATCATCGTCGACACCTACGGCGGCATGGCCCGCCACGGCGGCGGTGCCTTCTCGGGCAAGGACCCGTCGAAGGTGGACCGCTCCGCGGCGTACGCCATGCGCTGGGTCGCCAAGAACGTCGTCGCCGCGGGCCTGGCCCGCCGCGCCGAGGTGCAGGTCGCCTACGCGATCGGCAAGGCGCAGCCCGTCGGCGTCTTCGTGCAGACCTTCGGCACCGGCGTCGTCTCCGACGAGGTCATCCAGAAGGCCGTCCTCGAGGTCTTCGACCTGCGTCCCGCGGCGATCATCCGCGACCTCGACCTGCTGCGCCCGATCTACTCGCTGACCTCGGCGTACGGTCACTTCGGCCGCGAGCTGCCCGAGTTCACCTGGGAGCGCACCGACCGCGCCGACGCGCTGCGCGCGGCGGCCGGCATCTGAGCACGCCGGTCTCCTCGTGAGCGACGGGGGCGGCGACGACGCGTACGGCGGCGGCCCGCCCCTGTCGCACGCGGCGCTCAGCCCCGGGGCCGTCATTTAGGACGACCTGCGGGCCTCCGCGCCGCGCGGAGCCCGTCAGCTCGCCACCTGGATCCCGGACGGGACGGGCGTGCCGTGGCTCGGGCTCGAGGTGGCGGCCTACGCCCGGCATCCCGACGTGCAGGACGCCCTCGACCCGGCGCGCCGCTGGCGGCGCCGGGCGGACGCCCTGCCCACGGGTGCGCTGTGGGCGTTGACGCTGCTCGCCGTGCTGGGTGCGGCGGTGACGGTCACGGCGCTGGGCGGCGAGGCGGGGTACGGCGCGCCCTCGGCCGCCAGCGCCGACCGGTGGGCCTCGGTCGCGGCGACGCTCGGTGGACTGGCCCTGCTGGGGCGGACGGCGAGCTGGCTCGGGACCCGAGCCGCGGGGCGCCGCCCGCACGCCTACGACCTCGTGGTGGCGGTCGTCAGTGTCGTGGCGCTCCACGGGCTGGTGTCGTCGGGGTGGATGGTGAGCACGCAGCGGTGGACGCCCGCCGTCGTGGTGCCGGTGGCGCTCTCGCTGCTGGTGGCCGTGGCCGCCGGGCTCCTCGTGGTCACGGGGCGGGAGCCGGCCGACGGGCCGGTGGTGCCGCGCCTCGATCCTCGGCGGCTCGCCGCTGCACTGCCCCAGCGCGAGCGGGCGCGGGTGCGGCGTGACCTCGACGCGGCGCTCGACGAGCTGGAGCGTCGAGGACTCGCGACCCCCGCGACCATCGCGCGGGCGCGCGTGGCCGAGCTGGGCGACCTGACCGACGCGGCGCTGCGGCGGGGGCGTCAGCACCGCTGAGTCGTGGCCCCAGTGAGCCGTTGTCCGTGGCGGTGGGGCCACGAGGTCGGTCATCCCCAGGGGTGCCTGACCCGCGGACCGGATTGTCGGCGGCGCACGGTAGACCTGTGCCCGTGACCGCCGACGCCCACGAGCAGCCCGAGCAGGGGTCGTTGCTGCCCGAGCTGCGGGAGACCGTGCGGGAGGCGCGGACGGCGACGGAGCGCGCGGCCGCGCGGCGGCGCACCGAGGTGGAGCCCGCCGAGGTGGACCCGGTCGCGCAGGTGCTCGTCGACGTCCCGCTGGCGCACCTCGACCGCCCGTTCGACTACCTCGTGCCGTCCGGCATGGCGGAGACCGCGCAGCCGGGGGTGCGGGTCAAGGTGCGCTTCGCGGGACAGGACGTCGACGGCTACGTCGTGGCCCGCCGCGCGGAGTCGGAGCACCCGCGGTTGCTGCCGCTGCGCCGGGTCGTCAGCCCGGAGCGGGTGCTGACGCCCGAGATCGCGGGGCTGACGGCGGCGGTGGCGGAGCGGTACGCCGGGGCGCGGGCCGACGTGCTCCGGCTGGCGGTCCCGCCGCGGCACGCCACGACGGAGAAGGCGCCGCCGGGGTCGGCGGCTCCGGCGTTGACGTCGGCCGACGGCGGGCAGCGCCTCGTGGCGGCGACGGCGGCCTGGGGTGACCACGAGCACGGTGCGGTCTTCTGCGAGCACCTGGCGCGCGGCGGTTCGCCCCGAGCGGTCTGGACGGCGGGTCCTGCCGTCGACTGGCCGCAGCTGGTGGCCCAGGCGGCGGCGGTCGTCGAGGCGTCCGGCCGGGGCGTCGTCGTCTGCGTGCCCGACGGGCGCGACCTCGACCGGGTGGACGCGGCGCTCACGGTGGCGCTCGGCGAGGGGCGTCACGTGGCGCTGCGGGCCGACGCCGGCCCGGCGGCGCGCTACCGGGACTTCCTCGCCGTCAGCCGGGGGCAGCGGCGCGTCGTGGTGGGCACGCGCGCGGCGATCTGGGCGCCCGTCCACGACCTCGGCTTGGTCGTCGTGTGGGACGACGGCGACGACCTGCACGCGGAGCCGCGGGCGCCGTACCCGCACGTCCGCGAGGTCGCCGCGCTCCGCGCGGAGCGCACCGGTGCGGCGGCGTTGATCGGAGCCCATGCGTGCTCGGTGGAGGCGCTGGGGCTGCTCGGCAGCGGGTGGGCCCGCCCGATCGCGATGCCCCGCGCGGTGCTGCGGGAGCGGGTCCGGGTGAGCATCGCCGGGGCGACCGACCGCGAGCTCGAGCGGGACCCGTTCGCGCGGAGCGTCCGCGTGCCGACCGCGGCCCGCGACCTCGTCCGCCGCGGGGTCGCCGCGGGTCCGGTGCTGGTGCAGACGCCGCGGTCGGGGTACGCCGCGGGGCTGGCCTGCGAACGGTGCCGCACGCCCGCGCGGTGTGCCGCCTGCACGGGTCCGCTCCAGCAGTCGTCGCCGACCTCGCCCCCGTCGTGCCGGTGGTGCGGCACGCCGGAGCCGCGGTGGGCGTGCGGCGTCTGCGGCCACCGTGGGCTCCGCGCCCCGGCGGTCGGCCAGGAGCGCACGGCCGAGGAGCTCGGACGCGCGTTCCCCGGCGTCACGGTGCGCACGTCGGCGGCCGACCACGTGCTGGCGGAGGTCGACGACAGCCCCGCGATCGTCGTCGCGACCCCGGGGGCGGAGCCGGTGGCAGAGGGCGGTTATGCGGGTGTCCTGCTGCTCGACACGTGGCTCGCCCTGGCGCGCGTGGACCTGCGCACGGGGGAGGAGGCCCTGCGTCGTTGGCTCAACGCGGCCGCGCTGGTGCGGCCCGGCGCCGAGGTGGTCGTCGTCGGTGACGCCGCGCAGCCGGCGCTGCAGGCCCTCGTGCGGTGGGACCCGCTCGGCTTCGCCGAGCGGGAGGCGGCCGAACGGGCCGCGGCCCACCTGCCGCCGGCCGCGCGGCTGGCGACGGTCACAGGGGAGGAGGCCGCGGTGGCGGCCTACCTGGAGCACCTCGCCGTCCCCCCGCCCGTCGAGGTGCTCGGGCCCGTCCCCGTCCCGCCCCGCCCGGGCGCGCCCGTCAGCGCCGACCCACCCGAGGTGCGCGCGGTCGTGCGCGTGCCCGCGCGCGAGGGTGCGGCCCTCGCCGCGGGGCTGGGCGCCGCGTCGCGTGAGCGATCCGCGCGCAAGCTCGACGCCGTCCGCGTGCAGGTCGACCCCCCGTCGCTCTGAGGCCCTGCGTCAAGCTTGGTCGTACGGCGCGGCAGGCGCGTCGAGTTTGGTCGTACGGCGCGGGTCGGGGGTGTCGAGTTGTCATGTACGCCGTGGCGCGAGTGAGTACACGTCGCTGCGTACGTGACAACTCGGCGCCGGCCGACACCCGAGTGACGGTCAAGCCGATCATCGACCTCGCCACCGACGCGGCGGTCGATGGCTACACCCCGCCCGACCGGATCGCCGACCACGTCCGCGCCCGTTGGCCTCGGTGCGTTTTCCCCTACTGCACCCGCAGTTCCCGCACCGCGGACCTCGACCACTGCGACCCCTACCAGCAGAGCGGCCCACCCGGCCAGACTTCCACGGCCAACCTCTTCCCGCTGTGCCGACGCCACCACCGCATGAAGACCCACCGCGAGATGACCACCGGCAACAGATGGACCTACCGGCCCACGGATCCAAGCGCCGGCGAGCCGCCCCACGCCGTTATCTGGACCAGCCCCCTGGGACTGCGCTACCTCGTCGACCGCGACGGCACCCGCCCCTGGCCACCAGAGCCCGGGCACTAACCAGACGACACCTGACCAACGAGCTCACCGCCGCCCGCCCCACGCCCCCGTGGGTCGGGCGGCGCAGCATGCCCGCATCCAGTCGCCGACCGGCTACGCGCGTGGGCCTGCGGCCGGACGCACACGCCACACCACGTCGAGCTCCGACCGCCCGGTGGCGCTGGGCTCGACCCGCTCCACCGCGAACCCCTCGCGCTCGTAGAACGCTCCCGCCCGGGCGTTGCCGGCGAAGTGCTCGATGCAGAGACGGGTCACGTCCGCCGGCAGTGACCGGGTGACGGCCGCGATCAGCCGCGGTCCGAGTCCGTGCTCCCGGAACCCGGGGTCGAGGTACAGCTTGTAGATCTCGGCCTCGGAGGCGTCGACCGCGTACTGGGCCACCCCGACGACACCGCCCGACGGCGCGTCGGCGACGAGCAACCGCCCCGCTGCGACCGCAGCGCGGATCTGTTCCGGCCGCCACCATGCGGTGACCTGCTGTCGAGCGGCCTCCGCGCCGATGAGCGGGGTGTAGTGCGGCGGAACGTGCGCCGCGCCGAAGGCGCAGACGGCGTCGACGTCCTCGACCCGTGCTGGCCGGATGACCACGCCGTCGTCCGACTGCGCCGACCGCTGACCGTCGAGGGTGCTCACCGCGTCGATGATGGCGAAGCGGCGAGGACGCGGCAACCGGGACGGTCGACCCGCCCGCGTACGATCGCCGGGTGGCGATCCAACCCATCCGGCTCTTCGGCGACCCCGTCCTGCGCAGGCGCGCGACGGAGGTCGTCGACTTCGACCGCGAGCTGCGACAGCTCGTCGCGGACCTCACCGACACGATGCTGGAGGCACCGGGCGCAGGTCTGGCCGCTCCCCAGATCGGCGTCGGGCTGCGGGTCTTCACCTGGAACGTCGACGGAGAGCTGGGCCACCTGGTGAACCCGACGCTGGAGCTGTCGGAGGAGGAGCAGCTCGACCTCGAGGGGTGCCTCTCGCTGCCCGAGCTGACCTACGAGTGCCGGCGCGCCCTGTCGGTGGTCGCCCGCGGTTTCGACATGCACGGCGAGCCCGTGACGATCAACGGCTCGGACCTGTTGGCCCGCGCGATCCAGCACGAGACGGACCACCTCGACGGCGTCCTCTTCATCGACCGTCTCGACGAAGCGGCCCGCAAGGCGGCGATGCGGGAGATCCGCGAGTCGGAGTGGTTCGGCCTCGAGAAGCCGACGGTCAAGGTCTCGCCGCACCCGACGGGCCCGTTCGGCATCTGAGCGGCGTAGGCTCTCCCGGTCCCGCTGCCGTCCCGACCAGGAGCAACCACCCCCTCATGCGCGTCGTCTTCGCCGGCACCCCCGAGGTCGCCGTACCCGCTCTCAACGCGATCGCCGACTCCGCCCACGAGCTCGTGGGCGTCGTCACCCGACCGGACGCCCCGGCCGGCCGAGGTCGCAAGCTGGTCGCGAGCCCTGTCGCGCAGCGTGCCGAGGAGCTCGGCGTGCCGGTGCTCAAGCCCGAGCACCCGCGGGACCCGGAGTTCCAGGAGGCGCTGAAGGCGCTGCGGCCGGACTGCTGCCCCGTGGTGGCGTACGGCGCGCTCCTGCCCCAGTCGGCCCTCGACATCCCCGAGCACGGCTGGGTCAACCTGCACTTCTCGGTGCTGCCCGCCTGGCGCGGTGCCGCGCCGGTGCAGCACTCGGTGTGGGCCGGCGACGAGGTGACGGGCGCGACGACGTTCCGCATCGTGAAGGCGCTCGACGCGGGACCGACGTTCGGTGTCATGACCGAGCGCATCCGCGAGACGGACACGTCCGGCGACCTCCTGGCCCGCCTGGCCGAGGGCGGCGCGGGCCTCCTGGTCGCCACCCTCGACGGCATCGCCGACGGGTCCCTCGAGGCCCGTGAGCAGCCCGAGGACGGCGTCTCGTTCGCTCCGAAGATCCTTGTCGAGGACGCCGAGATCGACTGGACCGAGCCGGCCGTCGCCGTCGACCGTCGGGTGCGCGCCTGCACCCCGGCCCCCGGCGCGTGGTCGACGCAGGTCGTCGACGGCGAGGCGCAGCGCATCAAGATCGGGCCCGTCACGATCGCGGACGACCGCGAGCGCCTGGCCCCGGGCGAGCTCGAGGTCACCAAGAACGCGGTCTTCGTCGGCACCGGCACGTCACCGGTACGGCTCGGCGACGTCAAGGCCTTCGGCAAGAAGCAGATGGCCGCGGCCGACTGGGCGCGCGGCGTGCGGCTCGAGTCGGGCACCCGGTTCGGCGCCTGAGGGTGCGGGGACCGGCATGAGCGGCGCGGCGGACGACCGCCCGGCCCGGCCCGAGGACGTCGACGCGATCTGCGCGGCGCTCCCGCACACCGAGCTCGGCGTGACGTGGGGCGACATGCCGACGTGGCTCGTCTCCGACCCGGCCACGAAGGCGAAGCCGCGCGGGTTCGTCGGCTACCGACGGCCCCACGGCACCGCGGTAGACCCCACGACCGGGGAGCCCTACGACGACCTGCTCGTGCTCCACGCCGCCGACCAGGGCGCGAAGCTCGCCGTCATCGAGGGCGACGGGCCGTTCTTCTCGGTGCCGCACTTCGACGGGCACGACGGCTACCTCGTGCAGACCTCCCGTCTCGGCGAGGTGACGCTCGCCGAGCTGCGGGAGCTGATCACCGAGTCGTGGCTCTGCTGTGCCCCACCGAAGCTCGTCCGTGCGTACCCCGCCGACCAGGCCGACCGGGCCGACCAGGCCGACCAGATGAACGGTGCCGAGGATGGCTGACCCCCGACGCCGCGGCGGTCGGCCCACCGGTGCCCGCGCCGGCGGGCGCCCGCCCGCGGCCCGCCGTCCGGCCGACCCGGCCCGGCTCGCGGCGTACGACGTCCTCCGCGCCGTCCGCGTCGACGACGCCTACGCCAACCTCGTGCTCCCCGACGTGCTCCGCAAGCACGGGCTGACCGGACGGGACGCCGGTCTCGCGACCGAGCTCGCGGCGGGCACGATCCGCCGGCAGGGCACGTACGACGCGATCCTCGCCACCTGCGTCGACCGACCGCTCGCCAAGGTCGAGGCCAAGGTGCTCGACGCGCTGCGCCTCGGCGCCCACCAGCTGCTCTCCATGCGGGTGCCCGCGCACGCCGCGATCAGCACGACCGTCGACCTCGTGCGCGCCCGGATCGGGCAGGGGCCCGCGGGGTTCGCCAACGCCGTCCTCCGCAAGGTCGCGGCGCACGACCTGCCGGCGTGGGTGCGCCGCGTCGCCCCCGACCCGGGCACCGACCCGGTCGGCTTCGGGTCGGTCGCCCACAGCCACCCGCGCTGGGTGGTCGCTGCGCTGACCGACGCGCTCGCTGCCGCCGGCCGCTCCGACGAGCTCGACGCCCTGCTGGCTGCCGACAACGAGGCCCCCGGCGTCACGTTGGTGGCGCGTCCGGGCCGCATCGACCGCGACGCGCTCGCCGCGCAGGCCGAGGGCGAGCCGACGGCGTACTCGCCCGTGGGCGTCCGCCTGCCCGGTGGTGACCCCGGGGCCCTGCCGTCCGTCGCCGCCGGCGACGCGGGCGTGCAGGACGAGGGCTCGCAGCTGGTCGCCCTCGCCCTCGCGGACGCGGCGGAGGGGGGCGCCGGCGAGCGCTGGCTCGACCTCTGCGCCGGACCCGGCGGCAAGGCGGCCCTGCTCGCCGCGCTCGCCGCGCAGCGGGGTGCGCTGCTCACGGCCAACGAGGCGCAGGAGCACCGGACCGCCCTCGTACGGCGCGCCCTCAGCCTGCCCGACGGCTCGCTCGCGCCGGGGGTCGAGGACGTCGTGACCGGTGACGGCACCGCTCCCCGCTGGGAGCCGGGCACCTTCGACCGGGTGCTCGTGGACGCCCCCTGCTCGGGGCTCGGAGCGCTCCGACGGCGGCCGGAGTCGCGCTGGCGGCGGCAGCCGTCCGACCTGCGCACGCTCGTCCCGCTCCAGGAGCGGTTGCTCGGCTCCGCGCTCGACCTGGTGCGTCCCGGCGGGACCGTCGTCTACGCGACGTGCTCGCCGGTGCCGGCGGAGACCGTCTCCGTGGTGGACACGGTGCTGGCCGGCCGCGACGACGTCGAGGCGGTGGACGCCACGGCCGTGCTGCCGGGAGTGCCCGACGCCGCCGGACCGACGCTCGCGACGGGCGCCGCCACGGTGCAGCTGTGGCCGCACGCGCACCGCACCGACGCCATGTTCGTCGCGGTGCTGCGCAAGCGCTGAGCCGGGACCCGGGCGGGCCTCAGTCGCCGACCACGTGCCGCAGGTAGCGGCCCGGGGCGTCCATGAACCGGCGCCAGTGCTGCACCAGGTCGAGCTCCTCCCAGGTGGTCTCGCGCAACCCCCAGGGGCCGACCTCGAGGATGCGGGCGCCGGGGAGCGAGGCCAGCACGGGGGAGTGGGTCGCACACACGACTTGGCCGCCGGAAGCTGCGATCTCGTGCAGGTGCCCCATCAGGGCGAGGCTGGCCGAGAAGGACAGAGCTGCTTCCGGCTCGTCCAGGCAGTAGAAACCGGGCCCGTCGATGCGGTTGCGCACCACCTCGAGGAACGACTCTCCGTGCGACAGCTCGTGGAACACAGGCTCGCGACGGTTGCCGCCCGTCTTCTCGACGAACGTGTACCACCCGTGCATGGTCTCGGCGCGGAGGAAGAAGCCCCAGCGCCCCGAGCCGATCCCGCGCTGTACCTCCAGCGACCATCCGAGGCGCGATTCGCTGCGACGCGTCTCGTGCCCGCCGTTGCGTGACCCGCCCTCGACCGGCAGTCCATAGGCCTCTGCCAGCCCCTCGACGATGGTCGATTTTCCCGAACCGTTCTCTCCCACGAGGAAGGTCACCCCTGGCGCAGGCTCGAAGCCGTCACGCACGACCTGTGCCACGGCCGGGACGGTCATGGGCCATTGATGTTGCGGGAGTCTCCGCTCATCGACGTACATCCTGACCACGGGAGGCTGATCGAAGCGCACGCGGCGAACCTACGACGTCCCACCGACAGCCGGTCCCCGAACGACGGCTACCGGCCCGCCGTCGGGTTACCGGACCACCATGAGCGAGCACCCCGACGACCAGGTCCCCACCGAGCCCAACGAGGTCGTGTCCGACGCCGCCAGCGATCCCGACGACCCCACGACGGCGGGCCGCGCGGGCGACGCGATCCCCTCCGACGGCGGGGACGACGTCGAGGACGTCGCCCACGGTCGCACCGGGCGCGGGGGGCCCGGCACGGACGACGGTGCCTCCCCGGGGAGCAACCGCACGGCGTGACGGGCCGCCCGGCGAAAATCCGGACACGGCGGCGCCGGGTCCTGGCAGGATCGGCCGGGTGCTCCTGACCGTCTCGACGACCCACCGGCCCGCGACCGACCTGGGGTACCTGCTGTTCAAGCACCCCGACCGCGTGCAGGAGTTCGAGCAGTCCTTCGGATCGGCGACGGTGTTCTACCCGGAGGCGACCGAGGAGCGGTGCACGGCAGCCCTCGTGCTCGACATCGATCCGGTGCGACTCGTCCGGTCCCGACCCCGGGGCACGCCGGACTTCTCGCTGGCGCAGTACGTCAACGACCGCCCCTACGCGGCCTCCTCCCTGCTCGCCGTCGCGATCCGCCGGGTGTTCAGCACCGCCCGCAGCGGTCGGTGCGACGCGCGTCCGGAGCTCGCCGCCACCCCGATCCCGCTCGAGGTGCGCCTGCCCGCGGTGCCCTGCCGTCCCGGCGGCGAGGCGGGACGTGACCTGCTGCGCCGCATCTTCGAGCCCCTGGGCTGGGAGGTGGAGGCCCACGACGTACCGCTCGACGAGACGCTCCCGGGGTGGGGCCCGTCGCGGTACCTCGACCTGACCCTCTCCGGCGAGGTGGTCCTCGCCGACGCCCTCAACCAGCTGCACGTCCTGCTGCCGGCGCTCGACCAGGCCAAGCACTACTGGGAGGCGCCGGACGAGGTCGACAAGCTCCTCCGCTCGGGCGGGGACTGGCTCGCGGCGCACCCCGAGCGTGACCTCATCACGCGGCGCTACCTCGGCCGACGGCGCGCCCTCGCCCGCGAGGCCCTGACCCGGCTCGACGAGCTGGACGGGCGCCCCGGGGCCGAGACCACCGACGGCGAGCAGCAGGAGGAGCAGGCGCCCGCGTGGCGTCCCCTCCACCAGCTCCGCAGGGAGGCGGTCCTCGACGTGCTCGACGAGCTCGCCGCCGCGGGCGCCACGAGCGTCGTCGACCTCGGGTGCGGCGGCGGGCAGCTGCTCGCCGACGTGCTCGCGCGCCCGGCGTACGCCGTCGTGGCGGGTGCCGACGTGTCCGCGGTCGGCGTGCTCGCCACCCAGCGGCGGCTGCGGATCGACGAGCGGTCCCTGCGGCGCACCCCGGACCGCCAGGCCGAGGCCCTCCGCGCGCGGATCAGCGTGTTCCAGGCCTCGGTCACCTACACCGACGAGCGGTTCGCGGGGTACGACGCGGCCGTGCTCATGGAGGTCGTGGAGCACCTCGACCCGGAGCGGTTGCCCGCCCTGGAGCGCGTCGTCTTCGGCGAGGCGCGTCCCGGCGCGGTCGTGGTGACCACGCCCAACGCCGACTACAACGTCCGCTACCCCGACCTCACGGGCTTCCGGCACCCCGACCACCGGTTCGAGTGGACGCGGGCGGAGTTCGCCGCGTGGTGCGACGGCGTCGCCGCACGCACCGGCTACACGGTGGAGCGCCGCTGGGTGGGCGAGGTCGACCCGGAGCTCGGTGCCCCGACGCAGCTGGGGGTGTTCCGCCGTGGCTGAGTCCCGTCCCCTCGGCGTGCCGGCTGCCGGGCTCGTCCTGCTCGTCGGCGTCTCCGGCAGCGGCAAGTCGACCTTCGCGGCCCGGCACTTCACGCCGACCGAGGTCGTCTCCTCCGACACCTGCCGTGCCCTCGTCGCCGACGACGCCGAGGACCAGTCAGCGACCCCCGACGCCTTCGACCTCCTGCAGCACCTCGTCGGCATCCGCCTGCGTCGGGGACTCCTCACGGTCGTGGACGCCACCAACGTGCAGCCCGACGCCCGCGCCCAGCTGGTCGCGTTGGCGCGCGGCCACGACCTGCTGGTCGATGCGATCGTGCTCAAGGTCCCGGCCCGGGTGGCCGTCGACCGGCACCGGGCCAGTGGCCGGACCTTCGGACGCACCCCGGTCGAGCGCATCGTGGAGCGGCACGACCGCGACCTGCGGCGCTCGCTGCGCGGGCTGCGTCGCGAGGGGTTCCGTCGCGTCCACGTCCTCGACGGGGTCGAGGAGGTGGAGGCGGCCACCGTCGTCCGCGAGCGCTCGTGGAACGACCGGCGCGAGCTGACCGGGCCGTTCGACATCGTCGGCGACGTCCACGGCTGCGCCTCCGAGCTGCGCACGCTGCTGGAGCGACTTGGCTGGGAGCTCGAGCGCGACGACGCCGGCCGCGCAGTCGGCGCCCGCCACCCCGAGGGTCGCACCGCGGTCTTCGTCGGCGACCTCGTCGACCGCGGCCCCGACACCCCGGGCGTGCTGCGCCTCGTGTCGGGCATGGTCGCGGCGGGCACGGCGCTGTGCGTCGCGGGCAACCACGAGGACAAGCTCGTCCGTGCGCTCCGGGGCCGCCAGGTGAAGGTGGCGCACGGCCTCGAGGAGTCGCTCGCCCAGCTCGCGGAGGAGCCCGAGGAGTTCCGGGAGCGGATGACGGCGTTCATGGACGGGCTGGTGGCGCACTACGTGCTCGACGAGGGCCGCCTGGTGGTCGCCCACGCCGGTCTCAAGGAGGCCTACCACGGCCGGTCCTCGCGCCGCGTCCGCGCGTTCGCCCTCTACGGCGACACCACCGGCGAGACCGACGAGTTCGGCCTGCCGGTGCGCTACCCGTGGGCGCAGGACTACCGCGGCAGTGCGACGGTCGTCTACGGCCACACGCCCGTCCCGACGGCGGAGTGGGTCAACGGCACGATCTGCCTCGACACGGGGGTGGTCTTCGGCGGCGCCCTCACGGCGCTGCGCTACCCCGAGCGCGAGCTCGTCGACGTACCGGCGGAGCGGGAGTGGTACGCCCCTGCGCGCCCCCTCGCCCCGATGGTCCCGGAGCGTGAGCCCGGCGCACTGGCTGCCGCCGACGTGCTCGGCACCCGGTGGCTCGACACCACGTTCGGGCCGCGCGTGAAGGTGCCGGAGGAGAACGCGGCTGCCGCCCTCGAGGTGATGAGCCGCTTCGCCGTCGACCCGCGCTGGCTGGTGCACCTGCCGCCCACGATGGCGCCCGTGGCGACGTCGAGCCGGGACGGCTACCTGGAGCACCCCGACGAGGCGTTCGAGGAGTACGCGTGCGCCGGCATCACGACGGTCGTCTGCGAGGAGAAGCACATGGGGTCGCGGGCCGTCGCGGTCCTGGCGCGGGACGCGGCCACGGCGGAGCGGCGCTTCGGCGTCACCGACGGCTCGACGGGACAGGTGGTGACGCGCACGGGGCGCGCCTTCTTCCCCGGCGACCTCGGACGGCGCCTCGTCGCCTCCCTCACCGAGGCTGCGGCACCCCTCTTCGAGCGGCTCGACACCGACTGGATCGTCCTCGACGCCGAGCTGCTGCCGTGGTCGGCGAAGGCGGGCGAGCTGATCCGGGAGCAGTACGCCGCCGTCGGCGCCGCTGCCTCCGTCGCCCTCCCCGCGGCGCAGGAGGTGCTCGACGCCGCGTTGGCCCGGGGCCTCGACGCACCGGCGCTGACGGCCCTCGCGGACCGGACCCGGCGTCGTACCCACGCCGCCGCGGCCTTCCGCGACGCCTACCGCAGCTACGTGCGGCCCACCGACGGGCTCGACGGGGTCACCGTGGCGCCGTTCGCCGTGCTGGCCGGCGAGGGGGAGGCGTACGCCGCGACGCGGTCGCACCGCTGGCACCTCGAGCAGGTCGCGGCGATCCACGGCCACCCCCTCGTGACGCCCACCCGGCACCGCTTCGTGGACCTGGCGGACGCCGGTGCGCGGGGCGCCGCGGCGCAGTGGTGGCTCGACCTCACGGCGGCCGGCGGCGAGGGCATGGTGGTGAAGCCGGCCGACGACGTCCCGGTGCCGGGCGACGGCCGACGCGTGCAGCCGGGGGTGAAGGTGCGCGGGCGGGAGTACCTCCGCATCATCTACGGCCCCGACTACCTCGACGCGCTCGACGTGCTCCGCAACCGGCACCTGGGACGCAAGCGCGACCTGGCACTGAAGGAGCACGGCCTCGGCCTCGACGCCCTCGCCCGGTTCGTCGCGGGCGACCCGCTGTGGGAGGTGCACCAGCGCGTGTTCGCCGTGCTGGCGCTCGAGTCGGAGCCGGTGGACCCGCGGCTCTGAGGGCGGGCGCAGCCCTGTCGGCAGGTCGGAGGTGCTCCTGGGGCTTGGACAGATCCGGCACGCGCGCCGCACGAACCGCGGGGTCGTCGAGCACGCACGTCCCGCCATGCGGACGTGCGGGGGCGTCGCAGTCCCGATCGCGGCGTCACGCCACGTCGTCGGCCGCGCGTGGTGGCGGCACCGGTGCCGGATCTGTCCAAGCCTCCGGAGACCTGGTCGGGACTCCAGGGGCGCCGGCCCGTCACGTCGCTGCTGTCTCCTCGGCCGCTCGCAGGTGCACCGTCCGCAGCCGCGTGAGCACGACGGGCACCATGACGAGGTACGCCGCCGCCCCCAACAGGTACGGCGCGCGCAACGCCGTCTCGCGACCGAGCCCGGGCTCGAGGAGGTGGACGACGAGGGCGCCGAGGGGAGCGCCGAGCGCCATCATCCCCCAGCCGAAGAACCGGTAGGCCGCGTTCACGCGGCCCAGCAGGTGGTCGGGGATGATGCGCTGGCGCAGCGACACGGTGACCACGTTCCAGAGCACGACCGTGAGGCCGGTGGCCAGCTCGATGCTCCAGAAGAGCCACGGCGACGACGACAGTCCGGCGGCCGCGAGGCCGAGGCCCATGCCGGCGACGGCGAGCAGCAGGGTCGGTCCGGGGGAGAGGCGTCGCACGATGCGCTCGCTGACCAGGCCGGCCACGACCGACCCGATCGCCGACCCGGTGAGCACGAGGCCGAACGCCCAGCCGTCGAGCACGCCGAGCACCTCCTGCACGAACAGCACGACGGTGGCGAAGGCCGCAGCACCCATGAGGTTCATCACGCCCAGCATCAGCGCGAGCGTGCGGAGCAGGCGGTGGCGCCACAGCCACGTGATGCCCTCGGCGAGGTCGGCCCGCCACGACCGGGCGGCCGGGAGCGAGGCCGTCACGGCCGATTCGCCGGACGGAGCGTCCGCAGGGTCGGACGCCGCGGCCGGCCGCGCCCGGTAGGCCCCGCTCATGCCGAGCAGCAGCACGGCGCTGAGGCCGAGCAGCCCGGCGTTGAGCAGGAACGGCAGGGCCACCGCGATCCCGACGAGCACGCCGCCGAGCGGCGGGCCGACGAACTGGTTCGCGCTGATCTCGGCGCTCCACAGCCGGGCGTTGGCCTTCTCGAGCTGGGGCCGCCCGACCAGCGCGGGCAGGAGGGTCTGGGCCGCGTTGTCCCGCAGCACCTCGGCGCACCCGAGCACGAGCGAGGCGAGCGCCAGCATCGCGATGAGCAGGCTCGCGGCCGGGGGTGCTGCGGCGCCGGCGGTGAGCTCGGCGGGGGACGGCAGGTCGGACTGCACCGCCACCACCACGACTCCGAGCACGAGCACCGTGGCGCACCGGACGACGTCCATGGCCACGATCAGCCGTCGACGGTCGACGCGGTCCACGATGACGCCGGCGGGCAGGCTCAGCAGCAGCCACGGCAGCCGGTTCGCCAGGCCGATCAGCGCGATCGCCGCCGGCTCGCGCGTGAGGGACGACGCCAGCCACATGAGCGCGACCGTCATGAGCCCGTCCCCGAGGTTCGCGGCCGCCGCGGAGACGAGGAAGCGGCGGAACCGCGGCCCCAGCGCCGTGGACGCCGTCGGCGGCGCGGCGAGCACGTCCTCGCTCACGCCGGGTCCTCCGTCACCGGTCCCGACGGACCCGACGGCTCCGACGGCTCCGGCCGCAGGCCGGGCGCCGGGTGGAGGCCGACGACGAGCGCGTAGGTCACGTCGCCCTCGGTGGGCTCGGCGAGGAACTCGTCGATGAGCGCCGCCAGCCGGTCGTGCCAGGCGTGGGCGCGCTCGGCGGGGATGCGCGCCTGGCGCAGGTAGGCGAAGGGCGGCTGCATGCCCGCCTCCCGGGCGGCCACCTCGTCGGTCCCCGCGGCCTGCTGCGCGGCTCGGGTCAGGGTGCGGGCGGCCTCGCCGCGGGCCTCGGCGACGTGGTCGTACCAGAACACCCGCGCCGTGCGTCCGTAGTAGCGCGCCTCCAGCGCCCGGACCCGCTCCGTGCGCACGACCCGGACCAGCCCGGCGTCCTCGAGGACCTTGAGGTGGTGCCCGACGGTGCCCTTGGGCTTGCCGAGGACCTCCGCGAGCTCCGTCGTCGTCGCGGCCCGGTCGAGCAGCAGGGTCACGATGCGCGCGCGGGTGTCCTCGAACAGGGCGCGGTACTGCTCCGGGCGCTCGACGGCGAGCTCGTCGGCGAGGTCGTAGTCGGGGGAGCGGGGCATCGAATCGTCGGCCATAGCCGAATGGTCGGCGACTCCCGTACGTTTGGCAAGTGCCGACCGTGGGTGCTCCCGCGAGGTCCGTCACTAGGGTGGACCCGTGCCGTCGAAGCCACCCGCCGTCGAGATCGAGGTCGAGGACCGCGTCGTCCGGATCTCCAACCCCGACCGGGTCTACTTCCCGGAGTCCGGCGCGACGAAGCTGGACGTCGTCGAGTACTACCTCGCCGTCGCCGACGGGATCACCGGTGCGCTCCACGAGCGGCCGTGCATGCTCCACCGCTTCCCCAAGGGCCTCGCCGGTGACAAGGTCCACCAGAAGCGCCTCCCCGCGGGAGCCCCCGACTGGGTCGAGACGGTCGAGCTGTTCTTCCCGCGCTGGGGGCGCACGGCCGACGAGCTCTGCGTGACCGAACCGGCCGCCGTCATCTGGGCGGTCCAGATGTCGACCGTGGAGTTCCACCCCTGGAACAGCCGGCGCGGCGCCGTCGAGCAGCCCGACGAGTGGCGCATCGACCTCGACCCGGGTCCCGACTGCGACTACGCGACGATCCGGCGCGTGGCCCACGTCGCCCACGAGGTGCTCGACGAGCTCGGTGCCGTCGGCTACCCCAAGACCAGCGGCAGCAAGGGCCTCCACGTCTACGTCCGCATCGCTGCCGAGCACGGTCACGGCGACGTGCGCCGCGCGGCGCGCGCCTTCGCCCGCGAGGTCGAGCGACGGGCCCCCGACCTGGTGACCACGGCCTGGTGGCGCAAGGACCGCGACCCCGCCGCGGTCTTCGTCGACTACAACCAGAACGCCCGCGACCACACGATCGCGAGCGCCTACTCGCTCCGCGGCCTGCCCGACGCCCGCGTCTCCACCCCGATCCGCTGGGACGAGGTCGACGACGCCGACCCGCGGGACCTGACGATGTTCACCGTCCCGGCGCGGTACGCCGAGCTCGGCGACCTCCACGCCGGCCTGCACGCCGACGAGCACGTCCTCGACATCGCGCCGTTGCTGGCGTGGGCGGAGCGCGACGAGCGGGACCAGCCGGACGAGCATCCGGAGGACGGACCGCAGGAGCCCACCACCTAGGATCGCCGCCCGTGGGCATCCAGATCACGCCGAGCATCCTCAACGCCGACTTCGCGAACCTCGGGGCGGAGGTGGCGCGCATCCCGAGCGCGGACATGGTCCACGTCGACGTCATGGACAACCACTTCGTCCCCAACCTGACCTTCGGGCCGACGATGGTGGAGGCGCTCGCGCGCTCCACCAACATCCCGCTCGATGCGCACCTCATGATCGAGGACCCCGACCGCCACGCCCCGACGTACGTCGAGGCGGGGTGCGCCTCGGTGACCTTCCACGTGGAGGCGGCCCGCGCCCCGGTGCGGCTCGCGCGGGAGATCCGGGCCGCGGGCGGCCGCGCGAGCATGGCGCTCCGCCCGGCGACCCCGGTGGAGCCCTACGAGGACCTGCTGCCCGAGCTCGACATGCTGCTCCTCATGACGGTCGAGCCCGGCTTCGGCGGCCAGAAGTTCCTCGACATGGTGCTGCCCAAGCTGCGTCGGACCCGCGCGATGGTCGAGCGGCACGGTCTCCAGACGCTGCTGCAGGTCGACGGCGGCGTGTCCCTGGAGACCATCGAGCGGTGCGCCGAGGCGGGCGCGGACGTGTTCGTCGCCGGCAGCGCGGTCTACTCCGCCGCCGACCCCGACGCGATGATCGCGGCCCTGCGGGAGAAGGGCGACGCCGCCCGCGCCTGAGGCGGCCCGGGAGCGTCCACGGACCGGTACCCCGGCCGACAGCGGCACCCGTGTGCTTCAATTCCCACCAGACGAGTTGACCAACTCGCGTGCACTGGGGTCGGTGAAATTCCGAGCCGGCGGTGAGAGTCCGCGACCCGTCCGCAGCCAGCGGGCGGTTGACCAGGTGGAATTCCTGGACCGACGGTCAGAGTCCGGAAGGGAAGCGCACGCAGGACGGTCGTCCTCGTGCCGCCCCTCGTGACGGCACGTCGCGATCCGCCCCGCCCGAGCATCCCGCAGCGCCCCGGCGCCCGCGACGTAGCCGGGAAGCAGGGCATGACGCACACCGACAGCACGAGCAGCGCCGAGCGCGACGCCATGGAGCGCGCGCTGCTGCTGGCGCGCGTGCACGGCGTCCCCGGCCCCAACCCCCGCGTCGGCTGCGTCCTCCTCGCCCCCGACGGATCGGTGCTGGCGGAGGGCTACCACCGGGGCGCCGGTACGCCGCACGCCGAGGTGGACGCGCTCTCCCGGGCGGCCGCGGCCGCGGCCGGGGCCGAGGTGCGCGGGGCGACGGCCGTCGTCACGCTCGAGCCCTGCAACCACACCGGTCGGACCGGTCCGTGCGCGCAGGCGCTGCTGGACGCCGGCGTCGCGCGGGTGGTCGTCGGGCAGGCCGACCCCAACCCGGTCGCCGCGGGCGGCACGACCACGCTGCGGGAGGCCGGGGTCGAGGTGGTGACGGGGGTGCTCGCCGAGGAGGGCGAGCGGCTCAACCGGGCCTGGACCTTCGCGGTGACCCACGGGCGCCCCTTCGTGACCTGGAAGTTCGCCACCACCCTCGACGGACGCAGTGCCGCCGCCGACGGCACGAGCCGCTGGATCAGCTCCGCGGCCGCACGCCGCGACACCCACCGGCTCCGGGCGGAGTGCGACGTCATGCTCGTGGGCACGGGCACGATCGTGGTCGACGACCCGCTGCTGACCGTGCGCGACGCCGACGACCGGCCGCTTCCCGTCCAGCCGCTCCGGGCGGTCATGGGGGAGCGCGACCTGCCCGCCGACGCCCGCGTGCTCGGCCCCGACGCGGAGACGCTCCACCTGCGGACGCGCTCGCCGCGGGAGGCCCTCGAGACGCTGCACGCCCGGGAGGCGCGCCACGTCTTCCTCGAGGGCGGTCCCACGCTGGCGGCGGCGTTCGTGGCGGACGGGTACGTCGACGAGGTCGTCGTCTACGTCGCGCCCCTCCTGCTGGGCGCCGGCCGGAACGCGGTGGCCGACCTGGGCATCACGACGATCGCCGATGCGTTGCACCTGCGCGTCGTCGACGCCGGCGTCGTCGGCGAGGGAGACGAGACCAACGTGCGGCTGGTGCTCCGGCCGCCCGCCACGCGTGGAGGAGAGGCCTGACATGTTCACCGGCATCGTGGAGGAGCTCGGCTCGATCGCTGCGATCGAGGACCAGGGCGACGCCGTCCGGCTCGTCGTGGAGACGAGCGTCGTGCTCGAGGACGCCCACCTCGGCGACTCGATCGCGGTCGACGGCTGCTGCCTGACGATCACGGAGCACGACGGCACGCGCTGGACCGCCGACGTCATGGCCGAGTCGCTGCGCCGCACCACCCTCGGCGAGCGCAAGCCCGGCGACCGGGTCAACCTGGAGCGCGCCGTGCGGGCCGACCAGCGCCTCGGCGGCCACGTCGTGCAGGGGCACGTCGACGGGGTCGGACGGGTGCTCGACCGCCGGCCGAGCGAGCACTGGACCGTCGTCGAGGTCGGCTACCCGGCCGAGCTGGCCCGCTTCCTCGTCGAGAAGGGCTCGATCACGGTCGACGGCATCAGCCTGACGCTCGTCGAGGTGGGGGAGAGCAGCTTCACCGTCAGCCTCATCCCGGAGACGCTCACGCGCACCACCCTCGGCTTCCGTGCGGTCGGCGAGCCCGTCAACCTCGAGGTCGACGTCATCGCCAAGCACGTGGAGCGGCTGGTGGTCGGCGGCTACGCCGACGAGGCCCTCGCCCGCATCGCGGCCCGCCAGGGGCAGGACGGACCGGCGTGAGCCCGCTCGAGTGGCTGCTGCACGGCCACGTCGCCGTCGGCGGCGGCTACCTCTCGGTCCCCGAGGTCGTCGGCAACCTCTTCGGCCTCGCCAGCGCCCTGCTGGGGATGCGTCGCGTCGTGTGGGCCTGGCCCGTCGGCCTGGTCGGCAACGCCCTGCTCTTCGGCGTGTTCGCCTGGGGCGAGCTGAGCAACGTGGTCGCCGAGCCCCTGTGGGGCCAGGCCGGCCGCCAGGTGTTCTTCGCCGCCGTCGGTGTCTACGGCTGGTGGCGCTGGGCGGCCGCCCGCCGGGCCGGCGGTGCCGCCGACGGCGGGGCCGTCGTGCCGCGCTGGGCGGGCCCGTCCGGCTGGCTCCAGCTGGCGGTCCTCGGCGCCGTGGGGTACGCCGCGGCGTACGTCGTCCTCCAGCGGCTCGGCTCCTGGGGACCCGCCACGGAGGCGTGGATCCTCGCGGGCTCGATGCTCGCGACGTACGGCATGGCCCGCGGCTGGGTGGAGTTCTGGCTCGTGTGGCTCGCCGTCGACGTGGTCGGCGTGACGACGCTGCTCGAGGCGGGCTACTACCCGACGGCCGTGATGTACCTGGTCTACGCCGGCTTCGTGGTGCTCGGCTTCGTCACGTGGCTGCGCGCCGAGCGGCGGCTGCGTCCTCGCGAGCAGGTCTCGATCCACCCCGCCACCCCCGATCCCACCGGCACGGCGCCCGAGCCGGCCGCACGTTGAGGAGAACCACCATGAGCGAGAGAGTCCGTCTCGACTCCGTCGAGCGCGCCGTCGCCGACATCGCCGCCGGCAAGGCCGTCGTGGTCGTCGACGACGAGGACCGCGAGAACGAGGGCGACATCATCTTCGCCGCCGCGAAGGCGACGCCGGAGCTGATGGCCTTCACGATCCGCCACTCCTCCGGGGTGATCTGCGCCCCCATGCCCGGCGACATGCTGGACCGCCTCGAGATCCCGCTGATGACGCCGCACAACCGCGACCCGCTGCGCACGGCGTACACGATCTCCGTCGACGCCCGCGACGGCACCACCACGGGCATCTCGGCGGCCGACCGTGCCCGCACGGTGAAGGTGCTGGCCGACTCGGCCACCGAGCCCTGGGAGCTGACGCGACCCGGGCACGTGTTCCCGCTGCGCTACCGCGAGGGCGGTGTGCTCGTCCGTCGCGGTCACACCGAGGCGGCCGTCGACCTGGCACGGATGGCCGGGCTCACGCCCGCCGGCGTGCTCGTCGAGATCGTCAACGACGACGGCACGATGAAGCGCGCGCCCGAGCTGCGCGCGTTCGCCGACGAGCACGACCTGGCGATGATCTCGATCGAGGACCTGGTCCGCTACCGCCGACGCACCGAGCAGCACGCGGTGCGGGTCGCCGAGACCCGCCTCCCCACGGCCCACGGCGCGTTCACGGCCGTCGGCTACCGCATCACCATCGACGGCAGCGAGCACGTCGCGCTGGTGCACGGCGACATCTCCGACGCCAGCGACGAGGCCCCGGTGCTCGTGCGCGTGCACTCGGAGTGCCTCACGGGCGACGTCTTCGGCTCGCAGCGCTGCGACTGCGGCCCGCAGCTCGAGGAGTCGCTCGCCCGCGTCGTCGAGGAGGGGCGCGGCGTCGTCGTCTACCTGCGGGGCCACGAGGGCCGGGGGATCGGCCTCGTCGCGAAGCTGCAGGCCTACCAGCTCCAGGACGGCGGCCGCGACACCGTCGACGCCAACCTCGACCTGGGCCTGCCCGCCGACGCGCGGCACTACGGCACGGCGACGCAGATCCTCCGCGACCTCGGGGTCGAGGCGGTGCGCCTCCTCACCAACAACCCCGAGAAGACCTCCAACCTGGAGGAGTACGGCGTGCGCGTCACCGAGCGCGTGCCCCTCGCCCCCCGGCCGAACGACCACAACATCGCCTACCTCCGCACGAAGCGGGACCGCATGGGCCACCAGCTCGACGGGCTCGACACCTTCGTCGCGAGCAGCGCCGACCCGCACCTGCGGGACGCGGCGCTCGCCGACGAGGCCGACCTCGTCGTCGACCCGCCCCGGGTCGACGCGGTGACGCACGACCCCAGCGGCAACGCCACCATCCCCGACGTCCACGCCCGAGAAGGAGATCCCCGATGAGCGGCCACGGAGCCCCCGACCAGCGTCCCGGCGACGCCTCCGACCTGTCCGTCGCGGTCGTCGCCGCCAGCTGGCACGACGTCGTCATGGACGGTCTGCTCGCCGGCACCCACCGCGCGCTGGCGGACGCCGCGGTGACCGCGCCCACCGTCGTACGGGTGCCGGGGACGTTCGAGCTCCCCGTCGTCGCCGCGGCGCTCGCCGCCACCCACGACGCCGTGGTGGCGCTCGGTGTGGTGATCCGCGGCGGCACGCCGCACTTCGAGTACGTCTGCTCCGCGGCGACCGACGGGCTCACCCGCGTGGCGCTCGACACCGGCACGCCCGTCGGCTTCGGCGTGCTCACCTGCGACACCGAGGCGCAGGCCCTCGACCGCGCCGGCCTCGAGGGCTCGGCGGAGGACAAGGGCTACGAGGCGACGTCCGCGGCCCTGGCGACCGCACGCCTGCTGAAGGACCTCGCGGTCGGGGGCACGTCGGCGACGCCGTAGGCTGAGCGCCCGTGAAGACGTTCGAGGAGCTCTGGGTCGAGCTCGAGGACAAGGCCCGCACGCGTCCCGACGGCTCCGGCACGGTCGCCGAGCTGGACGCGGGCGTGCACGCCATCGGCAAGAAGCTGGTCGAGGAGGCCGCCGAGGTCTGGATGGCCGCGCGCTTCGAGTCGAAGGAGCAGGTGGCGCTCGAGGTGAGCCAGCTGCTCTACCACGCGCAGGTCATGCTGCTCGCGAGCGGCGTGACGCTCGACGACGTCTACTCCCATCTGTGAGCGCTCCGGTCCCGTCCGCCCGCTCACCCAGGAAGTCCCCGAGATGACCATCCCCAGCACCACCGACCTGCTCCGCGTCGCGGTGCCCAACAAGGGCGCCCTGTCGGTCGCGTCGGCCGAGATCCTGTCCGAGGCCGGCTACAAGCAGCGTTCCGACTCCAAGAAGCTCACGCTCGTGGACGCCGAGAACGGCGTCGAGTTCTTCTACCTGCGGCCGCGCGACATCGCGCTGTACGTCGCGGACGGCACGCTCGACATCGGCATCACCGGCCGCGACCTGCTGCGCGACTCGGGCGCCAACGCCACCGAGCTGCGCCCGCTCGGCTTCGGCCGCTCGCGGTTCTTCTTCGCCGGCCCGGCCGGTCGGTACGCGAGCCTGGCCGACCTGCACGGCCTGCGGATCGCGACGTCCTACGTCGGCGTCGTCCAGGCCTACCTGGACGAGCACGGCATCGACGCGACGGTGACCCGGCTCGACGGGGCGGTGGAGACGAGCATCCAGCTGGGTGTCGCCGACGTCATCGCCGACGTGGTGGAGACCGGCTCCACGCTGCGCCAGGCGGGCCTCGCCACCTTCGGGGAGTCGCTGCTCGACTCGGAGGCGGTGCTGATCGGTCGTCCCGACGACGAGCGCACGGTCGAGCAGGCGGGCGCGCTGCGGGTGTTCCGCCGCCGCGTGGAGGGCGTCCTCGTGGCGCGCAGCTACGTGATGATGGACTACGACATCGCCGAGACCGACGTCGCCGCGGCCACGGCGGCGGCGCCCGGCATCGAGTCGCCGACGATCTCCCCCCTGCAGCGCGAGGGCTGGGTGGCGGTGCGGGTCATGGTGCCGCGGGCCGGCGCGCAGCGGCTCATGGACGAGCTCTACGACCTGGGGGCGCGGGGCATCCTCATGACGGAGATCCATGCCTGCCGCCTCTGAGCCCACCGCGGGCCCGGTCCCGCTGCCGCGCACCTGGCGCCCCCTGGGCACGGCCGTCGCGGCGGCCTTCTCCAGCGCGACGGTGCTGGTCGCGATGCTGGCCGCCTGGTTCCTGCTCGACGCCGAGGTGCGGGCGAACTTCTCCTGGTTCCAGCGCATCACCATGCTGCTCCTCCTCGCCGGCGCCGGCGCGGTGCTGTGGGGCGTGGTGCGGTGCCGCGTGACGGCCACGTCGGACGGCCTGGTCGTGGTGAACGGGTACCGGCGCTACGCCTACGACTGGGCGCAGGTCGTCGCGGTGCGCATGCCCGACGGCGCCCCCTGGGCCACGATCGACCTGTCGGACGGCACCGCCCGCCCGGCGATCGGGATCCAGGCGTCCGACGGCTCCCGCGCCCGCACCGCCGTCCGCGAGCTGCGCGAGGTCATCGACGCGTCCTGAGCCGCGCCGAGTTGTCAGGTACGCCGCGTTCTCGCGCCGAGTTGTCTCGAATCATTCGAGACAACTCGGCGCAGGACCCTCAGCGCACCACCCGACCGTGGGCGTCGAGCCGGAGGTCGGCGGCGGCGCGGGTGCTGTGGGCGGCGAAGTGCACGGCCTCGGTGCGCGACCACGCGCGCAGGTGCTCCGCCGCGGCCTCCCCGTCCCGCTCGATGCCCCGACGCAGGCGCAGCGCCGCCGGTGCCTCGATCCACACCAGCAGGCTCCGGTACGCCGCGAGCGGCGCCGCTCCCGACCCCACGCCCTCGAGGAGCAGGACGCTGCGGGGGCCGACCGGCGGGACGACGTGCTCCTCGGCGAACCGCCCGGTGTGCCAGTCGTAGCGTCGGTACCGTCCGGCCCGCCCGGCGGCCAGCGGCTCGACGACGTCGCGCGCCACACGACCGGGGGCGGCGCCCAGGCCGTCCCACCCGTCGTACTGGTCGTCCATGTGCAGCTCGACCACCTCGTGGCCGGCGGCCGTCAGCGCGTGAGCGAGGAACGCGGCGGCCGTGGTCTTGCCGGAGCCCGAGGGGCCGTCCACGCACACGAGCCGCGCCGGTCCGAGCCGCGCGGGGCGGGCGGGGACGAGCCGGCGCAGGACCTCCAGGGTCGCGGCGGGCAGCCCCGCCTCAGCCGAAGGCCTGGCCGGCGCCACGGTAGGTGACGACGGTGTCGACGACCCGGTCGCCCGCGAGCAGGTGCGCGACGTCGGTGTGCTCGAACGGCTCACCCGACTTCGCGTGCCGGAACCACACGAGGTCACCGATGCGGAGCAGGTCCGCGCCGGGGCCGACGAGCGGCGTCTGCACCTCGCCGGCCGCCTCGAGCGCGGTCAGCTCGAGGCCGGGGGGCGCCCAGGGCAGCACCTGCCGGTCGGGCCCCGCGGGACCCGACGCGGTGTACCCGCCGCCGTGCACGGTCGCGACACCCGGCCCCGGACGCCGCGTCACGGGCGCCCCGAGGAACGCCGCGGGCCGCGGCGTGAAGGAGCGGTAGTGGTCGAAGAGCCCGGGCACGAGCAGCCCCGAGCCGGCGGTGACCTCGGTGACGGACGGGTCGGCCGCCGACTCGGCGATCGATCCCGAGCCCCCGGCGTTGAAGAACGAGAGGTCGGCCAGCTCGGCGATCCCGGCCGCCACGGCGGCGCGCCGCTCGCGGAGCTGGGCCAGGGACGCCTGCTTGATGCGGCGCACGACGGCCATCCGGGGCGCCTGGCCGGGCACGCTGTCGGGGACCCCGGCCACCTGGCCCTCGTAGGTCATGACGCCCACGAGCGCGAACCCCGGCCGCTCGACGACGGCCCGGGCGAGCGCCACGGTCGCCTCGGCGCTGCGCAGCGGCGAGCGCTTCGGCCCGACGTGCACCCCGCCCGGGGCCTGCAGCCCGGCGTCCACGTCGATCGCGACCCGCACGGGCACGGCCTTGGAGGAGCGCACGCTGTCGACCACGTCGAGGTGGGCGACGTCGTCGACCATGATCGTCACGGCACCGGCGGCCGACGGCGACGAGGTGAGGCGCCGCAGCGCGGGGCGGTCGACGGTGGGGTAGGCGACCACGACGTCGTCGCTGACGCCCTCCTCGACGAGCCAGAGGGCCTCGCGCAGCGTGTATCCCAGCACGCCGGCGAACCCGTCGCGCGCGAGCGCGCGCCGCACGAGCGCCGGCACGCGGAGCGACTTCGAGGCCACCCGGATCGGGGTGCCGCCCGCCCGGGCGACGAGGTCGGCGGCGTTGGCGTCGAAGGCGTCGAGGTCGACGACGGCGCACGGCGTCGCGGGGGCCGGGTCGAGACGGGAGACGGCGGTGCTCAGCCGGGCGGCGAGGCGGTGCCGCTCGACGAGCGCGGGGACGGACCGACGGCCCGCCACGTCAGCTGATCCCTCGGCGCCGCAGGATCGCCTCGATGTCGTCGAGGTCGTCGTCGCCGCTCGCACGACCAGCCGCGGGCGGGGGTGTCGCGGCGCTGCGTCCCGCGGGAGGTGCGGCGGGCGGCACGGCCCGACGCCCGGCTCCCTCGTCCACCTGCCGCGGTGCGGCGGCCCGGGGTGTCGTGCCCGTGCCCCTCGCGGCGAGCGCACCCCCCAGCAGCACGAGCAGGACGCCCGCGCCGGCGAGCGCGATGCCCGTCCACACGACGGGGGAGAAGACGAGCCCGCGGGCCCAGTCGCCGACGTCGACGGCGATCTCCCCGGCGAGCTCGAGCGTTCCGGTGAGGTACGCCGCGGGGGCGAGCAGCGTCAGCCCGGCGCCCCGCACGGCGGCGGCGACCCCCCGCGTGCGCCAGGCCACGACGGTCCAGGTGGCTCCGATGGCGGTGAGCACGACGGCGAGGGCGAGCCAGGTTGCGTCCACCCCTCCACCCTAGGTCGTCCTCGGGCGGCGGGCGGGCGCACCGGTTCGGTCGGCGGCGGCGTGGCTGGCATCATGGCGCGGGTGAGTGGACCTCTCGCCCCGCAGGACCGCTTCGCCGGCCGGGTCATCCCGACGTCGGCCTTCGGCGACGACACCGGCGACGCCCCCGAGGCCCTGGTGGCCGTGCTGACGGCGTACGCCGCGGGGGAGGCCGATGACGCCGACGTGCTCGCGGTGCTGGGGGAGTCCCGCCTGCTGGTGCCCGTCGTCGCCGTGCTCGGCGAGGTCGAGGTCGACGAGAACGGGCTCGCCCACGACAAGAGCAGCGACATGGCGACCGTCCTCGTCACCGGTCGCGACGGCCGTCGGGCGCTCCTCGCCTTCACCGGCCAGGAGGCGCTGACCCGGTGGCGCGCCGACGCCCGGCCGGTCCCGGTCGCCACCCAGCTCGCTGCCGCGTCGGCCCTGCAGGACGGGGCGGCGGCGATCGTCGTCGACATCGCCGGTCCGGTGCGCTTCGTCGTGACCGCCGACGACCTCGGCGCCCTCGCGCGCGGGTGGGAGCTGCGCCGCGTCGCCGGCGGGCACGCCTGGATTGGCGTCGAGGCGGAATAGTCCCGTAGTCTCTCCCGTTGACCGATCAGTGGTGAGCCGCGTCCGCGGCGATCCACCGATCTCCAAGCGGAGACCAGCAGCACCACCGTCTCCCACCCGCACCGACCGCGAGGTCGTCGGGTCCGGTCGAGGCGACGCCCCGCGTGCGGGGTCGTCGGCTCACGCGTCGCTCGACGCCCTCCTGTCGGAGGTGTCGTGGTGGCGTGGCGACGTGGTCGCGACTGGCTTCTGCTTGGACACCCTTGTCAAGCGGGAGCCTTTTTTCGTTCTCCGGCCCGGTCGCTCCGGGCAGGTGCACGCGGGCGGTTCCCGTCCGCCGTACCCCCAGGAGGACACATCAGCACCGAGCTGCGCATCAACGATCGGATCCGGGTCTCCGAGGTCCGACTTGTCGGTCCCAACGGCGAGACCGTCGGCATCGTCCCCACGGGCGACGCACTTCGACTCGCGCAGGAAGCCGGCCTCGACCTCGTCGAAGTCGCGCCCATGGCGCGTCCGCCGGTCTGCAAGCTCATGGACTACGGCAAGTTCCGCTACGAGACCGCCCAGAAGGCCCGCGAGGCCCGACGGAACCAGTCGAACGTGATCATCAAGGAGATGAAGCTCCGGCCGAAGATCGACTCGCACGACTACGAGACCAAGAAGGGTCACGTCGTGCGGTTCCTCAAGGCCGGGGACAAGGTCAAGATCACGATCATGTTCCGTGGTCGCGAGCAGCACCGTCCCGAGCTCGGGTTCCGGCTGCTGCAGCGGCTGGCCGACGACGTCGAGGAGCTGGGCTTCGTCGAGTCGTCGCCGAAGCAGGACGGCCGCAACATGATCATGGTGCTCGGGCCCCACAAGAAGAAGGCCGACGCTCGCGTCGAGGCCGAGGCCGAGAAGGCATCGCGGGCCGCGGAGCGGGCCGAGGCCGTGGCGGAGGAGCGCGCCGAGCGCGACGCCGCTCACGCCGCCGGTCCCGTGGCGCAGAAGAAGGCCCGTGGCCGCTCGGAGAACCTCGACCCCGAGATCGAGGCCTGAGCAGCACCACCGACGTCCCACGGCGGCGGGCGAGACGTCCGCCGCCGGTTGTCGAACGCGCCACCCGCCCGCCGGCGGGTGGCACCGAAGAAGAGAGTTGAGTCAACGATGCCGAAGAACAAGAGCCACTCGGGTGCCGGCAAGCGGTTCCGGGTGACGGGCAGCGGCAAGATCCTGCGGGAGAAGGCCGGCAAGCGCCACAACCTCGAGAAGAAGCCCTCGAAGGTCACCCGCCGCATGACGGGCACCGTCGAGGTCGCCGCGGCCGACGTGCCGCGCGCCAAGAAGCTGCTGGGTCGCTGACCCTCCCACCCCCCCTCGGGAGTCGAGCACGACCCCGCACCATCCTCGATCTAGGAGATTCACGTGGCACGCGTCAAGCGGGCGGTCAACGCCCAGAAGAAGCGCCGGACGACCCTCGAGCGCGCCAGCGGCTACCGCGGCCAGCGCTCGCGCCTCTACCGCAAGGCGAAGGAGCAGGTCACCCACTCGCTCGTCTACAGCTACAACGACCGCCGCAAGAACAAGGGCAACTTCCGTCGTCTGTGGATCCAGCGCATCAACGCCGCCGCGCGTGCGCAGGGCATGACCTACAACCGCTTCATCCAGGGCCTCGGCCTCGCGGGTGTCGAGGTCGACCGCAAGATCCTCGCGGAGCTCGCGGTGAACGACACGGCCGCGTTCAACGCGCTCGTGGAGACGGCCCGGGCCGCGCTGCCCGAGGACGTCAACGCGGAGAAGGCCTCGGCCTGACCAGCAGCACTCCCGCCGCGTCGGACCCGGCGCTCCTCACCACGAGGAGTGCCCGGGTCAAGGAGGCGCGGAAGCTCAGCCGCCGCTCGGTGCGAACCGAGCGGCGGCTGTTCGTCGTCGACGGGCCGAAGGGCCTGGAGGCGGCGCTCGAGACGCCCGGTCGCGTCCGGGAGGTCTTCGTGACCCCGGCGGCCGCCGAGCGGTACGCCGCGCTCCTGGACGTGCTCGCGAGCACCGCCCCCGACGTGCCGGTGCACCGGGTGGACGGCCCGGCGATGGAGGCCCTCAGCGAGGCGGTGACCCCCGCCGGTGTGGTCGCGGTGTGCACGCCGCTCGACGTGCCCCTGGCCGACCTGCTCGCCCCCCGTCCCCGGTTGCTCGCGCTGTGCGCGGACGTCCGCGACCCGGGCAACGCGGGGACCGTCGTCCGCTGTGCCGACGCGGCGGGAGCCGACGGGGTGGCACTCCTCGGCAACGCGGTCGACCTCCACAACCCGAAGACCGTCCGCGCGAGCGTGGGCAGCGTGTTCCACCTGCCGATCGCCACGGAGACCGACGTCGCGGGTGCGGTCGCCGCGGTGCGGGCCGTCGGCGTCCGGGTGCTGGCCGCCGACGGCGGGGGCCGGCTCGACCTGTTCGAGGCCGAGGCGTCCGGCCTGCTGGCGGAGCCCACGGCCTGGCTGCTCGGCAACGAGGCCTGGGGCCTGCCCGACGAGGTGGCCGCGCTGGCGGACGACGTCGTCAGCATCCCCATCCACGGTCGCGCGGAGAGCCTCAACCTGGCGACCGCGGCAGCGCTCTGCCTCTACGCCTCGGCGCGGGCCCAGCGCGCACCCGGCGCCTAGGATCGACCCATGGACGCGACGGGGGACCGCACGGCCGACCTCACGGTCTGCGACCTCGTCGACGCGTTGCCCGACGGCGTCGTGATCGCGGACGCCGACGGGCTCGTCACGCACGTCAACGCCGCGGCGGCCCGCTGGCTGCACGTCCCGGCGGCCGAGGCGCACGGGCGGCCGTTGGCCGACGTGCTGGTGCTCCTCAACACCGAGGGCTGCGACTGGGTGCGCTACAACGCGCCGTACGGGAGCCTGCGCACGCGCGTCGGCGTGCCCGAGCAGTCGTGGCTGCTGCCCGACGGGCACGAGGTGCTGACCGCGGCCCGCATCGTGCGCGACGCCGACGGAGCCGTCGTGCGGGTGGCGGTGACGCTCCGCTCGGGCCGGGGGCGGGAACGGCTCGACCGCGAGCGCTCCGACCTGGTGGCCACCGTCGCCCACGAGCTGCGCTCGCCGCTGACCGGCGTCAAGGGCTTCGTGCAGGCGATGCTCAACCGTTGGGACGTGCTCACCGACGAGCAGAAGCGGCTCATGCTCACCACCGTCAACGCGGACGCCGACCGGTTGAGCCGGCTCATCACCGAGCTCCTCGACGTGGCGCGCATCGACACGGGGCGCCTGTGCTTGCACCGTCGCCCCTGCGACGCGGCCGAGCTGGCCGGGCGCGTGGTCTGCTCCGTGGGGGCGGGTACGTCGCGCACCGTCTCCCTCGACGTCGACGGTCCGCTGGAGCCGGTGCTGGCCGACCCGGACAAGTTCACCCAGGTGCTCACCAACCTGGTGGAGAACGGGGTGCGGCACGGCGAGGGCACGGTGCTGGTGCGGCTGGAGCCGACCGCCGACGGCGCCGCGGTGCGGATCACGGTGGACGACGAGGGCCGGGGGATCCCCGAGGAGATCCGGCGCCGGGTGTTCACGAAGTTCTGGCACTTCGGCCAGGCAGGCGGCTCGGGGCTCGGGATGTACCTCGTCGGCGGCCTGGTGGGTGCCCACGGGGGCACGACCGAGATCGGGGAGTCGGCGGACGGCGGCGCCCGGGTGGCCGTGACCTGGCCGGTCGCGCGCGACTGACCCGCGTCCTAGGCGCCCAGCGAGAGCGCCCAGCGCCGCAGCAGGTGCTCGAGCTGAGCACGCTCGTCGGCGTCCAGGCCGGCGACGAGGCGGTGCTCGTTCTCCATGTGCTCGGTGTAGGCCTGGTCGATCAGCCGGCGCCCGGCCTCGGTGAGCCCGACGACACGTCCGCGGCCGTCGAGGTCGCTCGGCTGCCGTCGCACGAGTCCGGCGGTCTCGAGCCGGTCGAGCCGCTTCGTGACGGCGCCGCTCGTCACCATCGTCGTCTGCGCGAGCGCGCTCGGCGTGAGCTCGAAGGGCGCTCCGGCGCGGCGCAGCGTGGCCAGCACGTCGAACTCGCCCTGGCCCAGGCCGTGCCGGCGGTAGACGACCAGCAGCTCCTCCATCAGCCGGTCCGCGATCCGGTGCGTCCGGCCAATGAGGCCCTGGGGGGAGGTGTCCAGGTCGGGGCGTTCGCGGGCCCACTGCTCCTGGATGCGGTCGACGTGATCGAGGCCTCGTTCCACGAGCGGGAATATACCTTCCCTGGAAGGCATTATGTCTTCCGTGGAAGCGAAACTCCGTTGGACCCTCATCACCGCGATCGCGCCGATCGCGTGGGGGAGCACCTACTTCGTCACCAAGCACGCCCTGCCGGCCGACGCGGCCGTCTGGGGTGCCGCGTTCCGGGCGGCCCCCGCCGGGCTCCTGCTCCTCGTGCTCGCCCGACGTCTGCCCCGGGGTGACTGGTGGTGGCGTGCCCTGCTGCTGGGCACGACGAACGTGGGCCTCTTCTTCTGGCTCGTGTACGTCGCGGCGCAGCGCCTGCCGTCGAGCGTCGCCTCGGTGGTGATGGCCGGTGCGCCGCTCGTCATGCTCGCGATGGCCTGGGCCATCGACGGCGACCGTCCGCGCCTGCAGGGCGTGGTCGCCTCGGTGGTCGGGCTCGGCGGCGTGGTGCTGGTCGTCGGGGGAGCGGTCGGTGCGCCCGACGGCTGGGGCCTCGCCGCGTCCGGCGCCGCGCTCCTCTCCTCGAGCGTCGGCTTCGTCCTCGCCCGCCGCTGGAACCGGATCGACCCCGTTCCGGTGGTGGCGTCGACGGCCTGGCAGCTCGTCGCGGGCGGCGCCGGCCTGCTCGTCGCGGCTCCCCTCATCGAGGGCGCGCCGCCGGCGGTGGACGTCCCGGCGGTGGCGGGCTACGCGTACCTCTCGCTCGTCACGACGGCACTGGCCTTCGTCTGCTGGTTCAACGGGTTGAGCCGCCTCGGCGTCGTCGAGGTCGGGGTCATCGGCCTCCTCAACCCGGTGACGGGCGTGCTGCTCGGGACCGTCCTCGGCGGCGAGCACCTGGGCCTGGTGCAGGCGCTCGGGATCATGGTGGTCCTCGGCGCCGTCATCGTCGCCAACCGGCCACCACGTCGCGTCGCCCCGCCGGCCGTCCCGTCGGCCGTGCTCCCTGCCGTCCCGTCGGCGGTCCCGCCCGCTCCACGGCGCCCGGCCCCGGCCCTCGTGGCCCCGCGGTCCGAGGAGGACCTCGTGTGCGCCGTACCCACAACCGGTTCGCCCCGGGACCGCGCCACTTCCTAGACTGGCCCGCGGCCCGTCGGCCGCGTCCGCGCGACCACGGTGCCCTCCTGCTGTTCGACCACCGCGGAAAGGCCCCGATGTCCGGCCCCAACAACGAGTTCGATCCCGTCGAGGTGACCCCGCTGAAGGCCGAGGAGGTCGAGGCGATGACCGAGGCGGCCCTGGCCGCCGTCGCCGCCGCGACCGACCTCGACGCGTTGAAGCAGGTGCGCATCGAGCACACCGGTGACCGCTCGCCCCTCGCCCTCGCCAACCGCGAGATCGGCGCCCTGCCGCCCCAGGCGCGGAAGGACGCCGGCCAGCGGGTCGGGAAGGCCCGGGGCGCCGTCAACCAGGCGCTCGCCGCCCGGCAGGCGGTGCTCGAGGCCGAGCACGAGGAGCGCATGCTCGTCGAGGAGACCGTCGACGTGACGGTGGCCGTGGACCGGCGGCCCCGCGGCGCGCGCCACCCGCTCACCACGGGCGCGGAGCGCATCGCCGACGTCTTCGTCGCCATGGGCTGGGAGATCGCCGAGGGTCCGGTGCTCGAGGCCGAGTGGCTCAACTTCGACGCGCTCAACCTCGGGCCGGACCACCCCGCGCGCACGATGCAGGACACGTTCTGGACCGACCCGGCCGAGAACCACGTCGTGCTGCGCACGCACACGTCGCCGGTGCAGGCGCGCACGATGCTGACGCGCACGCCGCCGATCTACGTCGCGTGCCCCGGTCGCGTGTTCCGCACGGACGAGTACGACGCGACCCACTCCCCGATGTTCCACCAGGTGGAGGGGATCGCGATCGACGAGGGCATCACGATGGCCCACCTCAAGGGCACGCTCGACCACTTCGCCGCCGCCATGTTCGGCGAGGGCATCTCGACGCGCTTCCGCCCGTCGTTCTTCCCCTTCACCGAGCCGAGCGCCGAGGTCGACCTCGTCTGCTTCGTGTGCCGCGGGACCGCGGTGGACGCCGACGGCGCCACCTGCCGCACCTGTCGCGGCGAGGGCTGGATCGAGTGGGGCGGTTGCGGGGTCATGAACCCGCGCGTCCTCGTCGCGTGCGGCGTCGACCCGGAGCGCTACACCGGCTTCGCCTTCGGCATGGGCATCGACCGCACCCTGATGTTCCGCCACGGCGTGGAGGACCTGCGCGCCTTCTTCGAGGGCGACGTCCGCTTCGCCACGGCCTTCGGAACGGAGATCTGAGATGAAGGCACCTGTCTCCTGGATCCGCGAGCACGTCGACCTGCCGGCCGACGTCACGACGGAGGAGCTCGCCCGCCGGCTCACCGACCTCGGGCTCAAGCTCGAGGCCATCGAGCGTCCCGGCCACGACATCACCGGCCCGCTCGTCGTCGGTCGCGTGCTCACGAAGTCGCCGGAGCCGCAGAAGAACGGCAAGACGATCAACTGGTGCACCGTCGACGTCGGCGACGCCAACGGCACCGGCGAGCCCCAGGGCATCGTCTGCGGAGCGCACAACTTCGAGCCCGGCGACCTCGTGGTCGTCGTGCTGCCCGGCGGGGTCCTGCCGGGCGACTTCGCGATCTCCGCGCGCACGACCTACGGCCACCTCTCGGCCGGCATGATCTGCTCCGCGGCCGAGCTGGGGCTCCCCGCCGGCTTCGGCGGTGCGTCCGACGGCATCATCGTGCTCCCGCCCGACGCCGGCGCCCCCGGTGACGACGCGTTCGCGCTGCTGCCGCTGCGCGACGAGGTCATCGAGTTCGAGATCAACCCCGACCGGGCCTACGCCCTGTCCCTGCGCGGCGTGGCCCGGGAGGCGGCGCTGGCGTTCGACGCGCCGTACGCGGACCCCGTCGACCGCCCCGTCCCCGCCGCCGACGGCGAGGGCCACCCCGTCGTGGTCGACGACCCCGACGGCTGCCCGGTGTTCGTGGCCCGCACCGTCTCCGGATTCGACCCGACGGCCCCGACGCCCGACTGGATGGCCCGTCGCATCCAGCTCGCGGGGATGCGCCCGATCTCGCTCGCCGTCGACGTGACGAACTACGTGATGCTGGAGACCGGTCGCCCGATCCACGGGTACGACGCGGACAAGGTCACCGGCGCCCTCCGCGTCCGGCGTGCGACGGCGGGGGAGCGGCTGACGACCCTCGACGGCACCGACCGTGCGCTGAGCCCCGAGGACCTCGTCGTCACCGACGACTCGGGCATCATCGGGCTGGGCGGCGTCATGGGCGGCGAGACGACCGAGATGTCGTCGACCACGACCCGTGTGCTCGTCGAGGCGGCGCACTGGGACGCGGTCTCGATGTTCCGCACGGGTCGCCGCCACAAGATCACCTCCGAGGCCGGCAAGCGCAACGAGCGCGGTGTCGACCCGACCATCTGCGAGGCGGCGGCCGACCGGGTCGTCGAGCTCCTCGTCGCCCACGGCGGCGGCACGGCGGACGCGGGCGTCACCGTCGTCGGCACGCCGCCGGCACCGGCGAAGGTCACCGTGGCCGCCGACCTGCCGGCCCGCGTGTCGGGCATCGACATCGACGCCGCCACCACCCGCCGGCACCTCGCGGCGGTGGGCTGCGGGGTCGGGGGCGACGACGCCGCGCTCGACGTGGTCGTGCCGCCGTGGCGTCCCGACCTGACCGACCCCTTCGACATGGTCGAGGAGGTCGTCCGGATCGTCGGGTACGGCGCGGTCCCGTCGGTGCTGCCGACCCCCACCGCGGGTCGCGGCCTGACCCGGGAGCAGCGCCTGCGCCGCCGGGTGGGTCGCGCGCTGGCCGGTGCGGGCCTCGTCGAGGTGGTGAGCTTCCCGTTCACCGGCGAGGCCGCGCTCGACGCGCTCGAGGTGCCGGCGGACGACGAGCGGCGTCGTACGGTGCGTCTCGCCAACCCGCTGTCGACGGAGGAGCCGTCCTACACGACGACCCTGCTCACCGGCACCCTCGCGGCGGCCGCCCGCAACACGGGCCGCGGCATGCCGGGCATCGCGCTCTTCGAGACCGGCACCGTGGCGTTCGCCTCCGACGTCGCCGCCCCGCTGCTGGGGGTCGACCGGCGGCCGACCGACGACGAGCTGGCGGCGCTCCTCGGGGCGCTCCCGCGGCAGCCGCTGCACCTCGCGGTCGTCCTCGGCGGCCAGCGCGACAACCCGGGGTGGTGGGGCGCCGGTCGCGACGCCGACTGGGTCGACGTCGTCGGTGTCGTGCGCGACCTGGCGGGCGAGCTCGGCGTCGAGGTGCAGGTCGAGAACGACCAGCTGGCGCCCTGGCACCCGGGTCGCTGCGCGAAGGTCGTGCTGGTGGGCGTCGACGGCACCCGCACGACGCTGGGCCACGCGGGCGAGCTGCACCCGCGCGTCGTGGCGCGTCTCGGTCTCCCGGCGCGCACGTCGGCCGCGGAGCTCGACCTCGACCTGCTGCTGGCCGCCGTGCCGGACGCGGTGCGGGGACCGGTGTTCTCGACGTACCCCGTCGCCAAGGAGGACGTCGCTCTCCTCGTCGACGCGGCGGTGCCGGCGGGCGACGTCGAGGCGGCCCTGCGCGAGGGCGCCGGCGCCCTGCTCGAGTCGCTGCGCCTCTTCGACGTCTACACGGGCGCGGGCGTGCCCGAGGGCAGCAAGTCGCTCGCGTTCGCGCTGCGGTTCCGCGCCCTCGACCGCACGCTGGCCGAGGGCGAGGCCGCCGCCGCGCGCGACGCCGCCGTCGCGCTCGCCACCGCCCGCACCGGAGCCGCCCTCCGCGGCTGACCCCTCGATGGTCATGCAGGCGGCGTGTTCCCCGGGCGACCGGGGAACACGCCGCTTTGACCATCAAATTTGATGGTCGAAGCGACACTTTCCCCGGTCGACCGGGGAAAGTGTCAGGGCCCGCCACGCCCAAGCCGGCAAAGAATTCGCGTGCTCATGCACGGCCATGTATGGTCATGCACATGACGTCTCCCTTCTCCGTCGCTGTCGCCGGGGCGAGCGGGTACGCCGGCGGCGAGGTCCTCCGGCTGCTCCTCGGCCACCCGGACGTCCGCATCGGCGCCCTCACCGGTGGCTCCAACGCCGGCCAGCCGCTCGGCGCCCTGCAGCCGCACCTGGTGCCGCTCGCCGACCGGGTCCTCGAGGAGACCACCCCGGAGACGCTCGCCGGTCACGACGTGGTCTTCCTCGGCCTGCCGCACGGCCAGTCGGCCCCGATCGCGGAGGCGCTGGGCGACGACACGATCGTCGTCGACTGCGGCGCCGACTTCCGGCTGGTCGACGGCGCCGACTGGGAGAAGTTCTACGGCTCGGCCCACGCCGGCACGTGGCCCTACGGCCTCCCGGAGCTGGCGGGCCAGCGCGACCAGCTGCGCGGCGCACGGCGGATCGCGGTCCCCGGCTGCTACCCGACGATCTCGACGCTGACGTTCGCGCCCGCCGTGGCAGCGGGTCTGGTCACCGACGACCTCACCGTCGTCGCGGCCTCCGGCACGTCCGGTGCGGGCAAGGCCCCGAAGCCCCACCTCCTCGGTAGCGAGGTGATGGGCAACGCGAGCGCGTACGGCGTCGGTGGCGTCCACCGCCACACGCCCGAGATCCGGCAGAACCTGGGTCGGGTGACCGACGCCGACCTCAAGGTGGGGTTCACCCCGCTGCTGGTGCCGATGGCCCGCGGCATCCTCGCCACCTGCACGGCACCCCTCGCGGGCGACGTCACCGCTGAGGAGGCCTACGAGGTCTACGCGAAGGCCTACGCCGACGAGCCCTTCGTCCACCTGCTGCCGTCGGGCATGTGGCCGGCAACGCAGTCGGTCCTGGGGTCCAACGCGGTCCACCTCCAGGTCACCGTCGACGAGGCCGCGCACCGCCTCGTCGCGGTGGGTGCGGTCGACAACCTCGCGAAGGGCACCGGCGGTGCCGCCGTGCAGTGCATGAACCTCGCGCTCGGCCTCGACGAGACGACCGGGCTCTCGACCGTGGGGTTGGCCCCGTGAGCGCCCCCCAGGACGGGACGCCGGGCGAGACGCAGCCCGCGTCGTACGAGCTCGCCCGCTTCCCCGAGACCCTCGCCGTGGTGCGCCTCGGCCCCGGGTCGACCATCCCCGCCTGGGCGGAGTCCTCGTCGGTCTTCCAGGTGACGGCCACGGCGACGGAGACGACCGTGCTGTGCGCCGCACGGAACGTCCCGACGAAGGCCCGCAGCGTGCGGCCGTTCACCGCGTTCCAGCTCGGTGGCGAGCGCACCGTGGCCGAGAGCGCCGCCCTCCTGCCGGACGTCCTCGCCCCGCTCGCGGACGAGGAGATCGCCGCGATCCCGCTGACGACGTACGACGCGCTCTGGGTGCTCGTCCCGGGCGCCGAGGCCGACGCGGCCGAGGCGGCGTGGCGACGACGAGGGCACGCGGTCGGCGCCGCCGTCCCGGCGAGCTGAACCGCACCGCCCCGCGCCCCGTCCCGCCCGGCCCGCCGGGCTCCCCGCCGCACTCCGGTGCGGCCGTGCCCCAGGAGCACCCATGACCGTCACCACCCCCGCCGGCTTCCGCGCCGCGGGCGTCCCCGCCGGGCTGAAGTCGACCGGCGCGAAGGACGTCGCGCTCGTCGTCAACGACGGCCCGCGCTTCGACTCGGCGTCCGTCTTCACGTCGAACCGCTGCAAGGCCAACCCGATCCTCTGGAGCCAGGAGGTCGTCAAGGACGGCGTCGTGCGCGCCGTCGTGCTCAACTCCGGCGGAGCCAACTGCTACACGGGCGCCGAGGGCTTCCAGACCACCCACGCGGTCGCCGAGCGCGTCGCCGACCGGTTGGGCATCGGCGCGATCGACGTCGTCGTCTGCTCGACGGGCCTCATCGGTCTCGCCAACCCGCGCCAGAACCTCCTCGACGGCGTCGACGCGGCGTACGACGCGCTCAGCGCCACCGGCGGCGAGGAGGCCGCGCAGGCGATCATGACGACGGACTCCGTGCACAAGCAGGTCGTCGTCGAGGGCGCCGGCTGGAGCATCGGCGGGATGGCGAAGGGCGCCGGCATGCTGGCCCCGCAGCTCGCCACGATGCTCGTGGTGCTCACGACCGACGCGGTCGTGGAGGCCGCCGACCTCGACCGTGCGCTGCGTGCGGCGACGCGGGTCAGCTTCGACCGTCTCGACTCCGACGGCTGCATGTCGACGAACGACACCGTCACCGTCATGGCGAGCGGCGCCAGCGGCATCACCCCGACGCTCGACGACTTCACCGACGGGCTCACACAGGCCTGCACCGACCTCGCCATGCAGCTGCTCAAGGACGCCGAGGGTGCCGACCACGAGATCGCGATCACGGTCGTCAACGCGGCGAGCGAGGACGACGCGGTCGAGGTCGGTCGCAGCGTGGCCCGCTCCAACCTGTTCAAGGCCGCCGTCTTCGGCAAGGACCCCAACTGGGGCCGGGTGCTGGCGAGCATGGGCACGACGCAGGCGGCGTTCGACCCCGCCGACCTCGACGTCGCGATGAACGGCGTCTGGGTGTGCCGGGCGTCCACGCCGGCGGAGGACCCGGCGGGCGTGGACCTCACCCCGCGCGAGGTCAGCGTGACCATCGACCTGAAGTCCGGCGACGAGCGCGCGACGGTGTGGACCAACGACCTCACCCACGCCTACGTCCACGAGAACAGCGCGTACTCGTCGTGACGAGCCCCAGCGAGGAGACGACCGGCATGAGCACCGACGAGGTCCACTACAAGCCCAAGGTCGACACGGCGAAGGCCGCGACGCTGGCCGCGGCGCTGCCGTGGCTGAAGGCCTACAACGGCAAGATCCTGGTCATCAAGTACGGCGGCAACGCCATGACCGACGACACCCTCAAGCAGGCGTTCGCGGAGGACATCGCGTTCCTCCGCTACGCAGGGTTCCACCCGGTCGTGGTCCACGGTGGCGGCCCGCAGATCAGCACCATGCTCAAGCGGCTCGACATCACGTCGGAGTTCCGCGGCGGTCTGCGCGTCACCACGCCCGAGGCGATGGACGTCGTGCGGATGGTGCTGGTCGGCCAGGTCCAGCGTGAGCTGGTCGGGCTGCTCAACACCCACGGCCCCATCGCGGTCGGCCTGTCGGGCGAGGACGCCGGCCTGTTCACGGCAGTGCCCGCCACGACGGTCGTCGACGGGGAGGAGGTCGACCTCGGCCTGGTCGGCGAGGTGGGCTCGGTGCGCCCCGAGGCGGTGCTCGACCTCGTCCACGCCGGTCGCGTCCCGGTGATCTCGAGCGTCGCTCCCGACGCCGACGGCGTCGTGCACAACGTCAACGCCGACACCGCAGCCGCGGCCCTCGCGGCGGCCCTGGGTGCCGAGAAGCTGCTCGTGCTGACCGACGTCGAGGGTCTCTACCGCGACTGGCCCAACAGCCCCGACCTCATCGGGGAGATCAGCCCCGAGAGCCTCGAGGAGCTGATGCCGAGCCTGGCGAGCGGCATGGTCCCCAAGATGACGGCCTGCCTCAACGCGGTGCGCGACGGCGTGCCCCGGGCGACCGTCGTGGACGGTCGCGAGCCGCACGCCGTGCTCCTCGAGATCTTCACCGACGAGGGGATCGGCACGCAGGTGCTGCCGGGCGTCCCCACCAAGATCCGCACCGCGAAGGTGCCCCCGAAGCCGAAGGACGAGATCTGATGACGACGAGCGGGTGGGGCGAGCGGTACTCCGACGCCCTGATGAACACGTTCGGTCCCCCGAAGACGACGCTGGTCTCGGGCTCCGGCGCGCGCGTCACCGACGCCGACGGCAAGGAGTACGTCGACTTCCTCGGCGGCATCGCCGTCAACACGCTGGGCCACGGTCACCCCGCGCTGGTGCGCGCGGTGAGCGAGCAGGCCGCGCGGCTCGTGCACGTGTCGAACTTCTTCGCGACGCCCCCGCAGATCGAGCTGGCCGAGCGCCTCCTCGGCCTGCTCGGCGCCGGGGGCCGCGTCTTCTTCGCCAACTCCGGCACGGAGGCCAACGAGGCGGCGTTCAAGCTGACCCGTCGCACCGGTCGCACCCGGATCGTCGCCGCCACCGGCGGTTTCCACGGCCGCACGATGGGTGCCCTCGCGCTCACCTCCAAGGAGGCGTACCGCACGCCCTTCGCGCCGCTGCCGGGCGACGTCACCTTCGTCGAGTACGGCGACGCCGCAGCCCTCGAGGCCGCGGTCGACGAGTCCGTGGCCGCGGTCCTGCTCGAGCCCGTCCAGGGCGAGGCCGGCGTCGTCGTGCCGCCCACCGACTACCTGGTGCGCGCCCAGCAGGTCGCCCGCGACGCCGGCGCGCTGCTCTGGCTCGACGAGGTGCAGTCCGGCATCGGGCGCACCGGCACCTGGTTCGCCCACCAGAACCCCGCGCTCGTCGACGGGACGGTCGTGCCGGACGTCGTCACGCTCGCGAAGGGCCTGGCCGGCGGCGTGCCGATCGGCGCCTGCATCGCCACGGGGGGCAGCGGCAAGCTGTTCGACCCGGGCAACCACGGCACGACCTTCGGCGGCAACCCGCTGGCGACCGCGGCGGCGTTGGCCGTCCTCGACACCGTGGAGTCCGAGGGCCTGCTCGCACGGTCGACGACGGCCGGGGCGCGCCTGAAGGAGCTGCTGGCCGCCGACGCGCGGGTCACCGAGGTGCGCGGCGCGGGGCTCATGGTCGGCATCGACCTGTCGCAGCCGTACGCCGCGGAGACCGTCGCCGCGGGCCAGGACGCCGGCTTCGTGCTCAACGCCCCGAGCCCGACGCGGCTGCGCTTCGTGCCGCCGCTCGTGGTCACGGACGCCGACCTCGACGCGCTCGCCGCGGCGTGGAGCGGGATCCTCGACACGGCGTACACCGCGGGCGGTGCCGCATGAGCGCCGTCGGGACCGCGACGGTCCGCCACCTGCTCCGCGACGACGACCTCACCCCGGCCGAGCAGGCCGAGGTGCTGGCGCTCGCCGCGGCGTACAAGAAGGCGCCGTACGACGCGAAGCCGCTCGCCGGTCCTCGCACCGTCGCGATGATCTTCGACAAGCAGACCCTGCGCACGCAGGCGTCGTTCGCCGCCGGCATCGCCGAGCTGGGCGGGCACCCGCTCGCCATCGACGGCAAGCTCGCCGCCATCGGCGAGCGCGAGTCGGTCGCCGACGTCGCCCGGGTGCTCGGCCGGCAGGCGAGCGCGATCGTGTGGCGCACCTACGAGCAGTCCAAGCTCGCGGAGATGGCGGAGTGGAGCGGGGTGCCCGTCGTCAACGCGCTCACCGACGACTTCCACCCCTGCCAGCTGCTCGCGGACCTGCTGACTATCCAGGAGGCGAAGGGCCGGCTCGAGGGGCTGACGGTCGCCTTCCTCGGCGACGCCGCCTGCAACATGGGCAACTCCTGGGCCATCGCCGGCGCGATGGCGGGGATGGACGTCGTCTTCGGTGCCCCGGAGGGCCACTGGCCGGCGACCGAGGTCCAGGACCTCGTGAGGACCGCGCCCTGGTCGGGCACGATCCGCACCCTGGCCGACCCGGTCGAGGCGGTCCGCGACGCCGACGTGGTGGTCACCGACACCTGGGTGTCGATGGGCAAGGAGTCCGAGGCGGCCGAGCGGGAGCGCATCTTCGGGGGTTTCTCCGTCACGGAGGAGCTGCTGGCGCACGCGAAGTCCGACGCGGTCGTCCTGCACTGCCTGCCGGCCTACCGCGGCAAGGAGATCAGCGCCGAGGTCCTCGAGGGACCGCGCTCGCTGGTCTGGGACGAGGCGGAGAACCGCCGCCACGTCCAGAAGGCCCTGCTGGCCTTCCTCATGCAGCGCTCCGGCGTGCTGGAGGAGGACGTCGTCGTCTGAGACGACGCGCCCCCGACGAGCCACGAGCACGACGAGCACGAGCACCACGAGAGGAGGAGACGATGAGCGAGACCGCCATGACCCCGCTGACGAAGAACGCGCGCCAGCGGCGCATCACCGAGCTGCTCGAGCAGCACGAGGTGCGGTCGCAGACCGAGCTCGCCGAGCTGCTCGCGGCGCGCGGCGTCCACGTCACCCAGGCGACGCTCAGCCGCGACCTCGTCGAGATCGACGCCGTCAAGGTGCGGGCGCTCTCGGGGGCCATGGTCTACGCGGTGCCCGCCGAGGGGGGCGACCGCACCCCGACCCACCTGCGGGAGTCGGTGTCGGCCAGCGCCCGCCTCTCCAAGCTGTGCGCCGAGCTGCTCGTCAGCTCCGAGGCGGCCGGCAACCTCGTGGTGCTGCGCACGCCGCCCGGCGCGGCGCAGTACCTGGCGAACGCGATCGACAAGGCCGACCCGGCCGACGTGCTCGGCACCATCGCGGGCGACGACACCGTGCTCGTGATCGGACGTGATCCCGCCCGGGGCGACGACCTCGCCCGACGATTCACGGCGCTGGCCGACGGTCACGCCGGGGGCTGACCCCCGGCGGCCGCCCGCCCGCGCCGTACCCCAGACTCAGCTGCGACGACCCACGACGAAGGAAGACAACACACGTGAGCAAGGTCCTGACCTCCCTTCCCGCCGGCGAACGCGTCGGCATCGCCTTCTCCGGCGGCCTGGACACCTCGGTGGCCGTCGCCTGGATGCGCGAGAAGGGCGCGGTCCCGTGCACCTACACCGCCGACATCGGGCAGTACGACGAGCCCGACATCGACGGGGTGCCCGGGCGTGCACTGGCGTACGGCGCGGAGCTGTCCCGCCTCGTCGACTGCAAGACCCAGCTGGTGGAGGAGGGGCTCGCGGCACTCGCGTGCGGCGCCTTCCACATCCGCTCGGCGGGCCGCACCTACTTCAACACCACGCCCCTCGGACGGGCCGTCACGGGCACGCAGCTCGTGCGGGCGATGCACGAGGACGGCGTCGACATCTGGGGCGACGGCTCGACCTTCAAGGGCAACGACATCGAGCGGTTCTACCGCTACGGCCTGCTGGCCAACCCGGAGCTGCGCATCTACAAGCCGTGGCTCGACGCGGAGTTCGTCACCGAGCTCGGCGGCCGCGCCGAGATGAGCCAGTGGCTGTCGGAGCGCGACCTGCCCTACCGCGACAGCAAGGAGAAGGCGTACTCCACCGACGCCAACATCTGGGGCGCCACCCACGAGGCGAAGACGCTCGAGCACCTCGACGTCTCGCTCGAGACGGTCGAGCCGATCATGGGCGTGCGGTTCTGGGACCCCGCGGTCGACATCGCGACCGAGGACGTGACCATCGCCTTCGAGGGCGGCCGTCCGGTGGCGATCAACGGACGCCGGTACGACGACGTGGTGGCGCTCGTGCACGAGGCGAACCTCATCGGTGGGCGCCACGGCCTCGGCATGTCCGACCAGATCGAGAACCGCATCATCGAGGCGAAGTCGCGCGGCATCTACGAGGCCCCGGCGCTCGCGCTGCTGTGGATCGCCTACGAGCGGCTGCTCAACGCGATCCACAACGAGGACACGGTCGCGCAGTACCACAACGAGGGCCGCAAGCTCGGCCGGCTGCTCTACGAGGGCCGTTGGCTCGACCCGCAGGCGCTCATGGTGCGGGAGTCCATCCAGCGCTGGATCGCGTCGCTCGTGACCGGCGAGGTGACGCTGCGGCTGCGTCGGGGTGAGGACTACTCGATCCTCCGCACCGACGGTCCCGCGTTCTCCTACCACCCCGACAAGCTGTCGATGGAGCGCACGGAGAACGCCGCGTTCGGCCCGCACGACCGCATCGGACAGCTCACGATGCGCAACCTCGACATCGCGGACTCGCGCTGGAAGCTCGAGGCCTACGCGGCGCAGCCCCTCGACCAGGGCCAGGTGCTCGTCGAGAACGGCACGCTCTTCGGCGAGATCGAGACGGGCGGGGCGGAGCGCATCGCCGACAACCCGTCGATCGAGGGTGCGGAGGCCGACGCGCTCGACGCCGCCGCCATGGAGTTCGGGACCGACTGACGATGACGGACCAGCCCACGGCGCCCGACGCGGCCAAGGACGAGGCGAAGGACGAGGCGACCAACACCGGGAAGCTCTGGGGCGGTCGGTTCGCCGGCGGGCCCAGCCCGGAGCTCGAGGCGCTGTCGCGCTCGACGCACTTCGACTGGCGCCTGACGCCCTACGACCTCGCGGGGTCGCGTGCCCACGCGGGCGCGCTGCACCGGGCGGGACTGCTCACCGACGGCGACCACGCCGAGCTGGTGCGCGGACTGGACGTGCTGGGGGAGCAGTACGCCGCGGGCGACCTCCGTCCTGCGCCCTCGGACGAGGACGTGCACGGGGCCCTGGAGCGGCTGCTCCTCGAGGAGGTCGGTCCCGACGTCGGCGGCCGGCTGCGCGCGGGCCGCTCCCGCAACGACCAGATCGCGACCCTGTTCAAGATGTTCCTGCGTGACCACGCCCGGGTGGTGGCGGGACAGGTGCTCGACCTGGTCGACGCGATCGCGGGACAGGCGGAGCAGCACCTCGGCGCGATCATGCCCGGGCGCACGCACCTGCAGCACGCGCAGCCCGTGCTGCTGAGCCACCACCTGCTCGCCCACGCCTGGGCGTTGCTCCGCGACGTCGACCGCCTCGCGGACTGGGACGCCCGGGTGGCCGCGGACTCGCCGTACGGCTCCGGCGCGCTGGCCGGCTCGAGCCTCGGGCTGGACCCGGCCGGCGTGGCCGCCGAGCTCGGCTTCACGGGTTCCACGGCCAACTCCATCGACGGTACGGCGGCACGCGACTTCGTCGCCGAGCTCGCGTTCGTGGGGGCGATGGTGGGCGTGGACGTCAGCCGGCTGGCCGAGGAGGTCATCCTCTGGTCCACCGCGGAGTTCCGCTTCGTGCGGCTGCACGACTCGTGGTCGACGGGGTCGAGCATCATGCCGCAGAAGAAGAACCCCGACATCGCCGAGCTGGCGCGGGGCAAGGCAGGGCGGCTGATCGGTGACCTCGCCGGTCTGCTCGCCACGTTGAAGGCGCTGCCCCTGGCCTACAACCGGGACCTCCAGGAGGACAAGGAGCCGGTGTTCGACACGGTCGACACGCTCGAGGTGCTGCTGCCCGCGTTCACGGGCATGGTGGCGACGCTCGGCTTCGACACCGACCGGATGGCGGAGCTCGCCCCGCAGGGGTTCTCGCTCGCGACGGACGTCGCCGAGTGGTTGGTCCGCGAGGGTGTGCCGTTCCGCGTCGCCCACGAGGTGGCGGGGGAGTGCGTCCGCCGCTGCGAGGCGGCGGGCATCGACCTCCCGGACCTGAGCGACGCCGACCTCGCCGACATCCACCCGGCGCTGCACGCCGGCGTGCGGGAGGTGCTGACGATCGAGGGCTCGGTCGCATCGAGGGACGGCATCGGGGGTACCGCCCCCGTGCGGGTCGTGGAGCAGCTGGGCCAGGTGCGCGACCGCGCGACCCACCTGCGGGAGCGGCTGGCCTGACCGCCCCGCGGCAGACCGACGCGAGGAGCACGACGTGAGCGACCTGTTCGACCGCCTGACCGGGCCGGTGGAGCAGGTCGCTCCGTCGTTGCTGGGGTGCGTGCTCGTGACCGCCGACGTACGGATCCGCATCACCGAGGTCGAGGCGTACGACGGCGAGCACGACCCCGCGTCCCACGCGTGGCGGGGGAGGACGGCGCGCAACGCCACGATGTTCGGGCCGGCCGGGCACGCCTACGTGTACTTCACCTACGGCATGCACCACTGCCTCAACGTGGTGACCGGCGTGGAGGGGGTCGCGAGCGGGACCCTCGTCCGAGCCGGCGAGGTCGTCGGGGGAGTGGAGACCGCCCGGGTACGCCGCGGTGGCGCCCCCGACCGCGACCTCGCCCGGGGACCGGCGCGGCTGTGCCGGGCGCTCGCCGTCGACCGCTCGTACGACGGCACACCCCTGCTCCTGGACGACAGCCCGATCCGGCTGGAGGAGGGCGACACGCCCGGTCCCGAAATGATTCTCAGCGGTCCCCGGGTGGGGGTGAGTCGCGAGGCGGAGCGGCCGTGGCGGTTCTGGATCGCGGGCGATCCCACGGTCAGCGCGTACCGCCCGGCGGTCCGGCGGCGACCTGCAACGCGCTGACCTGCGCAAACACCCGGAACGTCGATCCGATTTGCACGGGCCGCCGGACAGCCCCTAATGTTTCCCATGTCGCCGCGAGCGGCTCCCGCCGGAAAGGCCGAAAGGCCAGACCAGTGGTGTGCCGGGAAAGCGATGCAGGACGAGTCAGACCGAGTTGACAAGCTCGAATCGGTCCGGTAAGTTTCTGCGGGTTGCCCCGAGGGGATCGGAGAGATCCGAGTCAAGCGGTGCGCGTGTGATTCTTGAGAACTCAACAGTGTGTCATATAAGTCGACGAATTAGTTTGTTTGTTTTTGCCTCGTCGGCTCTGCTCGGTGCGGTGGCCAGCTTTGGTTGTTTGGGTGGGGTTGATGT
>NZ_JAAGXA010000008.1 GCF_010686755.1 Nocardioides zeae | reverse complement strand
CACCGCCTACGAACACCCCGAAGCCCTCAAGGAACGGGTGCACCTCATCACCGGCGGCGACTACTGGCCCTACGCCACCTCCACCAGCCGCCACGTCGACTACGACCACCCCACCCCCTTCGATCCCAGCAAGGCAGGACAACAGACCGGCACCCACAACTCCGGCCCCCTCGCCCGCCGCAACCACCGCTGGAAGACCCACGCCGGCTACCAAGCCCGCCAGCGCGCGCCCGGCCACTACGTCTGGCTCACCCCGAACGGCCTCGGCTTCACCACCGGCCCGAGCGGCACCCACCCCTGCTCGGAGAACGAGGCCCGCCTCCACCTCGCCCTCGCCGAGCGCCGTGGACGACCGGGAGGATGGTCGGATGACGGCGAACCCTGAGCCCGAGCTGCCACCCCTCCACGAGTCGCTCACCTGGCTCACCCCGCTGTCGGAGGCGCGTGCCGCGGCGCTGATCGCGTTCCTGACCGAGCCCGCCCCCGCCGACGTGCTGGACCTGGGCTGCGGGTGGGGCGAGCTCCTGCTGCGGGTGCTGGCCGCCGCGCCACGGGCTCGCGGCCGCGGCATCGACAGCGCGCCGGCGTCCATCAGCCGGGCAGTCCAGCAGGCGCGCGCCCGCGGGCTCGCGGAGCGGGTCGAGCTCGAGGTCGTCCCCGGCCGCGATGCCGACCTCACCCCGGCCGACGCCGTCATCTGCATCGGCGCCAGCCAGATCTGGGGACCACCCGTCGAGGAGGCGCAGCCGCTCGACTACGCCGCGGCGCTGCAGGCTCTCCGTCAGCTGGTCCGTCCCGGCGGGCGACTGGTCTACGGCGAGGCCATCTGGTCCGCCCCGCCCCACCCTGCGGCGACGGCGCCGTTGTCCGGTCGGGACGACGAGTTCGTGACCCTCGACGCCCTCGTGGAGCTGACCAGGGAGGCGGGCTTCGAGGTGCTCCGCGTCGACCAGGCGGACCTCGACGAGTGGGACGTCTTCGAGGCCGGCTTCCGCGACCGCTTCACCCGCTGGCTAGCGGCGCACGGTGACGACGACCCGGCCGCACCCGCCATCCGTGACCGTCACGAGCAGCAGCGCGCCGCCTACGAGGAGGATTACCGCGGCGTCCTCGGCATGGCCTACCTCTGCCTGTGCGGCTGACCCGGTCGAGCCGTCAGCCCAGCGCCCGGTCCAGGTTCGTCGCGGCGGAGATCAACGACAGGTGCGTGAAGGCCTGGGGGAAGTTGCCCAGCTGCTCCCCGGTGAGCCCGACCTGCTCGGCGTAGAGCCCGAGGTGGTTGCCGTAGGTCAGCATCTTCTCGAACGCGAGCCGCGCCTCGTCGTGCCGTCCCGCTCGGGTGAGCGCCTCGACGTACCAGAACGAGCACATCGAGAACGTCCCCTCCGCCCCGTCGAGCCCGTCGGAGGAGCCGTCGGCGCCGGGGTCGTACCGGAACACGAGCGAGTCGGTCACCAGGTGCTCCTCGACGGCTGCGAGGGTCGAGAGGAAGCGCGGGTCACCGGGCGCCGTGAACTTCACGAGCGGCATGAGCAGCAGGCCGGCGTCGAGCACGTCGCCGCCCTCGGTCTGGGTGAACGCGTCCAGCTCGGCGTTCCACGAGGCGCTCATGATCCGCTCGTAGATCTCGTCGCGCACCTTCCCCCAGGCGGCGATGTCGCCGGGCAGGCCGCGCTTGCGGGCGACGCGGATCATCCGCTCCACGGCGACCCAGCACATGAGTCGTGACGTGGTGTGGGGCCGGGGGTCCTCGCGGATCTCCCACATGCCGTGGTCGTCGCGGTCCCAGTTGCCGATGATCCAGTCGAGTACGGTGACGAGGTCGGTCCAGCCGTCGTGGCTGATGCCGCTGCCGTACTTGTCGAACAGGTAGATCGAGTCGATCAGCTCGCCGTAGATGTCGAGCTGCAGCTGCTCGACCGCCGCGTTCCCGACGCGCACGGGCCGCGACCCGCGGTGCCCGGACAGGTGGTCGAGCTCGTGCTCCTCGGTCGGCACCTTGCCGTCGAGGTCGTAGAGCACGCGGAGCGGTCCGAGCTTCTCGTAGGTCGGGTGGTCGGCGTCGGCCTCTCCGATCCGCTTCGACAGCCACGCCGTGAACGCGCCCGCCTCGTCGGTGAACCCCAGCCGCAGCAGCCCGTAGAGGGTGAAGGCGGCGTCGCGGATCCACACGTAGCGGTAGTCCCAGTTGCGTCCGCCGCCGATCTCCTCGGGCAGGCTGGTCGTCGGCGACGCGATGACCCCTCCGGTGGGCTCGTGGCACATCAGCTTGAGCGTGATCGCCGAGCGCTCGATGGTGCTGCGCCAGCGGCCGGAGTACGACGACGTGGCGAGCCAGCCACGCCAGTAGGCCGACGTCAGGTCGAGCAGCCGCTCGGTGTCGTCGACGGCGCAGGGCTCGGGGTCCTCGCCCTTGGGCACGACCTCGAGCACGAAGAGCGCGACCTCGCCGTCCTCGAGCGTCACCTCGCTCCGCACGACGCCCCCGTCGATGGTCAGGGGGTGGGTGGACGTCAGCATGAGGTCGACGTGCCCGTCGGGGATGTGGATGCCGGGCTCGACGGCCACCGGCTCCGCGGCGCTGGCCCCGTAGTCGTGCCGCACCTCGACCTCGGTGGCGATCGGCACCCGACCGCGCACCGCCGCGACGCGCCGCACGAGCCGCTGCTGGTGGTCGGGGTCGTGGGGCTGCAGCACCGGCATGAAGTCCTGCACCTCGATCACGCCGTCGGGCGTGAGGAACCGGGTGACGAGCACGGCGGTGTCGGGCAGGTAGTACTGCTGCGTGCGCGTCACCTCGCCCATCGGTGCGAGCCGCCAGGCGCCGCCGCGCTCCTCGTCGAGGATCGAGGCGAACACGCTGGGCCGGTCGAACCGTTCGGGGCAGAACCAGTCGATGGTGCCGTCGGTCGACACGAGGGCCGCCGAGCGGAGGTCCCCGATGATGCCGTGCGCGGCGATGTCGGGGGCGTCACCCGACGTGCGGGACTCAACCACCGAGCCGCCACCCGCCCGGGGCGAGGTCGAGCGCGGCCTGCGGCCCCCAGGAGCCCTGCGCGTAGGGGTGCACCTCGGGGCGGTCGTCCAGCACCGGCTGGCAGACCTCCCACAGCCGCTCGACCTCGTCGGAGCGCGTGAAGAGGGTCTGGTCGCCGTGGAGCACGTCGAGCAGCAGGCGCTCGTAGGCCTCGAGCGGGAACGACTCCGCGGTGCCCTGCACCTGCACCTGCATCGTCGCCATCGTGATGTCGAAGGCCCGCCCGGGCTTCTTCGCCCGCACGTCGACGGTGATCTGCGGCTCGTCGGTGAGCTCGAGCACGAGCTCGTTGCCGCACGACGGCTCCTCGAACATGTCCGACGCCGGGTCCCGGAATCGCAGCGTGATGGTGCGCCGTCCCTCGGCGAGCGCCTTGCCCGTGCGCAGCAGGAACGGCACGTCGCGCCACCGGTCGTTGTCGACGAAGACCTCGGCGGCGACGAACGTCTCGACCGTGGAGTCGTCGTCGACGTCCTCCTCGTCGCGGTAGCCCTCGTACTGCCCGAACACCACGCGGGCGGGGTCCAGGGGCCGTACGTCGCGGAACAGCGCCGCCTTGGTGTCGCGGACCGCCTGCGCGTCGAACGCCCCGGGGTCCTCCATCGCGACGAAGCCGAGCAGCTGGCAGAGGTGCGTCGAGATCATGTCGCGCAGGCAGCCCGTGGACTCGTAGAAGCCGGCTCGCCCCTCGATGGTCAGATCCTCGGGCACGTCGATCTGCACCGACGCGATGGAACGGCGGTCCCAGGCCGGCTCGAACAGGCCGTTGGCGAAGCGCAGCGCGAGGATGTTCTGCACCGCCTCCTTGCCGAGGAAGTGGTCGATGCGGAAGACCTGCTCCTCGTCGACGGCGTCGAGCAGCACGCCGTCGAGCTCCTCCGCCGACGCCAGGTCGAGACCGAACGGCTTCTCCACGACGAGGCGGGCTCGCTCCGTGATGCCCTCCCGGTCGAGCATGCCGATCATGTCCGTCATCGCCGACGGCGGCACCGACAGGTAGACGAGCCGTCGCACGTCCGCGACGTCGGCGCCCGCCTCCTCGGCGACCTTCTTCTCGGCCTCGCCGATGGCGGCGGCCAGGTCGGCGCCGTCGTCCGCCGAGGCGGTCTGGAAGGACAACCGCTCGACCAGCCCGTCGACGGCGTCGCGCTCGTCGTCGTCCGCCTTCTCCTGCAGGGCCTCGCGCATCTGGTCGCGGAACTCGTCGTCCGAGCCGGGGGAGTGCCGACCGGACCCGATGATCGCGTAGGACGCGGGCAACCAGTCCGACGCGGCGAGGCGGAGGAACGCGGGGAAGAGCTTGCGCTTGGCCAGGTCGCCGGTGGCTCCGAAGAGCACGATGACGCTGGGCGGCGGGGTCGAACCGTTCGAGCCGGTCGCCGTGGAGGAGTCCGTCATGCCCCCTTTGCTACTCCCGCCCTCCAACCCGCCCGGATGAGCGGGAGCCTCAGAACGTCGTGGCCGGCTCGGTCTCGCCCAGCAGCCACTCCGTCAGGAACGGCGTCAGGTCGCCGCCGGCCTGCTCGGAGAGCCACGGCCAGTACTCGTCGCGCCCGGTGGACACGAAGGCGTCGCCCGCGGCGTACGGCCACGCCCGGGTCATCGACCAGAAGACCTCGTCGCCGAGGCGGGTGCGCAGCTCGTGCCACATGACGCCCGGCGGGACGTAGATGTTGGACTGGCCGAACTGGTCGGGGTCCCAGTCCGCCGGCGGTCCGGCCTCGTCGCGGTAGGACTGGTCCTCGGCGCCGTAGGTCGCGACGTACTCGTCGACGTCGATGTCGTAGGTCTCCGCCTCGTAGAGCATCTGGAGGTACATGGCCATGCCCTCGTTCATCCAGACGTCGCGCCAGTCGTTCGGGGACACCTTGTCGCCGTACCACTGGTGGACGATCTCGTGCACGATCACCTCGGGCGACAGCGTGTAGGGCGTGTTGCCGTAGGTGATCATCGTCTGGGTCTCCATGGCGCTCTCGGAGTCGACGACGACGGAACCGAGGCTGTCGAAGGGGTAGGGCCCGAGCTTCTCCTCCACCCACGCGAGCGCGTCCTTCGTCTCCTCCATCGCCTCGAGGATCCCCGCGTCGCCGGACGGCGTCCAGTAGGCCAGCGGCACGCCCGAGTCGCTCTCGTCCTCGGTCAGCTCGTAGTCCCCGACGGCGATCGTCGACAGGTACGACGACATGGGCGCGTCGGCGTGGAACCGGTTGACCGACTCGAGGTCGTTCGACTCGGAGAAGGTCAGCACGCCGTTGGCGACGCCCTGCCAGTCGGGCGACGTGTGCACGGTGATGTCGTAGATGGCCTTGTCGGCGGGCTGGTCGTTGACGGGATACCAGGTGAACGCGCCGTACGGCTCCTGCATCGTCCACAGCCAGCCGTCGTAGTCGGACGAGTCGGAGCGCTGCAGGCCGACGCCCTCGAAGTCGGACCGGGTGGTCGGCGCGTCGACGGGCTGCGGCGGGCCGCCGTAGGCGACCTCGACGACGTACCGCTCGTCCGCCGTCACCGGCACGTCCACGACGAGGTCCTTGCCGTCGTGCTCGAACGCGTCCGTCGGCTCGCCGTCGACGGAGACGGACGCGACGTCGAGGTGCTCGGCGAGGTCGAGCTGGAAGCGCTCCGCGGTCGTCGTCGCGCGGAACGTGACCGCCGTGGTCGCCGTGAAGTCGTCGTCCTCGGGGAACCAGGAGAAGTCGATCGCGTAGTGCAGCGCGTCCACCCCGGGGTCGCCGACCTCCGGGTAGACCGAGTCCTCGCGCGGCTCGCTCACCGCCGCCGCCAGCGCGGGCTCGGTGGGGGCCGCGAGCTCCGGTACGTCGACGGGGTCGCCCTCACGGTCCGTCGGGTCGTCGGTCGGCTCGTCGTCGGAGTCCGCGTCGGGGCCCGCGGAGCGGTTCTCATCGGCGCGGTCGTCGGCCTGGCGGTCCCGCACCTGGTCGACGACGAGGATGACCGCCAGCGACGTCACCGACGCCAGCACGAAGGCGACGAGGAACGCGATGACGACCGTCCCCCGCCCCTGCGAGCGTCGACCGCCGGACCGAGGGGGCAGCGGCGGTGGCGGCAGCGGGGAGGACATGTGACCAGTCTGCCCGCCCGGGAGGCGCTGCGCGTCACCAACGCTCGCTACCGTTGCGCCCCGTGTCCACGCTGTTGATCCGCCAGGCGCGCCTGGTGCCCGTCGGGCCGGCCGTCACCGCCGGCCCCTCGCCCCGTCCCGTCGACGTGGTGGTGACCGACGGCCGCGTCACCGCGGTCGGCGCCGACCTGCCCGTGCACCCGGGGGCCACCGCGGCGGAGGTCGTCGACGCCGAGGGACGCTGGCTGATCCCGGGCCTCTGGGACCAGCACGTGCACCTCGGCCAGTGGACGCTCGCGTCGCAGCGCCTCGACCTCGCCGCGGCCCGGTCGCCCGAGGACGCGACGCGGATGGTGGCGGAGCGGTTGGCCGAGCAGCCCGGGCACCCCGTCATCGGCTGGGGACACCGCTCCGGCGGCTGGGAGCGCGACGTCACGGTCAGCGAGCTCGACGCGGTCTCCGGCGAGGTGCCGGTCGTGCTCATCTCCGGCGACGGCCACCACGCCTGGCTCAACACGACGGCGCTCCTCCACCTCGCCATGCCCGTGCGGGACTCGGTGGTCCGCGAGAAGGAGTGGTTCGCGGCGTACGCCCGCCTCTCCACCCTCGTCGGCGACGACGGCACGTCGCCGGCGGCCTACCGGCGCGCCCTCGACACCGCCGCCTCGCTCGGCGTCGTCGGTCTCGTCGACTTCGAGTTCTCCGGCGGCGCGGCCGACTGGCTGCACCGCTGGGAGCAGGGGTGCGACCGGCTGCGGGTGCGGATGTCGACGTACGCCGAGGGGCTCGACGAGGTGCTCTCCCTCGGCCTCCGCACGGGCGACGTGCTGCCGGGCGTCGCCGACGTGACCGGCCCGCACGACGACCGCCTGCAGATGGGGCCCCTCAAGATCATCTCGGACGGGTCGCTCAACACGCGCACGGCGTGGTGCTGCGAGCCGTACGCCGACGCCCACCGCCTCGAGTACCCCGCCGGCCAGCCCAACCTCTCGGGCGCGGAGCTGCGCACGCTCCTCGAGCGCGCGCACGCCGCGGGCCTCGAGGTGGCGACCCACGCGATCGGCGACGCGGCGGTGGCGGCCGCGCTCGCGGCGTACGCGACGACCGGGGCGCGCGGCTCCATCGAGCACGCCCAGATGGTGGGGCGCGCCGACTCGCGGCGCATGGCCGAGCTCGGCATCCGCGCCAGCGTGCAGCCCGCGCACCTCCTCGACGACCGCGACCTCACCGAGAAGATCTGGCAGGAGCGCTCCAGCCGCTGCTTCGCGTTCCGCTGGATGCTCGACGACGGCGTCGAGCTCGCGCTCGGCTCCGACGCGCCGGTCTCGCCGCTCGACCCGTGGCTCGCGATGGCCGCGGCCGTGCACCGCAGCGCCGACGAGCGCGAGCCGTGGCACGGCGAGCAGGCCCTCACCGTCGCCGAGGCGCTCGCCGCGTCCACCGACGGCTGGGGCACCGTCGCGCCCGGTCACCCGGGCGACCTCGTGCTGCTCGACGCGGACCCGTACGCCGCGTTCGACTCCTCCGCCGAGCAGGGCGCGTGGCTCCGGGAGATGCCCGTGGCGGCGACGTACGTCGCGGGTGAGGCCGTGTACGGCGCGGGGATCGAGCTGGGCTGAGTCAGCTGTCCAGCAGCTCGACGATCGCCGCCGCGGCGGCGCGCTGACCGGACTCGAGCGGGTGGTAGGGCACGGCGCCGGTGGTGTCGCCGCCGTTGATCCACGGCTCGTCGGAGCAGAGCGCGTGGCCCTGGGTGGCCGCGTAGAGGTCGACGAACTCGACCCCGGCGGTCTCGGCGGCGCGCTTCTGCGCGTTGGAGAGCTCCTGGTTGAGGAGACGGGCCAGGCCGATGGTCTGGGCGTCGAGCGGCACGTCGTCGCAGCCCTCGCTGCCGGAGGGCACGACCTGGGGGTAGCCGACGACGAGCACCCGGGCCTCGGGCGCGCGCTCCTGCACCTGCGCGATCGCGCCGGCCAGGTCGGTCGACAGCTGGGCGAGACCCGCCTGCACCGCGGCGACGTCGATGTCCTCGCAGCCGGTCTGCACGCAGTCGCCGGCCAGCAGCGCGAAGGCGCCGAAGTCGTTGCCGCCCGTGCTGATGGTGACGATGTCGGTGTCCGCGGTGACCGCGTCGATCTGGGCGGGGACGTCGCCCGTCGCGAGCACCTGCGGCGCCAGGAGGTCCGCGGTGGTGGCGCCCGAGCAGGAGACGTCCGTGAGCTCCGAGCCGCCGAACGCGCCCTGCACGAGGTGGGGGTAGTTCACCTCGGAGCGACCGCACAGGCCCGAGGAGTCGTCGGCCGGCTCCACGCCGGGCGCGGCGGTGTAGGAGTCGCCCATCGCGACGTAGGACTGGTCCGCGAAGTCGTCGGAGTCGTCCGTGCGCACCTCGGGCCCGTCAGCGCCGGGTGCGGCCGACGAGGGCTCCGCCGTCGCCACGGCCGGGCCGTCGGAGTCGTTGCCGCTGCACCCGGTGAGGACGAGGGCGAACGCGAGGCCGGCGACGACACGGCGGGGGAGCGAGGTCATGCGCATCAGTATCCGCTCTGGTGGCCGAGGGTGGAACCGACGGGCGGCTCGCCCGCGTCTCCTCGGCAGCACACCTGATCCAGCGGAGGAGAGCGGCGATGAAGAAGACGGTGATGCTCGGGGCAGCACTGCTCGTCGTCGTGCTCCCGCTCGGTGGGTGCGGCTCCGCGACGTCGTCCACCACCGCGGCGGCCGTCGAGACGTCGCCCGTCGCCGACACCGGCGACTGCGGCGGTGGGGTCGCACCCGCAGTGGTGCGTGGGACCGGCTACTACGACTACGACGTCATGCCGAACCTTTCCGCTGCTGTCGAGAAGCACGACGTGGCGGTGGCAGGGCGTGTGACCGGCTGGTCTGGGGGCCGCTCCGTCAGCAGCGGCGACATGATCTCGCGCTATGCCACCGTCACCGTGCAGGTCGACCTTGCCGTCAAGGTCGCTGATCCCTCCCAGCGCGACGTCGCGTACGTCGCCGTCAGCCTCGGGTCGGATCCGGTCGGCCCCGATGGTGCCGCCGTGGGGAGCGTCCCGACGCTCGACGAGCTCGAGCGCGCGGTCCCCACGGGGACCCGCGTCATCGCGATCGGCAACACGGTTCCCGCTGACGAGGAGGAGCGGTACGGCTCGCCGTTCGTGGTCGAGGGCTACGAGGTCGGACGCCCTGCGGGTGCACCGCTGGCAAGCCTCACCGTCCAGGGCGCTCTCGCCGAGACGACGAACGGGTGCACGGTCTCGCTCCGAGCCCAGGACGAGGACCTCTCGTACTGGACCGTGCACGCCGCCGAGCTCGCCCGCAACGCGGCGACGGCCACGACGAGCCCCGGCAGCTTCCAGAACCTCGTCGACGAGCTCGCGAGCTCGACCGCGGGCTGAACCTCGACCGCAACTGTGCGGCTGGAGCAGCCTGGGTCGAGCCTGGCCTGCGCCATCCGCACATTTCCGAGGCGATCGCGGTGGGGGTGGATCGCCCGACGCCTCACCAGCCCACCGCGCCGCCGGTGGCCGTTCACGCCAACGCCACCACCAGCTCGCGCACGACCTCGGGATCGCCGAGCGCGTCGCCCCACAGCTCGCGCACGCGTCCCATGCGGTAGCGCACGGTCTGCGGGTGCACGAACAGCGCGGCGGCGACCTCCTCGCGTCGGCCCTGGTGCAGCAGCCACGCGCGCAGCGTCTCCTCGAGCCGGGCCGCGGTGTCGGGGCGCACGCCCTCGAGCGGGGCCAGTGCGCGGGCGCGCAGGGCGGCGCGAGCGGCGGGGTCGGCGTGGACGACGAGGTCGACGAGCACGTCGTCGGTGTCGAGGAGCCCGTCCACCCGGTCCGTCCCGTCGGGCCGGGGGAGGCCGAGGGCGCGCTCGACCCGGTCGTAGGAGGTGCGCACCTCGAGCCACGGCACCGTCGGGCCGACGACCGCGTCGTACCTCCCCAGCTGCTCGAGCAGCAGGGAGCGCCGGACGTCGGGCACGAGGAGGAGCGTGCGCTCGCCGTCGGCGAGGGCGGGGAGCTCGTCGGCGGGCTGCAGGGTCGCGGGGTCGACCGAGGTGAGCACGGCCCGGACCTGGTCGCTGCGCACGACGAGGGCGGTCAGGGTCTCGGGCGGCTCCCAGTCGGTCGAGGCGACGACCGCGTGCACCGCGTCCGCGGGGGCCCGCTCGAGCAGCAGGTGCGCGATGCGCTCCAGGCGTCGGCGCCGCACGCGGCCGCTCGCTGCGAGCTCGTCGGCGTGCCCGGCCGCGCTCGCCGCCGAGAGCTCGTCGATGAAGGCGAAGACGAGCTCCGCGAACTCCGCCAGCATCCGGGCGCCGACACCGTGGTCGACGGCGACGCGGGACAGCTCGCGCCAGGAGACGCGCGCCCCGATCCGGTACGCCGCGAGCAGCGCCTCCATCGACCGTCCGCTGCGCGCCTCGCCGCGGCCCAGGTCGTAGGCGCCCCGGGTCGAGGCCGTCGCGGGTCGCCGGGGGTCGCGACGGGTGCCCGCGGCGGCGGGGGTGCCGGACACGAGGGCGACGAACCCGCCGAGCGCGAGCTGCACGGCCTGCCGGATCGTGGCGCCCATCGGTCCGGACAGGGCGTTCTCATAGCTGGGGACCTCGGTGATGATGGCGTCGACGGTGCGGTCCGCGACGTCGGGCAGCGCACCGCGCAGCGCGGTCACGGCTCCCTCCGAGAGGGTGACTGCGTCGTCTGCCGGATCCATGGACCACCTCCGAGTTGTTCCGAGCGAACAACATCATGCCGCAACTTCACCTGCGCAGCGTGACGACTTCGAGCGCCCGCGGCCCCACGATGGACGCATGAGCTCCTCTGTGCCCCTGCTGACGACGACCGCCGGTCGCCGTCCAGGCTCCACGACGCTCCGCGCGCGCCTCGAGCGGATCGCGAACGCGGCGGTGACCCCGCTCGTGCCGGCCGACTACCTCGACCTCTTCAACCCGCTCCGCGCCGGCGCCGAGCTGCGCGGGAAGGTCGTCGCCGTCACCCCCGAGACGGCCGACGCCGCCACCATCGTCATCCGGCCCGGCCGCGACTGGGCCGGGCACGTCCCGGGCCAGTACGTGCGGGTCGGCATCGACGTCGACGGCGTTCGCCAGTGGCGCGCCTACTCGCTCACCCACGGCCCGCGCCCCGACGGCAACATCTCGATCACGGTGAAGGCCGTGCCCGACGGCGTCGTCTCGCACCACCTCGTGCACCGCGTGCGGGTCGGCACCCTGGTCCACCTCGAGCAGGCCACCGGCGAGTTCGTGCTGGCGCCCGAGGTCACCGACGGCCCCGGGACGGCCAAGCTGCTCTTCGTGACGGCCGGTTCCGGCGTCACCCCCGTCGTCGGGATGCTGCGCAACCTGTTCCCCGTGACCGACGCCGGCGTCGTGCGGCCCGCCCGCAGCGCCCACCTCGACATCACGGTCGTGCACGTCGCGCCGAGCCGTCCCGACTCGATCTTCATCCGCGACCTCGAGGCCCTCGACGCCGCCGGCGCGATCCACCTCGTGGCGCGGTACGACGACGTGCACGGCCTCCTCGACGTCGACACGCTCGGCGACCTGGTGCCCGACCTGGGCGAGCGCGCGACGTACGCGTGCGGTCCCGGGGGCCTCCTCGACGCCCTCGAGGCGCACCACGCCGCGCGGGACCTCGTGCTCTACACCGAGCAGTTCCGGCCCGCGACGCTCGTCGTCGGCGAGGGCGGCGAGGTCACGTTCGCCGGTGGCGCCAGCGTCGAGACCGACGGGGCCACGACGCTCCTCGACGCGGGCGAGTCCGCCGGCGTGCTCATGCCGAGCGGTTGCCGCATGGGCGTCTGCTTCGGCTGCGTCGTCCCGCTGAAGGAGGGCTCGGTGCGCGACCTGCGCAACGGCGCCCTCACCACCGCGGTGCCCGGGGAGACCGGGCCCGAGGGCATCCGCATCCAGACCTGCATCACGGCCGCCGCCGGCCCGTGCCACCTCGACGTCTGATCCCCAGGGAGGACTCACCATGACCGTCGTCACCAAGAAGGACCAGAACCCCGTCGCCCACCTCACGCCCGAGGACATCGAGCAGCTCGGCGTCGAGCTCGACGCCATCCGCCAGGAGGTGCTCGACACCCGCGGGGAGCGCGACGCGGCGTACATCCGCAAGGTCATCGACGCCCAGCGCAAGCTGGAGCTCGGTTCGCGCGCGGTGCTGCTCGCCAGCGCGTTCCCCCCGGCGTTCGTCGTCGGCACGATCGGCCTCTCCATCGCCAAGATCGTCGAGAACATGGAGATCGGCCACAACGTCATGCACGGCCAGTGGGACTGGATGCGCGACCCGAAGATCCACTCGACCACGTGGGAGTGGGACAACGCCTCGACGGCGGAGGGCTGGAAGCACAGCCACAACGAGGTGCACCACACCTACACGAACATCGTCGGCAAGGACAACGACCTCGGCTACGGCATCATGCGCGTCGACGAGGACCAGCGCTGGGTGCCGATGTACCTCGCGCAGCCCCTGTGGAACTTCATCAACGCGTGCTTCTTCGAGTACGGGATCGCGGCCTACGACCTCGAGCTCGGCAAGAACCTGAAGACGCCGAAGGACCGCCGTCCGGAGTCGTTCAAGAAGGCCGCCCGCGCCACGCTCGGCAAGATCCGCAAGCAGATGACGAAGGACTACGTCGTCCACCCGCTGCTGTCGCTGCCGACCGGCTCCTTCCTGCCGACGCTGGCCGCCAACTTCACGGCCAACCTGGTCCGCAACGTGTGGAGCCACTCCGTGATCATGTGCGGCCACTTCCCCGAGGGCGTCGAGACCTACGAGAAGGCCGCCATCCCGGAGCGGGAGACGCGCGGCGAGTGGTACCTGCGCCAGATGCTCGGCTCCGCCAACATCTCCGGCTCGAAGGCGATGCACTTCATGACGGGCAACCTGTCGCACCAGATCGAGCACCACCTGTTCCCCGACCTGCCGTCGAACCGGTACGCCGAGGTGGCCCCGAAGGTGCAGGCCCTGTTCGAGAAGTACGACCTCAACTACCACTCGGCCTCCCTGCCCGCGCAGGTCTACTCGGCCTGGCACCGGGTCGTGCGCCTCTCCCTGCCCAACGGCTGGATGGAGACGACGACGAAGGAGAACCTGCCGAGCCAGCTCAAGATGCTCTGGGCGATGACGACGGGCGACCGCAAGGTGCGCCGCGTGGCCCAGCTGCGCCTCGAGCAGCAGGCCCGGCGCCTCCGCGCGCAGAAGAAGGCGGACGTCGCGCGCGTCGCCTGATTGAGGCGAGCCGTCGTGGGGTAGAGGCGGTCCGGCCCTCGCTGTCTTCCCGAGCCGCCCGCGTCTGGGCGCGGACGACGAGTGCTGGAAGGACACCCCATGAGCACCTGTGCCGTCTGCGGACACCAGATGCCCCACGACGCCGCGTTCTGCGACACGTGCGGCACGCCGGCCGACGCGACCCACGTCACCGGCGGCCCCTCCCCGTCCGCGCCCACGGACCCGGGCGAGGCACCGACGAGCGTCAGCGGCGGGCTGCCGCCGTCCTCGTCGTACGGCGCGCCGTCGGGTCAGCCGGGCGGCTACGGCCAGTCCGGAGGCCAGTCCGGCGGGTACGACGCGGGCTACCCCCAGTCCGGCGGCTACGGCCAGCCGGGCGGCGGCTACGGCGGTGGCTACGGCGGCGGTGGCTACGGGGGGAGCGGCTACGGGGGTGGCGGCTACGGCGAGCTCGGCCAGCCGTCGCCCAACCGCGGCGGCGGCCGCGGCAAGTGGGTCGCGATCTGGGGCGCCGTCGGCGTGCTCGTCGTGGGCGCCCTCGTCCTCGTGCTCGTGCTCACCGGGGTGTTCGGGGGCGACGACGACAAGGACACGGCCGACGACCCCGAGACGAGCACCACCGACGGCACGGACGGCACCGACGGCACGGACGGGCCCGACGGGTCCGGCATCACGCTCGGCGAGGTCAACGAGATCCCGGTCGACGACGACCAGGCCGTGCTCACGGTGGAGGCGTACGAGTCGCAGATCGTGCTGCTCTCCAGCTCCGACGACATGGGCATCCCCTTCCCCGAGGACGCCGCGCTGCAGGTGACCTCGGCCCAGGGCTGGTACGGCGAGGAGGGCTTCGCGGCCTTCGTGCCGGAGCGCTCGGGCGAGCAGGAGGTCGAGTTCAACGTCTTCGCGGGCTCCGACACCGTCGAGGTGTTCGTCGACGTGGTCGACGCCGAGACCCTCGAGCTCGGCGACACGGTGCCGCTCCCGGCGGGCTCGCCGATGGGTGCGGCGATCTACGAGGACCTCTCGGGGGCCTTCGTGCTGCCCGAGGGCATGTTCATCTCGGGCTGCACCAGCGACGCCATCTGCGACCTGCAGGGCACGGTGCTCGCGATCGCCGACCGCTCGCGGCTCTCCCCGGCGCAGGCGCCCCAGGGTGCCGGTGTGTGGGGCGAGGGCGGCACGACGCTCGAGACCACCATGCCGCCCGGTGGCGGCAACGCCCCGTTCGTGGCGACCACGAGCGGTTCGCTCACCGTGTTCCTCGAGAACATCGCCGACCCCGCGGTCGACTTCCGGCTCCAGGTCTTCGACAAGCACGGCAACGAGATCTGCAACCGCGACAGCTCCTTCGGTGACGAGACGTGCCTCATCCAGGTGCGTCAGGGCGACGACTACTCGGTCGTCGTGTCGGAGTACGACGAGGACCCGCAGGCCACCGGCGACATCCGGCTGCAGCTGATCCCCGGCACCAACGAGTGACCCTCCTGACCCGGACCGGGCCCGGATCACGCTATTGAACGCGTGACAACAGGGCCCGGTCCGGGTTATTCGCTACCAGCTGAGAAGATCTAGGCAAGCGACCGCGGGGCCCGCGTCGTCGTCCCCGGGCGCCAGCTACTTCAGCGTGGCGATGACTCGAGTGGCGGTTCGCCGCGTTGACTTGAGTGAAGTCTCGACAACTCCCAGACGCGAAGCCCGGTGAGCCCTAGCATTCTCCGCACATGTGGACGATGGGGGAGTATCGCAGTGGGAGCGAATGACGTAATTCTGCTGGGCGACATGGTCGAACGGTCTAGGGCCGAGACAGCCGGTCTTGACGCGGCGGCTCAGGAGGCCTATTTCGTAAGTAAGCACCTGTTGCGCGAATACCGTCCGACCCACGACGACCTACTGGCCGGGATCGTGGACGGCGGGAACGACGGCGGCATCGATACGATCTCAATCTTCGTTAACGGATATTGCGTTCGGGACGATACTGACCTCGGCAAATTGGGCAGGAACGCCCAGTTGGACCTTGTGTTTACGCAGGTAAAAAACACGAAGGGCTTCTCGGAGAACGCGGTCGAGAAAATGATCGTGCATATTCCGGAGTTGTTGAACTTTGATCGTGACGAGGCCGCACTTTCAAAGCGCTTCAATGGGCGAGTAATTGAGATTACGAGACGCTTTCTCGTTGCTTATCGCGACCTTGACATGCCTAATCTCTCAATTTACTGCGCATTTGCTTCGCTCCGAGCGGTTGAAGTGCATGCCAACACCGTCGCCAAGGGTGAGTTGCTGAGCGCGGCCCTCGTCGACTGTTTCGGTTCTTGCATTCCCCAGGTCAGCTTCCTCGACGCTACTGCCGTGGCCGGGATGGCGCGAGAGCGGCCGCCCACATCGCGGGAACTTGCGCTCGCTGAGAACCCCATTTCAACGGACACGGCTGGTGGCTACATCGGTGTCGTGAAGCTTGATGAGTATCAGCGTTTCATCACCGATTCGAGTGGCAAGTTGGACGCGTCCTTATTCGAAGCCAATGTGCGAGACTACGAGGGCGAGACCGGCGTCAATCGTAGTATCCAAGCGACTCTCACCAAAGAGGACAAAGGCGTTGACTTCTGGTGGCTCAACAATGGAGTCACCATCGTTGCGGACAAAGTGCAACCCGCCAGCAAGTTGCTCGAACTCGAATCTCCTCAAATTGTCAACGGGCTGCAGACTTCCCACGAGATTTTCAAGCGAGGTCGAGCGGAAGGGTTTTCGGAGAACCGGAGCGTTCTTGTAAAGGTGATCCAGGCCGCAGATGATCGTGTCAAAGACAGAATCATCCAAGCTACGAACAGTCAGACGACTCTAGGCACTAGCGCACTCCGCGCGACCGATCTTGTCCAGCGACGGATTGAGGAGCACCTCCGGACACAGGGCTTGTACTACGAGCGTCGCAAGAATTTCTACCACAATCGCAATATCCCGTTGACCAAACTCGTGTCAATCGACCAGATGGGCCAGGCGGTCATGTCGACTTTGGTCCAAGTGCCGCACATCGCTAGAGGCGAAGTCTCGGCCATTTTCAGTGAGGAAATTTACCCCGTTGTCTTCAGCGAGGCCCACCCGATCCAAATGTATTCCGTAGCTATCACCTTGCAGCGGCGTGTGGAAGAGTTCCTTCACTCGTCGACGGATACGCGAGGCGACGCGGAGAACTTTGTCTTTCACTTGGCGATGCTCGCCACGGTTGCACTCACTAGGAAAATGAATCCTAAGTCCGCTGACTTGGCTGAGTCCCTGCAGACTCCTTCGGATCGAATGCTGCGAGAGTTGCTGCCGCTGGTGCGCGAGGAATTCGCGTACGTCGCGGAACGGAGGGGCGAGGTCCTGTTTGAGCGCGTCGCCAAAGATGCACTTACCAGTAAACGCCTTCAGGAGCGTGCTCAACGCTATCTCCTTGGTAGCGCTCGGCGGTAGGTCGTCCGCGGAGGGACCGAGCGTGCGTGGGGTGCATCCTCCTGCACCGGCGACATCCGCCTGAAGCTGATCCCCGGCACCAACGAGTGACCCTCCTGACCCGGACCGGGCCCGGATCACGCTATTGAACGCGTGACAACAGGGCCCGGTCCGGGTCATGATGCGCGGCATGGCGCAGACCCCGGCTCCCTCCAGCCACCCCTCCCCGCGTGAGCATGTCGACGTCCTCGTGATCGGGGCCGGTCTCTCCGGCATCGGTGCCGCGGCCCGGCTGACCCGCGACCACCCCGACCTCGACCTGCGGATCCTCGAGGCGCGCGACGCGATCGGCGGCACGTGGGACCTGTTCCGCTACCCCGGGGTGCGCTCCGACTCGGACATGTACACGCTCGGCTACCGCTTCAAGCCCTGGCTCGGGGAGAAGTCGCTGGCCGACGGAGCCTCCATCCGGGAGTACGTCGAGGAGACGGCCGCGGAGCACGACCTCGTCGACCGGATCAGGTTCGGCCACAAGGTGGTCGGTGCGGCGTGGGACTCCGCCACCTCCCGGTGGACGGTCGAGGTGGTCGTCGACGGCGAGCGCGCGACGTACTCGGCCGGGTTCCTCTACTGCTGCGCCGGCTACTACGACTACGACGCGGGCTACCGGCCCGCGTTCCCCGGCGAGGAGCTGTTCGAGGGCGAGCTCGTGCACCCGCAGGCCTGGCCCGAGGACCTCGACCACGCCGGCAAGAAGGTCGTGGTGATCGGCTCCGGGGCCACCGCGATCACGCTCGTGCCGTCGATGGCCGGCACGGCCGAGCACGTCACGATGCTGCAGCGCACCCCGACGTACGTCATCTCGATCCCCGCCCGCGACCAGCTCTCGCTGCTGGCGCGCAAGGTCCTGCCCGAGATGACGGCGTACCAGCTGACGCGGTGGCGGAACGTGCTGCAGCAGATGGTCTTCTTCAACGCCAGCCAGGCGTTCCCGTCCGTCGTGAAGCGCGGCGTGCGTGCCTGGACCAAGCGCCAGGTGCCGGACCTCGACGTCGACACGCACTTCAACCCGCCCTACGACCCGTGGGACCAGCGGTTCTGCGTCGTCCCCGACGGCGACCTCTACCGGGTGCTGCGCTCGGGGGAGGCGTCCATCGCGACCGGGCGAGTCGCGACCTTCACGCCGACCGGCATCCGGCTGGAGAGCGGCGAGGAGATCGAGGCCGACATCGTCGTCACCGCCACCGGGCTCAACCTGCTCGCCTTCGGCGGCCTGCAGTTCACGGTCGACGGCGCCGAGGTGAAGCTGCCCGACACGATGAGCTACCGCGGCCTCATGCTCACCGGCGTGCCGAACTTCGCCTACACGATCGGCTACACCAACGCCTCCTGGACGCTGAAGGCCGACCTCGTGGCCGACTACGTCTCGCGGCTGCTCGGGCGGATGCGGCGCGACGGCCTGCGGAAGGTGGAGGTGCACCGCGACCCGACCGTGGCGGAGGCGCCGCTGCTGGGGCTGGAGGCCGGCTACGTCCAGCGCTCCGTCGACCAGCTCCCCAAGCAGGGCGACGAGGCGCCGTGGAAGGTCGTGCAGAATTACCTGTACGACATCCGGGCCCTGCGCCGCTCCGACCTCGACGACGGAGCGCTGACCTGGTCGTGAGTTACCTATGAGTAGCATGGCGCGCATGTCTGCGTCGCCCGCCACCACCTACGTCTCCTGCACCGTCGAGGACGGCATCGCACGCGTCGTGCTCGACCGCCCCGACAAGCTCAACGCGCTCACCCTCGACACCCTCGAGGACCTGATCCGCGTCGCGCGGTGGCTGCGGCACGACCGCACGCTGCGGGCGGTGATCCTCAGCGGTGCCGGCGAGTCGTTCTGCGCCGGGCTCGACTTCGGCACGGTGCTGAAGCGGCCCGGCCGGGTCGCGCGGGCGCTCGTGCCCTCGCCCCTCCGGGGCACGAACACCTTCCAGGAGGCGTGCTGGGCCTGGCGGCGGCTGCCGGTGCCCGTCATCGCGGCGGTGCACGGCCACTGCTACGGCGGGGGCCTGCAGATCGCGCTCGCCGCGGACTTCCGGTTCACGACCCCCGACGCCCGCTGGTCGGTGCTCGAGGGCAAGTGGGGGCTCATCCCCGACATGAGCGGCGTGCGCAGCATCTCGGAGCTCGTCGGGCTCGACGTCGCCAAGCGGCTCGCCATGACCGCGGAGATCGTCTCGGGCAAGGAGGCGCTCGACCTCGGCCTCGTGACGGGCGTCGACGCGGACCCGGTCGCCGCTGCGGAGTCGCTGGTGGCCGAGATCAAGGCCAAGTCGCCCGACGCGGTGGCCGCCGCGAAGCGTCTCTTCGACGGCGCGCGCACCTCGAGCGCCCGGCGCACGTTCGCGCGGGAGCGCATCGAGCAGGTCATCCTGCTCGCGACCCGCAACACGCGCGTCGCGCGCGAGTCGGCGTTCGCCAAGATCGCGCCCACCTTCGGGCCGCGCTCGCGCTGAGGCTCAGGGCCAGCCGAGCCCGACCGTCTCCTCGCTGATCTCCCACAGCCGACGCTGGGCCTCGGGGTCCCGCGCGAGCTTCGTCGACCCCACCGGGCGTGGCAGCCCGCGGAGCTGGCTGAACCCGCTGGGTCCGCAGTAGGTGCCACCCCGGAGGTCGGCGGTGGCGGCCATCAGCGTCGGCAGGGCGCCGTCGTCGGCGGACTGGGCCGTCGCCGACGCCACCGCGTTGAGGATCGAGGCGAGCCCGCCCGTGCCGCGGCCGGTCTGGCCGTAGGACAGGAGGTGGGTCGCGGCGTACCCCGGGTGCGCCGCCAGCGCCCGCACCGGCGCGCCGGCGGCCTCGGCGCGGCGCTGCAGCTCGTAGGTGAAGAGCAGGTTGGCGAGCTTGGTCTGCGCGTAGACGCCCCAGCGCGAGTAGCGGCGGGGCGGGGTGCGCGGGTCGCCGAGCGGCGCGTGCCGCGCCCGCGTGTGCATGAAGGACGACACGGAGACGACCCGTCCGCCGCCGTCGGCGACGAGCTGCGGCCAGAGCAGCCCGGTCAGCAGGAAGTGGCCGAAGTGGTTCGTCGCCATCTGGAGGTCGAGGCCGTCGTCGGTGCGCCGAGCCCGGGTGGCCATGACGCCCGCGTTGTTGACGAGGAGGTCGATCGGGCCCAGCCGGGCCGCCTCGGCCGCCGCGGTGCGCACCGAGCCGAGGGACGCGAGGTCGACGACCAGGCGGTCGAGGTCGGCGCCGGGAACGGCGGCCGTGATCTCGGCCGTGGTGGCGTCGAGCTTGTCGGGGCTGCGCCCGGCGAGCACCACGCGGGCGCCGGCCCGGGCCAGCTCACGCGCCGTCGCGGTGCCGAGCCCGCTGGTCGGGCCGGTGACGACGGCGGTGCGACCCGCTAGGTCGGGCATCTCGGCGAGGGACCACGTGCGGGGCTCGTGCTTCACGGCGTCACCGCCAGGTTCGCGATCACGCGGCGGGCGAGCTCCTCGTCGCCGGTCAGCTCCCAGCGTGCGAGGTCGGGCTCGCCACGACCGCCCGACGCCAGGCAGAACGCCTCGAGGTCGGTGCGCAGCGCCGCCGTCGGGGTGCCGAGCTCCTCGACGGGCACGGGGCGTCCGCGACCGTCCTCGCCGACGAGGACGCCCACGGGCGGCAGGGCGCCGACCTCGACGACGACCGACGTGCCGGGCGCCGGCTTCACCCGCTTGCCCACCACGAAGGGGACGGAGCGCAGCAGGCGCTGCGTGCAGTACGCCGCGGGGAGGCCGTCGAGGCCCCCGGGTCGGCCGACGGCGCGTCGCAGGTCCTGCTCGTGCATCCACACGTCGAAGGGACGGTTGCCGAGGAACGTCTCGGTGTCCCAGCCCAGGAGCCCGAACGGACCGGGCGCCGTCACGGAGGGGTCGGTCGGCGGGTGGGCCTGGAGCTCGTCGTACCGCCCCCGCGTCGTGCTCCGCAGCTCCTCCACGAGCGCGGCCGGGTCCGCCTCGCGCAGCGCGGCCACGCCCTGCTCGGTGAAGCGGCCCATGTCGTTGCGCACGTGGGCCACCTCGCCGATCTCGACCTCGGGGTGCGCACCGCCGACGGTGAGCGACTCGAGGTGGACGAGGTGCGCGAGCACGTCGTGGGCCGTCCAGCCCGGCAGGTCGGTCGGGCGCTGCCACTCCTCGGGGGTGAGCGGCGTCGCGACGGCGAGGAAGTCCTCGACGGCCGCCCACCAGACGTCGACGTAGGACGCCAGGCGGGCCGCCGGGTCGGTGTCGGAGGGGACCTCGGCGGCGCTGGGGGGAGGGGTGGACATGTCCGCCAGGGTAGTGGCGGGTGCGCGCCCGGCCCAGGGTGTCGGTGCGGCCCTCTACCGTCGTCCCCATGACGACCGACCACGGCCTCGTGCCCCGCGTCCGCGCTCCCGAGCTGCGGGGGCGCGGATGGCTCAACACGGGTGGCCGCGCGCTCACCACCGCCGAGCTGCGCGGCCGGTTCGTGCTCCTCGACTTCTGGACGTTCTGCTGCGTCAACTGCCTCCACGTCCTCGACGAGCTGCGGCCCGTCGAGGAGCGGCACGCGGAGCACCTGACGGTCGTCGGCGTGCACAGCCCGAAGTTCGTGCACGAGGCCGACCCCGACGCGCTCGTGGCGGCGGTGGAGCGCTACGGGGTGCACCACCCGGTGCTCGACGACCCGGAGCTGGTGACGTGGCAGGCCTACACGGCGCGTGCGTGGCCGACGCTCGTGCTCGTCGACCCGGAGGGCTACGTGGTGGCGCACTACGCGGGCGAGGGCCACGCCCACGCCATCGACCGGCTGCTCGACCGGCTCGTGGCCGAGCACCGGGAGCGGGGCACGCTGCAGCCGGGCGACTCGCCGTACGTCGCGCCGCCCGTCACCCCCGGCGACCTGCGGTTCCCGGCGTCGGCGGTCCGGTTGCCCGACGGCCGGGTCCTGGTCGCCGACGCGGGCCACGACGAGGTCGTCGAGCTGGCCGCGCCGGAGGGCCCGGTCCTGCGTCGCTTCGGCGGCTTCCGCGAGCCCAACGGGGTCTGCCTGCTGCCGGGCGAGGTGGCGGCGGCGGTGGGGTACGACGCGGTCGTCGCCGACACGGTCGGTCACCGCCTCGCCGGGCTGCGCCTCGCCGACGGCACGGTCACGACCCTCGCCGGCGACGGGGGGCAGTGGATGCAGGGCGACGGCACCGAACGGCTCTCGTCGCCGTGGGACGTGGTCTGGTGGCGCGACCGCGTGTGGGTGGCGATGGCCGGGATCCACCAGCTGTGGACCCTCGACCCCCGCACGGGCGTCGTCGAGGTCGCCGCGGGCACGACCAACGAGGGCCTCCTCGACGGTCCGCTGCCCGAGGCGTGGTTCGCCCAGACCTCCGGGCTGGCGGTCTCCCACGACGGCGCGCGGCTCTGGCTCGCCGACTCCGAGACCTCCTCGCTGCGCTGGGTCGAGGCGGACGAGCAGGACGGGCTGGTGGTGCGCACGGCCGTCGGCACCGGGCTGTTCGACTTCGGGTTCCGCGACGGCCCGGGCGGGTCCGGCGAGGGGGCCGCCCTGCTGCAGCACCCGCTCGGGGTCACCGCCCTGCCGGACGGCTCGGTCGCGGTGTGCGACACCTACAACGGGGCCGTGCGGCGCTTCGACCCCGCGGCCGGCCCGAGCGGCGAGCTGACGACGCTGGCCACCGGTCTCGCGGAGCCGAGCGCGGCGTACGTCGCCGGCGACGCCCTCGTCGTCGTCGAGTCGACGGCGCACCGGCTGACCACGGTCGCGCTCGGGACGGCCGTCACGACGGAGGGGTTCGCCCACCGCACGCAGCGGCCGGTCACCGAGGTCGCCGCGCGGCTCGAGCTGGTGGTGCCGTTCACGCCGCCGCCAGGGCAGAAGGTCGACGAGCGGTTCGGGCCGGCGACGCAGCTGCTCGTCACCGCCACGCCGCCGAGCCTCCTCCGCAGCGGTGACGGGCGGGCGGTCCCGCTGACCCGCGAGCTCGAGCTCGACCCGGCGGTCGGGGAGGGCGTGCTCCACGTCGCGGCCCGGGCGGCGTCGTGCGACGCGGACACCGACGGCGAGGTCCCCGTGGGTGCGGCGTGCCACCTCCACCAGCAGGACTGGGGCGTCCCCGTGCGGGTGAGCGCCGGCGCGTCGGCGGAGCTGCGCCTCCCGCTCGGGGGCGAGTCGTGACGGGGAGCCCGAGGGTCAGGCGCGGGCGGCGGTGAGGAAGGCGGTGGCCTGCGCCGTCGCGTCCTCCTCGCCCTCCACCGAGAGCGGGAGGAGGAGGTTGGCGACCGCGTCGCCGTAGGCGGCGGCGCAGAACCACTGCTCCGCGCGGCTCTCGTCGTCCAGCACGACGGGCACGTAGCCGCACGCGACCCCGCCGCCGCCGTCGACCTCGGAGGAGGCGACCTCCTGGCCGAGGTTGAAGGAGACGGTCTGCGCGGCGAGCTCGGGGGCGTCCACGGCGGCGATCTCGTCGCTCACGAAGATCGCGACGACCAGCTGGGCCGCCGGGTCGGTGCTGCCGTCGACGGCGTAGACCGCGCCGGCAGGCGTGCCCTCGGCTCCGGCGGGGCGGTCGTCGAACACGCCGAACGCCTCGTCCAGGCGGGCCTCGGCCTCCGGCGACACGTCGCGGGTCCACGCACCACCGCCGACCGCGTCGAAGGTGTCGGGCGTGACGAGCGAGCCGTCCGCCGCCCCGCCCTCCGTGGACGCGTCACCGTCACCGGCCTGCTCCTCGAGCGGCTCGCCGTCGGGTTGCCGCACCCACCACACGACGACGACCAGGCCCGCGAGCAGGACCGTGAAGGTCACCCACCAGCGGCGGCGCATGAGGGTCGGTCGGGGGTCGAGGTCCTCGCTCACCCGGCCAAGGGTGCCACCTCCCCCCTGCGGTGCCACGCCGGGTGACCCAACCGACAGGCGCCGGGATTGCGGGCGGGGTGGCGCGGCGCCGTACCCTGGGCGACGGCCAGTGGCTCCTCCGATCGGCAGCGTCGATCGAGGTCACTCTTCCTTGTGCCCGGTGTGGTGCGTGCGGCTCTCCCGCGGCGCAGAGACCAGCGATCGGGTCCATCGAGATCGCGTCTCGTCAGGCCCCCGGACCCGCACCCGTGGTTCCGGGCGCAGACGCATGCCTGTCATTCGCGCGTCCGCGCGAGGAAGTAGAACCCGCATGTCCCAGAACACCACTCCCGCTCCCGAGGCCACCCCGGGGACCACCGTCTTCGACTCGCTGCGCGGTGACATCGTCGCCGCGCTCGCCACCCAGGGCATCACCGCGCCGACGCCGGTGCAGGCCGCCGTCATCCCCGACGCGCTCGCCGGCGCCGACGTGCTCGGTCGCGCCCAGACGGGTTCCGGCAAGACGCTCGCGTTCGGCATCCCCGTGCTCGAGCGCCTCGCCGGTGGGCGCAGCCGCCCGAACCACCCCCGCGCCGTCATCGTCGTGCCGACGCGCGAGCTCGCCACCCAGGTGGCGCGGTCGCTGCAGCCCCTCGCGGCGGGCGTCGGCCTCAAGCTGACGACGGTGTACGGCGGTGTGCCCTACGAGCGCCAGACCCGCCAGCTGCGCCAGCGCGCCGACATCGTCGTCGCCACGCCGGGCCGCCTCAGCGACCTGGTCGAGCGCGGCCACTGCTCGTTCGACGACATCGCGGTGACGGTGCTCGACGAGGCGGACCACCTCTGCGACCTGGGCTTCTACCCGGCCGTCGACGAGCTCGTCGGTCGGACGCCCGCCGGCAGCCAGCGGATGCTCCTCAGCGCCACGCTCGACGGCGACGTCGACAAGCTGGTGCGCCGCCACCTCACGGCCCCGAAGGTCCACGAGCTCGACCCCAACGCGGGCGCGGTCACGACGATGACCCACCACACCCTCGTCGTCGGCGGCTTCCGCGAGAAGGTCGACGCCGCGGTGCAGCTCGTGGAGGCCAACGGCCGCACCATCGTCTTCACGCGCACCCGCGAGGGCGCCATCGAGCTCGCCGAGGCGCTCGAGCAGCGCGGCGTCACCGCGGTCGACCTCCACGGCGACCTGTCGCAGCGGGCGCGCGAGCGCAACCTGGCCCGCTTCTCCTCCGGTGCAGCGCAGGTCGTCGTCGCCACCGACGTGGCCGCCCGCGGCATCCACGTCGACGGCGTCAAGCTCGTCGTGCACTTCGACGCGGCGTCCGACCCCAAGGCCTACCTGCACCGCTCGGGCCGCACCGCCCGCGCCGGCACGGACGGCGCCGTCGTCACCATCACGACGCCGAAGTTCCTCGACGCGCTCGTGCGTCTCCAGCGCGGTGCCGCCGTCGAGGTGCTCCACCACGACATCCGCACGGCGCCCCGCCCCATGACCGCCGAGGCCCTCGCCGCGTCGGGCACGTCCGCGCCGGCGACCCGCCAGGGCGGCCAGCGCAGCGGCGGACCGCGCGGCGGCGCCCCGCGCACGGGCGGCTACCGCGGTCGCAGCGACACCCGGTCCTACGGCGAGCGGGGCCGCAGCGACACCCGCGCGCCGCGCAGCGACAGCCGCGGTGGCCGCAGCGACAGCCGCTGGACCCGCGAGCAGCGCCCGGAGCGCACCGGCCGCTGACCCCGGCGCGCGACAGCACGAGCACGGCCCGGCACCCTCGTGGGTGCCGGGCCGTGGTGCGTCCGTCGTGGGGGGACGCGCATGCGGGCACGAAGAAAACGCGGACGCGAGAAAGAAAACGCGGACTCAGGGCCGCGACACGCCGAGCGCGGCCCGCCTCCGGTCCGCGTTTTCTTTCCCGGGGCCCAGGCCCGGGCCCGGTCACCCAGGCCCGGCAGCTCACGGAGCCCCGCGGTTCTCCTCCAGCCGGGGGAGCGCGTCGCTGAGCTCGTCGGCGACGAGGAGGTCCTTGCGGACCTGTCCGGCGCGGTACGACGCGCGGCCCGCCATGTGCGACGCGACGGGGGCGGTCACCATCTGGAACACCGCGACCAGGACGAGGATGGCGGTGGCCGAGGGGTCCCGCAGCCGGAGGGCGAGCCCGACGACCACGAGCAGGAGGCCGAGCACCTGCGGCTTCGTCGCCGAGTGCATGCGGGTGAGCAGGTCGGGGAAGCGCAGCAGCCCGATCGCGGCGATGAGCGAGAGGACGGCACCGGCGAGCAGGAGCACCCCGGCGACGACGTCGAGCACGTCGGTGAGGGTCATCGGCTCATCCTCCGGGTGCGCAGGCTGTGCTCGCGCAGGCTCCGCTCGCGGCGGCTGGCGATGCGGGCGCGGTTGACGGGGTCGTCGGACTCCTCGGCCTCGACGTCGTCGCTGCCGGGCGAGAACCGGGCCACGCTCACCGAGCCGACGAAGCCGAGCAACGTCGCGACGAGGAGCAGCGGCATCGTCTCGGAGTTGCGGTCGATCGCGGCCTCGACGGCGATCGCGCAGATGCTGATGGCGATCAGCACGTCGAAGGCGATGGCGCGGTCGAGGGTGGTGGGTCCGAGGGTCATCCGGATGACCACCAGGAGCGCGGACACCCCCAGCAGCACCCCGCAGACGATCAGCAGCACGGTCATGACACAGCCTCCTCGAGGTCCTGCTCGTCGCTGGCCCGGAAGGCGCGGTGCACCCGGGCCTCCTGCTCGAGCGCGTCGCGCCGCACCCGCTCCATGCCCGCCTCGTCCGTCACGTCGATCGCGTGCAGGAAGAGCGTGTGGCTCCCGCGGTGGGCCTCCACGACGACCGTGCCGGGCACGAGCGAGAGGAGCTCGGCGACGATCGTCAGCACGAAGTCGGAGTCGGTCGCGAGCTTGACCTCGACGAGAGCGCTCGTCAGCGGCTTCGGCGGGAAGAGGGTGAGCCACGCGACCTGCAGGCTGGCGCGGAACACGTCCCACAGGAAGCGGCCGAGCAGCACGAGCAGGGCCCAGGGGTGCACCCGCACCCGCATCCGCAGCGGCGGCAGCGGGAAGACGAGGGAGACCATGACCGCGACGGCCACCCCGCCGAGCAGCGAGAACGCCGAGTACGAGCCCCACAGCACCCACCAGACCAGCGCCAGCACCATCACCATCGGCCACTGCACGGAGCGGTAGCGGGCGGGCCGCTGCTTCCCGGACCGGGTGGTCTTCATCTGCGGGCTCACGGGGCGTCCTCCCCGAGCACGGAGGAGAAGTACGGCGTGCGCTCCATGAGGTCCTCCGCGGCCCGGTCGGTGAAGCCGAACAAGGGCCCGGCCACGAAGGTGATCACGATGCTGACGAGCACGAGGCCGGCCGCCGGGCCCACCATCGAGAAGGGCAGTCGCTCCGGCAGGGAGCCGTCCATGACCCGCTGGTAGAGGTCGCGGTCGGGCTCGTCGGCGTCGGCGACCCGCTTCGCCTCGGCCAGGTCGCGCTCCCCGAAGGCGACGGAGCCGACGTGCACGTGCCCGCGGTGCCGCACGAGCTGGGGCGTCGCGGCGTCCTCCTCCGTGTGGGAGTCGCCGGTGCCGGGGAGCAGCTTCATCATCTCGTGCGCCTGCTCGGGCGAGCGCCAGAAGGCGAGCGCCCAGGTCTTCGCCACGGCGTACAGGGTGAGGAGGCTGGTGAGGGTGCCGCCCGCGACGAGCACGAGGGCCAGCCACGACCCCTCGGCGAGGCCGGCCTGCAGCAGGCCGACCTTGCCGAGGAAGCCCGACAGCGGGGGGATCCCGGCGAGGTTCATCGCCGGGATGAAGAACAGCACGCCCAGGACCGGCGCGAACCGGGCGAGGCCGCCCAGCCGGAGGAGCGCGGTGCTGCCCGCCCGGCGCTCGATGAGGCCCAGCACGAGGAAGAGCGCGGTCTGGATGGTGATGTGGTGCGCGACGTAGAAGATCGCGCCCGACAGGCCGGTCTTCGTGGCGAGGGCGACGCCGAAGATCATGTAGCCGATGTGGCTGACGAGCGTGAAGGACAGCATGCGCTTGATGTCCGACTGCGCGATGGCGCCGAGGATGCCGATGAGCATCGTCAGCAGCGCCGCCCACAGGAGCAGGTCGGTGAGCGGGCTGCCGGGGAAGATCAGCGTCTGCAGCCGGATGATGGCGTAGACGCCGACCTTCGTGAGCAGGCCCGCGAAGACGGCCGTGACGGGCGCCGGTGCGGTCGGGTAGCTGTCGGGCAGCCACAGCGAGAGCGGGAAGACCGCGGCCTTGATGCAGAACGTCACGAGCAGCAACAGCTGCAGCGTCAGCGCGACGTGGTCGGGCAGGTCGTCCACCCGCTGCGCGATCTGGGCCAGGTTGAGGGTGCCGACCGCGGCGTACACGGCCGCGAGCGCCACGAGGAACAGCATCGACGACAGCACGTTGACGACGACGTAGATCGTGCCCGCCCGGATGCGGGCGGCGGTGCCGCCCAGCGTCAGCAGCACGTAGCTGGAGAAGAGCAGCATCTCGAAGCTGACGAACAGGTTGAACAGGTCGCCCGCCAGGAACGCGTTGGAGACGCCGGCGACCAGCACCATGAAGGTCGGGTGGTAGATCGAGACCGGGGTCTCCGACTCGTCGCCGGTCATGCCCTGACCGATCGAGTAGAGGAGGACGGCGAGGGTCACGATCGCCGACACGAGCAGCATCAGCGCGGCGAGGCGGTCCGCGACGAGCGCGATGCCGATCGGCTTCCACTGGCCGAGCCACACGACCTGCGGCCCGTCCTGGTCGGCCGCGACGAGCAGCACGGCCGCGATGACGACGATGGCCGCGAGCACGCCGACGGTGATGGCGCGCTGCGCCCGCGGGCGCTTGGACAGCATGAGCGCCGCGCCGGCTCCCAGGAGGGGGAGGAGGACGGGGAGCGGTACGAGCGCGGTCATGCGCCCTCCTCCACCGGGTCGTCCTCGTGCTGACCCTTGGTGCTCAGGTCGTAGCTGTCGGAGTTCGCGTCGTCGATGGCGAGCTTGCGGATGGCGGAGTCCTCCACGTCGTCCTGGACGTCGTCGTTGCCGTTGAGCTGCCAGGACCGGTGGGCCATGGCGAGCAGGAACGCGACCGTGCCCAGGGTGATGACGATCGCGGTGAGCACGAGGGCCTGCGGGAGCGGGTCGGCCATGCCGTCGGGGTCGGAGCTGCCGACGATCGGCGAGGTGCCGGCCCGACCGCTCGCGACGAGGAACATGACGTTGACGCCGTTGCTGATGAGCACCAGCCCGACGAGCACGCGGGTGAGGCTGCGCTCGAGCAGCAGGTAGACGCCGGCGCCCATGAGGGCGGCGACGACCACGAGGAGCGTGAGGTTGACCTGCATCAGTGCACCCCTCCGGTCGCACGGGAGACGGAGTCGTCCTCGCGCTCGGCCCGCAGGATCTGCCGGTCGAGCCGTGACCCGAACGTGCGGAGCAGGTCGAGGATGAGGCCGACGACGACGAGGTAGACGCCGATGTCGAAGACCACCGAGGAGACGAGGTGGGGCTCGCCCAGGAAGCCCAGGTCGACGTACACGTCGTAGGACTGCAGGACGGTGCCGCCGAAGGCCATCGGCGCGAGCCCGGCCAGCGCGGCGACGAAGAGGCCGGTGCCGATGAGCACGCCGGCGTCGATCGGCGCGGCCTCGTCGAGCTCGTACCGCCCGCCCGCGAGGTAGCGGATCATGAGGGCCAGGCCCGTCACCATGCCCGCGGCGAACCCGCCGCCCGGCATGTTGTGGCCGGCGATGAGCAGGTAGATCGCGAACACCATGATCACGTGGAACACGAGGCGGGTGACCACCTCGAAGACGATCGAGCGGCGGTCGGGGCTGAGGGTGCGGGGGCCGGGCAGCCACACGCGCCGGCCCGGACGGGTGGGCTGCTTCTCGACGCCCTTCGGGTAGGGGATGTCGGCGACGCGACGGATCCCCGACATCCGCGTGTCGAGGAAGATCAGGCTCGCCACGCCGGTCGCCGCGGCCACGAGCACCGAGATCTCGCCCATCGTGTCCCAGGCGCGCATGTCGACGAGCGTGGTGTTGACGATGTTCTTGCCGTAGGCGAAGTCGACCGACGCCTGCGGGAAGGCCTCCGAGACGGGCGAGGCCGTCCGCGCCGCGGCGGCGATCATCACGAAGACCGCGGCAGCGGTGCCGAAGACGGCGGCCAGCGCGACCCGCCAGTAGCGGCGCCGGGTCAGGGGGCGGTTGGTGAAGTACTCCGGCAGGCGCCGCAGCACCAGCACGAAGACCACGAGGGTGACCGTCTCGACGAGCACCTGGGTGAGGGCGATGTCGGGGGCGCCCTGCACGAGGAAGAGCAGGCCGCAGCCGTAGCCCGTGACGCCGGCGAGGATGACCGCGCGCAGCCGGCGCCGCGACCGCACCGTCGCGATCGCCGCGGCGACGATGACCAGCCCGATGATGGGCTGCGCCAGCCGGTCGTAGCCGACCAGCTCGATGCGCGAGGAGTCGTCGAGGAGGGCGCGCACCGCGGCGTACCCCGGCAGGGCGAGCACCACCAGCAGGATGATCGCCAGGTAGTTGGCGACGGAGCCGCGCTGGAACGAGCCCGTCACCTCGACCGCCGAGCGGTCGACGGCCCGCATGCCGAAGCGGTAGACGCCCTCGGCCGTGACCGGCAGCGCCGTGCGCGCCTGGAACCGGCACAGCGGCTCACGCACCAGGAAGATCCCGACGCCGACCGCGATCGCGACGACCGAGAACAGCAGCGGGAGTCCGAAGCCGTGCCAGAGCGCCAGGTACTCCTCGTGGGAGCCCGGCGCCAGGGTGTCGGCGTACGGCGCGAACGCGGTCGTCAGCGGCGCCCCGGCGAAGCCGGCACCCAGGCACAGGGCGGCGAGCAGCACCGGGGAGACCGTGAACGCGGGGTGGGGCGCCTTGACGACGGTGGGCTCCACGCCGGGCTTGCTCGCGAAGGCCCCCCACAGGAACCGCACGGTGTAGCCGACCGTCAGCGCCGAGCCCGCGACGAGGCCGGCCACGACGAGCCAGCCCGCCCAGCCGGGCACGCCTGCCGTCTCGCCGTGCGCCAGCTCGAGGAGGGCCGCGAAGATCGACTCCTTGCCGACGAAGCCGAGCAGCGGCGGGAGGCCGGCCATCGAGGCGCCGGCGATGATGCCGGCCGCGGCGACGGCGGGCATCGCGCGACCGACGCCGGACAGCTCGCGCAGGTCGCGCGTGCCGGTCTGCTTGTCGACGATGCCGACCACGAGGAAGAGGGGCGCCTTGAAGAGCGCGTGCGCCACGAGCATCGCCAGGCCGGCGAGGGCGGCGGTGCGGGAGCCGATCGCGAAGACGACGGTGAGGAAGCCGAGCTGGCTGACCGTGCCGTAGGCCAGCAGCAGCTTGATGTCGCGCTGCCGCAGCGCCCGCCAGCCGCCGATCAGCATGGTGACCGTGCCGAGCGTGAGCAGCGACAGGTGCCAGCCGGGCACGCCGGCGAAGGCCGGGGCGAGCAGGGCGACGAGGTAGATGCCGGCCTTCACCATCGACGCCGCGTGGAGGTAGGCGCTGACCGGGGTGGGGGCCGCCATGGCGCCCGGGAGCCAGAAGTGGAAGGGGAAGATCGCCGACTTGCTGACGGCGCCGACGAGGATGAGCAGCACCGCGACGGTCACCGCCGGGCCCGACGGCGGGTCGGCGAGGATCCCGGTGATCCGGTAGGTGCCGGCCTCCTGGCCGAGCAGCAGCATGCCGACGAACATGACGAGCCCGCCGAGCGTCGTGACGATCAGGGCCTCCATCGCGGCCAGGCGGCTCGCGCGCTTCGTCGGCTCGAAGCCGATGAGCAGGAAGGAGAAGATCGTCGTGAGCTCCCAGAACACGAAGAGCACGAGCAGGTCGTCGGCGAGGACGAGGCCGAGCATGGCGCCGACGAAGGCCGTGAAGCTCGTCGTGAAGATGACGAGGCCGGGGTCGCCGTCCTTGAAGTACCAGGCGCAGTAGGTCATCACCAGCACGCCGATGCCGGCGACGATGAGCAGCATCACCCACTGCAGCGTGCTCACCGCGAAGGCCAGCTCGAGCCCGATCGAGGGCACCCAGTCGACGACGGAGGTGACGGTGCCGCCGTCCTTGACGTCGTCGTAGAGGGTCAGCGCCCAGACCGTGGTCGCCGCCGGGAGGAGCGCCAGCACGAGGAACGCGCGACGACCGAGGAGGCGGACGAGGGCAGGGGCGGCCGCGGCGGCGACGAAGTGGGCGACGGCGACTGCGAGCAAGTGCACGGCCTTCGTGGTCGGTGCTGGTCGCGGGCAGGCGTCAGCAAGGGCGGAACGGAGGTCGGGACTCGTCGATTCTAGGCGACGCGTCCAGCCGCTCCCGCGCCCGGTTCAGACGGGCTGCAGCGCCAGTCGCAGCGCGATCGCCAGCATGACGACGCCCACCAGTGCCTCCAGCACGCGCCACGTCCCGGGGCGCTCGAGCAGCCGGTGGGCGCGGGCCGCGCCGTACCCCAGCCCGGTGAACCACAGCAGGCTCGCCAGCACGGCGCCTCCGGCGAACCACCAGCGGAGCGCCGGCCCCTCCTGCTGGGCGACGGAACCGAGCATGAGCAGCGTGTCGAGGTAGACGTGCGGGTTCAGCCACGTGAGCGCGGCAGCGGTCGCGACCGTCCGGCCGAGCCCCCGGCCGGCGGCGGCCGCGGGGTCGAGGGCCGCGGGGCGTACGGCGCGGCGCAGCGCCAGCAGCCCGTAGGTCGTGAGGAACACGACCCCGCCCCAGCGCAGCACGTCGACGACCATCGGCGCCAGGGCCACCAGCGTGCCGATCCCGGCGACGCCCGCGACGATGAGCACGGCGTCGGAGGCCGCGCACACCGCCACCACCGGGCCGACGTGCCGTCGCAGGAGGCCCTGGCGCAGCACGAACGCGTTCTGCGCCCCGATCGCGACGATGAGGCCGAGCCCGGTGAGGAGACCGGTCGCGGCGGCGACGGCGGTCGTGGTCGTGTCCATGACGGTGACGCTAGGCAGCGCCCGTCGTGAAGGGAAGCGAAAGAATCTGCAGGAGCATTAGCATCGCTTCATGTACGCCCCCGCCCAGCTCGCCGCCCTCGTCGCCGTCGTCGAGACCGGCACCTTCGACGCCGCGGCCCGTGCGCTCCACGTGACGCCCTCCGCCGTCAGCCAGCGGATCCGCGCCCTCGAGACCCAGGTCGGCCAGGTCGTCGTGTCCCGCAGCGTGCCGTGCCGCGCGACGCCGACGGGCGAGGTGCTCGTGACCCTGGGACGCCAGACGGCCCTGCTCGCCGCCGAGGCGGACCGGCGCCTCGGCGGCGGCTCCGCCGTGCTGCGTGCCGCCGTGGCCGTCAACGCCGACTCGCTCGCCACCTGGTTCCACGACGTGCTCGAGGCCGCGGCGGGGTGGGACCGCGTGGCGCTGGAGGTGTACGTCGAGGACCAGGCCCACACGCTCCGGCTGCTCCGGCAGGGACGGGTGCTCGCCGCCGTCACCTCCGACCCGACCCCGGTGCAGGGCTGCTCCGTCCGGGCGATCGGCGGCCTCCGCTACCACCCCGTCGTGGCCCCGGCCGTGCTCGAGCGGGCCACCGTGGACGGGCGGCTCGACTGGTCCCGGCTGCCGCTCGTGCGCTTCAACGAGCTCGACGACCTCCAGCACGAGATCGTCGCCGCCGCTGGGGCGACGCCCCCGGACGTCGTCCACCGGGTGCCGACGACGGCCGACATGGCCGAGGCGGTACGCCGCGGGCTCGGCTGGGGCATGTTCCTCGACGGCCAGCTGGGCGACGCCCTCGAGCGCGGGCGGCTCGTGCGGCTGCCCGCCGAGCCCGTCGTCGTACCCCTCTTCTGGCAGCGCTGGCGCGTCGCCTCCGACCTGCTCGACCGCCTCACCGACGCGGTCGCGGCGGCCGCCGGCGCCGCGGCGTAGGGGCCTCCGCACGACCCCGCCTCCTCCGGAGGGAGGAGACGGGGTGGGCACCCGCGCCCGATGTCCCGGAGGGTCCCGCGGAACGAGGCTCGAGGCATGACCACGACACTCCGATCCCGCACCTCGCTCCGGTCCGCGGCGACGACCGTCGCCGCCGCCGCCCTCCTCGCGCTGACCGCCTGCGGTGGCAGCGCCGGCACGGGCGGCGAGGCCCGTGCCCCTGCGCCCCGCCCGGTGGACCAGCCCGCCGACGCCCACCCGCTCACCGCCACGGACGTCGACGCCTGGCTCGACGGCTACGTGCCGGCGGCGCTCGACCGGGAGGGCATCCCCGGCGCTGCCGTCGCGGTCGTGCACGACGGCGAGGTCGTCAGCGCCCGGGGCTTCGGCTGGGCCGACCGCGACGACCGCGTGCCGGTCGACCCCGACGCCACGCTCTTCCGCACGGGTTCGATCTCCAAGACGGTCACCGCGACGGCGGTCATGCAGCTCGTCGAGTCCGGCGACGTGGACCTCGACGTCGACGTCGCGACCTACGTCGACGTGGACCTCGAGCGACCCGTCACGCTGCGCCACCTCCTCACCCACACCGGCGGCTTCGAGGAGCGGGTCGACGGTCTCATCGGGGGCCCGGACGCCACGGTCGACCTGCGGGAGGCGATGACGTCGGACCCGCCGGCGCAGGTCTTCGAGCCGGGCACGACGCCGGCGTACTCCAACTACGGCAACTCCCTCGCCGGCCTCGTCGTCGAGGAGGTGAGCGGCGAGCCGTTCGAGGACTACGTCGCCGACCACGTGCTCGCGCCCGCCGGCATGACGTCGTCGACCTTCGCGCAGCCGCTGCCCGCGGAGCTCGCGGACCGCCTCGCGCAGGGGTACGCCGCACCCACCGGCCCCGCCAGCGAGTTCGAGACGGTCGGCACGGCGCCGGCCGGGGCGATGACGGCCTCGGCGAGCGACATGGCCCGCTACATGCTGGCCCAGCTGGACGACGACGGCCCGCTGCTCGCGGGGGCCACGCGGGACGAGATGTTCGCGCCCGCTCTCGGCGAGGAGGAGCTCGGCGGCCTCGCGCACGCGAACCGCATGACCCTCGGCTGGTTCGACCGCAGCCGCGGCGGCCACCGGATCGTCGAGCACGGCGGCGACACGATCGTCTTCCACACCGACCTCGCCCTGTGGCCCGAAGAGGGCTCGGGGATCTTCGTCGCGATGAACGGCACGGGCAGCGAGCCGACGTCGACGCTCGAGCTGCGGCAGGGCCTGCTGGAGGGGTTCGCGGACCGCTACCACCCGGGTGACGAGCCGGCGCCGGCCGCCGACCTCGATCCCGACCGCTCCGCGGAGCAGGCTCAGGCGCTCGCGGGGGCCTGGGAGCCGTCGCGCACGATCCGCAGCAACTTCCTGGCCGCGGCGTACGCGACCGGGAGCACGACGATCACCGCCGAGGAGGACGGGCGCGTGCTCGTCTCGCCCGGTCCGAACGCGGCGGAGCCGGTGCTCTTCGAGCCCGTGGACGACTGGACGTGGCGCGAGGTCGGCGGCAGCAGCACCATCGCGGCCCGCGTCGTGGACGGCGAGGTCGAGGCGATCGGCTACGACTCGGCGTTCGCCTTCCTGCCCGTGCCGGCCGGCCGCGCCGCCGCCGTCCCGGTGCTCGGGGTCTCGCTGCTCGTGCTCGTCGTCGCCGGCCTGACCGCCGGGGCGACCGCGCTCGTGCGGTGGGTGCGCCGTCGCCGCGGCGCGGAGGCGCCGGAGCGCACGCCGACCGAGCGCGTCCTGCGCCTGCTCACGGGCGTCGGCGTCGCGAGCGCCGTGCTCGCCGCCGTGGGCTGGGCCGTGGTCGTCACCGGGGTGATGGGCTTCGCCCCGCCGTCCACGGGCGTCATCCGGGGCGTGCAGCTGCTCCAGCTCCTGGCCCTGCTCGCGGTGGTCCCGGCCGCGTGGCGTGCCGTCGACGCCGTTCGCCGCCGCCGCGGCCTGCTGCGGGTGCTCGGCCCCGTCGTGGTGACTGCCGCGCTCGTCGGACTCGGCTGGGTGGCGGTGTCGCTGCGGCTCCTCGCATCCGACATCACCTACTGAGCCCGGCCGATCGCCTCCGCCCTAGCCTCGGACCCGACCCCAGGAGGACCGATCCCGATGACGACCACCACCGGCACCGCGAGCCCCGCCGCCCGTGACGCCGTGCTCACGGCCGCCGTCGCCGCGCTCACGGCGGTCGCGCTGCCCGCCGTGGTCCTCCTGGGGGCGGCCTCGGGGGAGACGGTCCCGGGCACGGGGGCCACTGCGGTCCTCACGGCGGTGTGCGTCGTGCAGTGCCTGCCGCTCGTCGTGCGGCGCAGCCGCCCCGTGGCGTGCCTCCTCCTGGTGGCGGCGCTGCAGGTGGCCGTCGTCGCAGCAGCCAGCCCGGACGACGTCGGGGCGCGGGGGGCGGCGCCGTTGCTCGCGGCGTACGCCGTCGGTTCCCTGCTCCCCGAGCGGCGCGCGGCCCGCGTCGTACCGGCCGCGGTGCTCCTCGAGCTCGTCGGCACCCTCGCCGTCACCGTGCCCACCGGTGGCGTCGGCACCGGCCTCGTCGGCGTCGTCGGCGGGGCGGTCACCTACGTCGCCGCCGCGCTGGTGGGGGCGCACGTGGCGACCCGTCGCCGGTACGCCGAGCTCGAGCGCCGCCGCGCCGCGGAGGCCGTCGCGGCGCAGGAGGACCGGGTGCGCTCGGCGGTCGCCGAGGTGCGGGCCGGCATGGCGCGGGAGCTGCACGACATCGCCGCCCACCACCTCTCCGCGATGGTCGTGCAGGCGACGGCCGCGTCCCGGTTGGTCGAGCGCGACCCCGCGGCCGCGCGGGAGGGCCTGCTCGCGATCCGTGCCCAGGGGCGCCGCACGCTCGAGGACCTGCGGATGCTCGTCGGCGTGCTCCGCGATCCCGACAGCGCCGAGGACGGCGCCCCCGTCCCGGGGCTCGGCGTGCTCGACGGTCTCGTCGAGCAGGCGCGGACGCTCGGGGACGACGTGGTCGTCCGCCGGGCGCAGGGGACGGAGCACGGCGCGGGGCTCGCGCCGCTCGCGGACGTGACGGCCTACCGGGCGGTGCAGGAGGCCCTCTCCAACGCGCGGCAGCACGCGCCGGGCGCGCCCGTCGTCGTCGACGTGGCCCGGGGCGACGAGCGGGTGGTCGTCACGGTGGAGAACGAGCCGGCCCCCGCTCCTCCACCCGACGGTGGGCCCGCCGGTCGACGCGCCGGCGAGGGCGTCGGGCTGCTCGGCATGCGGGAGCGGGTGCAGCTCGTCGGCGGCCGGCTCGACGTGGGCCCGACGCCCGCCGGAGGATGGCGGGTGCGGGTGGAGCTGCCCGTGGACGCCCCCGCGGGGGAGCACGAGCGGGAGCAGGAGGGGGAGCGGTGATCCGGGTGCTGCTGGTCGACGACCAGGCCGTGGTGCGGGCCGGGTTCGGGGTGATCCTCGCCGAGCAGCCCGACCTCGAGGTCGTCGGCGAGGCCGGCACGGGGCCGGAGGCGGTCGCGGCCGTGCTCCGCACCCGCCCTGACGTCGTCTGCATGGACGTGCGGATGCCCGGCGGCGACGGGTTGGCCGCGACCCGCGCGATCGTCGCCGAGCACGGCGACGCCGCGCCCGCGGTGCTCGTCGTCACCACCTTCGACCTCGACGACTACGTCTTCGGCGCGCTCGAGGCCGGTGCCAGCGGGTTCGTCCTCAAGGACTGCGAGCCCGAGGAGCTGGTCGACGCCGTGCGACGCCTGGCCGCGGGGGAGGGCCTGCTGCAGGCGGGCATCACGCGGCGCGTCATCGAGGAGTTCGCCCGCCGGCGGGGAAGCGCACCGGCCCCCGACCTCGCCGATCCGCTGACCGAGCGCGAGACCGAGGTGGTGCGGCTCCTCGCCCAGGGGATGTCCAACGCCGAGATCGCCGCGGCGCTCGTCGTCGAGGTGACGACCGTGAAGTCCCACCTGGGCCGGGCCATGACGAAGATCGGCACGCGCGACCGCGTGCAGACCGTCGTGTGGGCGCACCGCAACGGCCTCGGGGGCTGAGCCCGCGCCGTACCCGGGCACGTCGACGGCCCCCGGGAAGCCTCCCGGGGGCCGTCGACGTGGTGGGTCGGTCAGGCGCGGATCAGAACGCGGCCTCGTCGAGGTCCATGATCGCGAGGTCGGTGGCCTCGGCGATCTTCCGCTCGGCGGAGATGCGCGGGAGGTTCTGCTGCGCGAAGAACTGCGCGGCGGCGACCTTGCCCTCGTAGAACGCCTTGTCCTTGCCCGGGTCGCCGTCCAGCTGGGCGATCGCGACCTCGGCGCCGCGCAGCAGCAGCCAGCCGCAGACGACGTCGCCCAGCGCCATGAGCAGGCGGCTGGTGTTGAGCGCGACCTTGTAGACGTTGCGGATGTCGCCGCCCGACGACGCGTCCGCCGACATGAGGTCGTTGATCATGAGGCCGACCAGGGCGTTGGCGTCGTCGAGGGCGGTGGCGAGCAGCTCGCGCTCGTTCTTGAGACGGCCGTTGCCGGCCTCCGACTCGATGAAGCCCTTGATCTCGTTCGCCAGGTGGCCGAGGGCGCGGCCCTGGTCCTTGACGATCTTGCGGAAGAAGAAGTCCTGGCCCTGGATCGCCGTGGTGCCCTCGTAGAGGGTGTCGATCTTGGCGTCGCGCACGTACTGCTCGATCGGGTACTCCTGCAGGAAGCCCGAGCCGCCGAACGTCTGCAGCGACTCCGTGCCCAGCAGCACCCACGAGCGCTCCGAGCCGTAGCCCTTCACGATCGGCAGGAGCAGGTCGTTGACGGCCTCGGCGAGCTCGTCGCGCTCGCCGGCCGCCTCCGCGATCTGCACCTTGTCCTGCCACGACGCCGTGTAGAGCACGAGCGAGCGCATGGCCTCGGCCGACGCCTTCTGCGTCATCAGCGAGCGGCGCACGTCGGGGTGGTGGGTGATGGTGACGCGGGGCGCGGTCTTCGCCGAGTTGGTGAGGTCGGCGCCCTGCACGCGGCTCTTGGCGTACTCCAGCGCGTTGAGGTAACCGGTCGAGAGCGTGGCGATGGCCTTCGTGCCGACCATCATGCGGGCGTTCTCGATGACCTGGAACATCTGCGCGATGCCGTCGTGCACCTCGCCGAGCAGCCAGCCCTTGGCCGGCTCGCCGCCGCCGACCTGCGGGTCGCCGAAGGTGACCTCGCAGGTGTTGGAGACCTTGATGCCCATCTTGTGCTCGACGTTGGTGACGTAGACGCCGTTGCGCTCGCCGGTGAGCTCGCCGGTCTCGTGGTCGAAGTGGTGCTTCGGCACGACGAACAGGCTGAGGCCCTTCGTGCCGGGGCCGCCGACGCCCTCGACGCCGGCCGGGCGCGCGAGCACGAGGTGGATGATGTTGTCCTGCAGGTCGGACTCGGCCGACGTGATGAAGCGCTTGACGCCCGTGATGTTCCACGAGCCGTCCTCGTTGGGGGTGGCCTTGGAGCGGCCGGCGCCGACGTCGGAGCCCGCGTCGGGCTCGGTGAGCACCATGGTGGCGCCCCACTTCTTCTCGACCATCAGCTGCGCGATGCGCTTGTCGCGGTCGGTGCCGTTGCGGTGCACCACGCCGGCGAAGGCCGGGCCCGCGGCGTACATCCACACGGGCGCGTTCGCGCCGAGCACGAACTCGCCGAGCGCCCAGACGATGCTGGACGGTGCCTGCTGGCCGCCGAGGTCCTCGACGATCTGGAGGCGCCACCACTCCGAGTCCATCCACGCGTCGTAGCTCTTCTTGAACGACTCCGGGATCGGGGCCGTGTGGGTCTCGGGGTCGAAGACCGGGGGGTTGCGGTCGGCGTCCTCGTAGGACGCGGCGAGGTCCTCGCGGCTGAGGCGCTCGACCTCGCGGAGGATCTCGCGGGCGGTCTCGCCGTCGAGCTCCGCGAACGGGCCGGTGCCGAGGATCTCGTCGCGCCCGAGCACCTCGAAGAGGTTGAACTCGATGTCACGCAGGTTGGTCTTGTAGTGGCTCACGGAACTCCACCTTCGTGCGGTCGGTTGGGCGCCAGCGGCGATCGCTACTGGCAAGTAACATGAATGATCCGCCAGACCCGCCACGGATTCAAGTCGTCGCGGAGATTCGTCGGTCACGACCGTCATGTGGACGCCCCCGGCACGATCGAGATGCCTAACCTAGGTTTCCTTGTCGACTTGGGTGTCCGGGTCGACGTGGGGTGACGACGGAGGAGCGGGATGAAGCAGCTGATCGTGCTGGGCGTGGTGGGGTTCCTCGCGCAGCTCGTCGACGGTTCCCTCGGGATGGCCTACGGCGTGACCTCCTCGACCCTGCTCCTCGCCGCGGGCGTCGCCCCGGCTGCGGCCTCCGCCGCCGTCCACTTCTCCGAGATCGGCACGTCGCTGGTCTCCGGCTTCTCCCACCACCGGCTGGGCAACGTCGACTGGCGCACCGTCGCGATCCTGGCCGGGCCGGGCTTCGTCGGCGCCTTCGTCGGGGCGACCTTCCTCGTCAGCCTCCCCGCGGAGACGGCCAAGCCGTGGGTGGCGGGCATCCTGCTCGCGCTGGGGCTCTACGTCATCTACCGCTTCCTGGTGCTCCGCGGGCGGCGACCGCAGTTCCGGGGGCGGCCGAGCGCCCGCTTCCTCGCCCCGATGGGGCTGTTCGGCGGGGCGCTCGACGCCATCGGTGGCGGCGGCTGGGGACCGGTCGGCACGACCACCCTGCTGTCCTCGGGCCGCCTGGAGCCCCGCAAGGTGGTCGGCTCGATCGACACGTCGGAGTTCGTCGTCGCGGTCGGCGGCTCCCTCGGGTTCCTCGTCGGCCTCGGGGCGGCCGGCATCGACTGGGGCTACGCGCTCGCCCTGCTGGCCGGCGGTGTCGTCGCGGCCCCCATCGCGGCGTACCTCGTCAAGATCCTCCCCGCACGCGTGCTCGGGGTCGCCGCCGGCGGGCTCATCGTGCTCACCAACTCCACGACGATCGGCGGCACCCTCGGGCTCGTCGGCACCCAGGTGGGCGCGCTGGCCGCGGTCGTCGGCGCGCTGTGGATCGCGGGCATCGTGTGGGCCGTCCGCGACGAGGTGGCCCTCCGGCGCGCCGAGGCGGCAGCGCGCGAGCCGAGCGGCGAGCTCCAGACCGCCTGAGCGGACGCGTGCCGGCGGCGCGCTTCTGACAGAATCGCGGCATGCGCGTCTCCGCGAAGTCCGACTACGCCCTGCGAGCCCTCCTCGAGATGGCCGTGGAGCGCGAGGACGGGCGCCCGGTGAGCGCGGAGGAGCTCGGCCGTCTGCAGGAGATCCCGCACGGCTTCCTCCAGGCGATCCTCGCCGACCTGCGGCGTGCCGGCATCGTCGTGTCGCAGCGCGGGCAGTACGGCGGGTGGCGGCTCCAGCGCCCCGCCGACGAGATCTCGGTGGCGGACGTCATCCGCGCGGTCGACGGCCCGCTCGTCTCCGTCTACGGCCTGCGCCCCGAGTCGGTGACCTACAACGAGTCCGCCGCCGTGCTCCAGCACGTCTGGATCGCGGCCCGGTCGTCGCTGCGCGACGTCTTCGAGAACGTGACCATCGCGCACCTGTCGTCGGGCGACATGCCCGAGGTCGTCACGCGGCGCACGGCCGACGAGGACGCCTGGCAGACGCGCTAGGCCCGTCAGAGGTCAGGCTGGTCCGCGAACGGGTCGGTCAGCACCTCGGCGAGCGTCTCGACGACGGGCCGCAGCTCGCGCCAGTCGGCGCGCACCCGCTCCGCGAACCCCGGTACGCCGATGACCTCGGGCGCGAAGCCGTGGTCGCGTCCGAAGGTGAGCGAGCGGTGGCGCAGCAGGTCGATGCGCGGGTGGTCCTTCGAGAACCCGCGGGGCGCCGTCTTCAGCGTGTCGCCGCCGACCGACCAGCCACGGCGCTCGACCGCGGCCACGTCGTCGACGAGCGTCGGGCCGGTGGCGTCGTCCGCGACGTACGCCCGGAAGCGCGCGAGCGCGTCCGCCTCCGCGCGGTAGAAGCCGCCACCCGTGCGCACGCCCGCGGCCGAGACCTGCACGTAGAAGCCGCACGAGGGCCCGACGGCCACGAAGGCGCCCTGGTGGGTCTTGTAGGGCGTCTTGTCGGTGCGGAAGCGCACGTCCCGGTAGGGCCGGAACACCTTCGCCGCGCCGAACTCGGCCTCCAGCGCAGCGGCCAGGGCGAGCATCGGGGCGCGGACGGCCGCGTCGTACTGCTCCTTGTGGGCGAGCCAGAACGTGCGCGAGTTGTCGAGCTCGAGGTCGTCGTAGAAGTCGAGCGCGGCCTCGCCGAAGCCGGTGAACACGGGTCGAGCGTAGAGGTCAGCCGAAGGCGAGGGCCGGGTCGATCCGGCGCAGCCGCTGCACACTCGTCAGGCTCGCCACGGCGCCGATCACGGCGGCGATCCCGATGAGGCGCAGCGCATCGGGAGCCCCGACGGCGATCTGCATCGGGAACACCGGGGCGAAGACAAGGGCGAGGCCGATCGCCACGACGGCGGCCAGCACCGAGACCAGCACGGCTTGCAGGACGAGTCCCACGGCCAGCACCCGGTCGGTCACGCCGACAGCCTTGAACACGGCGAAGTCGCGGAGCCGGTCGAGGCCGGACAGGTACGAGGTGAACCCCACGATCCCCGCGGCCACGATCCACAGCAGCACCGACAGGATCCCGACCGTCCCGATCGCGGTGGAGAGGGGACGCTCCAGGTCGGAGACGACGGCGTCGTCCCCCATCGCGCGCAGCCCGTCCGGCGCCGTGACGTCGGTGTCGCCGCGCACGACCAGCGTGGTGGCGAGCTCGGCGCCGTCGAACGCCATGTGCTGCACCGCGGCGAGGTCGAGCACGACGCCGGGGGCGCCCCCGTAGTACGTCAACCCGTGCACGGTGCCCACCACCGTCATCGTGCGACCGGCGAGCGTGAGCGTGTCCCCGACCCCGGCACCGAGCGACTCGTCGGCGACGAGCTCGCCGGAGCCACGCGACGCGCGGCCGTCGGTGAGGTCGAGGTCGAGGTCGCCGGGCCGCACGCCCATCAGGTTGACGTCGACGAAGCCGTCCCCCACGCCTTCGACGACCTGCCGGACGATCGCGACCGGGACGACCTCGGCGCCGGCTGCGGCGAGCGGGTCGCCGAGCGCCACCGGCACCGGCGAGTTCGAGGTGAACGGCCCCGCTACCCCGGCGTCCACGAGCCAGGCGTCGGCGTCCACGAGGTCCACGGTGCGCACCGACTCGTCCAGGAACGCCTGGTGGATCGCGCCCAGCAGCAGCGTCATCGCGAACACGACGGCGGTCGCGGCGACACCGAGCAGCACCCGCCGGGCGCGCCACTGCATGTCGCGCAGCGTGATCAGCAGCATTCTCAGACTCCCGTACCCGTACCCGTGACCGGTACGTCAGGCCCTGCGGCCACCGCGCGTTCGAGCTGGCGACTGCGGAAGTCAGCGACCCCCATTGCCGTGAGCACGGCCCCCTCCCCGCCCGCACGCACCGTGGCGGAGCGCGGCACGCCGGTCAGGGCGGCCAGCTCGCCGAGGTACTCGCCCGGACCCATCGTGGACAGGAGCTGCTCGGCCCCACCGGCGAGCTCGCGCACGATCTCCACGCGGCCGGACTCGACGACGTACACCAGGTCGCCGACGTCCCCCTGGCGGAACAGCACCTCGCCGGGAGCGAGCCGCATGCCGAGGGGCTCGACGGCGTCGCGGGGCGCCGGCTTGCCCAGCTCCACCGTGACGTCGGCGAGGCGGGCGAACCGGTCGTCGTGCGTCACGACGACCACCAGCCGACCCGGCTGGGCCAGGTCGCGGAGCAGGCTGAGGACGACCTCGACCTGGATGTGGTCGAGGTGGGCCGTCGGCTCGTCGGCGAGCAGCAACGGCGGGTCGTGCACCAGGGCGCGGGCGATGGCGACCCGCTGCTGCTGCCCGCCGGACAGCTCGCCGGGTCGGTGCCGGGCCCGCTCGGCGAGACCGACCTGGCCGAGCAGCTGGTGGGCGCGCTCGGCAGCCGCCGCTCGCCGTGTCCCGGTCAGCAGCAGAGGTGCCATCACGTTCTCGAGGGCCGACAGGCTCGCCACCAGGTTGAAGGCTTGGAAGACCGTGCCCACCTGGTGGCGGCGGTAGTCGAGCAGCGCCGATCCGTGGTGGGCGAGCACGTCCTCGCCGCCGAAGGTCACCGAGCCCTCGGACGGGGTGAGGAGCCCTGCGAGCACCGACAGCAGGGTCGTCTTGCCGCAGCCGCTGGGGCCGTGCACGACGAGCAGCTGGCCGTCGTGCGCGTCGAGAGACAGTCCGGCCAGAGGACGCACCACGTAGCCGTTGGACACGTACTCAACGGTGAGGCCGCGAATCTCGAGATGCGCACGGAAGTCCGCTGTCCGCGACATCACTCCCCGCGGTGCTGCTGCTGGCATGGACAGCAGCGTAGAACTCTGGAGCGGACGACGAGACTCGAACTCGCGACATCGACCTTGGGAAGGTCGCGCTCTACCAACTGAGCTACGTCCGCACGGCCGCCGCGGGTGGCACGGCCGGGCCCGATGCTACTCGATCGGCGCGAGCCCCGGACGACGCGGGGTGATCGTGTCGCCCGACGAGCGTCCGGTGAGGCGCCGCTGCACCCACGGCGCCAGGTGCCGGCGCGCCCAGTCGAGGTCGGCGCGGGCCCGCTGCAGGCGGGGTACGGCGAGGGCCTCCGCTAGCGGGACGGGCTCCAGACCGTGGTCGGCGAGCCCGAGGGCGTCGAGCACCATCATGGCGACGAACTGGTGGCCGGCCGGCCCGAGGTGCATCCGGTCGACGTCCCACAGCCGGGCGTCGGAGGCGACGAGTCCACCGGGGAGCCGGTGCGCGATGCGCCACGAGTCGGCGACGACGGCGCCGTGCCGGTCGGCGATCTCGCGGACGTGCTCGTTGTAGAGGGCGAAGCGGCCCCGGATCGGGGCGTAGAGGCCGCCCTGGCCCGGGTCGAACGCCGTGAAGAGCACGATCTGCGCGCCGGTGGTCGTCAGGCGCTCGACGCCCTCGTCGTACGCCACCGCGAGGGCGTCGAGGTCGACCTTGGGGCGCACGATGTCGTTGGCCCCGGCGTAGAGGGTGACGAGGTCGGGCTGGAGCGCGATCGCGGGCTCGACCTGCTCCTCGAGCACCGGCACCAGCTTGCGGCCGCGGATGGCGAGGTTGGCGTAGCCGAAGTCCTCCCCGGCGGCGGCCGCGCGGGCCGCGAGCACCTCGGCGACGCGGTCCGCCCAGCCGCGCAGCCCGTTGGGGCGGTCGGGATCGCTGTCCCCGACACCCTCCGTGAAGGAGTCGCCGAGGGCGACGAAGCGGCGGTACGGCGCTGGTCCAGGCATGTGTTCAGTGTGCAACCGGTCGCGGGCGCGACGCACATCCGGGTCCGGGGGCCGCTAGGTTGAGCCCCGTGCTTCTCTCCGACCGCGACATCAAGGCCGAGATCGACGCCGGCCGGGTCTCCCTCGAGCCCTATGCGCCCGCGATGGTGCAGCCGTCGTCGGTCGACGTGCGGCTCGACAAGTTCTTCCGGGTGTTCGACAACCACCTGCACGCCCACATCGACCCCGCCGAGGACCAGGCGGACCTCACGCGCGAGGTCGAGACGGGCAGCGACGAGCCGTTCATCCTCCACCCCGGGGAGTTCGTGCTGGGCTCGACCTACGAGGTGGTCGGCCTGCCCGACGACATCGCGGCCCGCCTCGAGGGCAAGTCGTCGCTCGGGCGGCTCGGCCTGCTGACGCACTCCACCGCCGGGTTCATCGACCCCGGCTTCTCCGGTCACGTGACGCTGGAGCTCGCGAACGTCGCGAACCTGCCGATCAAGCTGTGGCCCGGGATGAAGATCGGGCAGCTGTGCTTCTTCCGGCTGAGCTCGGTCGCGGAGCACCCCTACGGGTCGGAGCGCTACGGCTCCCGCTACCAGGGGCAGCGCGGGCCGACCCCGTCGCGCTCCTACCTCAACTTCCACCGCACGACGATCTAGCGGCGGGGCCGGGCCGCTCCGCGGTCAGGACATGGCGCGCGTGATGGCGCGCAGCGTCTGCTGGAGCTCGCGGAACTCCAGCGCGCCCATGCCGAGACGCGCCTTGATGTCGCAGTGCACCTCCGTGACCGCCGCCCGGAGGTCCTCGGCGCGCGGGCCGGGCGCGACGACCCATCCCGCCGGGTCCGCGGCGTCGGCGACGCGCGTCGCCGTCCGTGCGACGACCATGGAGCGAACCGTGGGCTGCACCTGCTCGACGGGCAGCCGCAGGCGGTCGGCGAGGTCGGAGATGCCGACCGGCCCACCGGCCTCCCACAGCACGAGCAGCGCGAGGTACTGCGGGTAGTCCACCCCCAGGCGGCCCAGCGTCGCGTCGTACGCCGTGACGATCGCGCGCGAGGCTGCGACGAGGTCGGCGCAGAGCTGGTCGTCGAGGAGGGGGGTGGTCGGGGCCTCGGTGGTCATGCGGGGGCTCCAGGGGGGATCGGGTGCGGCGGGGGAGAGCGCCGCCCGAGGGCGCCGGACAGCAACGTAGGTCCCGGTGGTTGAAACCTCAACATCCTCGGCACGCGGTCCGGACGGGGTGAGACGCGCGCCACGGGGAGTTGCCAAGGTAAGGCTGACCTTAGTAGCGTCCGCCGGGTCGTCCTCCCCTGCTCCAAAGGAATCCCCCGTGCAGCTCACCACCCTGCGTCGCGCCTCGGCGCTCGTCGCGGCGACCAGCGTCGCCATGCTCGGCCTCAGCGCCTGCTCCACCGGCTCCGACTCGGCCGACGACGCGGCTGCGCCGAAGGCGAACAGCACCGCTGACGCCGCCGCGTTCCCCGTCACCATCGAGACGAGCTTCGGTGACGTCACGATCGAGGAGGAGCCGGAGCGGGTCGTTACCCTCGGTGTGGACGGCGACAACGTCGCTGCCCTGGGCGTCGCGCCCATCGCGATCGAGAAGATGAGCTGGGGCGGCAACGCGGAGGGGCGCACGGACTGGTTCGACGAGGCGCTCGCGAAGATCGACGGCGCCGAGGAGCCGGAGCTGCTCGACGTCACCGACGGCATCCCGACGTCCGACATCATCGCGCTGGAGCCCGACGTCGTGCTCGGCACGAACTCGGGTCTGACCGAGGCCGACGTCGACACGCTCACCGAGGCCGGCATCGACGTCGTCGCCTACCCGGGCGTGCAGTGGGCGACCACGTGGCACCAGTCGCTCGACATGGTGGGCAAGGCCCTGGGTCGCAGCGACCAGGCGGCCGAGCTCGAGGCCGACCTCAACGAGACGTTCGAGGCCACCACGGCGGAGTACCCGCAGCTCGAGGGGGCGTCGTTCCTCTGGGCGTCGTTCTACCCGACCGACCTGTCCAAGGTGGGTCTCTACACCGCGGTCGACAACCGGCCCGCGATCCTCGCCGAGCTCGGCATGGTGAACCCGCCCGTCGTGGAGGACGCCGCCGAGGACACGTTCTACTTCGACGTCTCGGCCGAGCAGGCGTCGTCGCTCGAGGCCGACGTGCTCGTCGCCTACGGCACCTCCACCGAGGAGGTCGACCAGATGCTCGCGAGCCCGCTGCTCCAGCAGATCCCGCCGATCGCCAACGACAACTACGTCATCACGCTGGAGCCGAACGACACCCTGGGGCTCGGGTTCCCCTCGGTCCTCGGCATCCCGGCCGCGTTCGAGACCTTCGTCCCGGAGCTCGCCGCCGCGATCGACGGCACCCCCCAGGTCTACTGACCTCCAGCATGAGCCCGTCAACGGCTGTCTCCTCGGAGGCGGCGAACCCCACCGACCTGCCCGGCCGGACCGCCACAGCCGGCCGGGCACGGCACGCCCCCCGGGGCACCACGACGAGCGCCGCGATCTGCATCGCGGCGCTCGTCGCCGCGGCCCTGGCCTCGCTCTGCATCGGCAACCGGCTGGTCGACCCGCTGGCGCTGTTCGACGCGCAGAGCCCCGACCACGCGGTGATGGACGCGCGGATGCTCCGCACGATGATCGGGATCGTCCTGGGCGCGGCCATCGGCATGGCGGGCGCGTGCCTCCAGGGCCTGACCCGCAACCCGCTGGCCGACCCGGCCCTGCTCGGCCTCAACGCCGGGGCGGCGTTCGCGATGGTCGCGGGCATCACCTACGTGGGCACCACGGGCATCGGTGGATACATCTGGTTCGGGTTCCTCGGTGCGGGCGTCGCGGGCCTCGGCGTCCACCTGGTCGCGAGCATCGGGCGGGGTGGGGCCACGCCCGGCAAGCTGGTCATCGCCGGCGCGGCGCTCACCGCCGCGCTGACCAGCTGGACCACCGGCATCCTGCTCACCAGCCGCGACACGCTCGACCAGATCCGCAGCTGGCAGGTCGCCAGCGTCGCGGGCAAGCAGACCGACGCCTTCGTCACCGTGCTCCCGTTCATCGTGGTCGGCGTCGGGCTCGCGCTCGCCAGCGCCCGCATCCTCAACGCCCTCGCGCTGGGCGACGAGCTCGCCCGCGGCCTCGGCCGGAGCGTCGCCCGCGACCGCGCCGTCGTCGGCCTCGCGGTCATGCTCCTCATCGGCGCCTCGGTCGCGCTGGCCGGCCCCGTCGCGTTCCTCGGTCTGCTCGTGCCCCACCTCGTGCGCCGGCAGGTGGGGGGCGACTACGCCAGGATCCTGCCGCTGAGCGCCGGTTGGGGCGCGGTGCTGATGGTCACCGCCGACACGGTCGGCCGGTTCGTGCTGCCGCCCGGCGAGGTGCAGGTCGGGGTGATGACGGCCGTGCTCGGCGCACCCGTCTTCGTCGCCATGATCCGTCGCGGGAAGCTGGGCAACCTGTGACCACCACGACCGACCGGCCCACGACCGCGCTCCACGCCGCCGCCGTGCCCGACGTCGAGCGGGTCCGCCGGGCCCGGCGCACGCCGCGGCGCCGCCACGCGCTCGTCGTCATGGTCCTCGCGGTCGCCGCCCTCGTCGCGCTGCTGGTGAACCTGCTGCTGGGCAGCTACACGTTCACCGCGCCGGACGCGGTGCGCATCATCGTCGGCTCCGGCATCGACCGGCCGACTGCCGAGTTCATCCTCATGGAGCAGAAGCTCCCCCGGGCCCTCACGGCCCTACTGGCCGGCCTGTGCTTCGGCGCGAGCGGCGCCGTCTTCCAGACGGTGCTCCGCAACCCGCTGGCCAGCCCCGACATCGTCGGGATCAGCACGGGCGCCTCCGCGGCCGCTGTCGTCGCCCTGCTCGTGTTCGGGGCCCGGGGCGACGTGGTCGCGCTGGCCGCCGAGGTCGGCGCGGTGGGCATCGCCCTCGTCGTGCGGTGGGTCGCGGGGGGCATCGGCAGCTACCGGCTCGTGCTCGTCGGCGTCGGCATCGCGTCCGCGATGCTCTCGGTCATCCACTACCTCTTCACCCGCGCTGCCATCTGGGACGCCCAGCTGGCGCTGCGCTGGCTCACCGGCAGCGTCGCCGCCGCCGGGTGGGACGAGGTGCGGCTGCTCGTCGTTGTCCTCGTCGTGCTGCTGCCCCTGCTGTGGTGGTCCGCGAGCTCGCTGCGCATCACCGAGCTCGGCCCGGACGCCGCGTCCGGACTGGGCGTGACCGCACGGCGGGCGGAGCTGGTCATGCTCGTCGCCGTGCTGCTCGTCGCGGCCGGCGTGGCGGTCGTCGGACCGATCGCGTTCCTCGCGTTCCTCTCGGGGCCCATCGCTCGGGCGATGAACGCGGGACGCACCAGCGTCATCGGGGGCGCCCTCGTCGGGGCGACCCTCCTGCTGGCCGCCGACTACGTGGGCCACTACCTCATCGGCGACGTCAACATGCCGGCCGGCATCATCACCGGCGCCGTCGGCGCCCCGTTCCTCCTCTGGCTCATGGCCAGGGGCGCCACCGGAAGGAGCCCGCGGTGAGCACGACCGCTCCCACGCGCCTATATGCCGAGGGCGTCTCGCTCGGCTACGACGACCGCACCGTCGTCGACGACCTCACCGTCGCGATCCCCGACGGGAAGGTCACCGTCATCGTCGGCGGCAACGGCTGCGGCAAGTCCACGCTGCTGCGCGGCATGGCCCGGCTGCTGCGGCCGCGGGGCGGGGCGGTGCTCCTCGACGGGGAGGCCGTCCACACGATGCCGACCAAGCAGGTCGCGCGCCGGCTGGGGCTCCTGCCGCAGAACCCGATCGCGCCCGAGGGCGTCACCGTGGTCGACCTCGTCGGCCGAGGTCGCCACCCGCACCAGAGCGCCCTGCGCCGCTGGAGCCGCGACGACGACCGGGCGGTGGCCGAGGCGCTGGCGCTCACCGACACGACCGACCTCGCCGAGCGCGTGGTCGACGAGCTGTCCGGCGGCCAGCGCCAGCGCGTCTGGATCGCCATGGCGCTCGCCCAGGGCACCGACCTGCTCCTGCTGGACGAGCCGACGACGTACCTCGACGTCGCCCACCAGGTCGAGATGCTCGACCTGCTGGCGGAGCTCAACCTGCGGGCCGGCACGACGATCGTCATGGTGCTCCACGACCTCAACCTCTCGGCGCGCTACGCCGACCGCCTCGTGGCGATGAAGGAGGGCCGCGTCGTCGCCGAGGGCACGCCGGCCGAGGTCGTCACGGAGGACACCGTCCGCGACGTCTTCGGCCTCGAGAGCCGCGTCATCCCCGACCCGGTCTCCCACACCCCGCTGGTCGTCCCCGTCGGTCGTCACCTCGGCCGGCCCGGCGCGACGATCGGCGACCCCCCGACGAAGGAGCGCCCGTGAGCGAGCTGTCCGTGATCTTCGCCGAGGCGGAGGTGCGCGCCGTACGTCGCGTGTCGTCGTCGTTCGTGCGCGTCGAGCTCGGCTGCGACGAGTTCGCGGAGCTGGGCCGCGAGACGCCCTGGCTCGACCAGCGCATCAAGTTCGTGTTCCCGCCCGCGGGCGGTGCACTGCCGCGCGTGGAGCCGGTGGGCGGCGACTGGTACACCCCGTGGCTCGCCCTCCCCGAGGACGAGCGCGGCTGCATGCGGACCTACACGGTGCGCGACGTCGTCGGCGAGGGCGCCGACACGCTCCTCGTGGTCGACATCGTCGTGCACGAGCCCGGCGAGGACGGCGCCTGCTCCGGGCCGGGCAACGACTGGGCCCGTGGCGCGACGGTCGGCGACAGCGTGCTCGTCGTCGCGCCTCGGCGCGGCCACGACTTCGGGGGCGTCGAGTGGCTCCCGGGCGACGCGACGGACCTGCTGCTCGTGGGCGACGAGACCGCCCTCCCGGCGATCTACGGCATCCTGCGCGACCTCCCGGCGGACGCGGCCGGCACGGTCTTCGCGGAGGTACCGCACCGCGACGACGTGCTGGAGGACGTCGTCGGCCCCGCCGGGGTCGAGGTGGTCTGGCTGCCCCGCGAGGGCGCGCCGCGGGGCGAGGAGCTGCGTGCTCGCGTGCTCGCGCACCTCGACCGCACGGCCGTCGACCACGCTGCGGCCGTGGCCTCGGCTGCTGCCTCCGCGGCCCTCGTCGAGCCCGACCCCGACGGCGACCTCCTGTGGGAGACGCCCGTCTACTCCGGTCTCGGGGAGGACGTCTCGACGGCAGGAGCCGCCGACGGGCCGTACGCGGGCCTCTACGCCTGGATCGCGGGCGAGTCGAAGGTCGTGACGGGCCTGCGCCGTGCCCTCGTCAAGGACCTCGGCGTCGACCGCGGGCAGGTCTCCTTCATGGGCTACTGGCGCGAGGGCGTCGCCATGAAGGCCTGACCCGACTCCCTGCGGCCGGTCAGCGCACCACCCACGCCGTCGACCGGCTGGAGGGTCGCGAGGTCGGCTGCCCGATGTAGGTCGCCGTCACCGTCCGCGTCCCCGCCCGGCTCGCGGCCGGGAGCGTCAGCGTTCCGAGCCCCCGCACGAGCGGCACCTCGGTGATGCGGCGACCGTCGACGAGCACCCGCACCCGCCCGGAGGCCGGGGTGCCGTCGGCGCGCACGACCGAGAACCCGACGCGGTTGCCCTGCCCCACCCGGGTGGTGGCGCCGTCGAGCATCCGCACGTACGTCGTCGTCGCGAGCACCGCCGGCGGGCGCACCACCCAGGTGCGGCTGCGCTGCGACGGGGCGGAGGTGTCGTTGCCGAGGTACGTCGCGGTCACCGTCCGGTTGCCCGCCGTGCCCGCCGGGAGGGTGGTCGTGGCGCTGCCGCGCACCAGCGGTACGTCGCGGAGCGTCCGCCCGTCGACCGCGACGCGCACCGTGCCGGTGGGGCGGCCGAAGCCCGTGGTCGTGACCTGGATGCCCAGCGTGTTCGTCGCCCCGGCGGCCGTCGTGTCGGCCCCGAGCCGCGTGTACGTCGTGGTCGCGAACCTCCCCACGCTGGGCAGGGTCAGCGCCGAGGGGTACTGCTCGGAGGTGTGGATCGTCAGCGGCGCCAGCGTGGCCGGGAGGTCCGGCACGGTCGGCAGGAGGTGGGGCACGTCGTACGCCTGCACCGCGACGCGCAGCCGGTGGCCCGCCGGCACCTGGGCGCCGGTCGGGAAGATCTCGACGTCGACCGGCACGACGGCGCCGCTCGGCGCGGAGGCCTTCGCCTCCCGGGTGAACGGGTGGTACGGCTGGACGAGCTGCCCGTCGAGGTAGCGGCTGCGGCCCGTGTCGAGCGCCCGGTGCGCGATGGTCTGCCAGCCCCCGGTGATGCGGTGGACGGTGCCGTCGGGCGCCACCGAGGAGACCGCGACCGAGAGCATGCCGTCACCGGTCGGGGTCGAGGTGTAGAGCCGCGCGTTGAGCGGGCCCTGGAAGCGGAGCGGCGTCGAGAGCGCACCCGTCTCGTAGACCACGCCGGCGAGGTCGTTGGCGCGGTTGTCGCTCCAGCACGGCAGGTCGGCGAGCACCGCGGTGGGCAGACCGGCCGTCCACTGGTCGGTCGAGCGCGTGCAGAGCCCCGCCACCGGGACGGGCGGGACCGTCGCCGTGCCGGGGGTCGCGGCGCCCGTCGTGAGGCTGCCGTTGCGGACGCCGCCGGCGGTGGCCGGGCCGGAGAGGCGGAACGTGGTGGCGCTCAGGTTGTCGCCGATCCAGTCGTTCGCCTGCCGCCAGGTGTCGGCGTTCTGCTCGTAGTAGGTCAACGGCGCGATGTCGGTGTCGAGGGCCGGGTCGGGCACGCCCTTCACGTAGTGGTCGAACCAGCGCAGCTGCAGCTCCTCGAGGGTGCCGTAGCCCGCGTCGGCGACGCCCTCGCCCGACGAGCCCTCCAGGTGGTTCCACGGGCCGACGATCATCTTCGTCGGCACCCCCCGCGAGCGCAGGTCCTCGAACAGCAGGGGAGTGCCACGCTGGAACAGGTCGTGCTGACCGCCGACGAGGAAGGTCGGCACGTCCACGTCGTCCACGACCTCGATGGGGGAGCGCTCGCGGTAGAACGCGCCGTCGTACGCCGGGTCGCCGCCCAGCACGGCCGCCAGCATCAGGGGCACCGTGAAGGTGAGGGCGCCGCCGAGGTGCTGGAAGAGGGTGGTGAGGGCCGCGGCGGGGTCGGTCGCGCCGTACGCCGGCGGCACCACGCCCGTCGTGGTCACCAGGCCCAGCCACAGGGGGATGAACCCGACGTCGATCTGGCCGCCCGAGGCGACGACGTCGCGGTAGACGTCCGCGGCGGGCACCTGCGGGAAGAGCGCCTTGAGGCCGGGCGGCTTCTGCGCGGCGGCGAAGATCTGGTTGATGCCCATGTAGGACGGCCCGCGCATCGCGGCCGAGCCGTTGCTCCACGGCCGCGCCGACGAGGTGGCCCACGTGATGATCTCGCCCGCGTCGGTGTTCTCCCGCGCGCTGAACGCCGCCCAGGAGCCCTGCGACGAGCCCGTGCCGCGGGCGTCGACGGTGAGCTGGGCGTAGCCGCGCTGCACGAGGTAGTCGGCCCCGCCGCCCGTCAGGCCGGTCGCCCCCTGCGCGGCCTTGTTGTAGGCCGTGATGGTGACGACGACCGGGAAGCGGCCGGGCACCGCGACCCCGTCGGCGTCCGCGGGGAGCACGAGGTCGCCGCGCAGCACCGTGCCGTCGGACATCGGGATCTGCAGGTCGCGCTGCGTCGCCGTGCCCGGGTAGTCGGCCGGCCGGGGCGTCCAGCCGCTGGGGAGGGCGGGAGCGCTCGCGGGCGCGCTGCTCGCAGGGGCGCTCGTCCGGATGCTCTCGGCGGGGGCCGGGCTCGGCACGAGCGCGGCCGCGGAGGCGACGAGGGCGAGGGTCGCGACGTACGAGGCGGTGCGGCGGGCGGTGCGGCGGGCGGTGCGGCGGGCGAGCTGCATGGGTCACTCCTGCGGGTGGTGTGACCTGGGTAACGACGCCGCCGACCCGGGGTTACCGGGGGGTTACCTGCGATGCTGGGCGGGTGCCCGACCCGAGCGACCGTCACCGCCCGGGGTCGCAGGGCTACCGCCGGCTGAACCTCGCGATGGCCTGCGCCGGGCTCGCGGCGTTCGGGATGCTCTACGCGACGCAGCCGCTGCTGCCGGAGATCGCGGAGGAGTACGGCGCGACCGCCGCCCGCGCCAGCCTCACCGTCTCGGCCAGCACCGGAGCCCTCGCGCTCGCCGTCGTGCCGGTCACCGCCCTCGCGATCCGGTGGGGCCGCGTGCGCACCATGCGGATCGGGCTCCTGCTCGCCGTCGCCCTCGCCCTCGCGTGCGCCGCCGCGCCCACGCTCGAGCTGCTCGTGGGGTTCCGCGGCCTGCTCGGCCTCGTGCTCGCCGCGATCGTCGGCGTCGCCATGGGGCACGTGGGCGCCGAGGTGCACCCCAGCGGCCTCGGCGCGGCCATGGGCCTGTACGTCGCCGGCAACTCCCTCGGCGGTGTCGGGGGCCGGCTGATCACCGCCGCAGCCGTCGACCTCGGCACCTGGCGGATCGCGCTCGCGCTGCTGGCCCTCGCGGCCCTCGTCGCGACCGCGGTCTTCTGGTGGCTGCTGCCCCCGGCGATCAACGAGACCGTGGGACCCCGCACGTCGCCCCGCGCCTTCCGCTCGCTCCTGCGCGACCCCGCCGTGCTGGCCCTCGTGGCCATCCCGTTCCTGCTCATGGGCGGGTTCGTCGCGGTCTACAACTACCTGACGTTCCGGTTGGTCGCGCCGCCGTTCTCGCTGCCCGTCGCCGTCGTGGGTCTCGTGTTCCTGGCCTACCTCGCCGGCACGACGTCCTCGGCGCTCGCGGGCCGGGCGGCGGACCGCGTCGGACGTCCGGCGGTGCTCGCCCTGGGCCTCGGTCTCATGCTCGCCGGCCTGCTGCTCACGCTGCCCGCCTGGCTGCCCACCGTCGTGATCGGGCTCGTCGTGCTCACCGCGGGCTTCTTCGCCGCCCACGCCGTCGCCAGCGGGTGGGCGCCCGTCGTCGCCGGCGCCCACGGCACGCAGGCCAGCGCGCTCTACGTGTTCGGCTACTACGCCGGGTCCAGCATCTTCGGGGCGTGGGTCGGCACCGCCTGGAGCGGCTTCGGCTGGCCCGGCGTCGTCACCTGGGTCGCCGCGCTCGTCGGGCTCGCCATGGCCTGCGGGTGGGTCGTCGCGCGCCGTACGCGCTGAGGCCCGGCTGTGCCGGCCCCGGCCGGCCCTGGCTGCCCGCCCGCCCCCATGTAACGCGGTGTCCGGGCTACTTCACACGCGGTCGACCACCGCACAGGACGCACTAGCACCGCACAAGTGGGGGCGGGTCCGCTTCGCATGACGTCCGTCCCGGGGCGCGAGGCCCCTGCGGACGTCATGCGTGTCGGTCGTCGGGGGCGCCGCCCCGCATGACGTCCCGAGGTTGGGGGAGACGGCGAACGGGGCGGGACCCGTGTGGGTCCCGCCCCGTTCGGTACGTCGCGGCTCCGGTCAGAGGTCGAAGAGCGAGTCCGCGCCGTGGATGTCCGCATCCGTGCGCGGCGTGTGCGTCGCCCCGCTGGAGCGCGGCTTCTCCTGCGGTGCAGGGGCCGGCTCGGGCTCAGCAACTGCCTCCGGCTCGGGCTCCGGCTCGGGCTCCGCTGCTGCCTCGGGCTCCGCCTCGGCGACCGGCGTCTCGGCGGCCGGTGCCGGGGTTGCCGGCGCGGGGGCCGTGCCCGTCTCCGGTGCCTCGATGTCGAACAGCGAGCTCGTCGCGTGGATGTCGACGTCGGTGCGCGGGGTGCTCGTGGCGCCCCCGCCGCTCGCCGCCGGGGCGACCGACGTCGCCGGAGCCGGCTCCGGCTCGGGCTCGCTGACCGGGGCCTCTGCCTCCGGCTCCTCCGCGACGGGCCCCTCCGTCACCGGCGCGGGCTCCTCCGTCACCGGCGCGGGCTCCTCCGTCACCGGCGCGGGCTCCTCCGTCACCGGCGCGCGCTCCTCCGCGCGGGCGGGGGCCGTGCCGGTCTCGGGAGCCGCGATGTCGAACAGCGAACCAGCGGCGCTGATGTCGACGTCCGTCCGCGGGGAGCTGGTCGCCCCGCCGCCGGTCGCTGCCGGCTTCTCGGCAACCGGAGCGGGCTCCGGCTCCGTCGCGGCGGGTTCCGTTGCGGCAGACTCCGTTGCGTCGGGCTCCGCCGCGCGGGCGGGGGCCGTGCCGGTCTCGGGGGCCGCGATGTCGAACAGCGAACCAGCGGCGCTGATGTCGACGTCCGTCCGCGGGGAGCTGGTCGCCCCGCCGCCGGTCGCGGCGGGCTCGGCCTTCGCCTCGACCGGCTCGGCCTTCGATTCAGCCGGAACAGCCGGAGCAGCCGGAGCCGACTCCTGGGCCGGGATGTCGAAGAGCGACCCGCCGGCGCCGAGGTCGGCGGCGGGCTTCTCGGCGGGCTTCTCCGCAGCCGGCTTCTCCGCGGGCTTCTCCGCGGGCTCCGCCTTCGCAGCAGGCTTCGCGGGAGCATCGCCACCCAGGTCGAACAGCGACCCGCCGGCGCCGAGGTCGGCGGCGGGCTTCTCGGCGGGCTTCTCCGCAGCCGGCTTCTCCGCGGGCTCCGCCTTGGCAGCGGGCTTCGCGGGCGTGTCGAAGAGCGACGAGGCGTCGTCGTCGAACAGCGAGCCGCCGGTGCCCTCCTTCTTCGGCTCCTCCTTCTTCGACTCCGGGGTGTCGAAGAGCGAGTCGCCGCCCGAGGCCTTGGCCAGCGGGCCGACGTCGGCCGTCTCGGTGACGGTGGAGTCGGTGACGGTGACGTCGCCGTCCTCCGGCTCGGCCTCGAGCGCCTCGTCCTTCTTCTTCGCCGCGGGCTTCGCCTTCGCGGGAGCGGCCTTCGCGCCTTCGCCGGGGAGCAGCTTGGTCGCCTGCTCGCCCTTCACCGACGCGAGCAGCATCTGCGCGACGTCGAGGACCTCGACCTCCTCGCGCGCCCGGCCGCCGGACTGCTCGGCGGTCAGGCCGTCGGAGATCATCACGCGGCAGAAGGGGCAGCCGACGGCGATCTGGTCGGCGCCGGTGCCCACCGCCTCCTGGGTGCGGTTGACGTTGATGCGCTCCCCGATGTTCTCCTCCATCCACATGCGGGCGCCACCGGCGCCGCAGCAGAAGGACCGCTCGGAGTTGCGCTCCATCTCCTTGACCTCGGCGCCCGGCATGATCTGCAGCAGCTCGCGCGGAGGCGTGTAGACCTGGTTGTGACGGCCCAGGTAGCAGGGGTCGTGGTAGGTGATCGTGCGCTGGTGGGCGCCCGCGCCGGAGGCGACCGGCGTCAGCTTGCCGTCGCGCACCAGGCGGTTGAGCAGCTGCGTGTGGTGGATGACCTCGAGCTCGATGCCGAACGACTTGTACTCGTTCTTCAGCGTGTTCATGCAGTGCGGGCAGGTGGAGACGACCTTCTTGGCCTTGAACTCCTTGAGCGTCTCCACGTTCTGCGCCGCGAGGCCCTGGAAGACGAACTCGTTGCCGGCCCGGCGCGCCGAGTCGCCGGTGCAGGTCTCGCCGTTGCCCAGCACGCCGAAGCTGATGCCGGCCATGTCGAGCAGCTCCGCGGTGGCGCGGGTGGTCTTCTTCGCGCGGTCCTCGTACGCCCCGGCGCAGCCCACCCAGAACAGCCAGTCCACCTCGTCGAGCGACTCGATGGTCTCGCCGACGACGGGCACCTCGAAGTCGAGGCCCTTGGCCCAGTCGAGGCGGTCGTTGGGGGACATGCCCCACGGGTTGCCCTTGCTCTCGAGGCGCTTGAAGAGGCCGTTGAGCTCGGCGGGGAAGTTGGACTCGACGAGCACCTGGTAACGGCGCATGTCGACGATGTGGTCCACGTGCTCGATGTCGACGGGGCACTGCTGGACGCAGGCGCCGCAGGAGGTGCACGACCAGAGCACGTCGGGGTCGATCACGGCCGCGCCGTTCTCCGGCATGTAGAACCAGTCGTCACCCGTGTCGCCGACGAGGGGACGCTCGGCCTCGCGCTGCAGCACCTCGTTGCCCTCGAGCAGGGCGGTGGCCGCCTCGCTCTCCTCGCCGCCGGCGCGGGAGTACGGACCCTTCGCGTAGGCGTGGTCGCGCAGGCCCATGATGAGCAGCTTGGGCGACAGCGGCTTCTCGGTGTTCCAGGCCGGGCACTGGCTCTGGCAGCGACCGCACTCGGTGCAGGTCGTGAAGTCGAGGATGCCCTTCCAGGAGAAGTCCTCGATCTTGCCGACGCCGAGCGTGGAGTCCTCGTCGAGGTCGTCGATGTCGTCGAGGGTGATCGGCTTGCCGTCCGACGTGAGCGGCTTCAGGGCGCCGAGCGCGGTGCGGCCCGAGCCCTCACGCTTGAACCAGATGTTGGGCCAGGCGGTGAAGCGGTGCCAGGCGACGCCCATGTTGAGGTTCGAGGAGATGACGATCAGCCAGACCATCGCGAGCAGGATCTTGATCATCGCGATGACGACGATGATGTTCTCCAGCGTGCCCTCGGAACCCGCGCCGGTCGGGAACAGCGCCGTGCCGACGTGGGAGCTGATCGGGAAGTGGAAGGTGGAGAAGTCCTCGGGGTGGTCGCTGGCGATCTGGCCGAGGTTGTACTCCGCGCCGCGGATGAACAGGATCGCGGAGCCCTCGAGCAGGGCCATCGCCTCGACGAAGTAGGCCTGCCACTGGTTGGAGCCGTAGAACCGGCTGCGGCGGCCCTCCCGCCGCGGGTGGTGCAGCTGGCGGTAGACGATGAGGAAGACGATGCCGATCGTGCCGAGCAGGCCGAGACCCTCGCTGGCCCACTCGAAGAGGAAGAAGTGGCCGATGATCGGCAGCGCGAAGTCGGGCTTGAAGAGCTGCACGTAGCCCGTCATCACCGCGGTCGACAGCAGGATGAACGCCGCGTAGACGAACCAGTGCATGATGCCGACCCAGTGCCACTGGAGCATCCGCGTGTGGAGGAACGTCTCCTTGACCATCGTGATGGTGCGTCGCACCGGCTGGTCGGTGCGTCCGGAGGTCGGTTGACCGACCTTGACGGTCGCGACGATCGAACGGACCGCCATCGTCGTCATCGTGACGGCCACCGCGGTGACCACCAGCGACACGACGACAGCGAAGATCTGGATAGCACCCATCAGCGAAGAGCTCCTCGTCACTACGTGCGCGCGTCCCGGCCACTCGGAACGCGCGCGTCGTCCGACCTTAGTGTCGGGACGTTCGCTGCGTCACACCAGTCCGTGTGACACTTGTCCTACTGGCGGGTAACCAACGGGGGGAGCCTAGCCCAGGCCGCCTCGGGGGTACGCCGCGGCGTCGGTCCGCGAGGTCAGCGGATCACGAGGCGGGATCGGCCAGTGCGGCGTCGACGGTCGCGGGCGCGAAGATGTGGTCGGCCAGCAGGAGGGCCAGGCCGACCGAGCCGGCGCGGACGTCCAGGCGGCTCCGGTGGAGCTCGAGGCGGCGCGTCGCCAGGGGCAGCGATCGGGAGTAGACCATCTCCCGCAGGCCCGCGAAGATCTGCTCCTCGGCCTCCGCCAGCTGGCCCCCGACGACCACCACGCGGGGGTTGAGGATGTTGACGGTCTCGGCCAGCGCCGTACCGAGGACGCGGCCGGCGGTGCGAGCGAGCCCGACGGCCACGGGGTCGGCGGTGCGGATCCGCTCGACGAGCTCGTCGACGGTGCTGAGGTCGCGTCCGGCGGCCGCGAGGTCGCGCAGCATGGCCCAGCCGCCCGCGCGGGCCTCGACGCAGCCGTGGTTGCCGCAGCGGCAGAGCGGCCCGGTGTCGCCCTCGGCGCCCGCCGTCTGGGTGTGCCCGATGTCGCCCGCGGCGCCGTCGGCGCCCCGGTGGATGCGCCCGCCCGCGATGATGCCGGCGCCCACGCCCGTGCCGAGCTTGAGCATGAGGAGGGTGTCGGCGTCGGGGTAGTGGGTGCGGTACTCGCCCCACGCCATCGCCGTGGCGTCCTTCTCGAGCAGGAGGGGGCACGCGTACGTGCGGGCGAACCGGCCGCGGATGTCGTAGCGGTCCCAGCCCGTCATGATCGGGGGACTGACGACGGTCGCCTGCTCGTGGTCGACCGGGCCGGGCACGGACAGGGCGATGCCGCGCACGTCCTCCGGGCCGCGCCCGGCGGTGCGCAGCAGATCCGCGAACAGCGGGTCGACGCGCGACAGGACCGCCTCCGGCCCCTCGGTGACGTCGCTGGTGAGCGGCAGGTCGCGCAGCACCCGCCCGCTCAGGTCGCAGATGGCGGCGCGCAGCGCGGTGGCGCCGATGTCGCACACGAGCAGCACGCCCTGCTCCTCGTTGAACGCGAACGAGGCCGAGGGGCGGCCGCGACCGCGGCCGGGCACCACGTCGGGCTCCCGGGCGACGAGGAGGCCGGCGTCCTGCAGCAGGTCGAGGCGCTGGTTCACCGTGGAGCGGGACAGGCCGGTGAGGGTCATGACCTCCGCGCGGGTGAGGGCGGGGCGGGCGCGGAAGAGGGCGAGGAGCTCGCCGGGGCCGACGATGCCCGTCCCGGACCCGGGCGCACCGTCCAGCGGCGTGCCCGGCAGCCCGGCAGACGTGGTCGACATGACCCGCACCCTATTAAACGAAGGCGGGAAACGGAAAGACCCTGATTAATGATTGACAGAAGTCATTAATCGCGGTTCGATGCTCCCGACCGCATGACGGCGGTCACAGGTTTTGCCCCGGCAGAGCTGCCGGAGCACCGATCGAAGGACTACCCGAATGCGTCGTGTCCCCTCTCGCCGCCTGGCTGCCGCCGCGGTCGCGGCCAGCCTCTGCCTCGTCGCCTCCGCGTGCAGCGACGACTCGTCCTCCTCGGGTGGCAGCGACGGCGACGTCGCCGCCGTCATCAAGGGCCTCGACAACCCGTTCTTCCAGCAGATGGAGGCCGGCATCGACGCGGGTGGCGAGGAGGGCGGCTTCTCCGTCGACGTGCAGGCGGCCGCCGACATCACCGACACCACCGGTCAGCTCGACAAGCTCAACGTCGTAGCCGGCAAGGACCCGGGCTGCGTGATCGTCAACCCGATCGACGGCACCAACCTCGTCCAGGGCCTCGCCCAGCTGGCGGCCAAGGACATCCCGATCGTCAACATCGACAGCCCGGTCGACGCGGACGCCGCGGCGGAGGCGGACGCGACCCCCGCGACGTACATCGGCACCGACAACACCGAGGCCGGCCGCATGGGCGGCGAGCACATGCTGACGCTGCTCCCCGACGGCGGCAAGGTCGCGCTCGTCGGCGGCATCGCCGGCGACGTCACCAGCAACGCCCGCCTCGACGGGTTCACCGAGGCCGTCGGCGACGGCGTCGAGATCGTGCAGACGGTCTCCGCCAACTGGTCGCGCGACGAGGCCCTCACCCAGGCCACCACGCTCCTCCGCGCCAACGAGGACCTGGCCGGCTTCTTCGTCGCCAACGACGACATGGCCCTCGGCGTCGCCCGCGCCGTCTCCGACGTCGGCCGCACCGGCGAGGTCGAGATCATCAGCGTCGACGGCGTCGAGGACGGCCTCAACGGCGTCAAGGACGGCGGCATCTCGGCGGTCGTGGCGCAGTACCCCTACGCCATCGGCGAGATGGGCGTGAACGCCTGCCGCGCCGCGATGGACGGCCAGGACCTGCCCGAGAACGTGACGGCACCCATCGCGCTCGTCACCGCCGACAACGTCGACCAGGCCCTCGACGCCGCTCCCGCGCCGTTCGAGGACTACGAGGACCCGTTCGCCGACCTCCTCGACTGACCCGCCCGGCTGACGGCCCGCCCCACCCCCGCACGACAGCACCCCGAGGAGCCACGATGTCCACCGCCGCCACCGGTACGCCGGCCGGTACCACCGCGTTGTCGAAGGGCTCGACCCCCGAGCCCGGCGACGCGCCCGGACGAGGCCGCAACCCGGTCGTCGCCCGCCTGACCGACGTCGGCTTCTGGGCCGACTGGGCCGCGCTCGTCGGCCTCGTCGCCCTGGTCGTCGTCTTCACGGTCCTCGACCCGTCCTTCCTGAGCTCCGGCAACGTCACCGGCATGCTCTCGGCCTCCGCGGCGCTGGTGATCCTGGCCGTCGCGCAGACCTTCGTCGTCGCCACGGCGGGCATCGACCTGTCGATCGCCTCCGTGACGACGCTGGGCATCGTGGTCCTCGGGCAGCTGTACGTCGCGGACCAGCCCCTCTGGGTCTGCTTCGTCGGCGCCGTGCTCGCCTCGCTCCTGGCCGGCCTGGTCAACGGCCTGCTGGTGGCGAAGGCGAAGATCACCGACTTCGTCGTCACGCTCGGCATGCTGTCGGCGGCATCGGGCCTGGCGCTCGTGCTCTCCGACGGCCAGCCCGTCACGGTGACCGAGGGCTTCTTCTTCGACATCTCCCTCGACGGCCCGGTGGAGATGGTCAGCTGGATCGTCGTCATCGCCGTGGTCGTGGCGGTGCTCGCCCACGTGGTGCTCTACCACACGCGCTTCGGCACCCACGTGCTCGCGACGGGTGGCTCGCCCGAGGCGGCCACGGCCACCGGCATCTCCACGGCGCGGGTCAAGGTGGCGGTCTACGCCATCGCCGGCCTGCTCGCCGGCATCGCGGCCATCATCATCGTGGCCCGCCTCGGGTCCACGCCGCCGGCCGCGAACACGTCGTACCTGCTCAACTCGGTCGCCGCGGTGGTGCTCGGCGGCGTCAGCCTCTTCGGTGGCCGCGCCAGCATCCTCGGCCCGGTCTTCGGAGCGCTGCTCCTCACGGTGCTGCTCAACGGCCTCACGACGCTGGGCGTCTCGCAGTACTACCAGCCCCTGTCCGTCGGTGTCGTCGTCGTGGCGGCGGCCTTCCTGATGAGGTTCCAGAAGTGACGTCGCTCGAGAAGGACCCCGCCGGCGGGACCACCACCGCCACCCGCCCCATCCTCGAGGCCCGCAACGTCTCGCTGTCGTTCGGCAGCGTGCGCGCGCTCCGCGACGTCGACGTGACCGTCGCGGCGGGCGAGATCACCGCGCTCGTCGGCGACAACGGCGCCGGCAAGTCGACACTGGTGCGCTGCTTCTCCGGCGTGCACAAGCCGCAGGCGGGCGAGATCCTCCTCGACGGCGAGCCGGTGTCCTTCAGCACGCCCGAGGCGGCCCGCGCGGCCGGCATCGAGACGGTGCACCAGAACCTGGCGCTCGTCGAGGACCTCACCGTCTGGCAGAACCTCTTCCTCAACCGCGAGCTCACCCGCTTCGGGATGCTCGACCGGAAGCGGATGCGCACCGAGGCGCAGAAGATGGTCGCGGAGCTCGCGGTCAACGTCCCCGAGGTCACCGCCCGGGTCCGTCGCCTCTCCGGCGGGCAGCGCCAGGCGGTGTCGATCTGCCGCGCGGCCGGTTTCTCCTCGCGGCTCGTGATCATGGACGAGCCCACCGCCGCCCTCGGCGTGCAGGAGACCGCCCGCGTCGAGCAGCTCATCCTCAAGCTGCGCGACGAGGGCCACGCGGTGCTCCTCATCAGCCACAACTTCGACCAGGTCATGCGCCTGAGCCAGCAGGTCTGGGTCATGCGCGCCGGCCGCTGCGTCGCCGGCCGTCGCACCGACGCGACCACCGGCCAGGAGATCGTCGGCCTCATCACCGGCGCGATCCCGGGCTGACCCGCCCCGCCACCAGCTCACCCCGAACTGATGTGCGCCGCGATCCGGCGCCGTACCGAAAGGTCCTCCCCATGAGCAACCCCCTGGGCGTCCACGCCCTCGTCTGGGTCGGCGGCACCACGCCGGCCGACGTCGAGACGGCCGTGCGCCAGACCAAGGCCGCGGGCTACGACCTGCTCGAGCTCTCGCTCCACGACGCCGTCAACCTCGACGCCGCCGCCGCGCGGAAGGTGCTCGAGGCCGAGGGCCTCGGCATCGCCTGCTCGCGGGGCCTCGCCTTCGACGCCGACGTCTCCAGCGCGGACACGGCCGTCGTCGCCCGCGGCGAGAAGCTGTTGCAGGACTCGCTGCAGATCACGCACGAGCTGGGCGGCACCCACTTCACCGGCGCGCTCTACTCGGCGCTGGGCAAGTACTCCGCCCCGCTCAGCTCCGCGGGCCGCGCCAACGTCGTGCGGGTGCTGCGCGACCTGGCCGCCGAGGCCGCCGGCCTCGACATGACGCTGGGCCTCGAGATCTGCAACCGCTACGAGACCAACGTCATCAACACGGCCGCTGACGCCCTGCGGCTGGCCGACGACATCGGCGCCGACAACGTGACGATCCACCTCGACACCTACCACATGAACATCGAGGAGGACTCGCTCGACGCCCCCGTGCGGCTCGTCGGCGACCGCCTCGGCTACGTCCACATCGGCGAGAACCACCGCGGCTACCTCGGCCAGGGCCACATCGACTTCGACGCGTTCTTCGCGGCGCTCGCGGACGTCCGCTACACCGGCCCGATCACGTTCGAGTCGTTCTCCTCCGCGGTGGTCTCCCCGACCCTGTCGAACGACCTCGCCGTCTGGCGGAACCTGTGGGACGACGGCATGGACCTGGCGACGCACGCCCGTGAGTACATGGCGGCACAGCTCGCCGAGCACGCGTGACCGTGTCCTCCACGGTCGGCCTCGCCGACCTGGTCGCCCGTGCGCACGACCTGCTCCGGCAGGCCGAGCGCACGGGCGAGCGGGCGGTGATCGGGGTCGTCGGCGCGCCGGGCGCGGGGAAGTCGACGCTCGTCGACGCCCTCCTCGCGGCGCTCGCCGCCGCACCGCCGGAGGGCGCCACGGCCGACTGGGTGGCGCACCTGCCCATGGACGGCTTCCACCTGGCCGACGCCCAGCTCGACCGGCTCGGTCGCCGCGACCGCAAGGGCGCGCCCGACACCTTCGACGCGCGCGGGTACGCCGCGTCCCTCCGCCGCGCGCGCACCGAGCGGGAGCACACCGTGTTCGTGCCCGGGTTCGAGCGCGAGCTGGAGCAGCCGATCGCGTCGGCCCTCGCCGTACGACCGGAGGCCCGGCTCGTGCTGACCGAGGGCAACTACCTGCTGCTCGGCGCCGACGGCGACGCGGACCACCTCGCGCAGGGCTGGGGCGAGGTGCGGGCGCTGCTCGACGCGACCTGGTACGTCGCGGTGCCCGACGCCGTGCGCCGCGAGCGCCTCGTCGCGCGGCACGTGCGGTTCGGCAAGACCCCGGCGGCCGCCGCGGCCTGGGTCGACGAGGTCGACGAGCCCAACGCGCGCCTCGTGGGAGCCGGCCGGGACCGCGCGGACCTGGTCATCGACCCGGATCGGGTGGGCTGAGCTTCTCAGCCGGGCCGTTCGATGAGGATGTTCGAGACGATCTCGACCAGGGGTCCGAGGTCGTCGAACGCGCGCGCGGAATGGCATGCGTTGTGGAGGTCCTCCATGTCGATCCGCTCCCAGTCGAGCCCACGTCCGGACCTGGCGAGCAACTGGTCGAAGAACTCTCTCTGGGTGCGCCCGTTTCCTTCGCGGAACGGGTGCGCGTAGTTCAGGTAGTCGTACAGATAAGCAACCACCTCGGGCATGTCTTCGTTCTCGATGCTCCTCAACTGGTCGAGCTCCGCAATCCTGGTTGCCACGTGCTGGAGCGGTTGCTCGATGTTGAGGGGCGGCACGAAGGACTCGCCCGCCTTGGCTATGCCAACGGTCCTGAATTCGCCAGCCCAGTGGTAGACGTCCTGGAACAACCAGCGGTGCAGCGCCTTCAGGTGTCGACCATCGAACGTCTGTCGGATGATGATCGGGCTGCTTCTGAGCTCTGCGATCCGTACCTCGACGAGGTCGTTCTCAGCCGACCGCAGACCGGCGTTCGTCGTGATGCCCAACTTGTTGACGAGGACGTCTGTACCCGGGATGAGATAGGCATCCCATGCGTCCTCGTGCTCCGGCCCCTTCAGTGGAGTCCGTACCTCGCTCGGACCCGCGATCCGAGCTGTTCGACATCGATCTCACCGCGCACGTACGCGTCCTGGTCGGCGCGTGTCGCTTCGGTGCTGCTCGATCCTTCCAGAAGACTCGTGTGGCGCGCTGCGCGGATCGTCCTGTCGCGGCGCTCTTGCTCCTCCTGCGCGGTGGGTGCAGACACCAGTAGCACCTTCCTCTCTTCCGTCCACGTCCCCTCCGTCGATCGTAGTCAATGGCGCGGCCCGCCGCGCGGAGGCGTCGAGCGCCTGTGGACACGGCTCCGTAAGGTCGACCCATGGCCGCGCGACGCTTTCCCGACCAGCTCCGTCCCTACCTCGACCCGGTGGTCGCCTCCGTGCGCACCGTCGCCGGGCGGGTCGCGAACCGGGGGGAGACCGAGCGCCTGCTGCTCGAGCTCGACCTCACGCGCGGCCTCCTCGAGGCGCCGCCCACGTCGCCCCTCGCCGCCTTCCGGGCGCTCCAGACGCCCACGCTCCGCGGCGTCGTCACCGCGCTGGAGAAGGCCGCCGAGGACGACGAGGTCGTCGGCGTGGTCGCCCACGTCGGAGGGGCCCTCGGCCTGACCGCCACGGCGGAGATCCGGGCGGCCGTGGCCACCTTCCGCGCGGCGGGCAAGCGGGCCGTCGCCTGGTCGGAGACCTATGGAGAGATGGGGGGCGGCAACGCGGCGTACCACCTCGCCAGCGCCTTCGAGGAGGTCTGGGTGCAGCCCACCGGCCAGGTCGGGCTCGTCGGGGCGGCCACGGAGGTGACCTTCCTCCGTGGCACGCTCGACAAGCTCGGTGTGGAGACGCAGCTGGGGCAGCGGCACGAGTACAAGTCGGCCGCGAACACCTACCTCGAGCGCAGCATGACCGAGCCGCACCGCGAGATGATGACGCGGATCGTCGACTCGATCACCGACACGCTCGTCGCGGACGTGGCCGCCGGTCGCGGCCTGGAGCCCGCCGCGGTGCGCGCCGCGCTCGAGGTCGGCCCGCTGTCGCCGGACGACGCCGTGGCCCGCGGTCTCGTGGACCGGATCGGCTACCGCGAGGACGTCTACGCGGCGCTGCGCTCCGAGCCGGCGCTCGGCGGGGAGCCGACGCTGCGGTACGTCGAGCGCTACGCCAAGCCCGGCGGTCCTCTGGCCGGGCTCAAGGACCAGCTGCCGACCCCGCGGGGCAAGGGCGTCGTCGCCGTCGTCGGTGCGCACGGCCCGATCCACCTCGGCCGCAACGGCGGCCCGAACCCCTTCGGCGGACCGAGCATCGGCTCCGACTCGCTCGCCTCGGCGCTCCGCACCGCCGGCAACGACCCGGCGGTGCGCGCCATCGTGCTGCGCATCGACAGCCCGGGCGGCTCCGCGGTGGCCTCCGACGCGGTACGCCGCGCGGTCCAGCAGGTGCGCGCCGACGGCACCCCCGTGGTCGCCTCCATGGGAGCCGTCGCCGGCTCCGGCGGCTACTTCATCGCCATGCCGTGCGACGAGATCGTGGCCGGGGCGGCGACCCTCACCGGCTCGATCGGGGTGCTCGGCGGCAAGCAGGTGCTGCGCGAGACGCTCGGCCGCATCGGCGTGGACCGCGAGACCGTCCGCGCCGGCCGGTTCAGCGACATGTTCTCCTCCGACCGGCCCTTCGACGAGGAGGAGTGGGCCCGCGTCGAGGGTTGGCTCGACGACATCTACGCCGACTTCACCGCCAAGGCCGCCGCTGACCGCGACATGCCCCTCGACGAGCTCGAGCCCCTCGCCCGGGGCCGGGTCTGGACCGGGGCCGATGCCGCCGAGCGCGGCCTCGTCGACCACCTCGGTGGCCTCAGCCTGGCCGTCGACCGGGCGGTGGCGATCGCCGGCACGAGCCGGACCGACGTCGACGTGCGCGCCTGGCCGAAGCCGAACCCGCTCGCCGCGTTCAACCCGCCGGAGAACAGCGAGGCCCCGGCGGCGGCCCTCCTGCCCGGTGAGGGCGTGGGCGTCGTCGACCGCGTGCTGCGGCTGCTGGTCGAGCAGGCGGGGCTGCCGGCGTACGGCGCGCTGACCATGCCCGGGCGGATCGTGGTGCGCTGAGGGCTGGTCAGTCCAAGTCCTCGCGATGCCGGTCCACGTAGGACGCCATGCCGGGAACGGTGTGGGCCAGGCGGCCATGATCCGGTGAGTAGACCAGGCCCTTCGAGATGAGGTTGGCACGGTATGGACCGAGGCTGGATGGCCTCAGCTGCATACGACGTGCGACGTCGCTGGACAGCGATGGCCCTTCGCCATCCTCGGCCATCGCCACGAGAAGGCGTCGCTCAGACCGCGTCGCGCGGTTCCAACGTCCACGGAAGAAGCCGGCGTCGAGTCGATCGATCCCGATCGCCGTGCCGGTTCTGGCGTCGTCGAGCGTGATGACTGGACCGGGTGCGACCTCCCACACCGCCCATCCGAACTCCTGGAGGAAGTACGGATAGCCGCCAGAGCGCTCGAGCAGGTAGTCGAGGGCGGCGCCCTCGAAGGAGACCTGGCGAGGCGCGACCGGATCCACCAGCGCGGAGCGCGCCTGGTCGTCGGACAGTCGAGCAATCGTGCGGTAGTCGAAGAGGCGCACTGCGTAGGAACGCGACTCGGCGAGGATTCCCGGCAGGTGCGGCAGACCGGCGCCGATGATGTGGAAGGGCCAGCTGCGTTGGGCGGCTCGATGTTGGGCCACCAGCAGTGCCCTCAGCAGGGGAGGGTCCAGGTCCTGCAGCTCGTCGACGAAGAGGGCGAAGGCCGTCCCTCGCTCGCTGAGCGCTGCGCACAGGTCTTGGATCAGCTCGGGTAGGTCGACCTCGATGTCGCCCGAGATCCGCACGCCCCGGTGCCAGTTGAACGCCCAGGTCGATGCCGGTGGCGCCAACCTTCAGGTTGAAGGCGGTGACCGACTGCAGCGCGGTCGTGACCTTGGTCGTCAGGCCTCCGCCGCGGGTCAACGGCCTGGCCCGTGCTGCAATCTCCCGGGCGAGCACGTGCCGCGCGCTGGAAGCGCCCGCGCTGTCGGGACGCGCCTCCAGGCTGACGGCGAACCACCCGGCTGCCTCGGCGCGGTCTCGCATCTCGTTGAGCAGCACCGTCTTGCCGACTCCGCGAAGCCCGCTCAGCACCAGGCCACGGCTGCTCAGACCGTTGGCTGAACGTTCGATGGTCGTCTCGAGAGCATCGAGCTCTCCGCTGCGTCCGACGAGTGCAGGCGGGCGAAGACCTGAGCCCGGGTGAAGGGATTCCACGCGGTCCGCACGTAGGGAACAATAGGTCCGAATTGGAGAATCGCAATCCGTGGCTATCTTTAGCAATCCGAGAAGCGAGCCGGCGGTCACTCAGGACTCCCGCACCTGCTGCGTCGCCACCACCCGGCCGTCGGGTCCGAACGTGACGCGCACGCGGTCGAGCCCGCGGACGGGCTCGGTGCAGTAGACGTAGGAGGTGCCGGGCCGCAGGTAGGGCTGCCCGGCGCCCTCCAGCACCTGCTGCGTCGAGGCGCCGCGGTGCGCGACGTTGAGCAGCTCGGGCACGCTGAGGCGCAGCTCGGGGTTGCGGCAGGAGTCGGGCGCGATGCCGGTCGCCCGCTCCCACGTCTGCAGGTAGGCCTCCGGGCCGCGGGCCAGGTCCTCCATGAGCGCCGCCGCCTGGGCGGGCCCGGCGTCGGCCGTCGCGATGAGGCGCAGGTCCTCGATCCAGTCGGGGTAGAGCCCGTAGTGGGCGACCCCGTCGACGTTGAGGTCGTAGACCCGCTCGCCCGAGACCTGCTGGTCGACGACGCTGCCGCCGAAGCCGGTGAAGGGGTACGTCACCGGGTTGTCCACGTCCGCGCCGCGCGGGTTGCCCTGGGCGCCGAGGCCGTTGATGTCCGCGCCGTACCCGAAGCCGAAGTAGAACCGCGGGTCCGCCCAGCCGAGGTGCCGCTGCCACTTCTCGTAGAAGCCCACCGAGTCGCCGGCGTACGGCGCGACGAAGCCCCCGAGGGCGTAGATGCGCGGGTAGGCGTCGGGCGTCGACCACGAGTGGCTGGAGAGCACGCCGGGGTAGGCGCGCTCCTCGAGCTGGTCGAGCAGCGCGGACCGGCCCACGACCGACATGTGGTCGGGGTCGATGAGCATCCCGCGGTCGGCCATCGCGTCCACGAGGTGCGCGCCGAGCTCGGTCAGCCCGCGCCGGTTGCAGTGCAGGGGGCTCGGGTAGAGCGGCAGCGCGGGCAGGTTCAGCAGCCCGCTCACCTCCAGCACGGCGCCGAAGATGGCGTCCTGCTGCGGTCCGTCCGCCTGGGGCGGCAGGGCGGTCGACTGCGTGCGGTCCGCGGACTCGCCGTCGGCGGGCTCGCAGTGCTCCATGTTCCAGAACGTGCCGGTCTCGAGGAAGTTGCCGAGGTTGACCGCGACGCCGATCGCGCCCTCGTCGCCCGCGACGCCCGAGAGCGCGTTGTCGAACTTGTTGACGATCTCCATCTGGCGCACGCCCAGCGCGTACATCTCGTCGAGCTGCGCGTCGATCGCCGCCGTGTCGCAGTGGGGCACGTCGAGGGTCATCGAGCAGCCGAACGGCACGGACGTCTCGATGCCCATGACGACGGCGAGGCGGCCGCCGTTGATGACGGCGCGTGCCTCGGCCGGGGTGCGGACGATGCGGTACCAACCGCGGCCGGGTCCGCCGTGCTGGGCGTCGACGTAGCGCTCGAACTCGACCATCCGCTGGGCCTGGCGACGGATGGTGTCCATGTCGTCGCAGTTGTAGCCGGGCTTGCGGATCGGGTAGATCTCGCACAGCTGGCCGTTCTCCACCAGCAGGTTGACGAGGACGCGCTGCCCGCCGCGCCAGTTGCGCTCCATCCACGTCATGTAGGTGCCGCCGTGGGTGAGCGAGTCGGGCGCCGGGAAGTCGCGGTAGGTCGGCCAGCCGGTGGTGTCGTGGGTCGGTCGGCCGCTCAGCACGGTCTCGAGCGGGGTCGCGATACCGAGCGTCGCCTCGTGGTCGGGGCAGTCGCGGGTCGCGTACGCGATCCCGTAGCGGTGCCACGGTCGCCCGCAGTGGGCCGCACCGCCGAGGAACTCGAACGCCATCCCGTGGGTGTGGGCGTCGATGTAGCCCCGCACCTCCTGGTAGGGCGTCACCCCGGCCAGCGGGTCGCCGTCGATGTTCACCTCGGCCTCCGGGTACGTCGCGCACCCGGTCGCCGTCCGCAGCGCGAAGCGCGTGCCGGGATCGGTCAGCGTGGCGCCGGTCGGGGTGACGGCCAGCCGCCGGTCGAGCGCCAGGTTGGCGAAGGTGAACCGTCCGTCGGTCCCGCGCTCGGCGACCCACTCCGCCTGCTGCGACGGGGCGTCGGCGATGCGCACCCCGCCGTTCGTCGCCGCCGCCGTGAAGCGCTCCTCGAGGGTGTAGAGCAGGTAGACGCCGAGGTCGGTGGCCTGGAACCGGAACGGCGTCGCGTCGCTCGGCCGCGTCGCGCCGGCGGACACCCCGGTGCCGCGGGAGGTGCCCGTGACGACGTACCGGCCGTCCGGTGCCTGCAGCGTGTAGCAGCCGCGCGCCATCGCCCACACGTCCTCCGGGACGGGCAGCCGCGGGCGCTCGAGGTCGACGGTGGTGGTGGCGGGCTCGGGTGCCGCGCGCCCCTCCTCGACGCTCGCGCGGTTGGCGGTGGCCTGCTCGGGCGTCGTGGGGTCGGTGGCGGCCTCGCCGCTGCGGGACACGTCGTTGCGGGTGGCGGGGTCGGCGTGGTCGTGGGAGCTGCCGTCCGCGTGGGTGTGGACGCCCTCGACGTCCGTGGTGCCGAGCCCCGCGGCGTACGCCTCCGACTGGTCGGCCAGGTCGTGGATCGCGCCGCCGGTGCGGTCGGCCGGTGTGGCCGTGCTGTCCCCGACCCCCGCCTCACCCCCGAGGAGGCGGGGGCCGTTGAGCAGCGTCGCCGCGGTCACGACCGCGGTGACGAGCGCGAGGAGGACGTGCAGCCGGGCGCTGCGCTGGTCCGTGGGGGCAGGGCGCACGGGTGACCTCCTGGAGCGGTTGCGGGGTGCAACGATCGAGGGTGACCGAGGTCACTCCCGATGCCCAGGAAGGTTCCGCCGTGGGGGAGGCGACCTTGCGAGGAGGGGGCCGGTACGGCGAGGGTGGAGCCGCGAGGGCCGACGCACTCGGGCGTCGGGCCACGACGTTCTCGGGAGGACCCGTCATGCACGACCGCCCCACCCATCCACCGCTCCGCCGCCTCGCCGGCGTGCTCGTCGCGCTCGTCGCAGCGCTCGGCCTGTCGCTCGTGGCGACCGCAGCGCCGGCGCAGGCCGCCTGGCCCGTGCTGCAGGAGGGCTCCAGCGGACCCGACGTGGCCGCGGTGCAGCACCTGCTCACCGCCCGCGGCCACGCGACCGACGCCGACGGCGCCTTCGGCCCGGGCACCGCGAGCTCCGTGCGCGCGTTCCAGGGCGGCTCCGGTCTCGCCGCCGACGGCATCGTCGGCGCCCAGACCTGGGGCGCGCTCGTCGTCACCGTGCGCGAGGGCGACAGCGGCTCCGCGGTGTCCGCCGCCCAGACCCTGCTCAACAAGCACGGTGCGGGCATCGGCGTCGACGGCGTCTTCGGACCCGGCACCGCCGGAGCCGTGCGCAGCTTCCAGTCCGCGCGCGGCCTCGCGGTCGACGGCATCGTCGGCCCGGCCACCTGGGAGGCCCTCGCGGGCTCGGGCGGCGGGGGCGGCACCGCCGGCTGGTCGCCGATCATCCCACGCGAGACCGTCGGGCGCGGCTACTACGACGACCCGCACCACACCTACCCGGCGCTCGACCTGCCGACGCCGACGGGCACCCCGGCGTACGCCATCACCGGCGGCACCGCGACGGCCATGTCCAACGACCGCTGCGGCAACGGCGTGAGCCTGTCGGCGGGCGGGGTGACCTACCTCTACTGCCACTTCTCCAGCCACGCCTTCTCCGGCACGCGCACCGTCAACGCCGGCGACCTCCTCGGCAGCACGGGCAACACCGGCAACTCGACCGGCCCGCACCTGCACTTCCAGGTCGAGGCCGGCGGCGCGCTGCGCTGCCCGCAGTCCCTGGTGATGGCGCTGTACGACGGCGTCGCGCCGCCCGACCCGGCCTCGCTGCCGACGTCGGGCTGCGTGGGCTGACGCTTCCCCTCGACGCCGCCGCCGGCCGGGCCCTGACCCCGGCCGGCGGCGGTCTCCACGTGTGGGCTGGGTTGGCAGGCCAGGCCGGGCCGGGCCGGGCCGGGCCGGGCCGGGCCCGGAAATGTGCACCTGGGACAGCTCGCAGCGAACAGGGGCCGTCGCAGGTGAACAGTTCCGGGTGGCCGGGGGAGGGCGCCGAGCCCCGATCCGCGTCGTACCCGTGACGGCATGACGCCCTGAGGCCCCGCGCGCCCAGCAGCGGCCGGAAGAGTGCACCTGCGACAGCTTCCGCGCGCCGTGGCCTGCCCCAGCTGCACATTTCGCGGCCCGGCCCGGCCCGGCCCGGCCCGGCCGCACCCGCGCCGTACGGTGGCCCCGTGACGCGCTTCTCCTTCCGCCAGGTCGACGTCTTCGCGCCGGGTCCGCTGACCGGCAACCCCGTCGCGGTCGTGCACGACGCCGACGGGCTCGACGAGGACCGGATGGCGGCGTTCGCCCGCTGGACCAACCTCTCCGAGACCACCTTCCTGCTCGCGCCGACCGACGAGGGGCGGGCGGCGGGGGCGGACTACCGGCTGCGGATCTTCACGCCCGGGCGGGAGCTGCCGTTCGCCGGCCACCCGACCCTCGGCAGTGCGCACGCCTGGCTCGAGGCCGGTGGTGAGCCCGCGCGCGCCGACGTCGTGGTGCAGGAGTGCGGGGTGGGGCTCGTGGAGGTACGCCGCGACGAGGGCCCCCTCGCCTTCGCGGCCCCGCCGCTGCTGAGGTCGGGCGAGGCGGAGCCGGACGTGCGGGCCCAGGCCACGGCGGCCCTCGGCGTGACGCCGGAGCAGGTGCTCGATGCCGCCTGGGTCGACAACGGGCCGGGCTGGGTGGGCCTCCGCCTCGACAGCGCCGCCACGGTCCTCGCGATCCGGCCCGACCTGGCGCGCATGGGCGACCTCAAGGTCGGCGTCGTGGGTCCCCACACCGCCGCCGACGCCGAGGCGCTGGGCGCCGACGTCGAGGTGCGTGCGTTCGTGCCGGGTCTCGGCGTCCCCGAGGACCCGGTGACCGGCTCCCTCAACGCCGGTCTCGCGCTGTGGCTCACGGCGAGCGGGGTGCTGCCCGCGTCGTACGTCGCCCGCCAGGGCACCGCCATCGGCCGCGACGGCCGCGTCACGATCACCACGGCCGACGACGGCCGCATCTGGGTCGGCGGCGTGACGACGACCGTGCTGACGGGCGACGCCGAGCTCTGAGCGTCAGCGCAGGCGGCGGGTGAGCAGGCTGGCCGTACGGCGCACCGCCGCCGCCAACGCAGCAGGGTCCGCGAGCGGGGAGAGCCCCGGCTCGGTCGGGTAGGTCACGGCCAGGCCCGCGACGGGATGGTCGTTGTGGTCGAGCACCGGCGCGGCGACGCTGGCGAGGCCGGGCGTCACCTCGCCGTCCTCCTCGGCCCAGCCGCGGCGGCGGGTCGCGCTCAGCACCTCCCGCAGCGCCGTCAACGTGCGGGGACCGGTGCCGTGCCGGTCGACGAACGCCTCCCGGTCGGGGAACAGCGCCCGCACCTGGGCGGCGGGCAGGGCCGCGAGGATGGCCCGGCCGCTGGCGGTGAGGTGGGCGGGCAGCCGCACACCGACGTCCGTCACGAGCGGCGGTCGGCCCGGGGCGCGTTCCTCCACGACGTACAGCACGTCCCGGCCGTGCGCGACCGCCAGGTGCGCGCTCTGCCCGACCTCGTCGACGAGGTCGGCGAGGGGACGACGGGCGATGCGGGCGAGCGCCCCCTGTCGCACGTAGCCGCTGCCGACCTCGAACGCCGCGACCCCGAGGCCGTAGCGCCGCTCGTCGGCGAGGTGCACGACGAAGCCCTCGGCGACCATGGCGCCGAGGAGGTGGTACGCCGTGCTGCGGGGCAGGTCGCACGCCCGGGCGATCCGCTCGAGCGGCACGGGGCCGGGCTGCTCGGCGAGGAAGCGCAGCACCTTCAGCGTGCGCGTCGCGGCGGGGACCTGGCTCACCGGGCGATCATCCCTCGGGGGTGGGGGCGGCGTCGGTGGCGGTGGCGCCCCGTCGTGTAACGCGGTGTCCGGGCGTCCAAGGAAGCCCTAGGGCCACTTGTGCGGTGTAGGTGCCACTTGTGCGGTGGTCGACCACGTGTGAAGTAGCCCGGACACCGCGTTACACCGGCGCGGGTCGCCACCAGCGGAGGCCCCGACCGGCCAGCCGCCTGGCCGCCCCACCGATCACCCCCCGATGAGCGGCACCTCGCCGTCGTCGACGCCGTCGAGGTTCATGTCGCGGGTGCGGGCCTGCCGCGCGTCCCAGCGCAGCAGCAGGCCACCGATGCCCGCGCAGGCGAGCGACGCCACGAGCACCGCCGCCTTGCCCGCCGCCACGAAGTGCTCGTCGTCGAACGACAGCTCCGCCACGAGGAGGGCCACGGTGAACCCGATGCCGGTGAGGACACCGACGGGCAGCAGGTCCCGCACGCCGATCCCCTGGGGGAGGCGGAACGGGGTGAACCGGGTGACGAGCGCGGTGGTGCCGAGCACGCCGGTGACCTTCCCGATGACGAGGCCGGCCATGACGCCCACGGCGACCGGCTCGCCCAGCACGCTGCCGAGGCCGTCGTCGACGACGGTGACGCCGGCGGCGAAGAAGGCGAAGACGGGGAGCGCCAGGGCGGAGGACCAGGGGTTGAAGACGTCCGCGACGTGGTGCGCCCGGCCGTGCGCCTCACCGTGCAGCGGCAGCGCGGGGGCGACGAGGCCGAGCAGCACGCCCGCGACGGTCGCGTGGACGCCCGACTCGTGCACGAGCACCCAGGTGACGACGGCGATCGGCACGAGCGCCCAGACCGGCGGCCGAGGACGCCGCAGGAGCACGCCGAAGAGGACGATCAGCGCGAGGGCGGGCACGAGCCAGAGCGGCTCGAGCCCCGAGGTGTAGAAGAGCGCGATGATCGTGATGGCGATCAGGTCGTCCACGACGGCGAGCGTCAGCAGGAACACCCGCAGCGCGACCGGCAGGCCACGACCGAGCACGGCGAGCACGGCGAGCGCGAACGCGATGTCGGTGGCGGCCGGGATCGCCCAGCCGTCGCGATGGCCCGCGTCGCCGCTGCCGACGACCACCGCGAGGTAGATCGCCGAGGGCAGGACCACGCCGCCGACGGCGGCGCAGACCGGGACCGCGGCCTCACGCGGGTTGCGGAGCGAGCCGGCGACGATCTCGTGCTTGAGCTCGAGGCCGACCACGAAGAAGAACACCGCGAGCACGGCGTCGGCCGCCCACGTCGCCAGCGACAGGTTGAGGTGGAGCGCCGACGGTCCGACGGTGAGCCCCGAGAGCGACTGGTAGGCCTCCCGCCACGGCGAGTTCGCCCAGGCGAGCGCGACGACGGCCGCGATCATCAGCAGGATGCCGCCGGTCGTCTCGCGGCGGGTCCAGGCCGCGAGGCGGGCGGCACGGGACGTGCGGGGCTCGGGGGAGAGGGTCACGGGGCTCCTCGGGGGTCGTCGCCGGCCCCGGAAGGTCCGAGGCGCCCGCCGACCAGACTTCCCGGCACACCGGGACCGAGGCTACCCGCTCACACCGCCCGTCGCTCCACCACCGCGTTGGGCCGGAACAGGTGCAGCCCGTCGCGGGTCGTCGGCCGCACGAGGTCGAACCCGCCGGTCGTGACGAGCGTCCACCGGCGGTCCGCGCCGGCCTCGTGACCGAGCACCTCGCCGTCGCCCGCCGCCTCCAGCACCGCCAGCAGGTCGGCGACGCAGGCGGCGTGCACGGGCGGGAGCCGGAACGCGTTGTCGTCCGCCTCGTCCGCCGTGCCGACGAGGTGCAGCGGGCGGTCCAGCGTCTGGGCGCACACGCCGCAGACCCGGCTGAGCGCGCACTGCACGACCCGCGCGCGCTGCAGCAGCGTCACGTCGCCCGCGCCGCCGGGGTCGGTGGCGACGAACGGCACGGCCGCCAGGTGCGGCAATCGTGCCGGGTCCCCGCCGAGACCGAGGCGCGACAGCCGCAGCCCGGCGCTCATGCGCGGGCCGAGGCGCTGGCCCGCGACCAGCCCCCCAGCTCCGTACGGCGGGTGGGCCGCTCCGCGTCGCTCTTGCGTCCGCGGTCGGTCACCTCGGCCGTGGGGGGCTGGATCGCGCCGTACTTCTCGCTCGCGTGCTTGGTCCACGAGTTCGGCAGCGACAGGAGGGTGATGGTGCGCAGCGCCTGGCCGTACTGCTGGTAGAGCGGGCCGGTCGTGTAGGGGATGCCGTGCTCGGCGCAGATCTTGCGCACCTCGACGGCGATCTCCGGGTAGCGGTTGCTCGGCAGGTCGGGGAAGACGTGGTGCTCGATCTGGTAGCCGAGGCTGCCCGACAGGATGTGCAGCAGGCGGCCGCCGTCGAAGTTGGCGGAGCCGAGCATCTGGCGCAGGTACCACTCGGCGCGCGTCTCGTCCTCGACCTCCTCCTCCGTGAAGTGCAGGGCACCGTCGGGGAAGTGGCCGCAGAAGATGATGACGTAGGCCCACAGGTTGCGCGTGATGTTCGCGGCGACGTTGGCCTGCAGCGTCTGCTTCCAGCCCGGTCCCGACAGGGCCGGGTAGACGATGTAGTCCTTGAGGATCTGGTTGCGGCCCTTGCGGAAGATCTGCTTCAGCTGCCGCTTCATCTCGACGGGGTCCTTCTCGAGCTTGCGGATGCGCTCGATGTCGAGGTCGTGGAGCGCGACGCCCCACTCGAACAGCGTCGCGAGCAGCGCGTTGTAGACCGGCTGGCCGAGGTTCGCCGGGTGCCACTTCTGCTCGCGCGCCATCCGCAGGATGCCGTAGCCGATGTCGTTGTCGTAGCCCAGCACGTTGGTGAACTGGTGGTGCACGTAGTTGTGGCTGTGCTTCCACTGCTCGGCTGGCTGCGCGGTGTCCCACTCCCACGTCGAGGAGTGGATCTCGGGGTCGTTCATCCAGTCCCACTGCCCGTGCATGACGTTGTGGCCGATCTCCATGTTCTCGAGGATCTTGGCCACGCCGAGCAGCGCGGTGCCGCCGATGACCGCGCCGCGACGTACCGCCTTGCGCTCCTTCGGCACGTAGGCGCCCACCGTCATCGCGACCCGGCCGGCGAAGGCGAGGCCGCGCTGCACGCGGATCAGGCGGTGGATGTACGCCGCGTCCTCGGCGTTGCGCGACGCCTCGATGCGGGCGCGGAGCTCGTCGAGGCGGCGGCCGATGTCCTCGACCTCCTCGGCGGTGAGGTGGGTGTATTCCTTCACGTCGGCGATGGCCATGCGGGCCTCCAGTCGGGGGACGGGTCGGTGCAGCAGGGTGCGGAACGGTGGGTCAGATGGCGATGGTGCAGTCGCCGTCGGGGACGGTGACGCAGGTCTGGATCTGCTCGTTGGGCTGGTCGAAGCGGTCGCCGTTGCGGACGTCGGTGACCGAGCCCTTGACGAGCGTGAGTGTGCAGGTGTGGCAGATGCCCATGCGGCAGCCGTAGGGCATGCCGACGCCGGCCGCCTCGCCCGCCTCGAGCACGGTGGTGCCCGGCTCGGCCTCGTGCTCCTTGCCGGAGTTCTGGAAGGAGACCGTGCCGCCCTCGCCGGCGTCGTCGCCGCGCTCGAGGGTGAAGCGCTCGAGGTGGAGCGCGTCCTCGAGGTCGGCGTCCTGCCAGTGCTCGGTCGCCGCGTCGAGCATCGGCGCCGGGCCGCAGGCCCACGTCTGCCGCTCGCGCCAGTCGGGCACGACCTCGTCGAGCTTGTCGAACGTGAGCATCCCGTCGGTGTCCGTGAAGATCGGGGTGAACGTCAGTGACTCGTGGTTGGCGGCGAGGCGGCTGAGGCGCTCGCGGAAGATCATCCGCTCGGGGGTGGGCGACGAGTAGACGAGGTGGACGTCCGGCAGCGCCCACCGGCCCTCGCCCGCGCGCCGCACGAGCGTCTTGAGCATCGCCATGATCGGCGTGATGCCGGAGCCGCCGACGAGGAAGAGGATGCGCTCGGGCGGCGGGTCGGGGAGCACGAAGTCGCCCGCCGGGGCGGCGAGCCGCACCACGGTGCCCGGCGCGAGGCCCTCGATGAGGTGGCCCGACAGCTTGCCCTCCGGCATCGCCCGGATCGTGATGGTGATGCGGCGCCCGCGACGTCGGGGCGTGCTCGTCAGGGAGTAGGAGCGCCACTGGTAGCGGCCCTCGATCGGCACGCCGATGCCGACGTACTGCCCCGCCTTGTGGTCGAACCGCCACCCCCACCCGGGCCGGATGACGAGTGTCGCCGCGTCCTCCGTCTCCCGCACCACCGACTCGACCCGCCCGCGCAGCTCGCGCGAGGTCCACAGGGGGTTCACGTAGCGGAGGTAGTCGTCGGGATGCAGCGGGGTCGTCAGCCCCTCGGCCAGCGAACGGACGGCGAACCAGTCGCGGCGTCGCCGCGTGGGGCTCAGCTCGCGGACGGCGGTGCGGACGGCCATGGGCGCTCCCGGAGGGGTCGGGTGATGCGGGTCACGACGTTCAGTGGCCAGTTGTACACCGAGCGTGGTGACGGCGGGAGGGCCTGGGGAAAGAAAACGCGGACCGGGGGCCAGGTTCGATCGATCCAGGGGCAGCCCGGGTCCGCGTTTTCCTCCCCGGTCCGGGTTTTCTTCCGCCTAGCGCTCCCCGCGCACCGGCACGAGCGGGGCGGCGAGGAGGGGGAGCAGGGCGACGAGCGCGTACGTCGCGGGGTAGCCCCACGCCGTCACCGCGAGCCCGGCGACGGGGGGCACCGCGGAGGCCACGAGGTTCTGGGCCGTGTTCTGCATCCCGAGCGCGCGGCCCGACCAGAACGGCCCGGCCCGCTCCGCGACGGCGGTGAAGGCGAGGCCGTTGTCCGCGACGGTGACGGCCGAGGCGACCACCATGAGGGCGACGGCGACGCCCGGCACCCACTCGGCGGTCACGCCCAGCAGGCCCATGGTCAGGGCGGCGACGACCGCGACCCACCGCAGCGGTCGCATCCGGGAGCCGACGACGTCGGATAGCCACCCGGCGCCGACGCGGGCGACGGCCCCGGCGACCTGGGTGCCGGCCACCACGCCGCCCGCCGCGCCGACCGACCAGCCGAGGTCGGTGACCATCCAGGTCAGGGCGAAGGTCCACACGACGAACTGCGGCACGACGAGCAGGACGGAGACCCCGTGGATCCGCGCCAGGTAGCGGTCGGCGCGGTAGGGGTTGGGGGCGTCCGCCCGCTCTGCCGCCGGTGGTCGCGGCGGGTCGAGCACGACGAGCGTCACCACCACCAGCGCCGCCAGGGTGGCGGCGGTGGGGATCCACAGGGCGGCGGCGACGCCGTGCTGCTGGGCGACCACCGCGATCGTGGCGGCCGCGAGGCCGACCCCCAGCGGCTGCGCGGTCTGGCGGATGCCCATCGCGAGGCCGCGGCGCTCGGGCGGGAACCAGCCGACGACGACGCGCCCCGAGGCCGAGTTGGTGGCGGCGCCGCCCACGCCCGCGACGAAGAGGGCGGCGGCGAGCGGGACCAGGCCGGTGGTCTGCGTGGCCGCCAGGCCGCCGGCGGCGGCCAGGCCCAGGCCCGTGAGCAGGGCGAAGCGCTCCCCGCGGCGGTCGACGACCGCGCCCCACGCGAGCAGCGCGACCATGATCCCGGCGAGCGGGGCCGAGGCGACGAGTCCCGCCTCCGCGAGCGAGAGCCCCGCCTGGGTGTGGAGGACCGGGATGAGGAACGCCGGCCCGTGCACCATGGCCGACGACGACGCCTGGGCGCCCGTGCCGGCCGCGAGCATGCCCCAGCGCCGAGCGGTGCTGATGCGGTCGTGGGCGGGTAGGTCGGTGGTGGGCATGGACCCAGTAGAGACCCGCATGTCCGTCATGTGAAACTGACATCTCGTGATGTGAGATCAACGTGGGCGCTACGGTCGAGGGGTGATCGTCACCTTCGACCTCTTCAGCGCCCTCACCGACAGCCGCTCCGGCGGCTCCGCGTTCCTCGGCGGCCTGGCGGCCGAGCGCGGGTGGGACGTGTCCGGCGAGGACCTCTACGACCGCTGGGACGGCCACAACAAGGCCGCCCAGCGGACGGCCCGGCCGCCGGTCACCTTCCGCGACGTCTCCGGCTCGTCGTTGCTGCGCGCCTACGACGAGCTCGGCCTCGGGCCGGCCGCCGGGGCCGACGTGGAGGCCGACCTCGCCGCGCTCCAGGCCTCGGTCGCCGACTGGCCGCTGTGGCCCGACGTCGCCGCGGGCGTGGCCGCGGTGGCGGCTCGGCACCGCGTCGGGATCCTGTCGAACGTCGACGACGACCTCGCCCGCACCACGCGCGCCCACGCGCTGGTCGACCCCGCCCTCGTGCTGACCTCCCAGCGGCTGGGGGCCTACAAGCCGAGCCCGGAGCTGTACGCCGCGGCTGCCGCCGCCGTCGCCCCGGAGCGCCTCGTGCACGTGGCGGCCTCGGGCCGCGACGTACGGGGTGCGCTCGAGGCGGGGCTGGCGACGGTGCGCCTGGTGCGGCCCGGGCACGTGCTCGACCCTGCCGGACCGCCGCCGCCGGTCGAGGTGCACGACGCCGGCGACCTCCTCCGTGCGGTGGAGGAGGCCGCCGGCGCGGCGGGGTGAGGGGCCGGGCCCAGCTGCGAACTGTGCGGCTGGTGCGTGTCCCGGGCGCTGGGCCGTGTCCCAGCCGCACAGTTCTGGGACTGCGCGTACTCCGGGCTCAGGCCGTCGGCACCACGAGCAGCACCCAGGCGACGATCGGCGCGATCACGACGATCGACATGCCCCACTGCATCAGCCGCTTGAACACCATCTCGCGCTCCTTGGCGTCGGCGTTCGCGACGACGAGGGCGCCGTTGGTGGAGAAGGGGCTGCAGTCGACCACCGAGCTCGAGATCGCGAGGGCCGCGATGAGGCCGATGGCGTTGACCTGGCCGGTGAGCAGGAACGGTACGGCGAGCGGGATGAGCGCGCCGATGATGCCGGTGGTGGAGGCGAACGCCGAGACGACGGCGGCGATGAAGCAGATGAGCAGGGCGGCCACGAGCGGGGCGCCCACCTCGGCGACGCGCTCGCCGACCCAGTCGACGACGCCCTGGTTCTGCAGCAGGTTCACGTAGGTCACGATGCCGCCGATGAGCAGCACGGTGCCCCAGCTGATCTTCTCCACCGCGCCCTTGGCCGAGCTGGGGAAGGCGAGCGTGAGCGCGACGGCGATCGTCAGCGCGGTGAAGCCCACGTCGAGGTCGAAGCCGAGCGCGCCGATCATCAGCGCGGCGAGGCCGAGGAGCGTCACGATCCGCTGGGCGTCCAGGGTGTGCTGCCCGGCGGGCTCGTCGTCGGGCGCGCTGCTGCGTGCGGCCTCGACGGCGGAGTGCGGCGTGCCGGGTCCGCCGGCGCGGGTCGCCGCGTGGCTGACGGCCTCCGCCTCGGCGCCCATCTCCCGCACGGAGTCCGTCTCCTTGCCGCGGGCGAGGAGGGCCCGGCCGCCGAACGCGACGTACGTGATCGCGGCGATGAGGGCGGCGGCCGCGAAGGTCGTCGCGAAGAGCACGCCCTGGTTGCCGGGGAGGTCGTTCTGCTCGACGACGCCGTTGGTGATGCTGCCGAAGATGCCGATGGGGGAGAAGCTGCCGGCGGTGGCGCCCTGGACGACCATCATGCCCATCATCACCGGGTGGATCCGGTAGCGGAGCGCGAAGCCCATCGCGACCGGCGCGACGATCGCCACCGCGGCGGGGCTGACCGCGCCGATCGACGTGACGGCCGCGCAGACGAGGAACATCGCCCACGGCACGAGTGCCACGCGTCCGCCGACCGCGCGCACGGCGGCGTGGACGATCCAGTCGACGGTGCCGTTGTTCTTCGCCAGGGCGAAGAGGTAGGTGACGCCGACGAGGATGACGAAGAGGTCGCTGGGGAAGCCCCCCAGCACGCCGTCCGCGTCGAGGTCGTAGACGCTCAGGCCGACGACGAAGGCGGCCACGAGGGCGAGGGCGCCCATGTTGACGCCCCTGACCGTCGCGACCAGGAAGACGATGACGAGGACCGCCAACGAGACCAGTTCGGTGGGCATGGAGTTCCCTCTCGGATTGTGATGCACGTCATGTGCTGTCCGGAGGGATCATGTCAGTGGCTCAGCCACCTGGCAACCGGTCCACATCTGGGTAGGATGCCGCCATGTCCGGTCACGCGCCCCGCCGCCTCCAGCCGCTGCGGCGGGAACGGCTCTACGAGAGCCTCGCGGCGCACATCTCCGACTTCATCGAGGCCCAGGGGCTCGTGGGCGGCGACCGGCTCCCGTCGGAGCGGCAGCTGGCGGCCGAGCTCGGGGTCAGCCGGGCCACGCTCTCGCGCGCGCTGGCGGCCCTGGAGACGAAGGGGCGCATCGAGGTGCGTCACGGCGTGGGCGCGCTCGTGCGCGAGGCCGACGCGCCCGACAGTGCCGGGGGCATCGGCGGGTCCGGCGGTCCGGCCGGCGGCGACGGCTGGGGGCGGCGGGTCGCCGCGAGCCCGCGCTCCGAGGTCGTGGTGGCGCGGGAGGCGGTGCTGGCCGGTCTGGCTCGCGCGGCCGCGAGCAACCCGGACAGCTCGCTGCGGGTGGCGATGCTCGCGCCCGACGGGCGTGCGCGGGACTTCGAGCACACGTGGCGGTGCGTGCGCCGCCTGTCGGCGGCCCCGCTGCTCGCCGACCTCGACGACGTGCTCGCCGAGCACGCACCGGCCGCCGGCGCGGACCCGGGGCTGCGGCAGCGGCTCGACGTCGTGGCCGACGCCATCGTCGCGGGCGACGCGGCGGCCGCCCGCGGCACCGCCCGGTCAGCTGGGTCGGGTGGGCCGGGTCAGTCGGTGCCGGTGGCCCAGGCCCGGAGCGCCGCGGCGTCGGCGTCGAGCACCGGCGGCGGGCGGTGGTCGGTGCGGGTGGTCTCGCCGCCCGCGCCGTCGAAGAACCGCAGCGGGGGACCGGGCAGCGAGATGCGGCCGAGGGTGGGGTGCTCCAGGTCGAGGAGCAGGCCCTGGCTGCGCGTCTGGTCCCAGGCGTAGACCTCGTCGAGCGTGCGCACCTTGCCGGCCGGCACGCCGACCTCGGAGAGCCGCTCGAGCAGGGGAGCGGCGTCCCAGGTCGCGAACGCCTCCTCGACGACACCGATCACGCGCTCACGCGCGGCGACCCGCTCGGCGTTGGTGGCCAGGCCCTCGGCCTCGGGGTCGAGGTCGAAGCCCGCGCAGAAGCGCTTCCACAGGCTCTCGCTGCCGAGCGCGATCTGCACCGCACCGTCGCGGCAGCGGAAGAGCCCGTACGGCGCGATCGACGGGTGGTGGTTGCCCTGCGCCCGCCCGACCTCGCCGGCGACCGTCCACCGCGTGCCCTGGAAGGCGTGCACGCCGACGACGGCGGCGAGGAGCGAGGTGCGCACGACCTGGCCGACGCCGGTCACGGTGCGCTCGTGGAGGGCGGCGAGCACGCCGTACGCGCCGTACATGCCCGAGAGGAGGTCCGCGATCGGCACCCCGACCCGCTGCGGGTCGTCCGGTCCGGAGCCGGTGAGGGACATGAGACCGGCCTCACCCTGCGCGATCTGGTCGTAGCCGGCGCGGCCGCCCTCGGGGCCGTCGTGGCCGAAGCCCGTGATGGACAGGACGACGAGGCGCGGGTTGCGCTCCATGAGCGACTCGATGCCGAGGCCGAGGCGCTCGAGCACGCCGGTGCGGAAGTTCTCCACGAGCACGTCGGCGCGGTCGACGAGACCGAGCAGCACGTCGCGGTCCGCGGCGTCCTTGAGGTCGAGGGCGATGGACTCCTTGTTGCGGTTGGCGGAGAGGAAGTACGTCGACTGCCGGTCCCCACCGTCCTCCGGGGTCACGAAGGGCGGGCCCCAGCCGCGGGTGTCGTCGCCGGTGCCGGGCGCCTCGACCTTGATGACGCGGGCGCCGAGGTCGCCCAGCATCATCGTGGCGTGCGGGCCCGCGAGCGCGCGGGAGAGGTCGACGACGACGACGTCGCCGAGCGGGCCGCTCGCGGTGCCGCCGGTGGCCTCGGTCGGGCGCTCGGGGGACGGGGCGGTGGGGTCGTGGGTCACGGTGTCCTCTCGCGGGTCAGGTCGGTGCAGGCCCGGAGGCCCATTGGACTGGCCAATATGCCATCTCGGTGGCCGGGTGGACAGTCGGGGGAGCAGCCGGAGCGCTTAGCGCACCCGGACGGCGAGGATCGCGACGTCGTCCTCGGCCCGGCCGCCGAGCATCTCGTCGGCCAGCAGGCGGATCGCCTCGGCGAGGGGCCGACCGTCCTCGTGGACGAGCCGTGCCGCCACCACCCGCACCTCCTCGACCATCGCGGCGAGGTCGGCCCGGCGGTCGTCGAGCAGGCCGTCGGTGTGCACGAGCAGCAACGACCCGGACGCGAGGTGGACGCGGTGGTCGTGGCGCTCCTCGACCTCGAGGTCGGGATACATGAACGGGTCGCCCTCGAGGAGCACGCGCGCGGAGCCGTCGGGCGCGAGCACGAGGGGCGGTGGGTGGCCGGCGTTCGTCCAGGTCAGGACCCAGCCGTCGCCGTCGTCGGTGGCGGTGGCGGGCACGAGGTCGCCGTGCACCACCGTGCCGTGCGCCTCGAGCTCGAGCATGCGGGCCGCGTTCTCGACCGCCAGCACCGCGCGCGCCGGACCGGCCTCCGGGGCGTCGGCCCGCGCCTGCCGCAGCATGCTGCGCACCTGGCCCATGACCGCGGCCGCCCGGGTGTCGTGACCGGTGATGTCGCCGACCGTGACCGCGACCGGCCGGGGACCGCCGGGGGTGGTGGGCGGGAGCTCGTGCACGTCGTACCAGTCGCCGCCGACCATGTCCGCCGTCGACGACGGTCGATAGAGCGTGGCGATCTCGAGCCCGGCCACCGCCGGCGGCTCGCTCAGCATCGCCTCCTGCAGCTCGGTCGCGGTGGTCACCCGCCGCTCGAGCTGGAGGATCCGCTCCACCGCGGTGGCCGTGTACGCCGCGATCGCCGTGAGCACGGCGTCCTCCGTCAGCTCCCACGCGTGGGGCGCGTCCCAGCCGAAGGTGAGCGCGCCGAGCACCCGGTCGCTGCCCGTGATCGGCACGCACTCGACCGCGCGGAGGCCCAGCCGGCGCCACGCCGCCAGGGCGTCGGCGCCGTAGCCGTCCGCCACCAGCTGCTCCTCGCCGGCCACGATGATGCGGCGCTGCTCCGCCACGCAGCGGCCCGACGGCCACGTCGCGTCGATCGCGACGCTCGCCGGCAGGTGCTCGACGGCGGAGTCCCACGCGGGGTCCGCGACCCGGACGACGCGGTCGCCGTCGACGAGCGACATGCCGACGAACACGGGGTGCAGCGGGCCGGTGACGAGGTCGTGCACCCGCCGACGCAGCTCGGTGAGCGACCACACCTCGCCGAGGTCCACGGCCGCCTGCAGCATCAGCTCCGCGCGCTCCCGGCCCCGGTCGACCTCGCGCCGGGCGTCGGCGGTCCGGCGTCCGGACACCTTGAGGCGCAGGGCCGCGCTGCAGGCCGCGGCGAGGTCGGCCAGCACCTCGAGCTCGAGCGGGGTCCACACCCGCGGCTCGTGGTCGATCGCGCACAGGGAGCCGAGCACCTCGCCGCCGTCGGCGGTGAGCGGCATCCCCGCGTAGGCGATGACGCCGAGGTCGGGGATCGCCAGGTTGTCCCGCACGAGCTCGACCGTGCGGGCGTCGCTGATGACGAGGGGCTCGGCCGTGGTCGCCACGTGCTGGCAGAACGAGTGGGACAGCGGAGTGCAGCGCGACGACGCCCACGGCTCGGGGAGCCCCACCTGGCCGGGGAAGACCTGGCGGTCGGCCTCGACCAGGCTCACCAGCGCCACCGGCACGCCCAGGGTGGTCGCCGCGAGGCGGGCGAAGCGTTGCAGGTCGGGGTCGGCGGTCGGCCCCACGCCGGTCGCGCGCAGCGCGGCGAGGCGCTCGTCGGCGTCGAGGCCGGTGGGACCGGCGGCGCGCAGGCCGGGCGGCGTGTCGAGCACGGGTCCCCCTCCTGGCTGGCGGGGCGGGTCCTGGTGGGCGCGCCCCGGGGTCATCATGACGGACGGCACCACGAACGGGTGGTGCGGGCGGCCGCAGCCGCCCGGCTAGGCCAGCACGCCGCGCAGGTCGCCGGCGTCGATCCGCGCCGGTCCGACGTAGTAGAGGACGGCACCGGCCGGCACCGGTGTGTCCCACGGCGGGCTCACCCGGACCTCGCCGTCGACGGCCACGGCCAGCAGCGTCGTGTCCCGGGCAGGACCGAGGGCCTGCTGCCACGCGCCGTACGTCGCGGTGGCGCCCGCGGGCACCACCGTCGACCACGTGCTGGGTCCGCCGGGGGTCGTCAACGCGTCGTACACCTCCGCGATCCCCGGGTCGGACAGCTCGTCGAAGACGAGCCCGAGGGCGTGCCACTGCACGCAGTGGACGGTGGCGTCGATGCGCCGGATGGTGCGGCGGCGCGCCACGTCGCGCAGGGTCACCACCGTGTGGACGCCGGGCGCCGCCTCCTCGGCCGCGATCGTCAGCGTCACCGCCTCGTTGTCGTCACGCGCGTCGACCAGCACCGCGCGGGCGCGCTCGGGGTGGGCGCGGCGGAGCACCGCGAGGTCGGTGAGGTCGCCGCGCACGAAGTGCACGTCCGCGGTCTCGGGCAGGGGGTGCTGCTCCAGCTGGTCCGCCCACGCGCACACGACGATGGGGACGGGACCGTCGCTGCGCAGGTCGGCCACCAGCCGGTCGGTGCGGCCCGGGGTCCAGCCCACGAGCACGAGGTGGTCGGCGAGGTCGTGGTCGAGCAGGCCGTGCATGCGTCGTCCCTTCGCGGTCGCCAGGGTCGTGGCGAGGTGGGTGAAGAAGGTGGTGAGGGTGACGACGCCGCCCAGCACGACGTACGCGCCGACGATCCGCCCGCCGGTCGTCGTCGGGAAGAAGTCGCCGTAGCCGACGGTCGAGGCCGTGACGAGGAACCACCACCAGTAGTGGCCGGGGTCGGCGATACCGCTGTCGCGGTCGAGGAGCGCCATCGCCGCCCAGCTCGTCGCGAACACCGTCAGCAGCACGAGCAGCGGCGTGCGCCACGTGACGGTCGAGGTGAGGCGGGCCCACAGGCGGGCGAGGACGAAGACCACGGCGAGCCTCAGTACCCGACCCAGGCGTGCTCGGAGTAGGTCAGGATCGCCGGGTCGAGCAGCGTCGAGACCGCACCGCCGGGGTCGTCGCGGTCGGGCGGGAAGACCGCGGCGGCGGCGAGCATCGCCGGCGAGGCGAAGCGGAGCGCCGGGGCGTCGGGCGCGACGGTCAGCGCCGGCGCGTCCGCGGCGGTGGGGTCGCCGCCGGCGGGCGCCTGGGCGAGCACCCAGCCCCAGTCACCGAAGGACGGCACGTCGGCGTGGTACGGCGTCGTGGCCAGCCCGGCGGCCTCCAGGGTGCGTCGGACGCACCAGAACGCGTCGGGCGCGAAGAAGGGCGAGCCGGACTGGACGACCATGCGGCCGCCGTCGGCGAGCAGCCCCGCGAGCGCCGTGTAGTGCTCCTGGGAGTAGAGCTTCGCCAGCGCCGGCGAGTCGGGGTCGGGGTAGTCGACGACGATCACGTCGTAGGAGTCGACGGGCTGCTCGCGCGCCCAGCCGAAGGCGTCGGCCGCGACGTACTCGACCCGGGGGTCGTCCCAGGCGTCCTCGTTGAGGGCGCGGATGGGCTCGTAGCTGCGGGCCAGGTCGACGACGGCGGGGTCCAGGTCGACGAGCGTGACCTCCTCGACGTCGTCGTAGCCGAGGATCTCGCGCAGCGCGAGCCCGTCCCCGCCGCCCAGCACCAGCACGCGGGCGTGCTCGCCCGCCATCGCGGGGTGCACGAGCATCTCGTGGTAGCGGTACTCGTCCACGGACGAGAACTGCAGGTCGCCGTCGAGGTAGAGCCGCACGTCGTCGAACTCGGCGCCCTCGAACCAGCCGCGCGTCACCACGATCGACTGGTAGTCGGAGCGCTCGGCGTGGACGATCGGGTCGCGGTAGAGCGCCTGCAGGGCGGTGGCCTCGAAGGCGGAGGCCCGCCAGGCCATCAGGCCCAGCCCGAGGCCGGTGACGAGGCAGAGCACCAGCGCCGTGACCACCGGCGTACGCCGCGGTCCGCGCCACCCGAGCACCACCGCCACCACGCCGGCGGCCACGACGTTGAGGGCCGCCACGGCGAGCGTGCCCTCGAGGAGCCCGAGGGTCGGGAGGAGCACGAACGGGAAGGCGAGGCCGCCCACCAGTGCGCCGACGTAGTCGACCGCGTTGATGTCGGCCACCGCGTGCGCCGCGTCCTGCCGCCGCAGTCGCTGCAGGAGCGCCATGAGCAGCGGGATCTCGGCGCCGACGAGGAGACCGATCGCGAAGGTCACGACGACCATCGCGGGCGTGTAGACCGACAGCCAGGCGAACGCGGCGTAGAGCACCGGCACCGCGAAGCCGCCGACGACGGCGAGGGCCAGCTCGATCGCCACGAAGGCGCGCAGCGGTCGGCCCAGCAGCGGCTTGGCCGCGACCGCGCCGACGCCCATCGCGAACATCGTCACCGCGAGCACCAGGGAGGTCTGGGTGATGGTGTTGCCGAGCAGGTAGCTGCCGAGCGTCACCAGGGCCAGCTCGTAGACGAGGCCGCAGGCCGCGCAGACGAAGACCGCGGCGAGCACGATCGTGCGGAGGGCCCGGTGGTGGGGGACCCCGGTGGTCGGCGTGGTCCCGGTGGTCCCGGTGGTCCCGGTGGTCTCGGTGGTCCCGTCCGGGACCGCGGTGGCGGACGTGGTCGTCAGGTGATCGAGGCGGCGACCACGAGGCCGACCGCCAGCTGGAGGGCCACGGCCACGTAGACGGCCGGGTCGTCGGACTCGTCGACCACGAGCTCGGCGAGGCTGCCGGGCGTCAGCAGGTCGAGGAGGAAGAACGAGATGCCGAGCAGCGCGACGCCGATGATCCCGAACACGGTCGCCTCGAGCAGGGTGTCCCACGTGTCGCCCTGCGCCGTGTAGAACGCCGTCGCCACGATGATGCCGACGGAGATCTGCGTCGAGGCCAGCACCAGTGCGGCGTCGCGCTTGTGCTCGACGAACACCTGCCGGCCGAGGTGACCGGGGGTCAGCAGGTCGACCATGAAGTAGCCGACGAGGAGGAGGACGATGCCCACGCCGGCGAACGCCAGCGTGGCCAGGGACTCGTCGAGGAGCTCGGGCATGTCGTGCCTTTCGGGAGTGGGGGTGCGAGGTGGGCGGGGGTCGGCCGGTGGCTCGGTGGGCTACTTGCCCGAGCCGGAGCCGCCGCCGCGGTAGCTGCTGCCGCCGCCACCGCCACCGCCGTAGTAGCCGCCCCAGAAGCCGACGTACGTGCTGTTGGCGGAGTAGCCGCGGTCGAACTCGTCGAGCGTGATGCGCGACCCGTCGCCGTCCTCCGCGACGGTGACGATCCAGTCGTTGCTGTAGCGCAGGAAGGCGCGCCCGTCGGCCTCGCGGCGGTCGGAGGCGTCGGTGCCGGACGCGATGGCGGCTGCCGTGGTGGTGACGTCGTCGTCGGAGCGCCAGGTGACGGTCTCGTCGTCGGGGTCGGACCCCGACACGTGCGTGTAGCGGTCGTCGATCCAGTCCTTGGGGCCGTTGCCGAAGCCGCCGAAGGCGAACGGCACGACGAGGACCCCGACGAGCAGGACGGCTCCGATGACGAGGAGACCCTTCGCGCGCGAGCTCATGGCGATCCCCTCAGCGTCCGGCCGGGCCGGTGCCGGCGGCGGGACCGTCCGAGCCGGGGTAGACGGTCAGCTCCCAGGGCTGGAGGGGCTGGCCGAGGGACGCCTCCCAGGTGCTGCCGAACTTCTCGAAGCCCAGGAGGTGCTTCCCGTCGGCGCTCGCGTAGTCGGCGTACTCCGCCGTGCCCTGCGGCGCGGTGCCCGTGGCCCCCGAGGCGCGGAACGCCGCGGACCCCTTCTCCTGCAGCCGGTAGGCCACCCCGCCGACGATGACGTCGCGGTCGCCGGCGCCGCCCTGCTCGACGTCGCCCGCGGCGATGCTGCGCCACAGGGACACCTCGAAGCCCTCGTCCTCCTCGACGGTCAGCCAGCGCCGGGTGGTGTCGTCGTCGAGGAAGTGCTCCGTCCACCGGTAGCCCTCCTCGTCGAAGTCGAGACGGCCCCGGACGAACAGCATGGCGCCCTCGTAGCCCACGACGTCGCCGACCTGCAGGCGTCGCAGCGGCTCCACCGAGGCGAGGTCGGACTCGGCGATCACGTCGCCCGGGCCTCGGCTCGACGCTCCGGCCGGCTTCGACGTGCGCGTGCGCCAGATGACGACGGCGGCCGCGACGGCCGCTGCCACGACCAGCAGCGCGATGACCCAACCCACGATGTTGCCTCCTCCGAGATGTCCGGCGCGGTCGTTACCCCGTCGGGTGGTGCGGTCAAACCCCTCACCCGCGGTGGAGAAGTGTCTCCGCGACCTCGTAGGTTCACCTGCGTGACCTCCGCCGACCGCGATCCCGCCCCCGCGCCCGGGCTCCGCGCCGCCACCGGCGTCTTCGTGTGCTTCGAGGGCGGCGACGGCGGCGGCAAGTCGACGCAGTCGCGGCTGCTCGTCGAGCGCCTGGAGCGGGAGGGGTACGACGCGGTCCCCACCTTCGAGCCCGGCGACACCCCCGTGGGGCGCGAGCTCCGGCGCATCGTGCTCGACCCCGCCACCGGTCACCTGGCGGCGCGCACGGAGGCGCTGCTGTACGTCGCGGACAAGGCCGAGCACGTCGCCGAGGTGGTCCGGCCGGCCCTCGACCGCGGCGCGGTGGTGGTGACGGACCGGTACGTGGACTCGACCCTGGCCTACCAGGGCGCGGGGCGCGCGCTGGGCGACGCCGTCGCGGGCCTCGAGCACGTGGCGCGGTGGGCCACCGGCGACCTCCGGCCCCACTTGACGGTCGTGCTCGACGTGCGCCCCGGAGCCGGGCTGGCGCGCCTGACCGGACGGGACCGCATCGAGGCGGAGTCCGTCGAGTTCCACGAGCGGGTGCGCGCCGAGTTCCTCGCGCTCGCGGCGGCCGACCCGGCCCACTACCTGGTGGTCGACGCCACGGGCACGCGGGAGGAGATCGCGGAGGCCGTGTGGGCCCGCGTCGCGCCCCTGCTGGTGCAGGCGCGGCAGGAGGCACGATGACGGTCTGGGACCACCTGGTCGGCCAGCGGCCCGCGATCGCCGCGCTCGCGCAGGCGGCGGGCACGGGCGGTGCGCGGCCCCAGGGCATGACCCACGCCTGGCTCTTCACCGGCCCGCCCGGCTCGGGCCGCTCCAACGCGGCGATCGCCTTCGCGGCGGCGCTCCAGTGCGAGGAGGGCGGTTGCGGCACGTGCCACGCCTGCCGCACCGTGCTCGCGGGGTCCCACGCCGACGTCGCCGTCATCCGCACCCAGCGGCTGTCCATCGGCGTCGACCAGGTGCGCGACCTCGTGCGCCGCTCGGCGCTCGCCCCCGTGGGGCGACGCTGGCAGATCCTGGTGGTGGAGGACGCCGACCGGCTCACCGACCAGGCCTTCAACGCGCTGCTCAAGGCGATCGAGGAGCCCACGGAGCGCACGGTGTGGATGCTCTGCGCGCCGACGGTCGAGGACGTGCTGCCCACGATCCGCTCGCGGTGCCGCCTCGTCACGCTGAGCACCCCGGCCACCGCGGACGTCGCGGCCTTCCTCGAGCGCACCGCGGCCGTCGACCCGACGCTCGCGCTGCGGGCGGCCCGCGCCAGCCAGGGGCACATCGGCCGGGCCAAGGCGCTCGCGACCGACCCCGACACGCGGCAGCGACGTGCCGAGGTGGTCGCGCTGCCGGGGCGCCTCCGCTCGCTGGGTGCCGCCATGGCGGCCGCGACGATGCTGAGCGAGACGACCAAGGCCGAGGCCGACGCGATCACCGTCGAGCTCGACGCGGTGGAGCGGGCGGACCTGGACGCGGCGTACGGGGTGGTGGAGCGCGGGCGGAAGCCGCGGGAGTACGCGCCGGCCCGGGCCGCGCTCGAGCGCGAGCAGAAGTCGCGGGCGAAGCGGCGGCACCTCGACGTGGTGGACCGGGCGCTGACCGACCTCGTGTCGGTCTACCGGGACGCCGTGGCGGTGGGCCTCGGCGTGGGGACGGAGCTGGTGAACGAGGAGCTCCGGGAGCAGGTCGAGGCCCTGGCCGAGTCCGGTGGCCCGGAGGCGAACCTGGCGCGCATCGAGGTGGTGTTCGCCGCGCGTGAGCAGATGCTGGAGTTCAACGTTCCTGTCATGCTCGCGCTCGAGTCGATGATGGTGGGGCTCCTCCCGCGCCGTGACGGCGCCGGGGCCCCGACGGGGAGGAACGTGCGGTGAAGCGCAGCTCGGTGGTGTGGTTGGTGGTCGGCCTCGTGGTCGCCCTCGTGGTGACGGTGGGGGCGGCGGCCGTGACCGCGTTCGTGCTCATCGGCGGGGACGACGACGGGGCGGACGCGTCGCGCGAGGACAGGACGGCGCCGGCGGAGCGCGACGACGAGCGCGGCCCCACCGGCGAGTCGCCCAGCCCGGAGCTGGAGCCCTTCTACACGCAGTCGCTCTCGTGGGAGTCGTGCGACGAGACGGCCGAGGACGGCCGCGGTGACTTCGAGTGCACGTGGCTCGAGGTGCCGCTGGACTACGACGAGCCCGACGGCGACACCCTCGACCTGCGCGTGCTGCGCCGCGCGGCCGACGGCCCGGCGGACGAGCGGGTGGGATCGCTGCTGGTCAACCCGGGCGGCCCCGGCTCGGGCGGCACGGAGCTGGCGGCCCGCGAGGACGCCTACGGCGACGCGCTGCTCGAGTCGTTCGACATCGTCGGCTGGGACCCGCGCGGCACCGGCCAGAGCTCGCCCATCGACTGCCTCAGCGACGCCGACCTCGACGACTACCTGGCGGCGTCCGGTGACCCGAACACGCCGGAGGGCGTCGCGCTGGCGGAGGAGTGGCAGCAGCGGCTCGGCGAGGGCTGCGAGGAGCTGTCGCCCGACCTGGTCGGCCACATCTCGACCGTGGAGACGGCGAAGGACATGGACGTGCTGCGCGCCGTGCTCGGCGACGAGGAGATGCACTACCTGGGCTTCTCCTACGGCACGACGCTGGGCGCGGTCTACGCGACGTACTTCCCCGAGCGCTCCGAGCGCCTCGTGCTCGACGGGGCGACGGACCCCGAGCTCGACCGGGTCGAGGGCTCGCTGAGCCAGACGGCGGGCTTCGAGCTGGCGTTCCGCAACTACCTGCAGGCGTGCGTCGACGACGGCGACTGCCCCGTGGGCGACTCGGTCGACGAGGGCCTGCAGACCGTGCAGGGCCTCCTCGACTCGCTGCTCGAGGAGCCCCTGCCCACGAGCGACCCCGACCGGGTGCTCACCCAGGCGCTCGGCACGACGGGCATCCAGGCGGCGCTCTACAACGAGCAGAACTGGCCGTTCCTCACGGACGGCCTCGAGGAGGCCCTGGGCGGTCAGGGCGACACGCTCCTGCTGCTGGCGGACTTCTACGCCGACCGCGACGTCAGCGGCGGCTACGCGTCGAACCTCATGGAGGCGTTCTACGCGATCTCCTGCCTCGACGACCCGACGAGCCTCTCGCCGGAGGAGGCGGCGCAGTACGCCGACGACTTCGACGAGGCGGCGCCCACCTTCGGCGACGGCGGCGAGCTGGGCCTCGGCTGGTGCAGCGCCTACCCGGGCCGCCAGGCGGAGGAGCCCCGGGAGGTCACGGGCGCCGGCGCTGCCCCGATCGTCGTGATCGGCACGACGGGGGACCCGGCCACGCCGTACGAGGAGGCGGTCGCGATGGCCGAGACCCTCGAGTCGGGTGTGCTGGTGACGCGCGAGGGCGAGGGCCACACGGCGTACGGCTCGGGCAACGACTGCATCGACGAGGCCGTCGAGGCCTTCCTGGTCGAGGGCGTCGTGCCCGAGGACGGGCTGACCTGCAGCTAGCGGGGCGAGTAGGGCTCGGCGATCTGCTGGATCCGCCGCGTGGCCAGCTCGATCATGAGCCGGGCGGCGGGGGACAGGGTCGCTCCGGAGCGGTGCACGACGGCGAGGGTGTCGTACTGCCGCGGCCGCAGCGAGACGTAGCCCGCGGACGGCGCCAGCCGGGGCAGCAGCTGGAGCGCGGCGCCCTTGGGGATGACGCTGTCGGCGAGCCCCATCCCGACGAGCTCGACGGCCGTCTCGATGTCCTCCACCTCGATGCGCGTCGTCGGGTTGCGGCCCGTCTCGTGCAGCATCTGGCGCAGCACGATGCGGGTCGAGTCGACCGCCCGCCACGTCGTCTCCGGCATCACCAGCTGTGCCTGCGCGAAGCGCTGCGGCGTCACGGGCGACGCCAGGCGCTCCGGGTCGGCACTGATGTAGACGAGCTCGTCCTTGGCCACGGGCGTGACCGTCATGCCCTCGCTGGTGGCGGCCGGCACCGCGATCATGGCGGCCTCGAGCCGCCCCCGGCGCAGGTCCTCCTGCACCTCGTTGGAGTTCTGGCCGATGAGCTCGACCCGGACACCGGGGTAGCGGGCCAGCACGTCCGCGACCAGCCCGGCCCCGGCGTACAGGCGTGCCGCGCCGAACATCCCGAACCGGATGGTGCCCGTCTGGAGGGCCTTCGCGCTCGTGACGGCACGGCGCGCCTCCTCGGCGGCGGCCAGCGTGCGCTCGGCGTGGGGGCGCAGCTCGTCGGCGACCGTGGTGGGCACGACGCCACGGCCGACGCGGCGGAAGAGCTGCACCCCGAGCGACTTCTCGAGTGCTCGGATCTGCTCGGAGACGCTCGGCTGGGCGTAGCCGAGCTCGGTCGCCGCGGCGGTCAGCGAGCCGTGCTCGTACGTCGCGAGGAAGCACCGCAGCTGGTGGAGGGAGAGCACGGTCGCATCATAGGAATGACCTAGGGATCGCGCTGGAAAGTGAGGCTACCCCTGGAGTCTCGATGTCGAGAGGATGGGGCTCGTCCCCGATCTGACTCCTGAGGAGGCCACCGTGTTCGTCCACCGCTGCAGCAGCTGCGAGAAGCGCCAGCTCATCTTCGACACCCAGTTCAGCGCGGTGCGCGCCGTCGAGGGCGGGTGGGTCGCGACCTTCACCTGCTGGTGCGGCGCCACGCAGGAGCACGCCAGCGAGGGCGCTCGCGCCGCTGCGCTGACGCTCGCCGCCTGAGCGCACCGATCGGGAGGGCCCGATTCGCGCGGGTGTGCCCCGGTCGCTATGCTCTCCTCGCTGTCCGTTCCGGCGGGCAGCGCGCCGCCTTAGCTCAGTCGGTAGAGCGAATCACTCGTAATGATTAGGTCGTCAGTTCGATTCTGACAGGCGGCTCCGACACACAGCCCCCGACCTGCAGAGATGCAGGTCGGGGGCTGCGTCGTTCCAGGGGGCGTGCGCGTCCCGACGCTGGTCAGGAGGGTCGCGGCCATGGCGCTCTCGGTCTCGACGGGCGCGACGTACCGCTCCAGCAGCATCCGGCTCAGGGGGGATGGTCGAGGGCGTCGGCCTCGCGCCGGCGGGCTGGTGAGCCGAGGGAATGCGCTGGGCGCCCCCGGCGTCGCGCAGGTGGTCGAGCTGGTCCGCCAGCTCAGCGGGACCGCCGGGGCCGTCAGGTCCCGGGGCCACGCCTCGGCTTGGCCTCGAACTCGGGCGGCTGGATGGGCGAGGACTACGCGGCCTGCGTCGCCACGATGCTCGCCGCGCCGGCCACCTGGGCCACGGCGGCCGTCGCCCCGGGCTTGACGGATCTGCACTGAATGAGGTGCAGTGCCCCTGCGAGCTAATTCATCGGAAGGAATAGGACGGTCGGCGTGGTGCTGGGGAGAGGCGCGATCGACGCCGTGCTGTTCGACTACGGCGGCGTGCTCACCACCCCGGTCCGCGACTCGATCGGCGCGTGGACCACGCGCGAGGGCATCGAGCCCGCCTCCTTCACCCGCACCCTCCGCGCCTGGTTGGCGCGCGACGCGCCCGCCGGTACGCCGATCCACCGGCTGGAGACGGGAGAGCTCGCGCTCGAGGTGTTCGAGGAGACGTTCGCCGCAGAGCTCCGCACGGCGGATGGCCGCGCCGTACCGGCCGCCGGCCTCCTCGACCGTCTCTTCGCCGAGATGCGGCAGGAGCCGACGATGTTCGCGCTCGTCGACGACCTCCGTGCACGGGGGGTGCGCACCGGCCTCGTGTCCAACAGCTGGGGGAACGACTACCCCCGCGCCCAGCTCGAGGCCGTGCTGGACCCCGTCGTGATCTCCGCGGACGTCGGTCTGCGCAAGCCCGACGTGGCCATCTTCGACCTCGCCGTCGCCCGCCTCGGCGTGCCGGCCGCGCGGGTGCTGTTCGTCGACGACGCGGAGCCCAACCTCGTCGGCGCCCGACGTGCAGGGCTGCAGACCCTGCTCCACCAGGATCCCGGCTCGACCCGGCGAGCGCTCGATGCGCTCCTCGCGGTCGCGCCCCATGTCACCGACGACAGGAGCCCCCATGACTGACCAGGCACGCACGAGGATCTTCCACGGGGTCGACGAGCTCCAGCAGGCCGTGGGTGAGCACCTCGGCCACTCCGGGTGGATGGAGGTCACCCAGGAACGCATCGACGCCTTCGCCGACGCGACCGGGGACCACCAGTGGATCCACACCGACCCGTCGCGGGCCGCCGCAGGGCCCTTCGGGGCGACGGTCGCGCACGGCTTCCTGACCCTGAGCCTGCTGCCGGTGCTCACCGACGAGGTGTACCGCGTCGAGGGCGTGAGCATGGGCGTCAACTACGGCTCCGACAAGGTGCGCTTCCCCGCGCCGGTGCCCGCCGGCTCCCGCATCCGTGCGGGCGTCGAGCTGCGGGGGGTGACCCCGATCAGCCTCGGCTTCCAGGTGGCGACCCGCGTGACGATCGAGCGCGAGGGCGGCGACAAGCCGGCTTGCGTGGTGGACATGCTCGCGGTGGTCGTGCCGTGACCACGATGCGCGCGTGGCGCTGCGCGGCGTGGTCCTCCGCGCCCGAGCTCGTCGAGCTGCCCGTGCCCGAGCCCGGACCCGGGGAGGTGCTGCTCGCCGTCACGGCGGTGGGGCTGTGCCACTCCGACCTGCACGTGACCGGTGCGGCCCCCGGGGTCCTGCCCTACGAGCTGCCGTTCACCCTCGGTCACGAGGTCGCCGGCACCGTCCACGCGGTGGGTGCCGGTGTCGACCCCGGGATGGTCGGCCGCGCCGTCGTGGTGCACGGCATCTGGGGCTGCGGCGCGTGCCGGCGTTGCCGCCAGGGGCTCGAGAACTACTGCCTGCGGCGTGGCGGGGCGGTGGGAGGCGGGCTCGGTCGGGACGGCGGTCTGGCCGACTTCATGCTCGTGCCGGACGTCCGCCACCTCGTGGACGCCACCGGGGTGGACCCCTGCGTGGCCGCCCCGCTCACGGACGGCGGCCTCACCTCGCTCCACGCGATCGGCGGCGCCCGCGTGCCGCTCGACGGCTCCGACTCCACCGCGGTCGTGATCGGCGTCGGCGGCCTGGGGCACCTCGCGATCCAGCTGCTCCGTCACCTCACGCCCGCCCGGGTCGTCGCGTCGGACACGCGGTCGGCAGCGCTCGACCTGGCCGTGCGTTGCGGCGCCGGGGCGGCGGTGCCGCCGGACCGGCTCGCCGCGGAGGTCGGCGAGGCCGACCTCGTGCTGGACTTCGTCGGGAGCCCGGCCACGGTCGCGCTCGGGGCCTCGCTGGTGACCGCCGGTGGCGAGCTGAGCATCGTGGGCAGCGCCGGTGGTGACCTCGAGGTCGCGAAGGGGCGTGCGCTCGCGCAGGGCTTCCGGGTCTCGCTGCCCTTCTGGGGGTCGCGGGCCGAGCTGCAGCGGTTGATGGAGCTCGCCCGGGAGGGCCACGTCGTGCCCGAGACCACCCGCATCTCCCTCGCCGAGGTGGCGGAGGCCTACGCCGCGCTGCACGACGGATCGGTCGTCGGGCGGTTCGTCGTCGACCTGTCCCGAGGGTGACCCCCGCCTGCCTGATCAGCTGCCGACGACGCGCTCCGTGCTGCCCGCCGCCGTGACGGTCAGCCTGACGTGCTCGGCGGACGGCTCGGCCAGCGCGGTCGCCAGGGGCACGCGGAGCAGGCACAGGTCCGCGGGACCGCCGACGGCCACCCTCCGTCGCCGGGACAGGTCCGCCGGGTCCCGCAGGTAGGAGTCCAGCACCTCGGCCGTCGGTACCGCCTCGCCGGGACCGAGCACGGTGCCGCCCCGGGTGCGCCGGGTGGACGCCGCTCGCATGACCTGCCACGGGTCCACGGGTCCGAACGGCGCGTCGCTCGAGGCCACGACGGCGACGTGGTGGTCCCGCAGGGTCGCGTAGCGGTAGAGCCAGGGCAGGTCGGTCGGTGCGACGTCGCGCCGGTAGCGGTCGCCGTGGGCGTGGACGAAGCCCGGCTGCGTGACGACGACGACCCCGAGGGCGCGGAGGTCCGTCTCCAGTCCGGGCAGCACCACGGCCGCGTGCTCCAGCCGGTCGCCCCGGCGGCTCCCGGCGCGGCGCAGCGCCTCCACCGTGATGACGAGCGACTCGGCGGACACGGTGTGGACCGCGACGGACCGCCCGGTCGCGTGGACGCCCGCGATCACCGCGGTCAGGCGGCCCACGTCGGGCAGGGAGTGGTCCTCGACGACGATCTTGCGCGCCCCCACGGTCATGCCTCGACCGGCGGGCACGGCGGCGGCCGACGACGGTCCCAGGAGGTGCACGCGGAGGGGGAGGTCGCCACGGTCGACGGCGTCCGCGAGGAGCCGCACGCCGGACGGGTCGATGTCGGGTGTCGCGTCGGTCGCCCCGGTGAGACCGTGGCGTGCGAGGTCCGCGCCCAGGGCCCCGAGGTCGAGCGGCACGGGCGGCAGCGCGGGAGCCAACCTGGCGTCGTACCGCCACAGGCGCCCGGTGGGCGTGCCGTCGGCGTCCCGCTCGACGTCGGCGGAGTCGTCGAGGACGTGCTGCACCTGTGCGAGCGCCGTCGTGCTCAGCATCCACAGGGCGCCGCTCCCGTGCTGGACCCGCACGGCCCGCCCCGGTGCCCAACGGTCGAGGACGTGGCGGTCGAGAGGACCGGCCAACGACTCCTCGTAGCCGGTCACCCGCACCCACGGACCCGGTACGGCGCGGACCGCGCGCACCAGGTCTGCTTCGCGCGTCGTGGTCGTGCAGTCGACGGAGGCGGTCCGAGCGGCCATGGACAACAGGTGGAGGTGGTGGTCGTGGAGACCGGGCAGCAAGGCCCCGCCGTGCCCGTCGATCTCGAGCGCGCCGGCGCGGTGCACGACGTCGTCCCCGATCCGCACGACGGTCCCGTCGTGCACCTCCACGGCCGTACGGGTCCCCTCGAGCTCCACGTCCCGCAGCACGAGGGTCACGGCAGCCACCGGTCGTCGTGCCGGCCCAGGGGTGCGGCGGTGCCGCGGGGCCTGCGGCCGCGCGGGGGAGCGACGGCGTGCCGCGCTCCCGCCGCGACCAGCTCCCAGCCGTCGCCCGCCCGCTCGACCGCGTGGTGAGGCGGGACCGCCGGCGTGGCGCACGCCCGCACGACGTGCAGCATCGAGACGTCGAGGAGCGCGGCCCGGTCGTGGGCGAGCAGGGCCGCGGCCGCGGCCGCGGCCCGCACCCCGGTGAGGGGGTCGGCGACAGCGTCCCCCACGGGCAGGAGGTCGCCGTCGTCCTCCACTGCCAGCCCGCCGGCCACGCCGACGTCGTCGCCGAACCCGACGGCGTTGCTCGTCCGGCCCCGTGCGGTGATGGAGAGCCAGGAGACGCCCGCGGCGACCAGCTCCTCGGCCACGATCCCGTGCTGGCGGAGCGCTCGGGGGCGCGACGACTCGATGACGAGGTCGGCCCGGAGCAGGAGGTCGAGCAGGTGGCGCGGCCCGTCCCCGTCCAGGCGGATGCCCACCGACTCGTGGCCGGCGTGCAGGAGGTCGAAGAAGCCGCCCGGGGCACGACGGGCCCCGTCGGGTCGACGCGGGTCCTCGACCTTGACGATCGTGCAGCCCGTCAGGCCCAGCAGGTGGGCGCAGAGCGGGCCGGCCCAGAGGGCGCTCAGGTCCACCACGAGAGGGCGGTCGGTCACGCGTGGACGACGACCACCGGCGAGGGTCTCGACCGGCGCGCGGTCCTCGGCGGGCAGCGGCGGCCAGGCGGCGTGCGGGAGTCCGAGGAGCTCGGCGCGCTCGGCGGCCTCGGCGCGGGGGAGCGTGCGGGTCCAGCGCCGGACGGAGCGCCACGCGGCGTCGACGCCCTCGGCGACGTCCTCCCCGACGAGCGCGGGCACGAGCGCGACGTCGTCGTCCCGGGCGAGGGACAGGCCGAGCCAGCCGTCCGCCGTCGGGACGGTCCGGAACGCGCCACCGCACGACACCGGGCCGCGGCGCGCGAGCCCGAGCAGCGCGGCGCGCTCGCCGAGCAGCCCGACGCCCGGGAGATCCCCCGTCGGGTCCTCGTCCTGGGGCGCTCGGGCGGCGCCGTACGACGCGACGGCCGCGAGGTCCGCGGCGACCCGGCCGGCGGGATCGCCGGGGCCGAGGACGGGCCGGCCCCCAGCACGCCCGGTCAGGTGGAGCGCCCCGCTCGCGGCCCAGCCCGCGAGGTCAGGGGACGGTGCGCTCATCGACGAGGCCCCAGGCGAGCGCCGTTGCGGCGTCGATCCGACCGGCGGTGAGCGCCATGTAGGCGGTTCGCCACCGGCCGATCCGACGCGGGATCCCCACGGTGCCGCCCGCGCCGGGCACGAGCCCCATCCGCACCTCGGGCAGCTGGAACCAGGCGTCGGCGGTCGCCGTCACGTGGGAGGCGAAGCTGGGGATCTCGACCCCGGCGCCGACGCACGCGCCGTGGACCTCGCACCGCAGGCGCGGACCGAGCTCGTGCGCGGAGCGGGCGACACTGTGGGAGGTGCGGACGAGGGCAGCCACGGCGACGTCGCCGGCACTCCCGAACTCGTCGAGGTCGCCTCCGGCGCTGAAGTCCGGGCCGTCGCCGCGGAGCACGACCTCCTCCACCGACGGGTCGAGGTGCGCGATCTCGAGGGCGTCGTGGAGCGCGTCCCGCATCGCGGCGTCCACCGCGTTGCGACGCCAGGGACGCGCGAGCCGGATCGTGAGCCCCGCGTCCGACCGCGCCACCTCGACCCGTTCGGGACGGTCGTCGCCGCCCCGACGGTCGCGATCGGCGAGCCAACGCTGGAACTCGGCGCCGGCGAGCAGCGTCGAGTAGGCCAGCGACTCGAGGGTGAGCGCGGCGTCGGCAGCGATCCCCTCGCCGGCCCGGAGGACCCGCTTGAGGGTGACGGCCGCGACGGGAGCCGCCTCGACCACCGCGGTCAGGGTCGCGAGGTCGGCGCGTCCGCCCGCGTGGGCGGTGCCGGGCGCGGACGGCGCGAGGAGCACGTCGAGCGCGTCGAGGAGGGCACGGGTGGCGGGCGCGTCGGGCAGCGCCTCGTCGCTGACGCCGACGACGATGCCGTCGCGGTGCCGTGCGAGCGCGGCGACGAGGTTCCCGTCGGGCGCCACCCGCGCCAGGTCGACCACGACGAGCGGCTGCCGGGGCCGACCGCTGGCGTCCAGGCCGCCCCGCAGGTCGACGGTCGTGGTCACCGCCACTCGATGAGCTCGCCCAGCATCCCCGGGTTGATGTCGGTGACCCAGGCCACCACGTCGCGGATGTGCTCCTCCATGAGCTTGCGCGCCTTCGTGGCGTACCCGTCGACGATCGCCCGCGCGATGTCGTCGTGGGAGTGGGCCATGGCCTTGCTCTTGTCCGTCGGGTCGGCCCGCGTGAGCACCTGGTGCACCACGATGTGGTCGACGGCCTGGGTGAGGAGGGTGAGCACCCGGTTGCCGCTCATCGTCGCGAGGACCGCGTGGAAGTCGTTGAGCTCGTGGATGACCTGGCCCCGGGTGTGCGCGTGGGGGTCGTAGGCCATGAAGGGTGAGAGACGGTCCAGCTTCCACCTGCGGTCGGGCAGCGACGCCACCTTGGCCGAGATGAGGGGCTCCATGAACGCCCAGGTCTCGAAGAGCTCTTCGTAGGTCGCGCCCGCGAGGTGGAAGTAGAGGGCCGAGGTGCGGGCGAGGTAGCTGGCGTTCAGGGCGTTGACGAAGGGGCCTCCGCCGGGACCGCGGCGGATCGTCAGGATGCCCTGGGCCTCGAGGATGCGGAGGGCTTCGCGCAGGGTCTCCCGGCTGACGCCGGTGCGCTCGAGCATCTCGGACTCGGCGGGCATCCGGTCGCCCACGGCGTAGCCGTTGCTCACGATCCCGTGGACGATGCGCTCCGCGGTCGCCTCGGACGCCTTGGGGGGACGCCCGCCCGGCGAGTCGACACCGTCGCCCGCGAGGGGATCCCCGGGCCGGTAGACGATCGGAAGCCCGGTCCGGACCTGGACGACGTCCTCGCTCATCGAGTCCTCCCCCGTGCGGCGACTGGCCGCACCCTACGCGGTGATCTTTTTCTCATCAAGAACTATCACGGTCAGGTCCGGCTGTCGCCCCCGCGCTCGATACGAGGCGGTCGTGGGCGGAAAAAAAGATCAGGAGCAATTGAAAAATTCATCAGTAGGAACTGTTGCGACGCTCGGGACGCTGGTGCCAGCCTGACGCCACCGAGTGGCACGGGTCACGTCGGCCGACGAAAGGCAGCTCCCCATGACCAGCACCGCGCACCGGGCCGCCGATCGACGACGACGTACGCCGCGGTTCCACCGGGGCCTGGTCCCTGCGCTGGTCGGGTTGCTGGCCGCAGCCGGGTGCTCCGCGTCCCCGTCCGCAGCGCCGGTCGATGCCGACACGCCGTGGGACGAGGTGGTGGCCAGCGCGGAGGACGAGGGCAGCGTCATGCTCTACACGGCGCAGCTCCCCGAGAACCTGGCGGCGTTCGAGGAGGCCTTCGAGGAGGCCTACGACATCGACCTCACGGTGGTGCGGGCGAACGGTCCGGACAACACCGCGCGCATCGAGCAGGAGCGCGAGTCCGGGAGGGTGGCGGCGGACGTGTGGGTCGAGACCGATGTCGCCGGCCTGGAGTCCAAGGCCCGGGCGGGCGACTGGTTCGCCCCCGTGGTGGGCCCGGGCTTCGAGGCGGGGCCGGTCGCCGACCTGCTCGTCGAGGACGGTTCGCTCGCCACGGTCGGCGCCGTCGCGGTCGTCGCGGGCTGGAACACGGACCTCGTTCCCGACGGCCTCGCGGACTATCCCGACCTGCTGGCGCCCGAGCTGGCCGGCGGGAAGATCGGGCTGGTGGAGCCGGTCGCACCCGCCCAGGTCGACCTCTACCTGTGGATGCAGGAGACGTTCGGCGACGACTACCTCGAGCGCTTGGCCGCCCAGGAGCCGCGCATCTACCCCAGCACCGTCCCGATGGGCCAGGCTCTCGCGTCGGGCGAGATCGCCGCCTCGCCGGGTGTGCTGCCCCAGGCGGGCGCGCGGGCCACGGGCGCTCCCGTCGACTCGGTCGTCTCGCCGTCGGGGGTCTGGGCGACCCGCTACTTCGCGGCCGTCCTCCAGGAGGCGCCCCACCCGAACGCCGCCCAGGTGCTCACGGACTTCATGGTCTCGGAGGAGGGGCAGGCAGCCATCAACAAGGAGCACCCCGCGGTGCTCGACGACATCCCCGGCACGCTCTCGGGGATGGCCGACGTGCGGCCCGCGGACGCGGTGGCCGCGCTCGACGCCGACGACATCGCGGAGTTCCAGGCGGAGTGGGACCGGTTGTTCGGCTGAGGGGCCGGTTCGGGTCCGTCCCGGTCCGGGACGTCGCGGACCTACGCGGGCCGCCCGGAAGTGTGCACCTGGGGCACCTCGGATCGGGCGAGGAGTGCACCAAGGTCCCAGCTCGCGTCCTGGCCGGGCTGTCCCCGCCCGAACGCCATCGCCGCCGCGCGACCCCGCAGGGCCTGACGGGGTCGGGCCTCCGGCCTCAGTGCGTGAAGTGCGCGTCGAGGAAGAACTGCTCGCCGTACTTCGTGTCGAAGAACTGGCGGAGCTCGGTCACGAGCCCGTCCTCGACGTGGAACCAGAACGTGTAGCGCATGTTGTAGACGGACGACGGGGGCACCTCGCCGCGCGACTCGGTGTCGACGACGACCCACGCGCCGTCAGCGACCACCCGGTGCAGGTGCACCGTCAGCCCGCCCGGCATGCGGTCCACGATCGGCTGCAGCAGCTCCAGCCACCGCTGCCCCGAGAAGGTCGTCCCGGTGTTGGGCTCGGTGCCGCCGGCGCCGGCCGCGTGGGCGAGCCAGGCCGTCGCGCCGGGGGCGAGGAACGCTGCACCGTCGTGGAGAGGGCGGTCCCGCCAGGTCTCCATGAAGGCCGTGACGACCTCGCGGGGCGTGGGGGTGTCGCTCGGTGCCATCGTCGTCCTCCGGTTCGCGGGGCTGGGTGATCCGATCCAGCCTGACATATTCCTCATGAAGAAAAGGTGGTCATCGTCTTGACCCGGTTCCTCATGAGAATTAACGTGCGGTGTGCTCCGCGTCACCCGGATGAGGTGAACGCGCGGACCGAGGAGGCAGCACGTGAGCAACGAGACCGTCAGCGACGAGCGGACACCGGTCCGCCGCAGGGGACCCCTGGCCGGCGTGCGCGTCACGGACTTCTGCTGGATGGGGGTCGGCGCGGTCGCCACGCGGATGCTCGCCGACTTCGGTGCCGAGGTGATCCGCATCGAGGACCGCAAGCGCCCCGACCTGCCCCGCCGCCTGCCCATCTACAAGGGCGACGTGCGGGCGTACGGCGACGAGGACCCCCACCCGGACCCGAACAAGGGCGGCCTCTTCAACAACTACAACCGCAACAAGGTCGGCATCACGCTGAACATGCGGAGCGACAAGGGTCGGGAGATCGCGGACCGGCTCATCGCGGACAGCGGCATCGTGACCGAGAACTTCGCCCCGGGCGTCATGGAGCGCTGGGGCATCACCTGGGACCACGTCACCGGCCTCCGGCCCGACGCGATCTTCGCGCGGATGAGCGGCTACGGGCACGACGGCCCCCACCACCAGTTCCGGAGCTACGGGCCCGTCATCCAGGCGGTGTGCGGCCTCTCCTTCAACAGCGGCCTGCCGGGGCGCGAGCCCTCGGGCTGGGGGATGTCCTACATGGACAACCAGGCGGCGTACTACAACGCCATCGCGCTGCTCATGGCGATCTATCGCCGCAACGCCACCGGCCAGGGCATGGAGATCGACGTCTCCGCCGTGGAGGCCGGCATCAACCTGCTCGGCCCCGACCTGCTCGACACCCTGGTCAACGGCCGGCCCAGCCGCCGCGACGACTTCCCCCGCGGCAACCGGCTGGAGTTCCCGGACGCCGCGCCCCACGGTGTCTACCCGGCGGCCGGCGATGACCAGTGGGTCGCGATCGCGGTCACCGAGGACGCCGAGTGGAAGTCGCTCGTCGGCGCGATGGGCGACCCCGCGTGGGCCTCGGAGGACCGGTTCGCCTCCATGGCGGACCGGGTCGCCAACGCCGACGCGCTCGACGCCCTCGTCGGTGCCTGGACCTCGGGGCGCGACAAGCACGACCTCATGCGCGAGCTCCAGGCCGTCGGTGTCGCGGCCGGGGCGGTGCAGAACGCCCGCGACCTCGTGGAGGTCGACCCCCAGGTCGCCGCCCGCGGCACCTTCTTCGAGCTCGACCACCCGGTCATCGGGCCGGCGCTCTTCGAGGGCAACCCCATGACGTTCTCGCGCACCGAGCAGCACACCTGGCGCTCGGCGCCGCTGCTGGGCGAGGACAACACCTACGTGCTGCGCGACATCCTCGGCATGGACGAGGACGAGATCGCCCGGCTGGCTGCTGAGGAGATCATCTGATGAGCGAGCGCATCCCCGGGTCGCCCTTCTCCGACCTCGTCGTCGTCGAGCTGGCGGACACCCCGGCGGGCGAGCACACCGGCAAGCTGATGGCCGACGCCGGCGCCACCGTCATCAAGGTCGAGCCGGCCGAGGGCGCGACCAGCCGCCGTACGGGACCGTGGCTGGAGGGCCGACCGGGGGCGGACCGCAGCCTCTCGTTCTGGGTCTACAACACGAGCAAGCAGAGCGTCGTCATCGACGGCCCCGACCCCGCCGACGGCCCGCTGGCCGCGCTGCTGGACCGGGCCGACGTCGTCATCACGACCGACGGGCCGGCGCGCCTGGCGGAGCGCGGCCTCACCCCGGAGGCACTGGTCGCGGGACGTCCCCGCCTGATCGTGCTGTCCGTCTCGCCCTTCGGGCTGACCGGCCCCTGGGCCGACTACCGCACGACCGACCTCGTCGGCCTCGCGGCCGGCGGGCCGCTCAACAGCTGCGGCTACGACGACCACTCGATCCCCCCGATCCTCCCGGGCGGCAACCAGGCGTTCCAGAACGCGGCGAGCTACGCGACGATGTCGCTCCTGCTCGCCCTGCTGCAGCGCCAGGTCGACGGGCTCGGCCAGGTCGTCGACGTCTCGATGCACGAGGCCAACGCCGTCTCCGGCGAGCTGGCCAACCCGTACTACTTCTACCCGAAGGCGGTCGTGCAACGGCAGACCGCGCGGCACGCGCAGCCGGTCCCGACGCAGCCCGCGCTCTTCCCCTGCGCCGACGGCTACGTCTACTTCGCGCTCATCCTCGGCGACCTCCACCTGTGGAAGTCCCTGGTCGCGTGGATGGACGCCGCGGACCTCGCCGCCGACCTGGTCGACCCGGCGTACGAGGACTTCGCGCACCGCCAGGCGCAGTTCTCCCACGTGCAGGAGGTGCTGGAGGTCTTCTTCCTCCTCCACGACGCCGACACGCTCTACCTGGAGGGCCAGGCGCGCGGCCTGCCCGTCGGGCCGCTCCGCGCCTTCGAGGACCTGCCGCAGGACGAGCACCTGCGGGCGCGGGAGTTCTTCCTCGAGGTGCCGGTGGCGACCGACGAGGGGGAGCGGGCCGCGCTCTTCCCGGGCGCCCCGTTCCGTTTCTCCGCCTTCGAGCCGCAGCCGTCCCGACCGCCTCGGCTCGGCGAGCACGACGTGGCCGTGGCCGGAGGTGGGGGCGATGCGTGACGCGTGGCGCCCCGACACGATGGCGATCGCCGGCATCGGCTCGACCGACTTCTCGAAGGCGTCGGGCCGGAGCACGCTGACACTGGCGGCCCAGGCCGCGCTGGCCGCCCTGGCGGACGCGGGCCTCGACCCGAAGGACGTCGACGGCATCGTCCGCTGCGACATGGACACGGTCGCGCCCGTGGCGCTCGGCGACGCGCTGGGGGTCGAGAACCTGACCTACTGGGGCGACGTCGGCCCCGGCGGGTCCGCGCCCGCGGCGATGGTCGCGCAGGCCGCCGCCGCCGTCGCGGCCGGCCTGGCGAGCACCGTGGTCGTCTTCCGCTCCATCAACGGTCGCTCCGGGGAGCGGTACGGCGCGGGCTACGCCCAGGGCGCCCGCGCGGGCGGGTCCTCGACGTACGAGGAGATGTTCCTGCCCTACGGCATGCAGACGCCGGGCCAGTACTTCGCGATGGTCGCGCGCCGCCACATGGCCGACCACGGCACCACCAGCGAGACGCTCGGCCGGATCGCCACCGCGTGCCGCAAGCACGCCAACGCCAACCCCGCGGCGCAGATGCACCACCGCACGATGACGCTGGACGACTACCACGCGTCGCGGGCCCTCGCGACGCCCCTGCGGCTCTTCGACTTCTGCCTGGAGACCGACGGGGCCTGCGCCGTCGTCGTCACCTCGGCCGAGCGTGCGCGCGACCTGCGCCAGCCGCCCGCGCTGATCCGGTCGGCCGCGCAGTCGGGCGGTGCGGACGCGCAGCCGGGCCAGATGTTCCCCGCCCTCATGCGCGACTCGATCACGACGTGGTCCTCCCGCGCGCTCGGCGAGGTCCTGTTCCGGCGGGGCGGCATGACGCCGCAGGACGTCGACGTCGCCCAGATCTACGACTGCTTCACCATCACGGCACTCATCCAGCTCGAGGACCTGGGCTTCTGCGGTGCCGGTGAGGCGAAGGACTTCATCCAGGACGGGACGCTCGAGGTGGGCGGTGCGCTGCCGATGAACACCTCGGGCGGCCACCTCTCCGAGGGCTACATCCACGGCATGAACCACGTCGTCGAGGCGGTCCGCCAGATCCGCGGCACCTCGACCAACCAGGTCCCGGGCGCCGAGGTCAGCCTCGTGACGTCCGCCCCGACGACCGGCGGGAGCGCGCTGCTCCTCGTCGGAGCCTGAGAGGCCTCCCGTGACCGAGCAGCGTGTCCTGCCCCTGACCACCGACCACGACACCGCTCCCTTCTGGGCGGCTGCGGCCGAGGAGCGGCTCGTGGTCCAGCACTGCGACGACTGCGACCTGCCGATCCACCTGCCGCGCGGGGTCTGCCCGCGCTGCCACGGCGAGCGCACGTCGTGGCGCGAGGTGCGGGGTGCGGGGCGGCTCCACAGCTGGACCGTGGTCGAGCACCAGGTCCATCCCGGGCACCCGACGCCCTACACCTCGGTGCTCGTCGAGCTCGAGGACCTCCCGTCCGTGCGCTTCCTGGGCTCCCTGCCGGGGCGTCTCGACCTGGAGATCGACCAGCCGATGACCGTCCGCTTCGAGCGCGTGGGGGACACCACCCTGCCGCAGTGGGAGCCTGTCTCGTCCTGAGGACGAGACCACCCGATCCGACCCTCGACCGAAGGACACGACACATGAGCTGGGGATTCGAGCCCGACCCGGAGTACGCCGAGAAGCTGGCCTGGGTGGAGGAGTTCGTCCGCACGGAGGTCGAGCCCGTCGACCGCGTGATCGACCACGCGTGGAACGTGGACGACCCGGTGCGGAACGCCCTCATCCGCCCCCTCCAGGAGGAGGTGCGCAAGCGCGACCTCTGGGCCTGCCACCTCGGTCCCGAGCTGGGGGGTCAGGGCTACGGACAGCTCAAGCTCGCCCTGCTCAACGAGGTGCTGGGCCGCACGCACAGCGGACCGGTGGTGTTCGGCTGCCAGGCCCCGGACTCGGGCAACGCGGAGATCCTGGCGCACTACGGCACGCCGGAGCTCAAGGAGCGCTACCTGACGCCGCTCCTGGAGAACGAGATCGTCTCGTCGTACTCGATGACGGAGCCGCAGGGCGGCTCCGACCCCACGGCCTTCGTCACCCGCGCGGTGCGCGACGGCGACGAGTGGGTCATCAACGGGGAGAAGTGGTTCTCCTCGCACGCCAACTTCGCGTCGTTCCTCATCATCATGGCCGTGACCGATCCCGACGCCCCGCGCCACCAGCGCGCGTCGATGTTCGTCGTCCCGGCCGACACCCCGGGCGTGGAGATCGTGCGCGGCGTCGGCGTGTGGGGCCACGAGGAGGAGGAGGGCACCCACCCCTACATGCGGTACACCGACGTCCGGGTGCCGCTCGACCACCTCCTCGGCGAGCGCGGCCAGGGCTTCGCGGTGGCGCAGACGCGTCTCGGCGGTGGCCGCATCCACCACGCGATGCGCACGGTCGGGCTCGTCAAGGAGTCGATCGACATGATGCTGGACCGCGTCGTCTCGCGGCGCAGCGGCACCGGCACGCTCGCCGACCGCCAGCTGGTGCAGGAGATGCTCGCGGACTCGTGGATCCAGCTCGAGCAGTTCCGGCTGCTGGTGCTGCAGACCGCCTGGAAGATCGACCACTACAACGACTATCGCAAGGTCATCACGGACATCTCCGCCGTCAAGGCCGCGATGCCGAAGGTGCTGCTCGACGTCGTCGGCCGCGCGATCCAGCTCCACGGATCCCTGGGCATCTCGAAGGAGATGCCGTTCGGCAAGTGGGCCATGGAGGCCTACCACATGGCGCTCGCCGACGGCGCGACCGAGCTGCACAAGATCCAGGTCGCCAAGCAGATGCTCAAGGGTCGCGAGCCCTACGAGGGTCTGTTCCCGCCGCGGCACCTCCTGGCGCTCGAGCAGGAGGCGCGCGAGCGCTTCGCCCACCTCCTCGAGGTGGACTGATGTACGACGAGAAGCTGGACCGTCCGGACGAGCGCGTCGAGGTCGCGCCCGTCCGCGCCGGCGAGGAGCTCGACTGGGACGCCCTGGAGCGCTACCTGCGCGCCACGGTGACGGACGCCGACGGCGCCTTCGAGGTCCTGCAGTTCCCCAACGGCTCGGCGAACCTCACCTACCGGGTCGCCCTCGGCGAGCAGATGCTCGTCGTGCGACGACCGCCGTTCGGCCAGGTCGCGCCCAAGGCCCACGACATGGAGCGCGAGCACCGCGTGCTCGCGGGCCTGCACCCCGTCTACCCCCGCGCTCCCCGCGCCGTCGCGTTCTGCGGCGACACCTCGGTGATCGGCGCACCCTTCCTCGTGTCCGAGTACCGCCGGGGCGTCGTCGTGTGGGACCGCGTCCCGGACACCATGCCCGCCGACGCCGGGCACCAGCTGGGGATCGCCGCGGTCGAGGCCCTGGCCGACCTCCACGCCGTCGACCCGGCTGCGGCCGGCCTGGAGCGGCTGGGACGCCCCGAGGGCTACCTCGAGCGCCAGGTCGGCGGGTGGACGCAGCGGTGGCAGGCCGTGACCACGTACGACGGTCCGACGGCCACCGACGCCGTGGCCGACGAGCTGGCGAGCACCCTGCCCGTCCAGGGCCCGGCCGCGGTGGTGCACAACGACTTCAAGCTGGACAACTGCCAGTTCGCCCCCGACGACCCCACCCGGGTCACCTCGGTGTTCGACTGGGACATGGCCACCCTCGGGGACCCGCTCACCGACCTCGGCACGCTGCTCAACTACTGGCCCGATCCGGCCGTGGTGAGCATCCTGCCGGGGGTCGACGAGCTGGGGCTCCCCTCCAAGGAGGAGGTGGTCGCGGCGTACGGCGCGCGCCTCGGGCGCGATCTGAGCGGTGGCGACCTGGCCTGGTACGAGGCGTTCGGCTACTGGAAGACGGCCGTCATCCTGCAGCAGCTGTACGCCCGGTTCGTCCGCGGCGAGACCAGCGACCCCCGCATGGCGGGACGCGGTGCGCACGTCACCGCCCTGAGCGAGCACGCTCTCCACCTGTTGAAGACGATCTGAGTCGAGGACCACCACCATGAAGCCAGGAACCCGCCTCCACAGCACGGTCAGCGAGGCATCCGTCGTCGTCGTACGACCCGGCACGACCGACGTGCTCACCTGCGGCGGTCAGCCGATGGCCACCGAGCCGTCGGGTGGAGCCACCGCCGCCGACGCGACCGACGGCGAGCAGCTCGTCATCGGCAAGCGCTACGTCGACGAGGAGTCGGGTGTGGAGGTGCTCTGCGTCAAGGGGGGCGCCGGCCCCCTGGCGGTCGCCGGCCGGGTGCTGACCGTGAAGTCCGCCAAGCAGCTGCCCGCCTCGGACTGATCCCCGTGAACATCCCGATGCTCCTGGAGATGGCGGCGGGTGCCGCCGACGACCGCGAGGCCGTGCGGTGCGGTGACGAGTCGCTGACCTACGCCGAGCTGCACGACCGGGCCTCGGCCCTCGCCGGACGGCTGGTCGCGGACGGCGTGGAGAACGTCGCGCTGCTCGCACTGAACTCCGTCGACGTGCCGGTCCTGCAGTTCGCGGCGGCCGCGGCGGGCGTCCCGTTCGTCCCGCTCAACTACCGCCTGACCGACGCGCAGCTCGACGCTGCGCTGGAACGCCTGGGCAGCGGCCTCCTGGTGACCGACGACGGCGCCGGACGCGAGCTGTCGCTCCCCGCCGGCATCGTGGCGGTGCCCAGCGCCGAGGTGCGCGCCTGGAGCACCGACCCCGCCGCGCCCCGCCGCGACGGCGTCGACGTGCCCGGTGACGCGGTGGCCCTGAAGCTGTTCACGAGCGGCACGACCGGTGCACCGAAGACGGCACTGATCCGCCACCGGCACCTGTCGAGCTACATCGTCGCGACCGTCGAGTTCCTCGGATGCGGACCGGAGGAGTCCATCCTGGTGTCCGTGCCCAACTACCACATCGCCGGCGTGACGTCGGTGCTCAGCTCGACCTACAGCGGACGGCGCATGGTGCAGCTCCCGACCTTCGACCCGGCGCGCTGGGTGGCGGTGGCCCGGGAGCAGGAGGTCACGCACGCCATGGTCGTGCCGACCATGCTCAACCGGATCCTCGACGAGCTCGAACGGCTGCCCGGGGGACTGCCCCACCTGCGCAGCCTCTCGTACGGCGGGGGTCGGATGCCCGTCGCGGTGCTGGAGCGCGCGCTCGCGGCACTGCCCGGCACCAGCTTCGTCAACGCCTACGGGCTGACCGAGACGAGCTCGACCATCGCGGTGCTCGGGCCGGAGGACCACCGCGCGGCGCTGGCCTCCTCCGACCCGGACGTGCGGGCGCGGCTGGGCAGCGTGGGCCGTCCCCTCGACACCGTCGAGATCGAGGTCCGCGATGCGCTCGGCCAGCCGGTTCCCGTCGGCGACAGCGGCGAGATCTTCGTGCGCGGGGACCAGATCGCCGGTGAGTACGCGTCCCACTCCGCCCTGGTCGACGGTTGGTACCCGACCCGGGACCGCGGGCATCTCGACGCCGACGGCTACCTCTTCCTCGAGGGTCGGGCGGACGACGTGATCGTGCGTGGCGGAGAGAACATCTCCCCGGGCGAGATCGAGGACGTGCTGCTCGAGCACGAGTCCGTCGCCGAGGTGGCGGTGGTCGGCGTGCCCGACACGGAGTGGGGGGAGCGGGTCGAGGCCATGGTCGTCGCCAGCGACGGCCACGTGGTCGACGAGGCGGCGCTCCAGGAATGGGTGCGCCGACGGCTGCGCTCGACACGGGTCCCGTCCCGGGTGCTCGCGGCCGCGGCGCTGCCCTACAACGAGACGGGCAAGCTGCTGCGGCGCGAGGTCAAGCAGTCGCTGCGGCAGGAGGTGGTCGGCGCATGAGCGAGTCCCGACCCCTCCAGCTGGGGCTCTCGGCCTACGACCTGCCCGCGGCCGACTTCCTGGCGCTCGCCCGCGCGGCCGACGCCGCCGGTGTCGACAGCCTGTGGCTCGGGGAGCACGTCTTCCACCCGAAGGAGTACACGAGCGTCCATCCGGGGTCCCACCAGGCACAGCACCACACGGGCCCGCTCGTGCAGGAGCACACCCACCTGCTGGACCCGCTGGCGATGCTGGCCGCGGCTGCGGCCGTCACCTCCCGGATCCGGCTGGCGACGGGCATCCTGGTCCTCCCGCTGCGGGACCCGCTGCTGGTGAGCCGGGCGCTGGCGACGTTGCAGGAGATCTCCGGGGGCCGGGTCACGCTCGGTGTCGGCGCGGGATGGCTGCAGGAGGAGTTCACGGCCCTCGGCATCGACTTCACCCAGCGCGGTCGCCGCACCCGGGAGGCGATCACGGTGCTCAAGGCCTGCCTGGGCGGCGGGTTCGTGGAGCACCACGGCAAGGACTTCGACTTCGACCCGCTGCTGGTCGTGGAGGAGCCGACGCCCGTGCCCGTGATCCTGGGCGGCAACGGCGAGGTGGCGCTCAAGCGTGCGGCGGCGGTCGCGGACGGGTGGTTCTCGTCGGGCTCCCTGAGCCTCGACGAGGCGGCTCGCCTGCGCTCCCAGATGCTCGGGCACCTGGCCGACAAGGGCCGCTCGGAGGACGACTTCGAGATGGTCATCCGGCCCGAGCGTGCGGACACGTCGGCCGTCGGCTCCTTCGTCGAGCTGGGCTACCGGCACGTCGTCGTGTGGGCCGACCAGGTGTGGGACGCAGCGCAGCCGCACGAGCAGCAGGTGGCCGCGATCTCTGCGTTCGTGAACGACGTGAGGTCCCAGGTCTCCTGACCTATTGCTACGGAGGAAATATCTAATTCATCCGTAGCAATGTCTTGCAACGCACCCCTGCCTGTGGCTAGGGTCACGCCGGCGGGTGTGGTACCGCTCACACGTGTCGTGTGACTTCGGGGCGGTCCACCCAGAACGAGGAGCAATCGATGAGGAACCACTGGATGAAGCGGGTCGCGCAGGCGGCGACCCTGGCGGTCGCTGCGACGACCCTCGTGGCCTGCGGGTCGGACGAGCCGTCGAGCTCGCTCGCCGACGGCGACTGGGACTCGGTCGTCAGCGCGGCCGAGGACGAGGGCGCCGTCACGATCTACTCCTCGCAGGGCTCGGCCCAGCTCGAGGACATGGCCGCCGGCTTCACCGAGGAGTACGGCATCGACGTCGAGATCGTCCGCGACATCGACGCGAACCTGGCCCCGCGCTTCGACACGGAGATCCGGACCGGTAGCCCGTCGGTCGACGTCTTCGTCTCCTCGACCGAGTCGCTGCAGCAGCAGTACTCGGACTCGGGTGCCTTCGAGAAGCCGATCGCCCCGGTCTTCGACGACATCGACGTGATGCGCGACGACTACTACTTCGACGTCGACGCCACGGTCATCACCTTCGCGTGGAACACGGACGAGTACGCGGGCACGATCGAGAACTACGAGGACCTGCTCGACCCGGCGCTCGAGGGCAAGATCGGCGTGCCCGAGCCCACCGTGCCGGCGTTCGTCGACTTCTACCTCTACCTCGAGCGCCTCTACGGTGAGGACTTCTCCGAGCGGCTCGCCGCCCAGGAGCCGAAGATCTACCCGGGCGCCCTGCCGGCCGCCCAGGCGCTCTCGTCCGGCGAGATCGCTGCCGCGGCGTACGTCGAGCCGCAGATCGACGAGCAGGAGGCCGGCGCGCCGGTCGACTGGGGCTTCGAGCAGGAGCAGTGGTCGGCGATGTTCTACGGGGCGATCGCGAAGGACTCGCCGCACCCCAACGCCGCACAGCTCCTCGTCGACTACATGCTGAGCGTCGAGGGCCAGTCGCGCATCGCTCGCAAGGCGGCGTCCATCCGACCGGACGTCCCGGGCACCGTCGGCACCACCGACACCGTGCACCGTCTCGACACCTCCGCGGTCACCCCCGAGGTCGTCGCGGAATACCAGGCCAAGTGGAACGGGCTCTTCCGCTGATCTAGGCGGCGAGCTCGACCCGAGATCACAAAGGCGATAACCCGGACATGGCAAGTGTCAGCATCACCTCGCTCACGAAGCGCTTCGGCGGACCTCGCAGCGACGCGGTCATCGACGACCTCCAGCTGGAGATCCCCCAGGGGGAGCTGCTCGTGCTCCTCGGAGCCAGCGGTTGCGGCAAGACCACGACCCTGCGGTGCCTCGCGGGCCTGGAGTCGCCGACCTCGGGTCGGATCGAGCTCGGCGGCAACGCGGTCTTCGACGGCGAGCGTCGCATCGAGCTCCCCGCCGAGAAGCGCAGCATCGGCATGGTCTTCCAGTCCTACGCGCTGTGGCCGCACATGACGGTCCGGAAGAACATCGCCTACCCGCTGAAGGTCCGGAAGATCAAGGACGGTCTGCGGGACGGGTGGGTCGAGGAGGTGGCCGACCTGGTCGACTGCGGCCACCTCCTCGACCGCTACCCCAGCCAGCTGAGCGGCGGCCAGCAGCAGCGTGTCGCCCTGGCGCGTGGCATCGTCGCCCGGCCCGACCTGGTGCTGTTCGACGAGCCGCTGAGCAACCTCGACGCCAAGCTGCGGATGCAGGTGCGGGCCGACCTGCACGAGCTGCACGAGCGGATCGGGTTCACGTCGGTCTTCGTGACCCACGACCAGGACGAGGCCCTGGCGCTGGCCGACCGGATCGCGATCATGCGGTCCGGTCGCATCGAGCAGTGCGCCGCCCCGGACACGGTCTTCGAAGAGCCCGCGACGGACTACGTCGCCGAGTTCATGGGCATGTCCAACCGGCTCTCGCTCACCCGCGGCGTGGACGGCTGGAGCGCGTCCGGCGGTGCGCCCGTGCGGCTCCCCGTCGCCGCGGACGTCGACGAGCTGACGGTGCGCGTGCGACCCGAGCACCTCGCCATCCGGGGCGGTCAGGACGTGGTGCACGGTCACCAGGTGCCGGCGCGGGTCACCGGGACGGTGTACGGCGGCAGCCACGTCGACGTGTCCCTCGAGGCCGACGGCCGCCGCCTGCAGGCGCGCGTCGAGACCGGCACCCCCGGTAGCCGCGCGGCGGCGGGGGACCGGGTGGTGGTCGAGATCGACGTCGCCCGTGCTCGCTACTTCGACCCCGCGACCGAGCGTGCCGTGGCGCACGCGCCGGTGCCCGAGGTGGTCGCGTGAGCACCGCCGTCGCGGAGCGACCCTCCGTCGAGGCGCCTCGCCCGAGGGACGGCCAGGAGCCGCGTGCCGGCTCGATGGTGTGGTCGTCCGCGCGGCGTCGGTTCGGCGTCTGGGCCCTGCTGCTGGTGGTCGCCTACCTCGTCGGCATGCCGCTCGTCCGGCTCCAGGGCCTCGCCTTCGAGGACGGGGCGGGCGGCTACGACCGCGCGCTCGCCACCGTCGGGCTCGGTGAGCTCATCTGGCGCACGGTCTATCTCGCCTTCGGGTCGATGGCCGTCGCGATGGTCCTGGGGACCCTGCTGGCCTACGCCGCAAGTCGGCTCCCCGACCGGGCCGGCTTCCTCCGCTCGGTCCCGATCGTGCCGATCGTGCTGCCGGCCATCGCGATGGTCGTCGGCTGGGCCTTCCTGCTCTCGCCCGGCCCGGGCTACCTCAACGCGGCGCTGCGCCAGCTGCCGTGGTGGGACCACCTCGAGTCGGGACCGGTCGACGTCTACTCGCTGCCCTGGATCGTCATCATCACGGGCTTCGGCCTCACCTCGTTCATCTACCTCTTCGTCAGCGCTGGCATGGCGAACATCAGTGCCGACCACCTCGAGGCGGCGCACGTCGCGGGCTCCTCGGGCGCGGGTGTCTTCTTCAAGGTCGTGCTCCCGCTGCTGCGCCCGTCGCTGATCTACGGCGCGGGCGTGGGGCTCCTGCTGGGCCTCGGCCAGTTCACGGCGCCGCTGCTCCTCGGCACCAACAAGGGCATCCGCGTGCTGACGACGCAGATGTACTTCTCCACGTCGCAGTTCCCCGTCGACTACGCGGCCGCGGCCGCGCTCGGCTCCCCGCTGCTCATCTTCGGCGTGCTCATCGTGATCGCCCAGAAGATCGGCATCGGCGACCAGACGCGTTTCGTCACCCACGGCGGCAAGGGCGCCGTGCGGCGGCAGCGGCCGTCGCGCTGGGCAGCGGTCTTCATCGCGGTCTACGGCCTCGTCGCCGTCGTGCTGCCGATGTCCGGCCTCCTCGTGGTCGCGCTCTCGCCGTACTGGAGCTCGTCGATCGACCCGAGCAGCTTCACCCTCGCGAACTTCCGGACCGCGCTGGACTCGCCCAACATCGTGGAGTCGATCGTCACGAGCCTCGTCGCCTCGATCACCGCGGTGGCCATCGTGCTGCCCCTGGGCTACGCGATCTCGACGGTGCTGCTGCGCCGACGCGGGATGCCGATCGCGCGGACCCTGCTCGACTTCCTCGTGGCGCTGCCGCTGGGCATCCCCGCCGTGATCTTCGGCGCCGGCTTCCTGCTCACCTACTCCGAGCCGCCGGTCGTGCTCTACGGCACGCGGTGGGTGATCATCCTCGTCTACGTCACGCTGATGCTGCCGTTCGCGACCCGGATGATGACCAACGGCATGCTCGCGCTCGGCACCAGCTACCAGGAGGCGTCCTGGGTGAGCGGCGCCAGCCGGCTCCGCACCCACCTCGTCATCATGCTCCCGCTGCTGCGGGGCAGCATCGGCGGCGCGGTCGCGCTGATCTTCGTGCTGCTGACCCACGAGTTCTCGGCATCGATGCTGGTCCGGTCGCCGACCACGCAGGTGATGGGCACGGTGGTCTACGACTTCTGGAGCAACGGCGCCTACCCCACGGTCGCCGCCGTCTCCATCATCATGACCGCGGTCACCGGCGCCGGCGTGGTCGCCGCCATGTCGATCGGCGGACGCGACGTCCTGAGCAAGCTGTGACCACGACAGGAGAAGACGTGCAGGAGCAGGCAACGACCATGCGCGAGCTGGAGGGCCAGCTGTGCGTCGTCACCGGCGGCAGCAAGGGCATCGGCTTCGCCATCGCGGAGCGGTACGTCGCGGCCGGTGCCCGGGTGGTCATCGCGGCCCGCGACGAGGGGGACCTGGCGCGGGCGGCGGAGCAGCTCGAGGCCGTGGAGGGCCGCGCGGGCGAGGTGGTGGTCCAGCGCCTCGACGTGTCGGACCGGGCGTCGGTGGAGGCCCTGTTCGCACGGGTCGACGAGCTCGGCCCCCTCAACGTCCTGGTGGCCAACGCGGGCAGTGGGTCCATCGTCCCGTTCCTCGACCTCGACGACGAGCTCTGGGACCGCACGATCGGCCTCAACCTGACGGGTACCTTCGCGTGCATGCGGGGCGCGGCACGGCGGATGGTCGCGCAGGGAGGCGGCAACCGCTCGATCATCGCGGTGTCCTCCATCCGCGGGCTGGGTGCGCGTCCGGGCACGGCGCACTACGCGGCCAGCAAGGCGGGTCTCAACCAGCTCGCGCGGGTCGCGGCGTACGAGCTCGCGCCGGAGGGTGTGCGGGTCAACGTGCTCTCGCCCGGGATCACCGACACGCCGCTGGCGTCCGTCAACGACGAGGTGCGCGACCGGATGCTGCAGCACGTGCCGATGGGCCGGGTCGGGCACACCGACGACATGGCTCAGGCGGCGCTCTACCTCGCCTCGCCGAGGACCGGCTTCGTCACGGGCACCAACCTCGTGGTGGACGGCGGCGAGTCGCTGTGGTGAGCACCGCCGGCCCGTGAGGCGACGGGCTTGCAGAGCAGAGGGGGTGACGGCGTCGGCCGTCACCCCCTCTGTCGTCCGCGCAGGCCGACCGTGTCAGTCGGCCAGCCGCACGTAGGACTTGCCGGTGGAGGCGCCGTCCAGCATCCGCAGGAACCCGTCGAAGGCGTGCTCGATGCCGTCGGCGACCTCCGTGCGGGGGTCGACGACCGTGCCGTCCGCCAGCCAGCGCGTCATGCGCTCGTCGAAGCGGGGGCGGTGCGCCTGGTGGTCCCCGACGATGAACCCCTCGAGCCGGAGACGACGCCAGATGGCGAGCAGGAGGTTGCGGGGCCCGGGCACCGGGCTGGTGGCGTCGTAGGTCGAGATCGCCCCGCAGAGCGCGATCCGGCCGTGGTCGCCCATGTGGCGGATGGCCGCCTCGAGCTGCTCGCCGCCGACGTTGTCGAACGTGACGTCCAGGTGGGACCGCCCCACCGCGGCCAGTGCCTCCTTGAGCGAGGCGCGGACGGGTCCGGCACGGTGGTCGATGACGGCGTCGAAGCCGAGGCCTCGCAGCACCTCGCCCTTCTCCGGGCCGCCGCAGCTCCCGATGACCGTGCAGCCCTGGGCCTTCGCGATCTGCCCGGCCACGGCGCCCACCGCACCGGCGGCGGACGTGATGAACACGGTCTCGCCGCCCTGCAGCCCCGCGACGAGGGTCAGGCCGACCCAGGCGGTGAACCCGGTCTGCCCGAGCGCACCGAGGAGGGCGAGGGGGTCGGTTCCGTCGGGCACCTGCGCCTGCACCTCGTCGGGACGCAGCCTGCTCAGCTCGCGCCAGCCCTTCTCGTGGAGCACGACGGTGCCTTCGGGGAGGTCGGCGACCGACGAGGCCACCACCCGTCCGACGGCGTGCCCGGTGAGGGGCTGCCCGAGGGCGTACGGCGTCGCGTAGTCGACGTGCTCGGACATGCGCCCCTGCATGTAGGGCTCGACGGACATGGCGAGGTTCTCCACCACCACGGCGTCGTCGCCGCACTCGACCTCGGTCTCCACCACCTCGACCAGGTCGGGGGTGGGGCGGCCCTCGGGCCGGGCGACGAGGCGCACCTCGCGGCTGATCGTCATGTCTCTCCTCGCGGCGATCGATCGGTCATTTAGGTCACGTGTAACGCGAGACTACGCTCGACCGCGAAGCACCGCTACCGATCAGAGATTCACTTAGCCTTGACGTGCCACCTGTCCGCGTCCCATGATCAGGACGTCGGAGCCCTCGAACGCCCAGGAGTGCCATGCAAGCCGTGTCCGTGGTCGGTGACGACCTCCGGGAGACCAGCGACGGTCCGCGTCTCGTGGGCGGGCGTTGCCGTGCCTGCGGCGCGGTCGCGTTCCCCCGCCCCGCCTCCTGTGCCCGCTGCACGGGCAGCGACGTCGACGAGCACCTCCTCGCCGACCGGGGCAGCCTGTGGACCTTCACCGTGCAGAACTTCCTCCCGAAGGCGCCCTACGACGGGTGGGCCGAGTTCACGCCGTACGGCGTGGGCTACGTCGAGCTCGACGGCGAGGTGCTCGTGGAGTCGCGGCTCCTCGCCTCCTCGGCCGCGGGACTGAGGATCGGTGCGGCGGTGCACCTGGTGGTGGAGGAGTACGGCGCCGACGCCTCCGGCACGCCCCTGACGACCTTCGCCTTCGCCGTGGACGGAGCCCCCGCATGAGTGTCTCGATCGCCGGCATCGGCATGCACCCCTTCGGCCGGACCGAGGGCGTCTCGGGGATGCAGCAGGGCGTCGTCGCCGTGCGCGCTGCACTGCGCGACGCCGGGCTGACCTGGGACGACGTGGACTTCGCGGCGGGTGGCAGCGAGGCCGCCGGCAACCCGGACACCATGGTGAGCGCGCTCGGCCTCACCGGGATCCCCTTCATCAACGTCAAGAACGGCTGCGCCACCGGCGGCAGCGCGCTGACGGTCGCGGCTGCCGCGATCGAGAGCGGGCAGGCCGAGGTCGCCGTGGCGCTCGGCTTCGACAAGCACCCGCGCGGCGCCTTCAACGAGGACCCGGCGCGCTGGGGCCTCCCGGAGTGGTACGGCCGCACCGGGATGATGCTCACCACCCAGTTCTTCGCCATGAAGATCCAGCGCTACATGCACGACTACGGCATCAGCGACGCCGCGCTCGCCAAGGTCGCGGTCAAGGCGTTCGAGAACGGCGCGCTCAACGAGAACGCCTGGCGGCGCGCCCCGCTCACCGAGGCAGAGGTGGCCGGCTCCCGCATGATCAACCACCCGCTGACGCAGTACATGTACTGCTCGCCCGGCGAGGGCGCGGTCGCCGTCGTGCTGCGGCGCACGTCGCAGGGGGCGGCGTCCCGCGAGGTCAAGCTGGCCTCGGTCGCGTTCCGCACGCGGCGCTTCGGCTCGTTCGAGGTCTTCTCGCCGCACCTCGCGGCCGAGCGGGTCGACGGGCCGACGGTGGACGCGGCGGCTGCCTGCTTCGAGGCGGCCGGCATCGATCCGGCCGACGTCGACCTGGCGCAGGTGCAGGACACGGAGTCGGGCGCGGAGATCATGCACATGGCAGAGACTGGGCTCTGTGCGCACGGTGACCAGGAGAAGCTCATCGCCGACGGGAGCACCCGCATCGACGGTTCCCTGCCGATCAACACCGACGGCGGATGCCTGGCGAACGGCGAGCCGGTGGGCGCCAGCGGTCTCCGCCAGGTGTACGAGAACGTGCTGCAGCTCCGTGGCGACGCCGGACCGCGGCAGGTGCCGGGCTCGCCCAAGGTCGCGTTCACGCACGTGTACGGCGCACCCGGCGTCAGTGCCTGCACCCTGCTCACGGTCTGACCGGGCGGCGGGGGCCGGACGCGCGGCGTACCCGACCGCAGGAGGTGGCGCGTGACGACCGAGCGCATGCCGCCGCCGCGGCCGGGCACGCGGCCCCGCAACCGTCGCGACCTCGTCGTCGGGGCGGCTGCCGAGCTCTTCACCGAGCGCGGGTACGCCCGGGTGTCGATGGGCGACGTGGCCCGTGCCGTCAACGTCCAGCCGTCGGCGCTCTACCGCTACTTCGCCAGCAAGCAGGACCTGCTCATCGAGGTGGTGGCGCGGGGCACGCGCCTCCGGCTGGCCGCGATCCGCGAGGGTGCGGCCGAGGGACTCGACGTCGTGCTGGCGAACCTGGCCGACAGCGCGCTCGCGTCGCGCAGCTCCACGCGGCTGTGGTCGGTGGAGGCCCGGAACGCGGATCCGGCGGTCCAGGCGGAGCTGCGCGAGGAGGTGCGGGCGCTGCCCGACGAGCTGGGCCTCGTCATCGGCCGTGTCCGTCGCGACCTCTCCGCCGCCCATGCGCACCTCCTCGCCTGGGCGACCCTCGACGTCGTCGCGAGCATCTCGTTCCACGACGAGCGCCTGCCGGGCCGGGACCTGCGGGCCGAGCTGGTGGGGATGATGGAGCGCGTTGCGGCCGTCGACCTCGGCGGCGCGGCGCTCGACGATCCCGACCCGCGGGCGACGCCGGGTGTCCACCCGGCGCGCCGTGAACGCGTGATCGCGGCGGCGGCGTCGATGTTCGCCGCCCGCGGCTTCGCGGCGGTGCGGCTCGAGGACATCGCCGCTGCGGCCGGGATGTCGGCCGCGGGCCTCTACACCTACGTCGAGAGCAAGGCCCACCTCCTCGAGGTGGTCGTCGTGCGCGCCGCCAACGCCCTCGCCCACGCGCACGCCGTGGCCGCGGGGGCTCCCGCGGGACGGGGCATCGATGCGCACCTCGACGCGTACCTCGCCATGGCGTGGTCCGCTCCGGAGCTGCTGACCGTGCTGCTGGTCGACGTGCGGGAGCTCGAGGGCGGCGTCGCCGCGGCGGTGCGCCAGGTGACCGAGGACGTGGAGACGGCGTTCACGGCGACGTTGCGAGAGGCGCTCCCGCAGCTCGACGCCCCCACGGCCCGCATCCGAGCGCGGGCGGCGCAGATGGTGGCGCTCGACGTGCTCGCGACGCCGCGCCTGCGTCGTACGGCCGGCGCCCGGTCGCTCGTGCGGGCGGCGATGGCGGCCGTGCTCGGTCTGGGGGAGGACTCCGCCCGTCGGTGAAGTCGGTGGCGCCGACCCCTTTTCATCATGATGAACTTCGCGTTACGCTCCGAATGGAGAGTCACTTAGGAGTTCTGATGATGAAGACTGAAGCGGGCGAGGCGTTCCGTTCCCGTGTGCGTTCCTTCCTCGATCGCGAGCTCGGGGAGGGCTGGCCGGGGATCGGCGCCCTGACCCCCGAGGAGCGTGCGGTCTTCCGCGGTCGGTGGCGCGAGGCGCTCCGCGAGGAGCGCCTGCTGGCGCCCACCTGGCCGGAGGAGTTCGGCGGGGGTGGCCTCGGGCTCGCCGAGCAGGCGATCCTGCAGGCCGAGCTGGTCGAGGCCGGCGTGCCGGTGCTCCCGCTCGACACCGACCAGTTCGCCTTCACGCTCATCGGGCCCACGCTGCTGCACTGGGGGACCCCGGAGCAGAAGGCGCGGTTCCTGCCCCGCATGCTCACTGCCGAGGACCGCTGGGCGCAGGGCTACTCCGAGCCCGGCGCGGGCAGCGACCTGTTCGCCCTCTCCACCCGGGCGGTGCTCGACGGCGACGAGTGGGTCGTCAACGGGCAGAAGGTCTGGCAGACCGCGGCGCAGGACGCCAACTGGATCTTCGCCCTCGTGCGCACCGAGCCCGGCGAGTCCCGCGGACGCGGCATCTCGATGCTCCTCATCCCCATCGACCAGCCGGGTGTGGAGGTGCGTCCCATCCGCACCATCACCGGCGAGGACGAGTTCTGCGAGGTGTTCTTCACCGACGCGCGCACGGCGGCCGACAACATCGTCGGTCCGCGCGGCGCGGGATCGAAGGTGGCGCTCACGCTGCTGGGGTTCGAGCGCGGGTCGGCGTCCGGAGCGCTCTACGCGGGCTACCGCATCGAGCTCGACCGCCTCGTCGCGCTGGTCCGGGACCGCGGGCTGGACCAGACCGACTGGGTGCGCGACCGCATCGCACAGGCCCACCTGCGGCTCGAGATGCTGCGCTACCTGGGTGAGCGCAACCTCGCGGGGGCGCTGTCGGGCGCCCCGCCGGGCCCCGAGTCCTCCATCATCAAGCTCTACGAGAGCGAGTACCACGCCCAGATCACCGAGCTCGCGCTGGAGCTGCTCGGCGACGACGCCGTCGCCTGGAGCGGCGAGCCCGGGGTCGCGCACCTCGGACCCGATCCGTTGGGATCGCCCTCGTCGCCGGCCGCGTGGATCCGCCAGTTCCTGACGTCGCGCGCCGCCACCATCTACGGCGGTTCCAGCGAGATCCAGCGCAACACCCTGGGCGAGCAGGTCCTCGGCCTGCCCCGCGAGCCCCGACCGGTCCAGGAGGCCCGATGAACACCCAGGCGGAGCGCGACGAGCTGCGGTCGGTGGTGCGCAGCTTCCTCGAGAGCGCGCAGGACCTGGCGGCGGTGCGTACGGCGCTGGAGCACGGGCACGACGCGAAGACGTGGACCCGGCTGACCGGGGAGCTGGGTCTCGGAGCGGTCGGTCTGCCGGAGTCGCACGGCGGGACGGGTGCTTCCCTGGGCGACCTCGTCGCCGTCACGGAGGAGCTCGGCCGGCTGCTGGACCCGGGGCCCTACCTGCCGAGCCTCGTCCTGGCGGCGCGGCTGCTGACCGCCGCGGGCGGCCAGGAGGACCTCGTCGCCGAGCTCGCCGAGGGCCGTCGGGTGGCGACGTTCGTCGCCGCAGCCGACGACGGCACCCCCCTGGCGGCGCGCGAGCAGGACGGCGCGCTCGTCGTCTCCGGCGTCGCTCCCGCCGTGGTGCACGGCGCGACCGCGGACATCCTCGTGGTGGTCGCCGACCTCGACGGCGCTCCGACGGTGGTGCTCGTCGAGTCCGGTGCGCCCGGCGTCGAGGTGCAGCCCCTCCCGGCCGTCGACGGGACGAGGCCCCTGGCCGCGGTGCGGCTGACCGATGCTCCGGCGACCGTCGTCGCCGCCGGCGCGGCGGCCCGTGCCGCCCTCGCGGAGACACTGTGCTCGGCGCGCATCGCCCTGGCGGCCGAGCTGGTCGGGGTCGCGCAGGGCGCGCTCGACCTGACCACGGCGTACGCGAAGGAGCGGCAGCAGTTCGGCCGGGCCATCGGGTCGTTCCAGGCGATCAAGCACCGCCTGGTGGACGTGATGATGGAGGTGGAGGCCAGCCGCACGCTCGTGCGGCGGGCGGCGGAGGCGGTCGACGAGGCCGACCCGCGGGCCGAGGAGCTCTCCCGCCTGTGCAAGGCGGCGGCCTCCGAGGCGGCCCTGCTGGCGGGCAAGGCGTCCGTGCAGGTCCACGGCGCGATCGGCTTCACCTGGGAGCACGACGCGCACCTGTTCCTCAAGCGTGCGATGGGTGCGAGCCGCCTGCTCGGCTCCGCGCGCGACCACCGGCAGCACATCGCGGCACTGCTGCTCGACGGCCACGCCGCCACACTGGAGGAGTCACGATGACGGACCTGACGCAGAAGATCGCCCTCGTCACCGGCGGCACACGGGGTCTCGGCCGGGCCATGGCCCTGGCCCTGGCCGAGGCGGGCGCGACGGTGGTCGTGACGAGCCGCAAGCAGGACGCCTGCGACGAGACCGCGGCCGAGATCGCCCGGGTGACCGGGGCCCGGGTCGTGGGCGTCGCGATGCACGTCGGGCACTGGGAGACCATCGAGCCGACGATCGCGCGGATCGAGGAGACGGTGGGACCGATCGACGTCCTCGTCAACAACGCGGGGATCGCGCCTGTGTCGCCGTCGCTCGCCGAGCAGACCGAGGCCCTCTTCGACAAGACGATCGAGGTGAACCTCAAGGGCCCGTTCCGCCTGATGGCGGTGGTCGGCAGCCGGATGCGAGGCCGTGGTGCCGGGTCGATCGTCAACATCTCGAGCATCGGCTCGCAGCGCCCGAGCGCCCAGGAGGCGACGTACTCCGCCGCGAAGGCGGGGCTCAACGCCCTGACGATGGCGTTCGCGCAGGAGTATGCCCCGGCGGTGCGCGTGAACTGCGTGATGCCGGGTGCCTTCGCGTCGGACATGTCGGCGGACTGGCCCGAGGAGTTCGTCGCCACGGTCGTCGACCGTCTGCCCGCGGGTCGCCTCGGCCGTGCCGAGGAGCTGTCCGGCCTCGTGGTGCACCTCGCCAGCGATGCGGCCAGCTACACCACCGGGGCCGTCATCCCGGTCGACGGCGGCCGCCTCGCGGTCTACTGAGCGCGTCGTGAAGCCCGGACCCCCGGCGCTCGACGACGTGCGCCTCATCCCGGCGACGGCATCGGGCACCGTCGCCCCCGAGGAGATCGACTCCAACGGGCACATGACCCTGTCCCGCCACCTCCTGGCGGCGGGACGCGGGGTCGAGGCGATGCAGTGCGACGTCGGCGTGGACGAGGCCTACCGGCGTGGGCGCGCCCTGGGCATGTTCACCTCCGAGCAGCGGGTCGGCTACTTCGGTGAGCTCTACGAGGACGCCCGCTACAGCGCGCACGTGCGGGTGCTCGCCCGCGCGCCGCGCGCGGTGCACTGCGTCTCCTACCTGGTCGACGACGCGCGCGCACGGGTCGCCACCGCGGTGGAGTACCTGCTGGTCCACGTCGACCTGCGCACCCGCCGTGCCGCCGCCATCCCCGAGGACGTCCGGGCGGGGCTCGACCGGTGGATCGCGGCGTCCGAGGCGCTCGGGTGGGCCTCCGACACGGGTCGTCCGCTCGTGCTGCGCGACCGCGAGCACCCATGAGCGGCGTCGACGCCGAGCGGACGGGTCGCCTCGCGTGGGTGGTGTGGGCGGCGGCGCTCGCCTGCTACGTGCTCGGGGTCTTCCACCGCTCGTCGCTGGCGGTCGCCGGGCTCGAGGCCGCCGACCGGTTCGGGATCTCCGCCACGCAGCTGGGCGGGTTCGTGGTGCTCCAGCTCGCCGTCTACGCCGTGCTGCAGGTGCCGGTCGGCCTGTTGGTCGACCGGTTCGGGCCGCGCGTGGTCCTCCTCGTCGGGGTGGCCCTCATGAGCGTGGGTCAGCTGGTGTTCGCGTTCGCCGACAGCTACCTGCTCGCCGTGGTCGCCCGGGTGCTCGTGGGCGCGGGTGACGCATCGACCTTCGTCTGCGTGCTGCGGGTGATCGTGGCGTGGTTCCGGCCGCGCCGGGTCCCGCTGATCACCCAGCTGGCGGGGCCGACCGGTCAGGTGGGGACCATCGCTGCGGCCGTGCCGATGGCGTGGGCGCTCCACACCTGGGGGTGGGAGCGGACGTACCTGGCGGCCGCCGGCCTGGGGATCGCGCTCGCGATCGTGGTGCTGCTCGTCGTGCGCGACGAGCCGGGCCGGCGGACCGTGCGGGGGTCCTCCCAGCCGTGGCGGGCCGTCGCCTCGGGGCTGCGCGCCTCGTGGGCGGTGCGGGAGACCCGGCTCGGGTTCTGGGTGCACTTCTCCCAGCACTTCAGCTCGACCCTGCTCGCCCTCGTCTGGGGCTATCCCTACTTCGTGCTGGCCCACGGCGTGAGCGCCACGACGGCGGGCACCCTCATCACCGTGATGATCGTGGCGGTCATCTCGGCCGGCCCGCTCGTGGGCTGGCTGGTGGGTGCGCGGCCCGACCTGCGCATCCCCGTGGCGCTCGGCTCGATCGCCCTGGTCGCCGTCGTCTGGGCGGTGGTGCTGGTCTGGCCCGGCGGCGCACCGACGTGGGTGCTCGTGCCCTTCGTCGTGGTCGTGGGCGCGACCGGACCCGTGGCGATGATCGGCTTCGACCTGGTGCGCACGGCGCACCCGCCCGAGCGCCTGGGGTCGGCGAGCGGCCTGGTCAACCAGGGCGGCTTCGTCGCCAGCCTCCTCGTGATCTTCGCCGTCGGGCTGCTGCTGGACCTGCAGACCGACGGCTCCTCGACCGACTTCTCCGCCGCCGCGTTCCGGGTCGCGATGAGCGTGCAGTACGTGCTCTGGGGCCTGGCTGCGGTGCAGATCCTGCGGCTCTCACGCGCCCGGAGCGTCCCATCCCTTCTCGCATCCCCTCTCGAACGGAGCACGGAATGACCACCAGCCCCCAGAAGATCGTCCTCGTCGACGGTGCGCGTACCCCGGTCGGCAGCTTCGGTGGCGTGTTCAAGGACGTCGCGGCCCACGAGCTCGGCGCGCAGGCCACGACCGCGGCGCTGCAGCGGGCCGGTGTCGCGGGCGCCGACGTGCAGGAAGTCGTCATGGGCTGCATCGGGCAGGTCGGCCCTGACGCCTACAACGCCCGCCGGGTCGCGGTCACCGCCGGGCTGCCGAAGAACGTCCCGGCCTACACCGTGAACCGGTTGTGCGGCTCGGGCCTGCAGGCCATCTGGTCGGCAGCGATGGAGATGCGCTGGAACGACCTCGACCTCACCGTCGCCGGCGGGGACGAGTCGATGACCCGGATGCCGTTCTACGACTTCGGTGCCCGCAACGGCTACAAGCTCGGCAACCGCGACCTCGTCGACGGCACCGTCATGATGCTCACCGACCCCTTCGGCGGCATCCACATGGGCCTCACCGCGGAGAACGTCGCCGCGAAGTACGGCGTCTCGCGCGCCGAGCAGGACGAGTTCGCGTGCGAGTCCCAGCGCCGTGCCGCCACCGACGCCGCGCAGGCGGCGTTCGCCGAGGAGATCACGCCCGTCGAGGTCGGTGGCCGCAAACCGTTCACCGTCACCACCGACCAGCACCCCAAGCCCGACACCACCCTGGAGACGCTCGCCGGGCTGCGGCCCGCGTTCGCCAAGGACGGCACCGTCACCGCCGGCAACGCCTCCGGGATCAACGACGGCGCCGCCGCGGTCGTCCTGGCCTCCGAGCGGGCCGTGGCCGAGCGGGGCCTGACCGGGCTGGTGACCCTGGAGGCCGTCACCACCGGCGCGATGGAGCCCGAGCTCATGGGCTACGCCCCCGTCCTCGCACTCAAGGCGCTGTTCGCCAAGACCGGCACCACCCCGAGCGACATCGACGTCGTCGAGTGCAACGAGGCCTTCGCCGCCCAAGCCGTCGCCGTCGTGCGCGACGCCGGGCTCGACCCCGAGAAGGTCAATCCCTACGGCGGCGCCATCGCGCTCGGGCACCCCGTCGGCGCCACCGGCGCGATCCTGTCGCTGCGCGTGGCCAAGGAGCTCCACCGCACCGACAAGGAGCTCGGCATCGTCACCATGTGCATCGGCGGCGGCCAAGCCCTCGCCGCCCTCTTCCGCCGCATCTGAGGCGTGCATCGAGTCGTGGGGGGGGGGGGGGGGGGGGGGGGGGGGGGGGGGGGGGGGGGGCGGCGGGGGGGGGGGGGGGGGGGCGGCGGCGCCCCCCCCCCTTGTGGGGGGCCCTGGGTGGCGGGCCCCCCGGCCGGGGGTTTGGGGGGGGGGGGCCCCACGACCCTCGGCGTTGGAAGGGCGGGCTCAGCCCAGCGGCCGCGGCGCGAGCCGCACGAGCTGGGTCACGTGGCGCGGCTCGAGCTCGTCGAGCGTGGCGACGCCGAGCAGCTTCATGGTGCGCTCGATCTCGTCCTTGAGGATCGCGATGGTGCGGTCGACGCCCGGGCGGCCGCCGGCCATGAGGCCGTAGAGGTACGCCCGGCCGATGAGCGTGAAGTCGGCGCCGAGCGCGATCGAGGCGACGATGTCGGCGCCGTTCATGATGCCGGTGTCGACCATGACCGTCGTGTCCCGGCCGACCTCGCGCACGACCTCGGGCAGGAGGTGGAACGGCACGGGCGCGCGGTCGAGCTGGCGGCCGCCGTGGTTGGAGAGCACGACGCCGTCGACGCCGTGGTCGACGAGGCGCCGGGCGTCGGCGACGTTCTGCACGCCCTTGACGACGATCTTGCCGGGGAACAGGCCGCGGATGACCTCGAGGTCGTCGTAGCTGATCGTCGGGTCCATCGCCGAGTCGAGCAGCTCGCCGACGGTGCCGCCGGTGGAGGAGAGCGAGGCGAACTCGAGCTTCGGCGTCGTGATGAAGTCGATCCACCACCAGGGGCGGACCGCGGCGTCGAGCACGGTGCGGAGCGTGATCTGCGGCGGGATCGAGAAGCCGTTGCGCTTGTCGCGCAGGCGCGCGCCGGCCACGGGGGTGTCGACGGTGAAGAAGAGGGTGTCGTAGCCGGCTGCCGCAGCGCGACGGGTCAGCTCGTAGGACGTCTCGCGGTTCCGCATGACGTAGAGCTGGAACCAGTTGCGGCCGGCCGGATTGGCGTCGCGCACGTCCTCGATCGACGTCGTGCCCAGCGTCGAGAGCGTGAACGGGATCCCGGCCGCGCCCGCCGCCCCGGCGCCGGCGATCTCGCCCTCGGTCTGCATGAGGCGGGTGAAGCCGGTGGGGGCGATGCCGAAGGGGAGCGCGCTCCGCGCGCCGAGCACCTCGATCGAGGTGTCGACGTCGACCGCCGGGCGCAGCACGTCGGGGTGGAGCTCGACGTCCTGGAAGGCCTGCCGGGCCCGGGCGATGGAGAGCTCGCCCTCGGCGGCGCCGTCGGTGTAGTCGAACGCGGCCCGCGGCGTACGACGCTTCGCGATCACCCGCAGGTCGTCGATCGTCAGCGCCTTGGCCAGCCGCCGCTTGCGGGGGTTGAGCTCCGGCTTCTTGAACTTCAGCAGGTCGAAGATCTCGGCGGGCTTCGGGAACTGGCGGGCGACCATGGTCGGGGTCCTCTCGGGTGGAGCGGGTGGCGGTGCGGGCGGCGGTGCGGGTGGGGTCAGGGTCGGATCTGGGCGAAGTAGCCGTGGATGTGGTCGGCCACGCACGTCCGGGCGGCGTCGGCCCGGCCGCTGGCGACGGCGTCGAGGAGCGCGGTGTGCTCGGCGTGCAGGCGGGCGCCGGTGGCGGACCAATCGTCGATGCGCGCGAGGCCGAGGCGCACGTAGTCCTCGATCGCCGTGCGCAGCCCCGCCATCACGGCGAGCATCACCTGGTTGCCGGTCGCCTCCGCGAGCGCGAGGTGGAACCGCGCGTCGAGCGCGAGGAACTCCTCGGGCGCCAGCGCGTCGTCGCCCATCGCGACGAGCAGCTCGCGGGCGGGCGCGAGGTGGGTGTCGTCGTACGCCGCGGCGAGGGTCCCGACGACCGCCACCTCGAGCGCGACGCGGGTCGCGACGACGTCGTCGACGCCGAAGGCCTGCGCGGCGGTCTGCAGACGCAGCATCGTGGACATGCCGGCCCCGGGGCGCGCGACGATGATCGCGCCGGCCGAGGGTCCGGACCCGGTGGCCGTGCGCACCACGCCCATGACGTCGAGGACGCGCACCGCCTCGCGCACGCTCGAGCGGCCGACGCCGAGCCGGGCGGCGAGCTCGCGCTCGCCGGGCAGCCGGTCGCCGGGACCGAGGCGGCCCTCACCGAGCTCGCGCTCGAGGTGGTCGAGCACCGTGCGCCAGGCGCGTGTCGTCTCGGCCATGGGTCCCTCCGGCGGTCGTCGGCATGCTCGTCGTGTGGTCTGACCACACCGTAGCATGTGGTCAGACCACATCTCTCCGCGGACGTCGTGCGGTGCGGTGGCTCCCGCCGACGGTTCGCACGACGTCCCACGGGGAAGGGCGGTGGCCATGCGTCTCCTCCGTCCCCGCCGTGCCGCCCTCCTCGCGACCGCTGCCGTCCTCCCGCTCCTGCTCGCGGCGTGCGGCGACGGAGGAGACGGGACCGACGGGGGCGACGGGGGATCGGGCGACCGCGACGACCGCAGCGAGACGGCGGCTGACTGGGACGCCAGGGGCGGTACGGACGCCGACTCGGTGCCGTGCGGCCTGGTCTCGGCCGAGACGCGCGCCGTGCTCGACGAGGCGACGGTCGACGGCGACGCGGGTGGTGAGTCCGTCGGCCTGTTCCCGGGCGAGGAGACCTTCGTGGCCTGCGGGTTCGCCGGCGGGATGCTCGAGGTGGGGGTACGGGCGTTCGACGACGGCCGCCCGGTGGCGATGATCGCGACGCCCTACGGCAGCGACCCGGCCGAGCCCCTCGCGGACCTCGGCGACGAGGCGTACGTCGCGGTGAACTCCTACGACGGCCTCCGCGTGACGGTCAGGACGGGCGACCGGGTCGTGCTCGTCGACAGCCGGTTCCGCGACGACGCCGACGCCGCGCTGTCGGAGGACGTGCTCGTCGACCTGGCCCGCGAGGTGACCGAGGGCCTCGCCGACGTCGACGTGCCTGCCGTCGCGCTGCCCGCCGCCTGCCCCGACCCCGCGGACGAGCTCGTCACCGCCCGGGTCGGCGAGGTGCGGGCCGCCCGCGGTGCGGTCGGGGAAGCCGGGATCCGGTGCTCGTACGTCGGGGACGAGTCCTTCGCCACGATCGGTTCGCAGCTGACGAACGAGGGCTACCTCGCGATGGGTCTCGCCGGCTCCGGCGACCCCGTCGAGGTGGACGGCGACGAGGTGTACGTCGACGGCGACTCCGCGGTGCTGGTCGCCTCGGGCGAGTGCGCCGTCACGGCCACCAGCAGCCGCCTCGGCTGGGTGCTGGCCGACCCGCGGGACGAGGACGAGCAGCGCGACGACCTCGTGGAGCTCGCCTCCGCGGCGTACGGCGTGCTCGGCTGCGCCTGAGGGGCGAGCGGGCGCCGGGCCCGACGGGATGTAACGCGGTGTCCGGGTCACTATGGAGGTGGTAGACCACGTGCACAGTCGCCCGGACACCGCGTTACACGACGAGGGCCCCCGGCCCAACCCTCACGCCGAGCGGCCCAGGAGCGCCACCTCGAGCACGAGCCGGTCCCAGGTACGGCGCGGGTCGCGGCCGCTGAGCTCGCGAGTGCGACGCAGGCGGTGGCGCAGTGTCTGCGGGTGGACGCCGAGGCGCGCGGCGGCGGCGTCGGCGGAGCCCGTGGCGACGTGGGCCTCGATGCTCGCGAGCAGGTGGTCGTCCAGCCCGTCCAGCACCAGGCGCGCGAAGCGTGCGTGGTCCGTGTCGGGGTGGCCCGTGAGGAGCGCGACGAGGAGGACGTCGGCCTCGTCGAGGAGGCGACCTGCGCCGTACGCGCGCGACGGAGCGTGCTCGAGCGCGTGGGTGGCGAGGCGGAACGTCCGCGGCAGGTCGGTGACGCGGTCGTTCGGGACCAGCGCTCCGCGCCACGACGCGTCCCAGCGCGCGCTGACCCGGGCGGCGTCGGTGTCGAGCAGGGCGACGCCGTGGCCGTCGCGGTGCCGGAGCGGTGCGTCGTCGCCCACGAGGGCGGCGAGGTCGGTGCGCGACGGACCGTCGGGCGCGAGGGCGACCACCAGCAGGGTGGGCCGCGGCGGGATGGCCACGCGGAGCGCCCGGCCGCGGTCCTCGAGGTTGGTGCGCGCGACCTGGCGACCGGCCAGCAGGTCGTCGAGGAGACCCTCGATCGCGCCGTCGCGGTCGCCGGCCCGCTGGGTGCCGGCGGCGTACCCCTCGTGCAGCGCGTCGGTCAGCGTGTCGACGACCGCCATCCACAGCCGGGACAGCGCGATGGCGTCCGCGACCGTCAGGCGGTCCGCCGCCGTGGCCTCGATGTGGTCGACGACCTGCGTGGCGGCGAGGCGGTAGGCGCGGAGGATGCCCGGCAGGGGACGCCCGTCGAGCGCACGAGCGGCGCCGATGCCGCGGAACCGGTGCACGTCCGACGCTGTGAGGCCCGCCGCACCCTCGGCCCACAGGTCCAGCACGCGGGTGGTGCCCCACCGGGCGATCGCATCGACCTCGGCGAGCTGGGGCGGCGCGAGCGCGGCGTACGCCGGGATCTCGGCCACGATCTCGGCCGTGACGCGGGCGGCGATCTCGTCGAGGCGCGCGACCACCTCGTCCCGGACGGCGACACGCGTGGGGTCCACGGACATGACGGCTCCTCGTTGTCAGGGAATGACAAGCCTAGTGCTCAGAAGGGGTGAAAGCCCTTGCCGTGGGCCGAGCGTGCTCCGAGCCTGGCCCCATGGACGCAGACGCGATCGTGGTGGGTGGGGGACTGGCCGGGCTGGTCGCCGCGGCGGAGCTGGCGGACGCCGGACGGCACGTCCTCGTGCTCGACCAGGAGCCGGAGCAGTCGTTGGGCGGCCAGGCGTTCTGGTCGCTGGGCGGGCTGTTCCTCGTCGACAGCCCCGAGCAGCGACGCATGGGCGTGAAGGACTCGCTCGACCTGGCGCTGCAGGACTGGTTCGGCTCGGCGCAGTTCGACCGCCCCGAGGACCACTGGCCGCGGCGCTGGGCCGAGGCCTACGTGCACTTCGCCGCCGGCGAGAAGCGCTCCTGGCTCCGGCAGCTGGGCCACCGCCTCTTCCCCGTCGTCGGGTGGGCCGAGCGCGGCGACGGTCGCGCCGACGGGCACGGCAACTCCGTGCCGCGCTTCCACCTCACCTGGGGCACCGGACCGGGCGTCGTGGAGCCCTTCGAGCGTCGGGTGCGGGAGCACGTCGCCGCGGGCCGGGTCGAGCTCCGGTTCCGCCACCGCGTCGACGCCCTCGTCACCGACGACGGCGCGGTCACGGGTGTCCGCGGTGCGCTGCTGGCGCCGTCCGACGTCGTACGGGGCGCGGCGTCCTCCCGCGACGAGGTCGGCGAGTTCGAGCTGACCGCCCAGGCCGTGGTCGTCGCCTCCGGCGGCATCGGGGGCAACCTCGACCTCGTGCGCCAGGCCTGGCCCGCGCGCCTCGGCACCCCGCCCGACCGCATGGTCGCCGGCGTGCCCGCCCACGTCGACGGCCGGATGATCGGCATCACCGAGGCCGCCGGCGGGACGGTGATCAACCCCGACCGGATGTGGCACTACGTCGAGGGCCTGCGCAACTGGGACCCGATCTGGGCGAACCACGGCATCCGGATCCTCCCCGGCCCCTCGTCGCTGTGGATCGATGCCGAGGGCAACCGCCTGCCCGCGCCGTACTTCCCCGGCTTCGACACCCTCGGCACGCTGCGGCACCTGCGGGGCACCGGCCACGACCACTCGTGGTTCGTGCTCACGCAGAAGATCATCGAGAAGGAGTTCGCCCTCTCGGGCTCGGAGCAGAACCCCGACCTCACCGGCAAGGACGTCGGGCTGCTCCTCTCCCGGGTGCGCCCCGGGGCCCCCGGCCCGGTCGAGGCGTTCAAGGAGAAGGGCGAGGACTTCGTCGTCGCGGACAGCCTCGACGAGCTCGCCGCCGGCATGAACCGCCTCACCGGCCAGCCCCTCATCGACTCCGAGCGCCTCACCCGCCTCGTCGAGGCCCGCGACCGCGAGATCACCAACCCGTTCGGCAAGGACGCCCAGGTCACCGCCATCCACGGCGCCCGGCGCTATCGCGGCGACAAGCTCATCCGCGTCGCGACCCCCCACCGCCTCCTCGACCCCGCGGCGGGCCCGCTCATCGCCGTGCGGCTCAACATCCTCACTCGCAAGACCCTCGGCGGCCTGCACACCGACCTCGACGGGCGGGTGCTCGACGCGGCGGGGCAGCCGGTGCCCGGCCTGTACGCCGCGGGCGAGGCCAGCGGTTTCGGAGGTGGCGGCATGCACGGCTACAACGCGCTCGAGGGCACGTTCCTCGGTGGATGCCTGTTCTCGGGGCGGACGGCGGGACGCGCCGCGGCGGGGGCGATCGGCTGAGGGACCCTGGCCCCGGCGTGTAACGCGGTGTCCGGGTCACTGTGCACGTGGTCTACCCCTTCCACAGTGACCCGGACACCGCGTTACACGAGCGGGCGGGTGCCCCCGTCAGCCCCCATCACGTCGGTCGCGGCGCGAGCGCGCCGCACGAGCTCCACCCGCGCCGCGCGGTGGTCGCTGTCGGCCACGCGGTACGTCGCGGCGTCGCCCACGACGTACCGCCTCGCCGGGTCGTCCAGCAGCACGTGGTCGAGCTGCACCCGCGGACGGTGCGCCGGGTGGGTCGGTGCGTGCAGGGCGGGCGCGCCGGGGAACCGCACGAGCCGCGGCGGCAGGTTGAGGTCGCCGAGCAGCACGAGCGGGCGGGGCAGGTCGGCGCACCACCGCGCCACGTCCCGCAGCTGTGCCCGGGCCCGCAGCGGGGCGAAGGACAGGTGGGTCGTCACCACGCTCACCGGCCCGTCGGGCGCGGCGACCACCGCCGCGAGCGCCACCCGGGGCTCGTCGGGCACCCACAGCAGACGCCGCCCCGACCCCGGCGGGAGCGGTACCGGCAACCGCACCCGCGACGGACCGAGCCGCAGCTCCCGCCACGCCGTGACGGGGTGGCGGCTGAGGAGGGCGACGCCGTACGACGGTTCCTCCGGGCGGTCGTCCGCCACCGGGGCGGCGGGGCGGACGCCGGCGAGCGAGCCCGGGGTGCCGTGCACCGCCGCCGCGAGGCGCGCCGACCAGGCGGGACCGTCGCCGCGCAGCCGATCCGCGAGCACGCTCGTCTGGTCGACCTCCCCGCTGCGGGGCAGCCGGTGGTCGACCTCCTGCACGGCGAGCACGTCGATGTCGAGCGCGGTGGCGGCGTCGCTCCAGCGCGCCCACGACGCGGCGTCGATCCGGCCGCGCCGGTCCCGCCCGCTGGCGGCGTTGGCCGTGGCGACCGTGAACGGGCGCGAGCCGCCGACCGTCACGCCCGGCCCACGACGAACGCGAGCAGGAAGCCCGAGGCCGCGATCAGACCCGTGTAGAGGTGGGTGCGCTCGAACGCCTCCGGGATCATCGTGTCGGCCACCATCGCGAGGATCGCGCCGGCGGCGAGGGCCGTCACGACCGCGATCGCCTCGGCGGGGGCGCCCTGGAGCAGCAGTGCCCCGGCGAGCGCCGCGAGGCCGCTGATGACGGCGATCCCGCCCCAGACGGCGAAGACGTAGCGGGCGCTGCGCCCGGCCCACTTCATCCCCGCGGCGCTGGAGAGGCCCTCGGGCACGTTGGAGATGACGATGGCGGCCAGCACGGCGACCCCCACGGTGCCGCCGTCGAGCAGGGACAGGCCGAGCACGACGGACTCCGGCACCCCGTCGAGCAGCGCCCCCACGGCGATGGCGGTGCCCGAGCCCGGCTGGTCCGACTCCGTCGCCTGCTGGCCCCCGGAGCGCTTGCGGTGCGCCGCGCCGCGGCGGGCGAGCGCGACGTTCGCCGCGACGTACGCCACCGCGCCCACGAGGAAGCCCACCGCCGTCGCGAGGAGGCCGCCGCTCGCCTCGGCCTCGTCGACGAGCTCGAACGACAGGGCCGAGATGAGCACGCCCGCGCCGAAGGCCATGACGCCCGCGACCACGCGTTGCGGGACGCGCACGCACCACGCGACGAGGGCACCGAGCACGAGGGCTCCGCCGCCGACGAGGCCCCAGAGACCGGCCGCCGCCCAGGTCGGCACGTCAGCTCCGGGGGAGGGCGGTGGGGGTCACCCTGCGAGCGTACGACCGCCCCGGGACTCAGCCGCCCGGGTGCAGGATCGCGTCGACCTGGTTGTCGGCGGGGACGTCGTCGGGACGGTCGAGCGCCTCGAGGCCGAACCCGATCCACGCCAGCGCGTCGTGCCGCACCTCGACCACCAGCGGCTCCGCGGCGCCGAGCGCCGGGACCGTCCAGCCCGAGACCGGTCCCGTCGTGCAGCGGGGCTCCCCGGCGCCGACGAGGCAGACCTCCCGTGCGCCGCGGACGCTCATCGTGACGACCGTGCCGGGCGAGGCCGCGACGACCGGGACCGTCACGCGCGTCCACCCGGGCTGCGGGCCGGGGGCCGCGACCAGTCGCGACCGCTCGAAGCGGGGGTTGGCCGCCGGGTCGGTGCTCGGCGGTTCCGGGGAGGGGCCGGGCGCGGGCTCCGGCGAGGGCTCCGACGGCGCGCCCGGGGAGGGGGTCGGCTCGGACGAGGGCTGCGTGGTGCCGGGGCTCGCCGCGGCCGGGGGCTCGGCGTCCGGGGCCGGCGCACCGGGCGCGGGCGACGCCACCGGAACCCCGGGTGCCGGGGTCGGGTCGGCGACGGCCGCGGGAGCACCCGGCTCGCCGGGCTCATCCGGACCGTCCGGCTCATCAGGGCCACCCGGCTCGGCCACCGCGGACGGGGCCGTCGCGATCGCCGGTCCCGCGTCCGACCCGGCCCACGGCTGGAGCACGGCCGCAGCCGCCGCCAGGGCGACGGCGACGACGGCCGCCGCGACCACGCCGACCTGCGTCGTACGGCGCGGGTGCCGCCGGGTGCGCGACCGACCGGGCCCGGGGGCGGTGCCGGTCGCGGCACCGGGCAGGCCCGACGCCGCGAGCAGCCCCAGCAGGGGCAGCAGCACGGCGCCGAGGTTCGCCGAGATCTGGCCGAGCTCGTCGACGGCGTGGCGGCACCGGGCGCAGTCGGCGAGGTGCTCGGTGACGCGCTGGCGCTTGCCGACGGACATCGCGCCGCGCACGTAGGCGCCCAGCAGGGGCGTCGTGCGCCGGCAGCCCGCGTCGGCGGCTGCGGCGAGGTGGGCGTCGAGGTAGGCGGTGCGCAGTCCCTCCCGGGCGCGGTGGGCCAGCACGCCGACGGCGTTGCCGGTCAGCCCGAGCGCCTCGCCCACCTCGTCGTGCGCCATGCCCTCGACCGCGGTGTGCCACAGCACGTGCTGCCAGCGCGGCGGCAGGTCGGCGAACGCGGCGGCGACGGTCGCACGGTCGAAGCGGTCGTCGGCGCCGTCCGACGGCGCGGGGACGAGCGGCTCCAGGTCGTCGTCGTCCTCGACGAGCACGAGGCGGGAGTCGCGGCGCACGTGGTCGACCCAGGCGCTGTTGACGGTCGCGGCCAGGTAGGGACGGAACGCGGTCGTCGGGCCCTTGCCCTGCCGGAGCAGCCGGAGGATCCGCTCGAACGCGGTCGCGGCGATGTCGGGGGCGAGGTCGGGGCCGGCGTGCCGGGTCGCCAGGGCCAGCGCCACCGGGTGGTAGCGCTCGAAGAGCGCCGCGACGGCCTCGGCGTCGCCCGCGCGCGCCCGCGTCAGCAGCGCGGAGTCCGGGGGCTCGTCCGCCCCGATCGGCTCGGTGGGCTCCGGTGGGTGCGCTGCAGCGGTCATGGTCCTGGTCGCGGTGTCGTCGACGGGACATCGCGTCGCGCGACGTCGTGCCGACATCGCGTCGTGCTACCTCGTCGTGCGACTCGACCAGGCGTCCCCCGTGCGGCGGATCCTAGGCCACGACGCCGCCATCCCCGCCCTGCGAACCGTTGTGATCCAGACCACTCGAAATTCTCCTGAGAACCGCGTAAGGAACTCCGCTCCACCCCGTCCTCACCCTGCGGTCGCTCGACCGCACGCCCCGCGACCCGGGGCTCGAGACGACGATGTGGGGAAAGCGTTGAGCAAGCACGTGCGTGTGCGTGGGGGCACACGAGGGGGAGCCGGTCGGTCCGGCACGAGCAGGGCGCGGCGGTGGTTCGCGCACGCGGCCGCCACGGTCGTGGTGGCGTCGGGGCTCACGGGGGTGACCCTGTCGCTGGCCGCCGCGCCCGCGACCGCGGCTCCGGCGTTGGACTGCGGCACGGTCTACTCGATCCAGGGGGCCTCGCCCCGCAACATCTGGGCGCTCGGGGACGACGGCACGCAGACCAGCGTCGGCACCTTCGACATCGGCGCCACCGGCAGCCTCAACGGCCTCGGCATCTCCGACGACGGCAGCCAGGCGTTCGGCGTGCTGCCCGCGGCCCAGGGCACCGGCCGCACCATCTACCGCCACGACCGGGCGAGCGACACCACGACGGCGCTCGGCGCCGGCGCGGCGAGCACCCCCGTGACCCACGGTGCGGTGAACCCGCTCAACGGGTTCTACTACTACGGCGGCTTCAGCGGCTCGACCGTGCAGGTCTACGGCTTCGACACCACGACCAACACCTCGATCGGCCTGGTCGCGAGCGGCACGATCCCGACCGGCGGCGCCAACGGCGACTGGGTCTTCGACCAGCAGGGCCGCATGTACGTCGTCGGCGGTGCGAACGGCTCCAACGTCGTCTCCGTCATCGACCAGGAGATCCCGACGAGCGGTCCCGCCGTGACGGTGACGGGTCGCCAGATCACCGACATCTCGACCCCGTCCAACCAGGCCATCAACGGCATCGCGTTCGCGGGCTCGGGCCTGCTCTACCTGGCGAGCGGCAACCAGCTGTTCGAGGTCAACCCCTCGACGGGTGCGATCCTCTCGTCCTCGCCGCTGGCGCTGTCGGGCTCCGTGGACCTCGCATCGTGCGCCTCGCCCAACACGATCCGCGTGCAGAAGGACTTCCCGGACGGCCGCGCCGTCGCGGGTGACCAGGCCACGCTCGCCGTGACGGGCGGCGGCATCACCACCGGCAACACGGCGACGACGGCGGGCAGCGACTCCGGCCTGCAGGCGACGCCCGCCGAGACCGCCGGTCCCGTCTTCGGGCTCACGGGCACGACGTACACCGTGGCCGAGAGCGGCAACGGCACCCTCGCGAGCCGGTACGACGCGGCCTGGGCCTGCGTCGACGAGAACACGGGCAGCACGATCGCCAGCGGCACGGGCACGACCGGCAGCTTCACGATGCCCAACGGCGGCGCCGCCGGCGTCGCGGCCCTGTGCACCTTCACCAACACCGCGAAGCGTCCGTCGCTGGAGCTCGACAAGATCGCGGGCACCCCGACGGGCAGCACCGCCGGCTCGACGATCACCTACACCTTCGTCGTCACCAACACCGGCCCCGTGCCGCTGGCGACCGTCGCGGTCTCCGACCCGAAGGTCGGCGCCGTCACCTGCCCGCCCGGCGCCCTCGCGCCCGGCGAGGACGTGACGTGCACGGCCGCGCCGTACGTGCTCACGCAGGCGGACGTGACCGCCGGCGTCGTCGACAACACGGCCACGGCCTCGGGCAACACCGGCGTGCCCGGCGACCCCGACGTCACCGACGACGACAGCACGAGCACCCCGATCGACCACGACGCGGCGCTCACGCTCGAGAAGCGGGCCGGCACGCCGGTCGACGTCAACGGCTCGGGCCTCACCGACGCGGGCGACACGATCGCCTACACCTTCACGGTCACGAACACGGGCAACGTCCCGGTCACCGACGTCGCGGTCTCCGACCCGCTCGTCGGTGCGGTGACCTGCGACGTCACGAGCCTGGAGCCCGGCGAGGAGGCGGAGTGCGCCGCCGACGCGCCGTACGTGGTGACGGAGGCGGACGAGACCGCAGGTGCCGTGGTGAACGTGGCCACCGCCGCGGGTGAGGACCCGTCGGGCGACCCCGTCACCTCGGACGAGGACTCCACGACCACGCCGGTCGACGCGCCGGCGCCGAGCCTGGCGCTGGACAAGCAGGCGGGCACCCCGGTCGACGTCAACGGCTCGGGCCTGACCGACGCGGGCGACACGATCACCTACTCCTTCGTGGTCACGAACACCGGCAACGTCCCGCTGCGCGCGGTCGCGATCAGCGACCCGATGCTGACCGGGCTGACCTGCCCGGCGGGCGTGCTGGCGCCGGGGGCGTCGGTGACGTGCTCGGCCGCGCCGTACGAGATCACGCGTGACGACGTGGACGCGGGCTCGGTGGACAACACCGCGACCGCGGGAGCCACCGACCCCGACGGCGACCCCGTCGGCTCCGACCCCGACTCCACCTCCACCCCGACCGACCTCCCCGAGCCCGAGCTGACGCTCGAGAAGTTCGCGGGCACGCCGGTCGACGTCAACGGCTCGGGCATCACCGACGCGGGCGACACCATCGCCTACACGTTCACGGTGACCAACACGGGCAACGTGCCGGTCGACGCGATCCGCGTGCAGGACCCGCTCGTCGGCGACGTCACCTGCGAGGCGACGAGCCTCGCGCCGGGCGAGGCGACCGACTGCGCGGCCGACGAGGCCTACGTGGTCACCGAGGCCAACGAGCTCGCCGGCTCCGTCACGAACGTGGCGACGGCGGTGGGCAGCGACCCGTACGACGAGGACGTCGTCTCCGACGAGGACACGACGACCACGCCGGTCGAGCGCCCGGCGCCGGCCCTGCTGCTCGAGAAGCGCGCCGGCACGCCGGTCGACGTCAACGGTTCCGGCATCACCGACGCGGGCGACACCATCGCCTTCACCTTCACGGTGACCAACACGGGCAACGTCCCGGTCACCGACATCGCGGTCTCCGACCCGCTCGTCGGTGCGGTGACCTGCGAGGCCACCAGCCTCGCGCCGGGCGAGACCACGGAGTGCGCCGCCGACGCGCCGTACGTCGTGACCGACGCCGACGAGACCGCCGCGGTCGTCACCAACACGGCCACCGTCGAGGGCGAGGACCCGGACGGGGACCCCGTCACCAGCGACCCGGACTCGACGAACACGCCGGTCGCGACGCCGGCGCCGGTGCTGACCCTCGACAAGTTCGCGGGCACGCCGGTCGACGTCAACGGCTCGGGCCTCACCGACGCCGGCGACACGATCGCCTACACGTTCACCGTCACCAACGACGGCAACGTGCCGGTCTCCGACGTGCGCGTCGTCGACCCGCTGGCGGGCACCGTGACCTGCGAGGTCACGAGCCTGGCGCCGGGTGCGTCGACGGAGTGCGCCGCCGACGCGTCGTACGTGGTGACGGAGGCGGACGAGGTCGCGGGTGCCGTGGTGAACGTGGCCACCTCCGTGGGCGAGGACCCGGACGGCGACGAGGTGACCTCCAACGAGGACTCCACCACGACGCCGGTCGACACGCCGGCGCCGAGCCTGGCGCTGGACAAGCAGGCGGGCACGCCCGTCGACGTGAACTCGTCGGGCACCACCGACGCGGGCGACACCATCGCCTACACGTTCGTGGTGACCAACACGGGCAACGTGCCGCTGAGCGCCGTGGCGATCAGCGACCCGATGCTGGGCGGGCTGACCTGCCCCGCGGGCGTGCTGGCGCCGGGGGCGTCGGTGACGTGCTCGGCCGCGCCGTACGAGATCACGCGTGACGACGTGGACGCGGGCTCGGTGGACAACACCGCGACCGCGGGGGCGACGGACCCCGACGGCGACCCCGTCGGCTCCGACCCCGACTCCACCTCCACCCCGATCGAGGCCGTGCCCGGCCTCGCGATCGTCAAGCTCGCCGAGCTCGAGGACCTCGACCAGGACGGCGTGGCCGACCTGGGCGAGGAGATCTGGTACGGCTTCGAGGTCACCAACACCGGCAACGTCACGCTCGTCGACGTCGTCGTGAACGACCCGAAGGTCGGCACCATCACCTGCGAGGCGACCACCGTGCGCGCCGGCGACACCGTGTTCTGCGTCGTCGACGAGCCCTACGTCGTCACGCAGGCCGACGTCGACGCCGGCACGGTCCACAACGCGGCGACCGCGACCGGCACGCCGGTCGGCGGCGACGAGGACCCGGTGGACTCCCCGCCGTCGACGACGGACACGCCGACGGAGACGACCGCGACGCTCGGGCTCGTGAAGTCCAACGCCGTGGCCGGCGGTGGGCCCGCGCAGGTGGGCGACACCATCACCTACCGGTTCGACGTCACCAACACGGGTGCCGTGACGATCTCCTCGATCACCATCGACGACCCGATGCTGGACGACGCCGACGTCGCGATCTCCTGCCGCGAGACCACCCTCGCGCCGGGGGAGAGCACCACGTGCGAGGCGGACTACGAGGTCACGGCGGCGGACGTCGCCGACGGCCCGATCCTCAACCGCGCGACGGCCGGCGGGTGCACCCCGGCCGGGTGCGACACGGTGCCGCCGGTGGTCTCGCCGCCGTCGGACACGACCACCCCGGTCGCGTCCTCGCCGGCCCCGCCGAAGCCCGCCCCGTCGGGTCCGGCCCTGCCCGACACGGGCGGCCCGGCGGCCGGCCTGCTCGGCCTCGCGGCGCTGCTCCTCGGCGCCGGTGCCGCGCTGGTCTGGCGCGGACGCCGTCGGCGGACCGCGTGACCCGTCGTCTCCTGACGGCGGCCCTCGTGCCGGTGCTCCTCCTCGTCCCCGCCGCGTGCAGCGGCGGGGACGAGGGGGCCCTGTCCGAGCCCTCGAGCCCCCGGCCCTCGTCGACGGACCCCAGCCTCGACGAGGGCCGGGTCTCCCCGGCGGACCTGCCCCCGGCGCCCGTGCTGGAGGGAGGCACGGGCGCCCGTGGCGACCTCGCCGGGGCGGAGTGCGACGTCGCGACCGGCCCTCGGTCGGTCGCGGGGGAGCTGACGAACAGCGGTGGCACGGCCGCGGACTACGCGGTCGTCGTCAGCTGGACCACCGCCACCTCCGACGTCGTGGCCCGCGGCGTCGCGACGGTCGAGGACCTCGCACCGGGTGCGTCCCGCACGGTCGAGGTCACCGCGGAGGTGCCCGCCGGTGCCACCGCCTGCACCGTCAACGTGCGCCGCGCCCCGGTGGCGGGATGAGCCGACGCGTCCTCACGGCGACGGGGCTCCTGCTCGTCGTGGCGGGCCTCGGGGTGCTCGGGTACGTCGCGTGGCAGCTCTGGGGCACCACCCTCCTCGCGGAGCGACGGCACGACGAGGGCGTCGCGGCGCTCGAGGACGCCTGGGACGCCGGTGACGACACCGCCCGCACCGACGTCGGCGACGCCCTCGCGATCGTGCGGGTGCCCCGCTTCGGCGACGACTACGCCGTGCCGCTGCTCGCGGGCACCGACGACGACGTGCTCGCCGCCGGGCTCGGGCACTTCGACGGCAGCGCCGGCCCCGGCGAGGTCGGCAACCTCGCCGTCGCCGGCCACCGCATCACCCACGGCGAGCCGCTGCGCCGCATGACCGAGCTGGAGGTCGGCGACCTCGTGCTGGTGGACACCCGCACGACGACCTACACCTACCGCCTCGTCACCGCCGGCGACGCGCTCGAGGTGCCGTTCACGGCCACCTGGGTCGTCGATCCGGTGCCCGAGAACCCCGACGCCGGGGGGACCGGCCCCGACGCGGGACCGGACGCGCGGCTGCTGACCCTCACCACGTGCGCGGAGCTGTTCCACACCGACCAGCGGCTCGTCGCCTTCGCCGAGCTCGTCGACGCGGTGCCGCGCTGAGCGTGGCCCGCGCCGCGCTGGACGTGGCGCGCGGAAAGGGGCACGAACGCCACTCCGGACTGCGGATCCGCTGTCGTTCGTGACCCTTGTCGCGGCCCCGCGCGCTCGTCGGATCCGGGTGGACCGATGGCTCGCCTGCCACGGGACCGGCCCCAGGGCACGAACTGGGACGGTGGTGCCGCTCGGACGAGCAGGCCGCCCGCCCCAGGCGTCAGGCCGCGACCAGCGTCGCGGGCCGCAGCCGACGGAGCTCGTCGTACGTCGCGGCGCAGCCCCCGCAGCCCTCCAGGTGGCCGCGGACGGCGTCGGCCTGGTCGTCCGGCAGGCGCCCGAGGTGGAGGCTCGCCAGGCGGTCGCGCCACGGCGCGCAGCGGGGGTCGGCGGCGCGGGCGACGTGCGCCGCGACGTACGCCAGCCGGAGGCCCTCGCGCGCCCGGAAGGCGAGGGCGGCCGCTGCGTTCGGGTTGAGGTGGAGGCGGGCGCCCACGTCCTCGAGGGAGCGGCGCTCGACGAGCGTCCACCACAGCACGAGCTGCCAGCGGTCGGGCAGCGCCCGGAGCACCCCGCTCAGGAGCCGCGACTCCTCGCGGCGCTCCGTCTCGTCCGGGACGGCCGCGGTCGGCTCCGGGGCGTCGGTCCACACGAGCGGGGCGTCGCGCCGCACGTGGTCGACGTGGGCGTGCCGCACCGCGGTGAGCAGGTAGGCCCGGAAGGAGCTGCGGGGGCCGCCGCCGGTGGCGAGCTGGGCGAGCACCCGGGCGAAGGCGTCGGCCACGACGTCCTCCACGTCGCGCTCGTCGCACAGCCGGCCCGCGAGGCGGAGCGCCACGTCGCGGTGGCGGCGGTAGAGCTCGGCCGTGGCGGCGGAGGCGGCGCCAGGACCACCCGCCCGGGCCTGCTCCAGCAGGTCGGCGTCCGAGGCCAGGTCGACGAGCCGGGCGTCGACGGCACCCCTCGCATCGAGGGCGGCGACGGATACAGGCACGGGATCACACTTTAGTGCGAGGAGCCTCCGTCCGCCCCCGGAACCGCCCTAGGATGACCCCGCCCATGACCGACCGCCCGCACGGCCGCTCCGGACCGCGCCCTCGCCCGAGGCTCCGCGGGCGCCGTGGCGCGCCCCCGGCGGCGGCGCTCGCCCTCCTGGTCGGGGAGCTGTGGCCGGACGGCACGGACGGACCCCTCGACGAGGACGCGCTGCGCCGGGTGGCCCACGACTACGCCCGGCGCGGCGACGACCTGCGGCGGCTGCTCCACGACCTCGAGCAGGTCGTCGACCTCCTCGGGCCGGCCTGGACCGCCGACGAGGTCAGCGCGCTCGTGGAGCAGTCGGCCCTCGCCTGGTCGGACACCTTCCTCGGCGTGCGGGCGACGGGCGACCCGACGGGACCGTCCGACGCGACGCGCCGCCCCCGCCGTGCCGGCACGGTCGAGATCGTGACGGTGCGGCTCGCGGGCCTCCACGTCGCGCGACCCGACGGCGCCGGGGCCCCCGCGGAGGACCTGCGCACCGTCTCCCTCGTCGCCGCCGAGCACCTGCCCGGCAGCGAGGTGCTGCTCGTGCCCGCGGAGTCCGTCGCGCGGGTGGTCGTCCAGACGGGCGGCGACGCCACCGCCGCGGTCGCGACCTTCGCCGCGGCCTGCTCCGAGCTCACGACGCGACGGTGCACCGTGACCGTCGAGCGGGTCGCGGTCGGCTCGGCCGAGCACGAGCGCCTGCTCGGCCGGTCCGCCGGATGAGCCCGACCCCCGAGCCGTCCGACCCGTTCGGCCGCCGGGGTGCTGATCCCGCCACCCTGCCGCCCGAGGTCCGCGGCCTGCTGGAGGACGTGGCCGCGATGGCGCGGACGACGGCGGAGGACGGCCTGTCCATGGAGACGCTGATGGGCGACCTCCGGCTGCTCTGCGACCTCGACGACGGGGAGCCCCTGCCCCTCGACGTGCTGCGGGTCGCCACGCTGGCCTGGTCCGACCACCACGGCGAGCTCGAACGCCGCTCGGCGCAGCGCGACGGGGGGCTGGTCTCGCCGGACGACCTCGTGTGGGCGCTCGTGGGCCGTGACGACCGCCCGTCCGCCTCGCCGCACGAGGTGGTGGTGCTCCGCCTGGTCGCGTCCGCGGCGGCGGGGGCCGCTCCCGCGACGTACGGCGACCTCGGGTCCCTCCTCGCCGACGTCGTGCGCGAGGTGTTCGGCGCCGCCGACGACCTGGTCGCGCTCCCGACGGACGGGCACGCCGTGGTGCTGCCGGAGCGTGCGGACGACCTGGCGGACCGTGCCGCCGTGGCGGTCCGTGCGCTGCGCGGGGCGTCGGGGCCGGGGGTCGACGCGGACGTCGCGATCGTGCCGCTCGCCCCGACGTCCGTCTCCGCGGCCGCCGGCCTGCGGCGACTGCTGGCCGACCTCGAGCCGGGCGTGCCGGTCACCCCGCCGTCAGGCGACCCTCCGCCTCCCCGATGAGGGAGAGCACCGCGGCGAGGTCACCGTCGCCGTGGAGCACCTCGATGCGGGCCTCGGCGGAGACCGCGGAGCGTACGTCGCGGGCGATCGCCTGCGCGTCCTCGGGGTCCCGCTCGGCGAGGGCGACGACGGCCAGGCGCCCCGAGGTCCAGCGGGCGACGCCCACGGGGTTCTCGTGCTCCTCCGCCCAGCGCCCGAGGGCCCGGGCGTCCTGCGCGACGTGGTCGGGCCCGGGCTCGACGAGCGCCACGACGGCGCGGCGGGCGGACGCGTCGTCGACCCGCGGCCCGGTGTCGTGGAGGTGGGCGCCGAGCTGCTCGACCAGGCCGAGGGGCGTGAGCAGCCCGGTCTCGGCGTCGTGCTCCGGCAGGCTGCGCAGTGCCGTGCGGGCGGGGGTGCGGGCCACCGGGGGAGCCTCCTCCGGGACCCGGCGTCCGATCCGGCGGAGCACCACGGCCCAGCCGCCGCCGTCGCCCGCGTCGTACAGGGCGTGGCAGAAGCCGGTGAGCCGGGTGGTGCCGCCCGCGACCAGTACGTCGAGGACGGTGCCGTCGGCGAACGGGAGGTCGACGCCGAGGACGTCCGCGGCGGCGTCGCCCACGGCCGGGTCGCGGCCGGTGAGGGCGAGGAGCAGCTCGGTCGGACGGTTCCACTCGACGAGCCGCCGGTCGGCGTCGAAGGCGAGCACGAGGGCGCCGAGGTCGTCGAGCAGGCGTTCGGAGGACGGGGGCACGACCGGACGGGACGCGCCGCGGACGCCGGCACCGACGAAGACCGCGAGCGCGACGACCGCCGCCACGTCCGTCAGCTGCAGGCGCAGCGCCTCCGCGACGAGCGCGGCCACGGCACCCCACTGGATCGCGGCCGCCTGGAGGCGCACCGCGCCGGCCCGGTCGTTGCTGCGGCGCGCGAGGGCGAGGACCGTGAGCAGGAGCAGGGCGAAGCAGTAGGCCGTGTGGAGGGCGAAGAGCCAGCCGAAGGTCACCGTCGCCCCGCCCACGGAGACGACCGCGTGGGGCCCCAGCAGCACCTGCCAGCCGGCCACGAGGAGGGGCTCGGCCACGAGCAGGGCCACGACGGCGCGCGACGGACGCCAGGCGGCGTCCGTCATGCGGCGGGCCACCGTCCACAGCAGACCGCAGGTGGCCCCGACGGCCGGCAGCCACAGCAGCAGCGCGCGGGACAGCCCGAACGCCTCGAACCACACGACGTGCCCGGCCCACACCGCGGCGGACGCGCAGGCCAGCGCGACGGTGCGCCCCGCCACGAGACGGTCCCGGCGGACGAGGGCGACGACCGTCAGCGCCCCCGCGACGACGAGCGCGGCGGTGTGCACCGCGAGCGCGAAAGAGCTGGTCACGGCCTCATTCAACACAACTCCGCGGGCCTCCCGCGACGTCGCGCGATCGCCTCGGCCCCGGCGCGCAGGTCGCGCTCCCGGGGGATCCACCCGCGACGCAGCTCCGCCGCGAAGAGCGACGCCACCGCCGCGGCCTCGTCCTCCGAGAGCGCCGGTGCCTCCGCCGCGCGGCGGCGCCGCCCCGCGGCGCCCCGGTCGGTCCGTCCCCGTCGCATGCGCATGCTGCTCCTCTTCCCATCGCCGGCGTGGTCGGGATCGCCGCCCACGTCTCGTCTCCCGGGAGAGAGGACGCACGTCGGCGGCGTTCCTTACGCGGGTGGCGGCGATCGGGACGTGGCCTGGGTCGGCCGCGGAGTGGCAGGCTGGGGACGTGGCGGACCGAGGAGGACCCGAGGGCTGGCTCCTGACCGCCCGGGAGCGCGGCAACCCCCGCACCCGGGTCGACGACCTCCACCCGGGTGGGGTGGCGTGGTCCACCGACAACCGGGTGCGACCGCTCGTGCACGGCGCCACCTACTTCGCCGAGCTCCTCGAGCGCATCGACGCGACGGGACCGGGCGACCTCGTGCTGTTCACCGACTGGCAGGGCGACGCCGACCAGCTGCTCACGGACGACCCCGCTAGCACCGTGCTCGACGTCCTCGGCCGCGCGGACGAGCGCGGCGCGGACGTGCGTGGCCTGGTCTGGCGCTCCCACAGCGACCTCACCGGCTTCACGGCCCGACAGAACGCGAACCTCGGCCGCGCGCTGCAGCGACGGGGCGCCGAGGCGATCCTCGACATGCGGGTGCGGATCGGGGGGTCGCACCACCAGAAGCTGGTGGTGATCCGCCACGGCGACGACCCGTCGCGCGACATCGCCTTCGTCGGAGGCATCGACCTCGCGCACTCGCGCCGCGACACCGCCGCGCACGCCGGCGACCCGCAGCCGGTGCCGGGGATGCCGGAGGAGTACGGCGCGCGCCCGCCCTGGCACGACATCCAGGCGGCCGTGACGGGGCCGGCGGTGCACGACGTGGAGACGACCTTCCGGGAGCGCTGGGAGGACCCGACCTCGCTGCGCCACAGCCCGATCATCCTCGTGCGCGACCGGCTCCGCGGGCTCGACGTGACGCCCGACCCGCTGCCGCCGCAGGCGCCGCCCCCGCCGCCCGTGCCGGGCGGCACCCACGCGGTCCAGCTGCTGCGCACCTACCCCGACCTGCGCGGGGGCCGCGACTACGCCTTCGCGCACGGGGGCGAGCGCAGCGTGGCCCACGGCTACACGAAGGCGCTCGAGCAGGCGCGGCGGCTGGTGTACGTCGAGGACCAGTACCTCTGGGGCGACCACGTCGGCCAGGTGTTCGCCGACGCCCTCACGACCCACCCCGACCTGCACGTCGTCGTCATCGTGCCGCTCCACCCCGACGTGACGGGCCTCAACCGGCTCGCGCAACGGGAGGGACGGCGGCGTGCGATGGAGCCGATGCACCGGGCGGCGCCCGATCGGGTGGCGGTCTACGGCCTGGAGAACCACGCGGGCACCCCCGTCTACGTGCACGCCAAGACCTGCGTCATCGACGACACGTGGACCACGATCGGGTCCGACAACTTCAACCGGCGGTCGTGGACCCACGACTCCGAGCTGTCGGTGGTGGTCGTCGACGAGGCGGACGAGTACGCCCGTCGGCTGCGCCTCGCGCTGGCCGCCGAGCACCTCGACCGGGGCGAGGACGACCCGATGGAGGACTGCGCCGACCCGGTCGCGATGTTCGCCACCTTCGCCCGGGCCGCCGCCGACCTGGATGCCTGGCACGCCGGGGGCCGGGTCGGACCACGTCCCCCGGGCCGCCTGCGGCGCATCTACCCACCCCGGCTCGGCCGGGCGGCGCGGATGCTGGCGTCCGCGCCGTACCTGCTGCTCCACGACCCCGACGGACGCCCGCGCGAGCTGCGTCGGCGTGGGGAGTACTGATCGGGCGCGTCATGACGTAGAACGTCCGCACCGCGCCGTACGGAGGAGAGAACGTGGCCACACGCGTGTCGTTCGCCAGCTCGACCGGACCTCGGCTCGCCGGGCTCGTCGACGAGCCGGAGGGGGAGGTGCGCGGCTGGGGCGTCTTCGTCCACGGGTTCACCCTCGGCAAGGACTCGCCGGCGGCCGCCCGCGTCAGCAAGCAGCTCGCCCGTGAGGGCATCGGCATGCTGCGGTTCGACGCCCTCGGCCTCGTCGACTCCGAGGGGGAGTGGGGCCGCGGATCGTTCACGGTGAAGGTCGCCGACACGAAGCAGGCGGTCGCCTTCATGGCGGAGCGGGGCACCCCGGCGTCCCTGCTCGTCGGGCACTCCTGGGGCGGGGCGGCCGCGATCGCCGCCGCCTCCGACGGAGCCCCCGTCTCCGCCGTCGCCTCGCTCGCCGCGCCGGTGGACCCCGGGCACGCGGAGCACCAGTACGACGCGTTGGTCGACCGCGTCCTCGACGACGGCGAGGCGGAGTGGAGGGTCGGGGGCAAGACGCTCAAGCTGACGCGGGAGTTCGTCGAGGACGTGCGCCGGGCCGAGTTCCGCGACCGCATCGACCGGCTGCGGCAACCCCTGCTCGTCATGCACTCGCCGACCGACAACACGGTCGGCGTCGGCAACGCCAGCGAGATCTTCCAGCGGGCGCGCCACCCGCGGAGCTTCGTCGCGCTCGAGGGTGCCGACCACCTGCTGACCGCGCCGGGCCAGGCGAAGCGCGCCGCGCGGCTGATCAGCGCCTGGTGCGACCCGTACCTGGCCTGACCTGGCCCGCGGCACCACCCTCGGGACGTCATGCGTTCCGGTGGACGGGGCCCGCGCTCCGCATGACGTCCCGGAAGGGCCGGTCGGCTCGCTGCCTGGCCTCGCGGCCAGAGGGCGCGGAACTGTGCGGCTGGTACGGCTCTGGTCGCGGCGGGCGTGTCCCAGCTGCACATTTCGCGGCACCCCGAGCGGGTGCCCCCCCAGCCGTCCCCCCGCCGTACGCCGCGGAGCCACCGCCCCCGGGACGTCATGCGCCCCGGCGGTCGGGGCCGGCGTTACGCATGACGTCCTGGAGGTGCGAGGGGGTCAGGCCTTCAGCTTGTAGTCCTTGAGCAGGCTCCGGCCGATGATCATCTTCTGGATGTCGCTCGTGCCCTCGCCGATGAGCATGAACTTGACCTCGCGCATGAGCCGCTCGATCTCGTACTCCTTGGAGTAGCCGTAGCCGCCGTGGATGCGGAAGGAGTCCTCGACGACCTCGTTGGCGTACTCAGAGGCGAGCATCTTCGCCATGCCGGCCTCGACGTCCATCCGCTGACCCGTGTCCTTGAGGCGGGCGGCGCGCACCATCATCGTGTGGATGGTCTCGACCTTCGTGGCCATCTCGGCGAGCCGGAAGAGCACCGCCTGGTGCTCGGCGATCGCCTTGCCGAACGTCTTGCGCTGCTGGGCGTAGGCGATGCCCAGCTCGAAGCCGCGCCAGGCGAGGCCGCAGGCGCGGGCGGCGACGTTGACGCGGCCGACCTCGACGCCGTCCATCATCTGGAAGAAGCCCTTGCCGGGCTCGCCGCCGAGGATCTGGTCGGCCCCGATCTGGTGGCCCTCGAGGATGAGCTCGGTGGTCTCGACGCCCTTGTAGCCCATCTTCTCGAGCTTGCCGGGCACGGTGACGCCCTGGGCGGTCTCGCCGAAGCCGGGCTCCTTCTCGACGAGGAAGGTCGTCATGTTCTTGTAGACCGACTCGGCGCCCTCGTCGGTCTTGGTGAGGACCGCGACGAGCGTCGACGTGCCGCCGTTGGTCAGCCACATCTTCTGGCCGGTGATCGAGTACGACCCGTCGTCCTGCTTGACGGCCTTCGTGGACACCGCCGAGACGTCCGAGCCGAGCCCCGGCTCCGACATCGAGAACGCGCCGCGCACCTCGCCCGTCGCCATCCTCGGCAGGTACTTCGCCTTCTGCTCCTCCGTGCCGTGCTGCATCAGCAGGTACGCCACGATGAAGTGCGTGTTGATGACGCCGGAGACGCTCATCCAGCCGCGGGCGATCTCCTCCACGACGAGCGCGTACGTCAGGAGCGACTCCCCGAGGCCGCCGTGCTCCTCGGGGATCGTCAGGCCGAAGACACCCAGCTCCTTGAGTCCCTCGATGATCTCCGTCGGGTACTCGTCGGCGTGCTCCAGCTCCTGCGCGACGGGGATGATCCGCTCGTCGACGAACTCGCGCACCGCCTTGAGGATCTCGGTCTGCACATCGCTGAGGCCGTCCGTCTGACACAAGCGGGGCATGTCACTTCCTTCCACGTGCTGATGGGTGCGAGAGGGATCGCAGTTGGCCGACCTCTCCTGCGTCAACCCAGTGTGACGCAATCGCGATCGAGCGATCGGTCGGCGACCGCGTTCTCGGAGAGGCGTTCGGTGAGTGGACGCGGTTGGTTCGCCGTGATCGCTGCGACGGAACATAGCCCAGATGTGGGATCGAGACCCGTCCTGGCGGTGCGGAGTTCCTCGCGAGTAACCAGATCCGCGTCCGTTGAGTGATCCACGTCAACTTTTGTTGGCCGACAGACCGAGCGCTCGGTACGCTCCCGGCCAGTTAATGCGTGTTAACCCCTGCCGACCCCGTCGGCCGAGACCCCCCAGGAGTCCCGAGATGCAGCAGATCCTCGACGCGATCCTCTCCGGCAACGCGGAGAGCGGCGACTACGCCGCCATGGAGCTCCCCGAGTCGTTCCGTGGCGTGACCGTCCACAAGGACGAGGTCGACATGTTCGAGGGCCTGGCCTCGCGCGACAAGGACCCGCGCAAGTCGCTCCACCTCGACGACGTCCCGCTGCCCGAGCTCGGCCCGGGCGAGGCGTACGTGGCGGTCATGGCCTCGGCGATCAACTACAACACCGTGTGGACGAGCATCTTCGAGCCCGTCTCGACCTTCGGCTTCCTCGAGCGCTACGGCCGGCTCTCCGAGCTCACCAAGCGCCACGACCTGCCCTACCACGTGGTCGGCTCCGACCTCGCGGGCGTCGTGCTCAAGACCGGCCCCGGCGTGACCCAGTGGAAGCCGGGCGCCGAGGTCGTGGCCCACTGCCTCTCCGTCGAGCTCGAGGACCCCGCCGGCCACGACGACACGATGATGGACCCGCAGCAGCGCATCTGGGGCTTCGAGACCAACTTCGGCGGCCTGGCCGAGATCGCGCTGGTGAAGTCCAACCAGCTGCTGCCCAAGCCCGGCCACCTGACCTGGGAGGAGGCGGCGTCCCCGGGTCTGGTCAACGCGACGGCGTACCGGCAGCTGGTCTCCAAGAACGCCGGCCAGATGAAGCAGGGCGACAACGTGCTGATCTGGGGCGCGTCGGGCGGCCTCGGCGGGTTCGCGACGCAGTACGCCCTCAACGGCGGCGCCAACCCGATCTGCGTGGTCTCCAACGAGGAGAAGGCCAAGATCGTGCGCAGCATGGGCGCCGAGATGGTCATCAACCGCTCCGAGGAGAACTGGCAGTTCTGGAACGAGGAGGGCACGAAGCAGAACCCCAAGGAGTGGCAGCGCCTCGGCAAGAAGATCCGTGAGCTCACCGGCGGCGAGGACATCGACATCGTCTTCGAGCACCCGGGCCGCGAGACCTTCGGCGCGTCGGTCTACGTGACCCGCAAGGGCGGCACGATCACCACCTGCGCGTCGACGACGGGCTTCATGCACGAGTACGACAACCGCTACCTGTGGATGAACCTCAAGCGGATCGTCTCCAGCCACTTCGCCAACTACCGCGAGGCCTACGAGGCCAACCGGCTCATCGCGCAGGGCAAGATCCACCCGACGGTCTCGCGCACCTACAGCCTCGAGGAGGTCGGCCAGGCCGCCCTCGACGTGCACCACAACAAGCACCAGGGCAAGGTCGGCGTGCTCTGCCTGGCGCCCGAGGAGGGCCTGGGCGTGCGCGACCACGCCATGCGCGAGAAGCACATCGACGCCATCAACCGCTTCCGCGGCGTCTGAGGTCGGTCGACGTGCGCATCACGGTGGAGGTCCACCTCGACGACCTGGCCGGCGACCTCGCCGGAGGGCTCAGCGGTGCCCTGGGCGCGGACCGGAACGTCCGGGTGCGGGTGGTGGGCGACGACGGCGCCGAGCTCGGGGACGCCGGGGACGCGCTCGACCTCGACGGGGAGCCGGACGGCCCGGTCGGGGCTCCGGTCGCGGTGCTCCCGGCGCCGCCCGTGCCGATCGCCGGCCGGTGCATCGCGCCGGCCGAGCGCCTCACGGCCCGCGAGGTCGAGGTCGTCGGCCTCGTGGCCCACGGGCTGACGAACGACGAGATCGGGGCGGCGATGTACCTCGCCGGCTCGACCGTGAAGTTCCACCTGCGGCAGATCGCGATGAAGCTGCGCACGCGCAACCGCGTCGAGATCGCCGCGTGGGCCTGGCAGTCCGGGGTCGCCGCCCGTGCGGCGGACCGGCTGGTCCCCTCCGCGGCGGTCCAGGCCATCTGAGCCGCGCCTATGATCCTCCGCGCCCGGTGCGCTCGCGCCGGGCGCGGAGGAGAGGGTGCAGGTGGAGATCGACCCGCGACGGCTGCGCTTCCTGGTGGCGGTCGCCCGCTCCGGCGGCATCCTCGCCGCGGCCGAGCAGCTCGGGGTCTCGCCGTCCGCGGTGTCCCAGCAGGTGGCCCGCCTCGAGCGTGAGACCGGGCAGGCGCTCATCCGCCGCACGGTCCGTGGCACCCTCCTGACCCCGGCCGGGGCGACGCTCGCGGACGCGGGCGAGGAGGTCGAGCGCACCCTCAACCTCGCCGCCCTCCGCCTGGACGCCGCCGGTGCCGCACTGTCCGGCACCGTGCGGGTCGGCGGGTTCGAGAGCTTCCTGCGCACCATCCTGGTTCCGGCCCTCCCACGCTGGCGCCTGCAGCACCCCGACCTCGACGTCATCGTCACCGAGGCCGAGCGCGACGTGCTCATGCGTCGCCTGCGCACGGGTCACCTCGACGTCGCCATCATCGAGACCGACGCCGACGAGACCGCCCAGCTCCCGGCCGGCGTCGTCGAGCACCACCTGCTCGACGACCCCTGGCGCGTCGTCGCGCCCGTGGGGGCACTGGAGTCCGCGGACGTCGAGGGCCTGCGCGGCTCCTCCGTGCCGTGGCTGGGGGTCGCCGACTCCGAGGCCAGCGCGCGGGCCATCGCCCGGGTACGCCGCGGGCTCGGCCTCGGCGGCACCGTCAAGCACGCCTACTTCGGGCTGCAGACCGCCCTCGCCCTCGTCGCCGCCGGCGAGGGGGTCGCCCTGGCGCCTGCCCTGGCGCTCCAGGGGCTCACGCCGCCGGGGGTGGTGGTGCTCGAGGTCGACGGGCTGGGGGTGCGGCGCATCGTCGCGCGGCACCACGAGTCGCGCGGGCCGACCCCTGGCCCGGCCGTCACGGTGACCTCGCTCGTGAGCCAGGAGGCGGCGGCGCACGGCGGAGCGGACCCGCTGGGGTGAGCGGGCGACGTACCGGTGTGTGACCTGCGCGACGCGCCCCGTGCGGAGTGCCGCGCGGCTGCGCCTCTTCAGCGTTGCTGAAGCCGGGGTGCGCGGATCCGGCACTCCCGGGACGGGGGTCCGGTGGTCCACGATCCATGCCGGTCGGCCGCGCTCGCGGCCTCGCGGAGAAGGTCGGGAAGAGAATGCTCGCGGCAGTGCTGGGATGGGTCGGGACGATCGGGACGATCGGAGCCTTCGCCCTCCACTCCACCGGACGGATGTCGGCGCTCTCGGTGCGCTACGCCCTCCTCAACAGCGTCGGCGGCCTGCTCGCGTCGGCGGGCGCGGCCCTGTACGGCGCGTGGCCGAGCGCCGCCTCGAACCTCATCTGGGCCGCGCTCGGCCTCCGGGCGCTCGTCGTGGCGCTGCGCGAGCGCCGGGGAGCGCGGGTCGTCCTGGACGTGCAGGCCGACGAGGGACCGCAGCCGGTCACCCTCGCTGCCTGAGCCAATACCTCAACAGATACTCAGGCTCGCCTGTGTAGATATTTTCGGTTGAAGGCTGCATGATGGTCCTCGCGGCTCGGCACCTCGATCCGTGTCGTGCTGCACCCCTCGTCGGAAGGCCCACCCGTGAACCACCCCGCACCCGCCGACTCCCTCCGCATCCACCACACCGCGCCGGGCGACCTGCGCGTGACGGGTGGCGTCTACGAGCAGGAGGACCTCGAGCGTCTCGACTTCGAGGTGACCGGCGCGACCGAGGGCTTCACGCGGAACGTCTCCCTCGACCTCAGCGACATCGACTTCCTGCCCAGCCTCGCGGTGGGCACGCTCATCGCCCTGGCCCGGCGCGCCGAGCGCGACGGCGTCGCGGTGACGCTGACCGCGCGGGCGGGCACGCTGGCCCACCGCGTGCTGAGCGTCGTGGGCGTGCCGGTGGGCGAGCCCGCCGGCGGCACGGGCGACCTGGTCGGCTGATCGCCCCCGCCAGCCCCGCCAGCCCCGCCAGCCCGGTCAGCCTGGTCTGCCTCCACGCGCTCGGGGGCAGTGCCCGGTCCTTCGACGCGCTGGCGTCCGAGGTCGGGCCGGCGGCGCAGGTCGTCGCCCTCGACCTGCCCGGCTTCGGCGACAGCACCGGCCCCGGGGGCGACTGCGCCGCGACGGTGCGCCACGTCGCCGACCGGCTGGCCGCCCTGTCGCGCGCCCCCGGGCCGCTCGTGCTCCTCGGCCACAGCATGGGCGGCAAGATCGCCACCCTCCTCGCCGCGGGCGCGGTCGTCGCCCCTCCGGCCGACCTCGCGGCGGTCGTGCTGGTCGCGGCCTCCCCGGTCGTCCCCGAGCCCATGGGGGAGGACCGCCGGCGGCAGATGCTCGCCTGGACGCGGGACGGTGCGCTCGACCGCGCGGCGGCCGAGGAGTTCGTCGCGATGAACACCCAGGACCCCCTCCCGGCCGACCTGCACGAGACGGCGGTGGCGGACCTGCGGCGTACCGATCCGATCGCGTGGCGGCGCTGGCTGCTGGCGGGCTCGCGCGAGGACTGGTCGGCACGCGTGCCGCGCCTCGACGTGCCCGCCCTCGTCGTCTCCGGTGCCGGCGACGGCGACCTCGGGACGGCCGCGCAACGCGACCTGAACGGCGGGGTCGCGCACGACACGGAGCTGGTCGAGGTCGACGGAGCCGCCCACCTCGTGCCGCAGGAGCGACCGGCGGCCCTGGCCGCCGCGGTGGCGGGCCTCGTCGACCGCCTGGGCTGAGTCGGTTCAGTCCCCGGAGCGCCGGGGCAGCGGCACGAAGAACGACACGCGGCGCTGGTAGTCGCGGTAGGCGGGACGGTCCTCCATTCGCCGCTCGGTGCGCTTGGCGCCCGTGGCGAACACCAGGAAGTACGACATCGCGAGCGGGGCCGGGAACGTCCATGCGCCCGGCGCCGACGCGGCGGCAGCGAGCCACGCGCCGTCCCACACGACGGAGTCGCCGAAGTAGTTGGGGTGGCGCGAGACGCCCCACAGGCCGGTGTCGAGGACGTCCGGCCGCTCGTCGCGGTCGCGCTCCATGAAGCGGGCCTTCTGCCGGTCGGCGACGGCCTCGACGACCGCGCCGGCCACCATGACCGCGATGCCCGCCGGGACGAGCCAGCGGCGGGGGGTGCGGGGCAGCGTGCTCGCCGCGGCGAGCTGCAGCGGCGCCGCGACGGCCAGCTGGGCGATCCCCTGGGTCACGAACACCTTCGCCACCACGGCGGCGGGGCCGTCGCCCTCGAGGAACTCGGTGTAGCGCTCGTCCTCCTCGTCGGTGCCGCGCACGCGACCGAGCATGAGGCGCTCCAGCCGCGCCGCCCACGCCGTGGTGACGGCGGCCGTCGCCCAGCGCCGCCCGGGGTCACCGGAGCCGAGGGCCGCGCTCGTGAGCGCGACCGCGGCGAGGCCGGGGCCCCAGGCCGCGTCGGCGTAGTCGCGGCGACCACGGCGGAGGGCGACCACCGCAGTGCCGGCCTGGACGGCCGCCACCACGGCCGCGGACGCACCCACGACGCGGCGCAGGTTCGCGCCGTCGACCGACGAGGCCCGACCGCTCACGACGCCGTCCACGGGGGCGTGCCGTCGCCGCTGCTCTCGTCGGCCGCGCCGGGGTCCTCGACGGCGAAGCCCACCGCGCGCAGCATCCGGCGGCTCAGCGAGCCCTCGGCGGCGAGCAGGCGCAGGGTCGTGCCCCGGGCGCTGGCGGCCCGCTGGGCCATGACGAGGGACCGGATCGCGCGGCTGGGCAGGAACGTCACGCCGCTGAGGTCGACGACGAGGACGCCCCCCGGCTGGGTGCCCGCCGCGTCGATCAGCTCGTGCTCGAGCCGGCGGGCGTCGAGATCGGTGAACACGCCGCCGCTCACCGTCACCTCGCCGCGCCCGGCGTCGGTGGTCAGGTCGAGCAGGTCGGCCTCGCGCTCCTCCTCGGCCGTCATCGGAGCCGGACCCGGGCGGAGACCGTGGTGCCGGAGTCGCCGGTCTCGACGTCCCACGACTCGCTCAGCGCGTCCACGAGGTGCAGGCCGCGGCCGCGGAGGGCGTCGGGCGCGATGGGGGTCAGGATCTTGCTCCGCCACCGGTCGGCGTGGTCGGAGCAGTCGCCGTCGGCGCACTCCGGCGGGCACGCTCCGTTCGGGCTGCCGCAGTCGGTCACCCGGAGCGTGAGCACGTCGGAGGCGACCTCCCAGCGCACCTCCAGCGTGTGGTCCTCGCAGGGCGCGCCGTGGTCGATGCCGTTGCGCACGAGCTCGTGGAGGATCGTCGTGGCGTCCTCCACCACGTGGCGCTCCAGGCCGAGGGGCCGCAGCTGGTCGAGCAGGTCGTGGCGGGCCAGGTTCGCGGACGCGTCCGCGAAGGGCAGCGACGCGTCGTAGGTGCGCACGTTGTCGTCGGCGGCGTCGGGAGCCGTGCCGACGCCCGTCGTCGCCGGGTTCGTCCTCGTCTCGGGGTTCACGTCGGTCGCCTCGTCTGCACTGGTTCTCCTCACGGGTCCGGCATCCTCGCCGCGAGCGGGCAACGACGTGGTCCCGACAGTAGCGGTGGGCACCTGAGCCGGTACCCGTGCGGGAGCCGCCGCAGCGGGAAAAGCGGTCGCACCCCCGAGGGGCCGCTGGCTACGGTCGAGGTGCCCGCCGTCCGACGATCCCGAGGAGGACCCCGTGGCGCACCTCGCCATGGTCAGCATCCCGGCCCCCGGCCACGTCAACCCGAGCCTCGAGGTGGTCCGCCGGCTCGTGGAACGGGGCCACCGGGTGACCTACGTCAACGACCCCGCCTTCCGCGAGGCCGTCGAGGCGACGGGGGCGGAGCTCGCGCCGTACACCTCCGTCCTGCCGCGCACGAACCACGCCGGCCGCGCGGAGGGCGACGGTCCCGACGAGGCCTTCGAGGGCGACGCGATCGACCACCTCGCGCGCTTCCAGGACGAGTACGAGGTGATGCTCCCCGCGGTGCGCGAGCGCTTCGCCGACGACCGCCCCGACCTGTTCCTCTACGACATCGCGGGCATCCCCGCGCGCCTCCTCGCGGACGCGTGGGGGATCCCGGCGCTGCAGCTCTCGCCGACGTACGTCGCGTGGGAGGGCTACGAGGAGGACATGGCCGAGTTCACGTCGTGGGTGCGCAGCGACCCGCGCGGGGCGGCCTACCTCGAGCGGCAGCGCGCGATGCTCGCTGCCGAGGGCGTGACCGAGGACCCGCTGCACTACCTCGGGCGTCCACCGCGCTGCGTCGTGCTCGTGCCCGAGTCGCTGCAGCCGCACGCCGACCGCGTCGACCGGGACGTCTACACGTTCACGGGACCCGCCGTACGCCGCGCCGACGCCGACGCCGACGCCGACGCCTGGACGCCGCCGACGTCGGGGCGGGTGCTCCTGGTGTCCCTCGGCACGGCCTTCACGAAGCAGCCGGAGCTCTACCGGCGGTGCCTGGAGGCCTTCGGCGACCTGCCCGACTGGCACCTCGTGCTGCAGGTGGGGCGGCACGTCGCCGTCGACGAGGTGACCGGCGGACGACCGCTGCCGGCGAACGTGGAGATCCACCCGTGGGTGCCGCAGCGCGAGATCCTCGACCACGCGTCCGTGTTCCTCACCCACGCCGGCATGGGGGGCGCCAACGAGGGACTGGTGACGGGGACCCCGATGATCGCGGCCCCGCAGGACGTCGACCAGTTCGACAACGCCGACGCGCTCGTCGCGGCGGGCGTCGCCGTGCGGATCAACAGCACGACCATCGACGTGGACGGCCTGCGGGCCGCCCTCGACGCCGTCACCGCCCCCGAGGTGGTGGCCCGGTCGACGGCGCTGGCCGCCGAGGTCGCCGCCCTCGGCGGGCTCGACCGCGCGGTCGAGGTCGTGGAGTCGCTGCTGCCGTGAGGTGGCTCAGACCGTCCCGCTGCCGATCGGCACGACGACGGTCAGGGGCTCGAAGGGCTCGCCCGCGGCGTACACGTCGTTGAAGAGCGCGACGCCCTCGGCGGTGAGCCGCACGTCGTCCGACGCCCACAGCTCGACGCCGTCCGCGGCGGCCTCCGGGCTCGGGTGCTGCACGAGGGTGAGGTCGACCAGGGGAATGCGCGGGGCGTCGGGTCGCTGGTGGGGGTCCTCGATCGTCAGGCGGGCGCTCCCGCCGGGAGCCACCTCCAGCCGGGGGAGGGCGAGGCGGACGAACATCATGCCGCCGTGGCCCGCGAACCGGACGTCGCCCGCGAAGGCCCACGCCCGGGTCGTGCCGGGCGACGTGCCGACCGGCGGCGTCGGGTCGAGGGTGAAGAGCACCTCCGCGGTGCCCACCGGCACCGCGCCGTCCGCGATCGTGCCCTGGCCGCCGGGCATCCGGCGCACGTAGTCGATGAACGACGCCTTGATCCCCCAGCGCAGGCCGTGGGCGGGCGCGCCGGCGCGGTCGGTCTCCGTGGTCGACGTCATGGGCGGATGATTCCATGCGCACGGAAGGGGCGGGCGGCGCCCGTCGTTGTGCCCCCGTGAGGCTCTCGCTGCTCGACCGCTCCCGCACCCGCGCCGGCCACCCGGACGGCGCGGCCCTGCACGACACGATCGCGCGGGCCCGGCACGCCGAGGAGCTGGGGCTCCACCGGTTCTGGGTGGCCGAGCACCACGGGGTGCCGGGCGTCGCCTCCGGCTCCCCGCCCGTGCTGCCCGCCGCCGTCGGCGCCGCCACGTCGTCGATCCGTCTCGGGTCCGGCGGCGTGATGCTGCCGCACCACCAGCCGCTCGTCGTCGCGGAGCAGTTCCGCATGCTCGACGCCCTCCACCCCGGCCGCATCGACCTGGGGGTGGGGCGGTCGCTGGGGTTCACGGCGCCGGTACGCCGCGCGTTGCGCCACGACCCGGTGCCCGGCTCGGGGTCCGGATCGGGGTCCGACGTCGACGCCGTGTTCGCCGCGGGGGCGGACGCGTTCGCCGCCGACGTCGAGGAGCTGCGGGCCCACCTCGACGGCACGTCGGAGGTGACGGTGCGTCCCGCGACGGGGCGCACCATCCCCCTCCACGTGCTCGCCACCGGCCGCGGCCTCCTCCTCGCCGCCCGCCTCGGCCTGCCGGTCGTCGTCGGCGGCCCCGTCCTGGCCTCCGCCGACGTCGGGGACGCGCTCGCGGCGTACCGCTCGCAGTTCCGCCCGCACCCCGGCGGCCCCGAGCACCCGCGGGTGACGATCTCGCTCGACGCCTTCGTGGCGGACGACGCCGCCGAGGCGCGCGAGCTCGCCCTGCCGGAGGCCCACGCGATGGCGCTCTCGCGCACGACCGGCGAGTTCGGGCCGCTGCAGAGCCCGACGCTGCTGCGGGCCGAGGCGTGGCCCGAGCAGGTACGCCGCCGCGTCGAGGCCCACCTCGACCAGACCCTCGCGGGCACCGCGCCGCAGGTGCGGGCCGCGCTGGAGGAGCTGGTCGAGCGCACCGGGGCGGAGGAGGTGCTGGCGAGCACGTCGACGTGGGACCACGCGGCGCTGCTCGAGGCGGACCGCGCGCTGGCTGCCGCCGTGCTGGGCTCGTGACGGCTCGTGACGGCTCCTGACAGGCGCGACCCGCACTGCTTGACTGCGTCGCGTGAGCACCCCTGCTGAGCGCCCCGCGACCGTCGCCCGCTGGCACGAGCTCGTCGCCCACCGCGACGCCGCCGACGTGGACGCGCGCCTGCACGACCTCCTCGCGCCCGCGGCGGTCTTCCGGTCGCCCGCGGTGCACCAGCCGCAGGAGGGCCGGGAGCTGACGGCCGCGTACCTCCGCGCCGCCCTCGTGGTGCTGGGCCCGGAGCTGCGCTACGAGCGGGAGTGGTGGGACGAGCGCTCGGCCGTGCTCGAGTTCGCCACCGTCGTGGGGGGCCGCGAGGTCCACGGCATCGACATGCTGACGTGGGGCGACGACGGCCGGATCGTCGACTTCACCGTCATGGTGCGCCCCCTCCGCGGCCTCGAGGCCCTCGTCGAGCTCATGGGGGCGGAGCTGCGGCGGGGGCGGTAGGGCTCCGACACTTTCCCCGGTCGACCGGGGAAGGTGTCACTGAGCGCATCAAATTTGATGGTCAAAGCGGTCGGTTCCCCGGCTGACCGGGGAAAGTTGTCAACTCCTGTGACTCGCCCCCGGCGTCCAGCGCCCGGTCCTGGATGAGCCGGAGCGCCCACTCGAGGGCCTCGCGGCCGCCGGTGGCGTGCGACTGCTCGTACCCCACCAGCAGGAAGAACCCGGCCTGGGCGAGGTTGCGGGCGAGGTCCTCGGAGCCCGGTGGCATCGCGGCCGCGAGGGCCTCGGTGACCGTCGCGAGCCGCTGGTCGTCGACCTGCTGCTGGAGCTGCGCGACGCCGGGGTCGACTCCGGCCCAGACGCGGATGGCGGCCTCGGCGCGGTGGGGGAGCTCGACGGCGGCACGCACGAGCAGCTCGACGCGGCGGGCCGGGTCCGTCTCCTCGTCGGCGAGGACGCGGGCGCGGTCGGTGCGCTCCCGGTACCAGTGCTGCAGGAGGGCGCTGGTGTAGGTCGGCCAGTTCGGGAACGCGTGGTAGAAGCTGCCCGTCGTGACCCCGACGCGCCGGCAGAGGGGCGCGAGCTTGAGCGCGCCGTACCCCTCCTCCGCGAGCAGGTCGAGCCCCGCCTCGAAGAACCGCAGCTGCGGTGCCGTGGGCAGGGTCGCGGTCATGGCTGTGCAGTCTAGGAGCGTGCGCCCCACGACGGGGGGCCGCCCAGCAGCACCGCGTGCGCCATCGCGACGAGCCGCGCCTCGTGCCGCTCGATCGTGGTGGGCCGCGGGTCGAAGGCCGTCGCGAGGTGGAGGCCGCGGAGGCTGGTGGTGATGGTCTCCCGGAGGTCCTCGTAGCCGGGATGGGTCACGAGGTCCGGACCGAAGAACCCGTCGGTCGCGGCACGGATGGCGCGCGCGAGCTCCTGCTCGTGGGGGAGGAGCTGCGCCGCGAGGTCGGGGTGGGTGCGGGACGCCACCCACAGCTCCGTGGCCGCCCAGAAGTAGTCGGAGCGGTACGTCGCGGCCATGGTGGCCACGGCCGTCGCGATGCGCTCGGCGGGGTCGTCGGGCATCACGGCGGTGAGGGCCACGGCCTCCACCCGGACGGTGGCGAGGTGGTGGCACGCCGCGATCAGGAGCGCGTCGCGGGAGGGGTAGTGGTGGAGCAGCCGGCCTCGGGAGACGCCGGCGCGCTCCTGGATGCGGGTGGTGGTCGCGCCGGCGTACCCGTGGTCGACGAGCACGGCCACGGCGGCGTCGAGGATGCGGCGGCGCGCGTCGCGCGATCGCTCCTGCAGCGGTCGGTCCTCCTGCACGCCGCCATTCCACCACGGAGCGGTGTACCCTCACGCCGATAACAGTCACGTGTGACCGGTTTGCACCGAGGAGTTCCCATGAAGATCGGCATGCCCATCGCCTACGCCGGCGGGTTCGCGGAGACCGCCGAGCAGCTCGTCGAGTTCGAGGGCGTCGGCCTCGACGTCGCCTTCGTGGCGGAGCCCTACGCGTTCGACGCCGTCTCCCAGCTCGGCTTCCTGGCGGCGAAGACGCGCACGCTCCAGCTGGGCACCGGCATCATCAACATCTACTCCCGCACGCCCACCCTCGTCGCGATGACCGCGGCCGGGCTGGACTACGTCTCCGGCGGCCGGTTCGTGCTCGGCATCGGAGCCTCGGGTCCGCAGGTCGTCGAGGGCTTCCACGGGGTGCCGTTCGACGCGCCCCTCGGCCGCACCCGCGAGGTCGTCGACATCTGCCGCCAGGTCTGGCGCCGCGAGAAGGTCGACTTCCACGGCCGGTTCTACGACGTGCCGCTCACCAAGGAGAAGGGCGGCTCCGGGCTCGGCAAGCCGCTCAAGCTCATCAACCACCCCGTCCGCTCCGAGATCCCCATCGTCCTGGCGGCTCTCGGGCCCAAGAACGTGGAGCTCGCCGCCGAGCTGTGCGACGGGTGGGAGCCGATCTTCTACTTCCCCGAGCGCGCCGAGGCCGCCTTCGGCGAGCCGTTGGCCGCCGGACGGGCGAAGCGCTCGGAGACCCTCGCACCGCTCGACGTCGTGGCCGACACGAAGGTCCTCATCTCGACCGACCGCGACGAGGTCGCCGCCGCCGAGCAGCAGGTGCGCGACAACCTGGCGCTCTACATCGGGGGCATGGGCGCGAAGGGCAAGAACTTCTACAACGACCTCGCCGGCCGCTACGGCTTCGCCGAGGAGGCGGCCCGCGTGCAGGACCTCTACCTCGCCGGCGACAAGGCCGAGGCCGCGCGTTCGATCCCCGCCGAGCTGCTCCACGGCGTTGCCCTCGTGGGCGACCCCGAGCACGTGGCGTCGCGGGTCGCCGCGTTCGCGGCCGCCGGCGTGACCACCCTCAACGCGACCCCGCTCGCCGCCACGCACGAGGCGCGGCTGGCGGACGTGGCGCGGCTGGCCGAGTACGCCCGCTGACCCTCAGCCCGAGCGCCGGAACCAGCGGCGCCGTGCGTCCCGCTCGACCTGCTCCGTGCGGGCCCGCTCCGCGGCAGCCGTACGGCGCTGCTCCAGCCGCTCCCGCCATGCCGCCACCTCCGCCTCGACGTCGCGTCGAGGCGTGAGGAGCGGAGGGCCTCCGGGATCGCCGTACAGGGCTCGGCGGACGCGCTCGTTGAAGTCGAGGAGCTCGCGGCGCACCTCGGCCTCGCTGGTGAGCCGGTCGAGCCGCGCGTCGAGCTCCGCGTCCTCCTTGCGCAGCTGGAGCGCCGCGGGCAGCACCCCGGTGATCTGCTCACGCTCGACGAGCCGCTTGACCCACCAGTCCGGGTCGTGGTCGGAGCCGAGGTCCGCTATCGGCTTGCCGAACCCGGGGAGGTCGTCGAACTCGCCGCGGTCACGGGCGCGCTGCAGCTGCAGCTCCACCCACTGCCCCTGGTGCCGCATGCGTTCCGCGGCGGCGCTACGTCCGGTGCGCCCGTCCCGCTCGGTCTCGCGGAACCGCTGCTCCGCGGGCCCGGTCGGCCCGGTGGGCTCGGTGTCCTCGTCGGCCACGGCCGCCACCTCCTCGCTCGTCGACCGCACGTCGACGGTAGCGCGGTGCAGGTGGAGGAAGAGCGCCCCCGGACCGGTCGGGGGAAATCGGTCCGGGGGCGCCGTGGCGATCGTCGGTCGGGGGTTGTCCGACGACCGCGTGAGCAGAACGGTAGTCGGCCCTCCTAACGGGAGGCTCTGCGACGACGCGCGTTCCGCGCAGGAACGCCGCAAGTCCGACGGCGGACCGCGGGTGGGCGCAAGCCCCCGGCAGGAACGGCTCAGGCGTGCCGCAGGTCGTGCGGCTCGGGGCTGCCGGGACCGCCGGGCACGTCCGGCACGTCCGGCGGGGTCGGCGCCCGGCGGGCGAGGAGCAGGAGCAGTGCGCCGACCAGCGCGCTGACGGAGCACACGCTCCACACGGTCAGGTAGCCCGCGAGGGAGGCGGCTCCGACACCGGGCTCGTCGAGCGAGCCCGTGGACGTGAGCGCGATGGCGAAGACGGCCGACGCGATCGCACCGCCCACGGTCTTGGTCGCGTTGGTCATGCCGGTCGCGAACCCCGTGCGGTCGGGCGGGGCGGCCGCCGCAGCCGCGGCGGGGAGGGCGGCGACGAGCAGCCCCGACCCGATGCCTGCGATCCCCAGGTTGGCCAGCAGCTGCCCCGTCGAGTCGTGCAGCGGCACGAAGAGCCCGTAGCCGACGGCCACCAGCAGCATGCCGGCGACCATCGCTCCCCGCGCCCCGAGGAGGCGGGAGGCGAGGGGCAGGAGCAACGCCCCGACGAGCAGCGACACCACGTAGACGCCCACCAGCGTCGACACGAAGCCGGCGCTCGCGCCGAGCCCGTAGCCGACCTCGTCGGGATCCGCCCGCGCGAACGTCGACAGCGGGATCTGCGCGCCCAGCACGCTCATGCCGAAGAGGAACGCGGTGAGCTGCACCGACCACTGCGCCGGCACGGCGAGCAGCCGGACGTCGATGAGGGGCTCGGCGATCCCGGCCTCGTACCGCACCAGCGCCACGGTCGCGACGACGCCGGCGGCCACGAGCGCCCAGGGCCACGGCGAGCCGACGCCCTGCAGGCGCACGAGCACGAGCCCGCCCATGACGAGGCCGAGCACGACGGTCAGCAGGCCGACGCCCGCGTAGTCGTAGTCGCCCGTCGCGACCCCCGGCGCCCGCTCGATGCCGAACCAGACGACGACGAAGCACACGGTGACGGCGATCGCGGGCAGGGCGAGGAGCACCGGCATCGACGTGGCCTCGACGAGGGCGCCGCTCGTCAGCGCCCCGAGGATGACGCCCGCCTCGAGGGCGGCCACGAGCAGCGCGGCCGCCCGTCGGGTCAGGCGCCCCTGCTGGCCGGTGCCCGCCGTGCGGCGGTGGATGATCGCCACCTCCACCGGCAGCCACACCACGTAGGCGCCCTGCAGCGCCCAGCCGACGAGGAAGGTCGTGAAGCCCGGCGAGAACACGAGCACCCACGAGCCCACGGCGGTGATCGCCGTCGAGAGCAGCAGCACGTTGCGGTGGCCCCACAGGTCGCCCAGGCGCGACAGCAGGGGGACGGCGAGCGCCGACAGCATGAGCTGGGCCGCCTCGAACCAGTTGACGTCGCCCTCGCGGATCCCCAGGTGGTCGGCGATGTCGGTGAAGATCGGCGTGTAGTAGCCCTGGAGGATGCCGCTCGCGACCTCGACGGCGACGAGGAAGCCCACGACCGCCCACAGACCGGGCACCACGACCCGGCCGGGGCCGGGCTGGACCGCCGGCGCGCTCACGCCGGCAGCCCGGTGAGCAGCGCGGCGTACCAGTCCACGCCCGCGAGGAAGCCCTCGACCGTGATGCGCTCGTCGTACGAGTGGATCGACTCCCGTTGTGCCTTGCTCATCGGGAAGGGGGCGAACCGGTAGACGCGCTCGCAGATCGCCGTGAAGAAGCGGGAGTCGGTCGCCGCCATCATCACGTACGGCGCGGGGACCGCGTCGGGGAAGACCGCGGTGATGGTGCGCTCGAGCAGGGCGAACGCCGGGTCGTCCTCGTACGGCGACACGGGGCTCGGCTCGCCGGCCTCGACCACCGCGACCTCGACCCCGGCGCCGACGACGCGACGCAGGTGCTCGGCGACGCTCGCGACGGTGTCGCCGACGAGGATGCGGGCGTTCACCGTGGCCGTGGCGGTCGAGGCGATGACGTTGGCGGCCGGCGAGCCCGACAGCATCGTGGTCGCCAGGGTCGTGCGGGTCATCGCCGCCGCCTCGGGGCCGGCGGCCTGCAGCGCGCGGGTCAGCGCCGGCGTGAGCCTCCCGCCCACGGCACCGAGCGCGAGGCGCAGCGGCAGGGGCGTCAGCGGGGCCATCCGGTGCAGCAGCGCCACCGTCGGCGCGGGCAGGCGCGTCGCCATCGGTGCGGCGTCCACGCGCGTCACCGCGCGCGCCACGCGCACGGTGGGGCCGTTGCGGGCCGGCGTGGACGAGTGGCCACCGCGGCCGGTGGCGCGGAGCTCGAACAGCGACGTGCCCTTCTCGGTGACGCCGACGACCCCGATCGGACGGCGCACGCCGGGGAACGCGCCCGCGGCGACGGCGCCGCCCTCGTCGAGGACGAACCACGGCGTCACGCCGGCGTCCCGCAGGTGGTCGACGGCGGCCAGCGCCGACGTGCCCGAGACCTCCTCGTCGCAGCCGAAGGACAGCCAGACGTCGCGCTCGGGCGTGGCGCCGCCGGCGAGCAGCCGCTCGACGGCCGCGCAGATCGCGACGACGCAGCCCTTGTCGTCGAGCGTGCCGCGGCCCCAGACGGCCGGCCCCTCGGGGGAGTCCGCGACCACCGCGGCGAAGGCCGGGTGGGTCCACGGGTCCGAGGGCTCGACGGGCACCACGTCGAGGTGCGCCATGAGCACGACCGGGTCGGCGTCGGTGCGGCCGCGCCAGCGGAACAGCAGGGCCTGGCGCGGGACGCGCACCAGCTCGAGGTGCTCGTGGAGCAGCGGGAAGTGCTCGGCCAGCACCGCGTGGAGCCGGTCGAACGCCGCCGCGTCCACCCGGGCCGGGTCGCGGTGCGACACGGTGGCGGCCTGCACCGCCGCCCGCAGGGCAGCCACGGCGGGATGCTGCGCGTCGGGCTGGTGGGGGTCCCCGGCAGGGGTGGTCGTCGTCATCGGCTGCCTCCTCCGGCGCACCGTACTCCCGCCGACGGGGTGCGCGGGCCGGCTCTCCACAGCCGTCGCCAGGACGTGACATTCGTCAGTGCAGGACCGTCGGTGGGCGGACCTACGGTGGTCTGGACCAGTCGACCAGGGCCTGATCTCGGCAGACCCCGACGGGCGGGGTGGCCACGGCCACGGAGGGGGAGCACCCATGAACGAGAAGACGACGACACCGACCGGCCGCCGGTCCCTGCACCGGGTCGCGACGCTCGCGAGCGCCGCCGTCCTGACCCTGGTGGCGCCGGCCGCCGCCCAGGCCGCCCACGCCGCCCAGGCCGCCACGAGTGCGGCGGCCCCCGCGGAGCAGCGGGTGCAGCAGGCGGCCGCGCCCCTGCCCTACGACACGGCGGCGCTCGAGGCCGCCATGGCCGCGGCGGTCGACGAGGAGCACGTCGCCGTGGTCGGCGAGGTCCGGGGCGAGCGGGGCCGGTGGTCCGGCGCCGACGGCGTGCGCGACCTGGCCTCGTCGGAGCCTGCCGCGGCCCGCGACCGGTTCCGCTCCGCGAGCACGACCAAGATGCTCGTCGCCGTGCTCGCGCTGAAGGCCCAGGAGCGGGGCCTGTGGCGGCTGGACACGACGGTGGACGAGGTCGCGCCGGGCCTGCTCGGGGAGCACGGCGATGTGACCGTGCGCGAGCTGCTGAGCCACACGGCCGGGCTGCCGGAATACCTGACGCCGCTCCTCGTGACGGAGAGCGACGGCGACTTCTCGACCGAGCGCTTCCTCGAGGTGCTCGGCGAGCCGCGCGAGCCCGGGGAGCTCATCGACCACGGCGCGGGCGCGCCGTGGACGCCGCGGGGCGAGTTCGTCTACTCCAACACGGGCTTCGTCGTCGTGGGCGAGCTGCTCCAGCGCGTCACCGGGCAGCGGCTCGGAGACCTGCTGCGGAGCTGGGTGCTCGTGCCGGCCGGCATGTGGCGGACGTCGCTGCCCGGCGGCCCGCAGCTGCCCGAGGACGCGCTGACGGAGTACGCGACGGTGGGCGGGGAGCGGGTCGACCTGTCCGCCTTCGACCCGACGCTGTTCGGGGCCGCGGGCGGCCTGGTCACGTCGGCGGAGGACCTCAACCGCTTCCAGCGGGCCCTCGGCACCGGCAAGCTCCTCGGCGCGGGGTCGGTGCGGCTGATGCGCCAGGTGGTCGCGGCGGGGCCGATGGAGTACGGGCTGGGCAGCTACCGCCTGCCCGACCCCTGCGAGCCGGGGAGCTACCTCCACGGCCACGACGGGGCGAGCTACGGCACGTGGACGGTGTCGTACGCCTCGGCCGACGGGCAGCGGTCGGTGACGGTGGCCGTGACGGGGCGTGACCTCGACACGGTGACGCCCGACCTGTCGGCCTTCAACACCCTGGTGGGGGAGGCCCTGCTCCAGACGTGCGCGACCGACGTGGCGCCGCCGGGAGCGCGGTCAGCCGCCCCAGTAGCCCCGGTGCACGACCTCGTCGACAGCACGCCGCTCCCGCCGCGCCGGTGACCCGCGCGAGCCGGTGTCGTCGGGGTGGCGGTGACCGATGGTGACGGCGCCGAGGGGCTGGTACGCCGCGGGCACGCCGAACGCCGCGCGGAAGTCGTCGACGCGCGACGGCGTGATGCCGAAGAAGCAGGCGCCCAGGCCCTCCTCGACGACGGTCTGCAGGATCAGGAGGGTCGCCATGCCGGCGTCGACGTACCAGTACGGCACCGGCCACCGCGCCTCGTCGCGATCGGTCCAGCCCTTGTCGGGGGCGGCGTAGCGGTCGAGGTAGGCGTCCTTCGACGTGAGGGGCACGATGACGACCGGGGCCGACCGCATCCCCGCCAGCCAGCGGCTCTCGGGGTCGGCGTGCTCCGGCGTCGTCACCTCCCAGAACCGTGCGACGTCGACGGGGGTGTCGAGGCGGAGGAAGGCCCAGCCCTGGCTGAAGCCCGCACTGGGCGCGCGGGTGGCGTGCTCGAGCATGCGGTCGACGAGCGCGGGGTCGACGGGACGGTCGGCGTAGCGGCGCACCATGCGGCGCCGGCGCACCACCTCGGAGAACTCCATGGGGCCACACTCTCAGGTCGGTCGGTCGTCTCGCATCCGAGACGCCGCGAGGTGGTCGAGCGTTGACCCCGCCGCTCGCGGGGCGTGGGATCGGCACCGTGACGACGACCTACCGCCTCGAGCGTGCGTGGCTCGCCCTGCCCGGCGAGGCGCCCCGGGTGCACGACGACGTCGTCGTGCGCATCGAGCGCGGGCGCTTCGTCGAGGTACGCCGCGCGGAGGGGCCCGACGACGCGGTGGCTGCGGGGGCCGAGCGCCTCGTCGGCCTGACCCTCCCGGGCCTCGCCAACACCCACTCCCACCTCTTCCACCGGGCCCTCCGCGGGCGGGTGCAGCGCGGCGGGGGCTCGTTCTGGACGTGGCGCGACGACATGTACGGCCTGGCCTCACGGCTCGACCCCGCGTCGTACCGGCTGCTCGCCCGCGCCGTCCTCGGCGAGATGCTCGCCGCCGGGATCACGACCGTGGGCGAGTTCCACTACGTGCACCACCGGCCCGACGGCACGCCGTACGGCGCGGACGACGGCGGCCCGCACGCGATGGCGCTCGCCGTGCTGGAGGCCGCGGCCGAGGTGGGGATGCGGGTGACGCTGCTCGACACGTGCTACCTGGCCGCCGGGTTCGGGCGCCCGACCGAGGGGGTCCAGCGACGCTTCGACGACGGCTCTGCCGCCGCCTGGCTCCGTCGCCACGCCGACCTGCGCGAGGTGGTCGCCGCGCACGACGCGACCGCGCACGTCGGCACGGCCCTCCACTCGGTGCGAGCCGTGCCCGTGGCCGCGCTGGAGGAGCTGGCCCGGGCCGGGGTCGGCGGGGGCGCCGAGCCGGTGCACGTCCACCTCTCCGAGCAGGTGGCGGAGAACGAGCAGTGCCGCGCCGCCACGGGCCTGACGCCGACCGGGCTGCTGGCCCGTCACGGCATGCTGGGGCCGATGACGAGCCTCGTGCACGCCACCCACCTGACCCCCGCCGACGTCGGGACGATCGGCTCCGCGGGGGCGTACGTCGCGTTCTGCCCCACGACCGAGCGCGACCTGGGCGACGGCATCGGACCGGCCCGCGCGCTCGTCGACGCGGGCGCCCGGCTGACGCTCGGCAGCGACAGCCACGCCGTCGTCGACCCCTTCGAGGAGATGCGGGCCGTCGAGATGCACGAGCGGCTGGCGGCGCAGCGCCGCGGCCACTTCACGGCCGCCGAGCTGCTCCGCGCCGGCACCGTCGACGGCCACGCCTCGCTCGGGGTGCGCGACGCGGGACGCATCGCGGTCGGCGCCCGGGCGGACCTCGTCACCCTCGACACGGCCTCGCCCCGCACGGCGGGCACGGGCGCCGACGAGCACACGGCGGTCTTCGCCGCGAGCGCCGCCGACGTGGTCCACGTCGTCGCCGACGGGCGGGTCGTGCACCGCGCGGCGGACGCGCCCGCCGTGGGCGCGCTCCTCGCGGAGGCCCTGGAGGCCCTGGCGGCGCTGGCGGCGCTCGGGGAGCGCCCGTGAGCGCCCTCCTCACCGGCATCGGCGAGCTCCTCACCGGACGCCTGCCGGGCGACGAGGGTCCCGAGCTCCCGCTCGTGGTCGAGCGGGCCGCGCTGGTGCTCGACGGCGACCGCGTCGCCTGGGTCGGCACCGCGGAGGAGGCGCGCTCCGCCGCGCTCGCGGCCGACGTCCACGTCGACGCGGGCGGACGCGCCGTCGTCCCCGGGTTCGTCGACTCCCACGCGCACCTCGTCTTCGCGGGCGACCGGTCGGCCGAGTTCGCGGCGCGGGTGGCCGGGGAGCCGTACGCCGCGGGCGGCATCCGCACCACCGTCGCCGCCACCCGGGCGGCGTCCGACGAGGTCCTCCTGGCCGGGGCCGCCCGGCTGGTGGGGGAGATGCTGCGCCAGGGCACGACGACCGTCGAGATCAAGTCGGGCTACGGGCTGACCGTGCGCGACGAGGCCCGCAGCCTGGCCGTGGCTCGACGGCTGACGGAGGAGACGACGTACCTGGGGGCGCACGTCGTCCCGGACGGCCCCGGCGGCATCCCGGGCGACGTCGCGGCGTACGTCGACCTGGTGACGGGGCCGATGCTCGCGGCCTGCGCCCCCCACGCGCGCTGGATCGACGTCTTCTGCGAGACCGGCGCGTTCGACGTCGACCAGGCCCGGGCGGTGCTCGCGGCGGGTGCCGCCGCCGGGCTGGACGGTCGGCTCCACGCCAACCAGCTCGGCCCCGGTCCGGGGGTGCGGCTGGCCTGCGAGCTGGGACTGGCGGCCGTCGACCACTGCACCTACCTCGACGACGCCGACGTGGCGGCGCTCGCGGACTCCGGCACCACGGCGACGCTGCTGCCGGGGGTGGAGTTCTCGACGCGGCAGCCCTACCCCGACGCGCGACGGCTGCTCGACGCCGGCGTCCACGTCGCGCTCGCCTCGGACTGCAACCCGGGGTCGAGCTTCACCAGCTCGCTGCCCTTCTGCGTGGCCCTCGCGGTCCGCGAGATGGGCATGACCCCCACGGAGGCCGTGCTGGCCGCGACGCGCGGGGGCGCACGGGCCCTGGCGCGCGACGACGTCGGCCGGCTCGTGCCCGGGGCGCGGGCCGACCTCGTGCTGCTCGACGCACCGAGCCACGGGCACCTCGCCTACCGGCCGGGGGTGCCTCTCGTCGCGGGCGTGTGGCAGCGTGGCCGGCCGGTCCTGCCGCAGCCGGGCCCGTCATGATGGCGGGGTGACCGACCGCTGCACCGCCCTCAGCGCCGCCGCCGGCGAGGACCAGTCCGGCACCGCGCCGGGGGAGGGCGTCTGGCTCCTCGTCGAGCAGCCCGGCCCGTGGGGCCGCAAGGCCCTCCGGCAGAGCGAGCTGCCCGACGACGTCGCGGCGCTGCTCGGCGGGCTGGGTGCGCACGTGGCGCCGGGGGCGCCGGACGTGCGGGTGCAGCTGGTGCGTCGCCCCGGCCGCGCCGAGCCCGGGTCGCGCCGCACGGTGCTGGCGGCGCGACCCGCGGAGGACGCCCCGGGGCTCGCGGTGACCCGGCTCGAGGTCGGCGACGTGCGGGACCTCCTCGACCACGACCCCGCGGACCTGGCGGCCGGGCGCCTGGCCGGGGCGGCGCCGTACGAGGGTCCCCTCTGGCTCGTCTGCACCAACGGTCGCCGCGATGTCTGCTGCGCGGAGCTGGGCCGTCCGGTCGCCGCGGCCCTCGCCGAGCGCTGGCCGGAGGCGACCTGGGAGACGACCCACCTGGGCGGGCACCGGTTCTCGGCCACGCTGCTCGCGCTCCCCGCCGGGGTCGCCCTCGGGCGGCTCGACCCGGTGACGGCGCTGGCCGCCTGCGCGGAGCTCGCGGAGGGCCGGATCCCGCTCGACGTCGCCCGTGGTCGCGTCGGGGTGCCGGCGACCGTCCAGGCGGCCGAGCTCGTGCTGCGGCGCCGCCTCGGGGTCCGGGGCGTCGACGAGGTCGCGGTCGTCGGCCGGGGGGACGGCTGGGTGGAGCTGGAGGTGCGCGGTGACGCGGTGCGTTGGTACGCCGCGGTGACGTCGCACCCCGGCGTGCCGAGCCCCGCGAGCTGCGGCGACGCGACGCCGAAGGCGGCGCCCGTGCACGAGGTCGTGCTGCGGGTGCGCGAGCCCTGAGGTCCGGGTCGGTGTTGGCGCGGGGGCGCCCGCCGACGACAATGGCCCGACGCGGGAGCCGTGGGGCCCCGGAGCCGACGTGACGGGAGTCGACGACGTGGTGGACGAGACGGAGGACCGGCCGGTCCTGGTGGGCGTCATCGCGCTCGTCGGCGTGAGCCTCATCGTCGGTCTCATCGTGGGCGTCGTCGCCCTCGGTGGTGCCCGCGTGTTCGGCCTGAACGGTGGTGGCGGTGGTGGCGGCGGGGGTGCGGCCGTCGAGCCCACGCTCTCGCTCCCGCCCGTCACGGAGACGCCGACCTCGAGCGGTCCCCTCATCACGCTCACGCCGGGCGACGAGGGCGAGGGCGGCGAGGAGTCCGCGCCCACGGAGCCGACCGAACCGACGACGACCACCACCGAGGCCGCCGAGGGCGAGATCACGCTGCAGGTGAGCATGACGACGGCCGGCCCCATGGAGCGGATCGACGTGTCGGGCATCTACACCGGCGGCGACGGCGCGATCCTCACCATCCAGCGGTTCACCGACGGCAGCTGGAACGACATCGCCGCCAACGCCGCTGTCTCGGGCGAGCTGTTCAGCACCTACATCGCCCTCGGCCGGCCCGGCGAGAACCGCATCCGCGCGATCGACCCGTCCGCCGACGTCACCTCCAACGAGGTCAGCGTCACCATCGGCTGACCCCTCCGCCGACCACCGCCGTCGTGGCCCCCGCGCACCGGATTCCGTCGCGCTGGGGCCACGACCGTTCGTGGGGCGCGCGGTGACCGGCATCACTCCCGCCGTCGGGATGATCCAGCGGTCACCGGCGTTCTACCTGGCAAGAAAGTTGAGTCGATCTGACTCAGGTAACTTGCGAGACGACCTCCGGCGACGCACCATGGGAAGCACGCCCGGTGCCGAGGCGCTCGCAGCGCCTGACGGACCGGCCCGACGGACATCCACGTCAGCACACCCACGCAGCAGGAGGCACACATGGCTCGCGCAGTCGGCATCGACCTCGGTACGACGAACTCGGTCGTCGCGGTCCTCGAGGGCGGAGAGCCCACGGTCATCGCGAACGCCGAGGGCGCCCGGACGACCCCCTCGGTCGTCGCGTTCTCCAAGTCCGGCGAGGTCCTCGTCGGCGAGGTCGCCAAGCGTCAGGCGGTCACCAACGTCGACCGCACCATCCGCTCCGTCAAGCGCCACATGGGCACGGACTGGAAGACCAAGCTCGACGACAAGACCTTCACGCCCCAGCAGATCAGCGCCTTCGTGCTGCAGAAGCTGAAGCGCGACGCGGAGGCCTACCTGGGCGAGACCGTGACCGACGCGGTCATCACCGTCCCGGCCTACTTCTCCGACGCCCAGCGCCAGGCCACGAAGGAGGCCGGCGAGATCGCGGGCCTCAACGTGCAGCGCATCGTCAACGAGCCGACCGCGGCCGCGCTCGCCTACGGCCTCGACAAGGGCGACGACCAGACGATCCTCGTCTTCGACCTCGGTGGCGGCACGTTCGACGTCTCGCTGCTGGAGATCGGTGAGGGCGTCGTCGAGGTCAAGGCCACGAGCGGCGACAACGAGCTCGGTGGTGACGACTGGGACAAGCGCGTCGTCGAGTGGATGGTGAAGAAGTTCAAGGACGCCAACGGCGTCGACCTCGCCGCCGACAAGATCGCCGCCCAGCGTCTCCAGGAGGCCGCGGAGAAGGCGAAGATCGAGCTGTCGTCCTCGAGCGAGACCACGATCCACCTGCCCTACATCACGCACGGCGAGTCGGGCCCGCTCCACTTCGAGGAGAAGCTGACGCGCGGCGAGTTCCAGCGCATCACGGCCGACCTGCTCGACCGCACGAAGGCGCCCTTCCAGCAGGTGCTGAAGGACGGCGGCGTCGCGGTCTCCGCGATCGACCACGTGGTGCTCGTCGGCGGCTCGACCCGCATGCCGGCCGTGCCGGAGCTCGTCAAGGAGCTGCTCGGCGGCAAGGAGCCCAACAAGGGCGTCAACCCCGACGAGGTCGTGGCCCTCGGTGCCGCGCTGCAGGCCGGTGTGCTCAAGGGCGAGGTCAAGGACGTGCTGCTCCTCGACGTCACGCCGCTGAGCCTCGGCATCGAGACGAAGGGCGGCATCATGACCACCCTCATCGAGCGCAACACGACGATCCCGACGAAGCGCAGCGAGATCTTCACGACGGCCGACGACAACCAGCCGTCCGTCGAGATCAAGGTCGCGCAGGGCGAGCGCCAGATCTGGGCGCAGAACCAGCCGCTCGGCAACTTCGAGCTGACCGGCCTCCCGCCGGCCCCGCGCGGCGTGCCGAAGATCGAGGTCACGTTCGACATCGACGCCAACGGCATCGTCCACGTCTCGGCGAAGGACCAGGGCTCCGGCAAGGAGCAGTCGATGACGATCTCCGGCGGCTCGGCGCTCGGCAAGGACGAGATCGACCGCATGGTGAAGGAGGCCGAGCAGTACGCCGAGGAGGACGCCCAGCGTCGCGCCGCGGTCGAGGCCCGCAACACCGCCGACCAGCTCGTCTACACGACCGAGAAGTTCCTCGGCGAGAACGCCGAGAAGCTGCCCGAGGACGTGAAGACCGAGGTGCAGGCCGACGTCGACGCGCTCAAGGAGACGCTCGCCAAGGAGGACGCCACCTCGGAGGAGATCGAGGCCGGCGTGCAGAAGCTCAACACCTCGAGCCAGAAGATGGGTGCCGCGCTCTACGCGCAGGCCGAGGCCGACCAGGCCGCGGCCGGTGGGAGCACCGGCTCGACGGGCGAGGCCGACGACGACGTCGTCGACGCCGAGATCGTCGACGAGACCCCCGAGGGTGAGAGCAAGTGACCGCTCCCGGCGACGGTGACCGCGAGGAGGTGAACGACCCGTCGGTGGAGGAGCCGACGGAGTCGCACATCGCCGAGGGTGACGCCCCGGACGTGCACGAGCCCGAGGCCCAGCCCGACGCCGCGCAGGCCGACGGCGGGGGCGCCGGCGCCGCCGAGCACACGGCGGCGTCCGACGAGCTCGCCGTGACGCAGATGGAGCTGGCCGAGCGCACGGCCGACCTCCAGCGGCTGCAGGCCGAGTTCCTCAACTACAAGCGACGGGTCGAGCGCGACCGCGAGCTGCTGGCGCAGAACGCGGCGTACAAGGTGCTCACCCCCGTGATCGAGGTGCTCGACACGATCGACCGCGCCCAGGAGCACGGCCCCCTCGAGGGCGGCTTCAAGGCGGTGGCCGACCAGCTGGAGCGTGTCGTGGGCGCGCAGGGCCTGACCCGCTTCGGCGCGCCGGGCGACGCGTTCGACCCCAACCTGCACGAGGCGCTGTCGCACCTCGGCACCGATGCGGACGTCACCGTGCAGACGGTGAAGGTCGTCGCCAAGGCGGGCTACCGCATGGGTGACCGCGTGGTGCGCGCGGCGCAGGTGCTGGTCGTCGATCCCGAGGACTGACGACCGTTCCGCCGGGCCCGGGACCTCCCGGGCCCGGCGGACCCACGACTGATGAGTGATCTCGAGGAGGAGGTGCGCGGATGAGCAACGCCGACTGGGCGACGAAGGACTTCTACAAGGTGCTCGGGGTGGGCAAGGACGCCTCCGCCGACGACATCAAGAAGGCCTACCGCAAGCTCGCGCGCGCCAATCACCCCGACTCCAACCCCGGGGACACCGCGAAGCACGAGACGTTCAAGAAGGTCGCCGAGGCCTACGACGTCATCGGCGACCCGGCGAAGCGGAAGCAGTACGACGACATCCGGTCCGCACCGTCCTTCGGGGGCGGCTTCGGCGGTGGTGGCGGCGGGGGCGGGTTCGACCTGTCCGACCTGCTGCGCGACCGCGGTGGCGCCGGCGGCGCCGGGGGCCTGGGCGACATGTTCGGCGACCTCTTCGGCCGCCGGCAGCAGACCCGCAGCCGCGCCACCAAGGGCGCCGACGTCGAGAGCACCGCGACGATCAGCTTCACCGACGCGCTCGAGGGCGTCACGATCTCCCTGCGGCTGAGCAGCGAGGCCGCCTGCTCGACGTGCAGCGGCACGGGCGGCAAGCCCGGCACGAAGCCGCACATCTGCACGGAGTGCGAGGGCGCGGGCTACATCACGGGCTCCGTCGGCGGGGCGTTCTCCATGAACGAGACCTGCCCGGTCTGCCACGGCCGGCAGCTGGTGTACGACGAGTCCTGCCCCACCTGCCACGGCTCGGGGCGCGGCACGTCGGCGCGCACCATCCAGGCCCGCATCCCGGCCGGTGTGAAGGACGGGCAGCGCATCCGGCTGCGGGGCAAGGGCGCGCCGGGGGAGAACGGCGGTCCGGCGGGTGACCTCTTCGTCACCGTCAAGGTGGCCGGCCACCGCGTGTTCGGCCGCAAGGACGACAACCTCACCCTCGACGTACCCGTCGGGTTCGACGAGCTCGCCCTCGGCGCGGAGATCAAGGTGCCCACGCTCGGGGGTGCGCCGGTGACCCTCCGGATCCCGCCGGGGACGCCGAACGGCCGCACCTTCCGCGTGCGGGGCAAGGGCGCGCGGCGGGCGGACGGCACGACGGGCGACCTGCTCGCGACCGTCGAGGTCCAGGTGCCCGCCACGCTGGATCCCGCAGCGCGCGAGGCGATCGAGAACTACCGTGCTGCCGTGGCCGGCAAGCCGTTGCGGGCCGGACTGTTCGAGGAGTCGTGATGGCGGGTCCGGGGGGTGCGGGTGGTCCGCGGCGTCCCGGGCCGCCGGACCCCGACGCCGCCGTCTTCGTCATCTCGGTGGCCGCCGAGCTGACGGGGCTGCACCCGCAGACGCTGCGCGCCTACGAGCGCATGGGTCTCATCAACCCCGGTCGCACCGGCGGCGGCGGTCGCCGCTACTCGGCGCGCGACGTCGACCGGCTCCGCGACATCGCCGAGCTCACCGCCGCCGGGACGGGCATCGAGGGCGTGCGCCGCATCCTCGACCTGGAGAACCACCTCGCTGCGCTGCGGGCGCGCAACGACGAGCTGGTGGCCGAGCTCGAGGCGACCCGGGACGCGCTGCGGCAGGCGCTGGCGCAGCGCCGTACGGCAGCCCCGGCGGTCCGCCCGGCCAACCTGCCGGTGCTCCGGGGTCCCGACCCCGGCCAGTCGCTCGTGGTCTGGCGACGCAACCGCGGCTGACGCGCAACGTCGGGCCGGGTGCCGGACACGTACGGAGCATGATCCTGATGACCGAGCACTCCGACGGCCAGACCCACGACCCGCCACCCCGGCGCGACGTCGAGGAACCCGTCGAGGAGAGGTTCCAGCGGCTCTACGCCGCCCACTTCGACGCCATGCTGGGCTACGCGCTGCGGCGCGTCGAGGTCAGCGAGGACGCGGCCGACGTGGTCGCGGAGACGTTCCTCGTCGCGTGGCGGCGGATCGGCGACGTACCGGCGGAGCCGCGCACGCGGCTGTGGTTGTACGGCGTCGCCCGCCGCACCCTCGACAACCACCGGCGCGGCGGGTCGCGCCGCGTCGCGCTCGGTGACCGCCTCCGGCACCAGCTGAGCGTCGTCGTGCCCGACCACGCCACCGCGGTGACGGAGCACCTGGCGGCCGCCGACGCGCTGTCGCGGCTCGCCGCCCGCGACCGCGAGGTGCTCGAGCTCGCCGCCTGGGAGGGCCTGGAGCCCCGGGAGATCGCCGAGGTGCTCGGCACCTCCGCGATCGCCGTCCGCACCCGCCTCTCCCGCTCCCGCCGTCGCCTGCGTGAGCTCACGCCCGACGCCGTGCCCACGACCGACCTCACCCCCGGGGAGTCCCGATGACCGCCACCGACGACCTCCGACGGCTGCTGCCGCCGCCGATCACCGACGAGCAGGTGCGCGACCTGCCGCTGCACGACGGACGCCACGCCCTCCTCGGGGAGCTGCTGCGGGCCGAGCCCGCGACCCGGCGGACGCCGTCGGCGTGGCGGACCCCGCGGCGTACGGCGCTCGTGGGTCTCGCCGCCGCCTCCGTCGTCGCGCTCATCGGCCTCGGTCCGCTGTTCCTGGGGGATGGGGGTTCCGAGGAGCCGAGCGACCGCTCCGGCAGCTGGGCGGGCTCCGGGACGGAGGTGTACGCCGACGGGGACTGGGTGGTCGCGAGCGACCCCGCGTGGGAGATCGCGAACGTGTGGGACGCCGGGGACGAGCGGGAGCTCGCCTACGACGCTCCCGGCGGGGTGCAGGTGGAGATCCACCAGCGACCCGCCGCCGCCCATGACTCCTACCGCGTGGACCGCGCGGACGTGTCGGCTCCCACCCCGCTCTCGCTGCTCGGCAGCCCCGCGGAGCGGTTCGACTACGGTCCCGACGACCACGCGGTCATCGCGGAGCCCGTGGGTGCCTTCTTCCTCGAGGTGCGGGTCTCGGGCGTGGACGCCGCGGGGTTGGACGCGGTGCTCGACGTGCTGCAGCCGGTCTCGGCCGGTGAGCTGTCGGCGTACCTCCCCGACGACGTCGTGATCGCCGCCGACCAGCCCGCCGCGCTCGACGCGCTGTTCGCGACCGTCGACCTGCCGCCGGGCCTCGACCGCTCGGTCGCCGTGTCCACGGCGGTGGCCGATCTCGACGGTGCGACGGTGGCCACGACCTACACGCTCGGCGTCGCCGCCGTCGACACCCTCGTCTGCGGATGGGTGGCGGAGGTGGGCACCGGTGGCGACAGCGCTGCGGCCGTCACCGCCCTGTCCTCCGCCCGCACGGCGCCGTTCGCGCAGGCCATGGACGTCGAGGGCGACTACACCTCCGTGCTCGACGAGACCGCGCTCGCCCTCGGCCGCGGCGACCCCCCGGCCCAGCTCGCCGAGCGGACGGGGCTCGAGTGCCCCTGACCGGCCCGTGACGCGAACGACCGGCGCCGGGAGTCCCGGCGCCGGTCGTCGTAGCGATCCGCGAGGTGCGCTCACATGTTGCTGTAGACGGCATAGCTGAGGGCGATGCCGGCGATCGTGGCGGCAATGCAGAAGATGCCGGCCCAGAGGCCGAGGCGGTCGCCCTTCGCGAGTCCGATGAAGCCGAGGACGGCGCCGACGGGACCGAAGACGATGGGAAAGAAGATCAGGCCGATGGCGCCGAGCACGAAGGCGATGATGGTCATGACGCGGGCGCTGCTGCTCGGGGCGGCGGGTGCGGTCTGGCTCATGCAGGTCTCCTCGGGTCGAGCCGCTCGCTGACGTCGAACGGCTTTCGGTGAGTCGCTCAGTACCCGGACCGCGCGAGTCCACACCGCGAACGCCCAGTTCAGGCGGGTTGGGCTCGGGTGGACTAGACCAGTTGCACTCGATTCTGTGCGTTCCTTGTCCGGCGCTCGGACCTCTGCTCAATTGGAGGGTCGGGCTCGCGGTGGCGGAGGCACGAGCGGCCGCGGCTCGGCCCTGTGACCGATGACCGACTCCACGACGAGAGGACCGCTGTGTACGCCACCCCCACCCGCCCCATGACCCAGGACGAGCTCGACATGATCTGCCGTGTCTGGGCCGACTGCGGGAGCGACGACTCCACCGACCGCTGGTTGCAGCTGTGGGACGGCGGCAGCTCCGCCGACGACCCCGAGACGCGCGACGCCATCATCGGGATCGCCGAGGCGTGCGGGCTCGAGACGAAGGTCGAGGACGGGGTGCTGCTGGTGCAGAAGACCCAGCAGCTCCACGACGAGATCGGGGCGCGCTGGATCTGAAGCCCTACGGCGGGCATGCTGCGCCGCCCGGCCACGGGGTGTGGGCGGGCGGCGGTGTGCTTGTCGCTCAGGTGGCGTCTGGTTCTCGCCCTGGCTCTGATGGCCAGGGTCGGGTGCCGTCGTGGTCGACGAGGTAGCGCAGGCCGAGCGGGCTGGTCCAGATGAGGGCGTGGGGTGGTTCGCCGTTGTTGGGGGCGGTGGGACGGTAGACCCACCGTTTCCCCGTCGCCATCTCGCGGTGGGTCTTCATGCGGTGGTGACGTCGACAGAGCGGAAACAGGTTCCGGGTGGAGGTCTGGCCGAGCGCTCCGTGCTGCTCATAGGCGTCGCAGTGGTCGAGGTCGGCGGTCCGTGAGGAGCGGGTGCAGTAGGGGAAGACGCACCTGGGCCAGCGGGCCCGGACGTGGTCGGCGATCCGGTCGGGCGGGGCGTAGCCGTTCACGGCGTCTTCGGTGGTGAGGTCGATGATCGGCCGGATGGTGATGGTGGTGTCGGGCGAGCCGCACCAGGACTGGACCTGCTCGACCGTCACGGCCCCGCGGGGCGCGCCTGGGGTGTCGAGGCGGGCGAGGTCGATGCCCGTCATTCCGGTGCAGGCATCGATCCCGGGACCGACCCCGTTCAGGGTGCCGGTGATCGCCGCCTGGTCGAGGTGCACGAACAGCACCACCTCCCGCCGCGCCCGCGTTGGCTTCTTCACGTCGTACTCCAACGTCGCGACACCCTCGCAGCGCCGCGCCATCTCACCCAGGGCCATCGACCGGCGGATATCCAGGTTCGGGTCGCAGCCGAGGTCGCCGAGCTGGCGGGCGACGTGCGCGATGGAGCGTTCGAGGTCGAGCGCGTCGGCGAGGTCGAGGCTGCCGTGGACGTTCACGGTGCCGCGCAGGGTCCCGGTCAGTGGGTCGGCGTAGCCGAGGTCGCCGAGGTCGATCGTCAGGTAGCGGTCGCCGTCAGCCTCGTGGCGCTCGGCCTCGGTGGTCTCGGGGTCGAACCGCGCTGCGGCCTCCGCCACCAGCCGGTCGACCTCGGGACCGGTGGCCTTGCCCGCGACGTACGCAATGTGCCGGTCGACGAACCCCGCCCCCTCGAACGTCAACGACCGCGTGGCCTGCGCGACCCGCCGACCCCGCCACACGTCGACCTCACCCGCAGCCATCCGCGCATGAACCCGCGGCAGCCGGTACCGCAGCTCGACCGCATCCCCGACCAACCGCCGCGCGGCGTCGAACGAGCAACCCCGCGCTGCGGCGATCTCGCTGATGCAGAACTCCGCGACCACCGGCGCCCCCGGCCCACCCAGCTCGAGGAACTGATCTCCAGTCAGAGCCTCGGCGTCCCACTCGCCCAGCGTCGTAAGGGGATCACCCACGACGGCGTCCGAGGTGTGCGCGGAAGCCCAGTCACCCACCGCGACGAACGCAGCCGCCTCCGCCACACGAGCCGCAGCCGTGCGCTCGCGGACCGCGTCGATCAACGCGGTCGCTGTGGTGTGGGTCCCCCGATCCATGCCCCCGACCCTAGTCGAACAGACATACGAACACCACCTCTCGATGGTGATCTGTGGATGACCGACCCGAGACCAGCGGCGAGTTGTCACGTACGCAGCGACGCCTCCCCCACTCGCACCACGGCGTACCTGACAACTCGACGCTCCTGCCGCGCCGTACGACCAAGCTCGACGCGTCAGTTGACCTCGTCGGCGACCTGGATGTCGAGGTCGACGCGGTCGCCGTCGACGCTCGTCACCTCGACCTCGACGTCGATGGTGCTGTCGTCGTCCGCGGTCAGGACGCAGGTCGTCGTCGCGCCCTCCTCGGCCTCGAGCTCGTCGGGGCAGTCGATGTCCTTCGGCGCCTGGCCGACGGTCTCGGTGAGGGACGACTTCACCTGGTCCTCGAGGTCGCCCTGGTCGACGGTGCCGCCGGAGCAGGCGCTGAGCAGGAGGACGGAGGCGCCGGTCGCGGCGGCGGCGAGGAGTCGGTTCACGGGGTGCGCCCTTCGGGAGGTGGTGGTGGGGTCCGACGCTAGTGCCGCCGCGCAACCCGGCGCGGTGCCGTGACCTGTCGTGCTCCTCGCCGTTCACCGATGTGACAGCATGGATGTCACGTTCCTGCCCGTCGGACCGGGTCCGCGACGCCCCTCCGGACGCTACGGTGCGGGCAGGACTGACCAGCGGCAACGACGCCGTGCGGCACGAGGTGGTGAGGTCGACGCTCGAAGCAGCGCTGGACTGGCTGCGCGACTACCTCGCGCACATGAACTGGGTCCACTTCTGGTCCATCCCCGTCTTCACCGCCGTCGTCGGCTGGCTCATCAACTGGTCGGGCCTGTGGATGCTCTTCTCCCCGACGCACTTCCACGGGTTCCGCGTGCCCGGTCTCAAGGAGCTGGCGACGGTGTCGCCGCGCAAGGTGCAGGAGATCCCCGGGTTCCTCGCGGGCGGTCTCGGGTGGCAGGGGATCGTGCCCGCTCGCGCCGGGAAGATGGGCAGCATCGCCGTCGACAAGGCGATCGCGAAGCTGGGCACGCCCGCGGAGTTCTACCAGGAGCTCGAGCCGGAGAAGATCGCCGAGCACATCGTCGAGATGTTCTCCCCGGACATCCCGGACCTCGTGAACCAGGTGATGGAGCGCGAGCACCCGCGGCTGTGGCACGACCTGCCGCGCCCGGTCCGCTCGGCCGTCGTGGAGCGGGTGCAGGCGCAGCTCCCGCAGGTGGTACGCCGCGTGACCACCGAGATCGGCATCCACATCGACCAGCTGCTCGACCCGAAGATCATGGTGATCGACCACTTCGAGCAGAACCCCGACCTCGTCGTCCGGATCTTCCGTGACTTCGGTGCGCGCGAGCTGCGGCTGATGGTGGTCTTCGGGGCGATCTTCGGCTTCCTGCTCGGCATCCCCGTCGCGATCATCGACCACGCGTTCGGCCAGTGGTGGGCGCTGCCCGTCATGGGCGTCATCGTCGGCTGGATCACCAACCTGCTCGGCATGTGGCTGATCTTCGACCCGCCGGAGCCGCGCAAGATCGGGCCCGTCACGCTGCAGGGCCTCTTCCCGAAGCGCCAGGCCGCCGCGGCGGAGATCTACGCCCAGCACATCGCGAGCGACGTCATCACGCTCGAGCGCATCGGCGACTTCCTCCTCGACGGCCCCCGCGGCGACCGCACCCGGCAGATGCTCGCGACCGCGCTCAAGCCCGCCATCGACGGCGCCATCGGCCCGGCCCGGGCCGCCGTGCGGGTCGCCGTGGGCACGGCCCGCTTCGACACCATCAAGGACTCCGTGGCCCAGGAGGCGGTGGGCCGCACGCTCAAGCCGTTCCAGGATCCCGCGTTCTCCGCCCGCCAGTCGGAGAAGATCCGCACCCTGATCGCGCAGCGCACGAAGGAGCTCCCGCCGCGGGACTTCGTCGAGATGATGCGAGCGGCGATCAAGGAGGACGAGTGGATGCTCTACGCTCACGGCGCGATCATGGGAGCGGCCGGAGGGTTCCTCCACCTGTGGATCTTCGGAGTGGGGGGTCAGTGAGCGACAGCGGTCAGCACCGTCCTCCGCGCGCCCTGCCCCCGCCGCGCCGCCGCGGCTTCGCAGCCCTCGTCCCCGCTCGGCGCAGCTCGCTCGTGCCCACCGCCCTGATGCCCACGGCCCTGGCCGACGCGATCTCCGACCGGGTGCCGGCGTCGTTGAGCCCGGCCGTCGACGCGCTGCCCGGGCTCGCCCGGATCGCGGCGTCCACGGCGCTGCACACCGCCGAGTGGGGGGTCACGGCGTCGACGCGCACCGGCCTCAAGCTCGCCCGCGCCATGGTGGACCCGCAGGCGGCCGCCGAGCTGTCCCGCGACCTCAACGAGGCCGCGTCCGTGGTCGCCGGGATCGCGAAGGGCGTGTCGTCGGGGCTCCCGCTGTCGCAGGCGGTCGCCCAGCTGCGGCTGCCGGACGAGACGGCGACCCCGCCCGTCCCCGAGGGCGGCGGCCTGTCCCGTCGGGAGTCCGAGGCCGAGCGCCTCCGCGCGAAGGGCGCCAAGCTGCTCGAGCAGTCGCGCGACGTGTGGCACCCGGAGACCGGGCACCCGGCCTACGAGCGCATCCTCGGCGACCTCGCCCCCGACGAGGCGCGCATCATCGTGCTGCTCCTCAAGGACGGCCCGCAGCCCTCCGTCGACGTCCGCACCGGTGGACCGGTCGGCATGGTCAACTCGCAGCTCGTCGCGCGCGGCCTCAACATGATCGGCGCCCGGGCCGGTCTGCGGCACGTGGACCTCGTGCCGCAGTACCTCAACAACCTCTCCCGCCTCGGCCTCGTCTGGCAGTCGTCGGAGGCGCTCGAGGACCTCCTGCGCTACCAGGTCGTCGAGGCCCAGCCCGACGTGCTCACCGCGATGCACTCGGTGAAGTTCCCCAAGGTGCTCCGCCGCAGCCTCCACCTCACGCCCTTCGGCGTGGACTTCGCGCGCATGTGCTTCACGACGGAGGACGAGGCGACCGCCGCCGCGTTCCCCGCCCACCTCGCGCCGCCGGCTGCCGCCGGCGAGAAGCAGCTGCCCCGCGGCCGCTGAGGCCCGACGGACCGCGCGGGACGAACCCGTTGCGTACGCCGCGGCTACCGCGCCGTCGCGGTCGGCGGTGCCGGTCGGGCTCGGTGCGGCGGCACGCGCCCGGCGATGCCGAGCAGGTCGCGGACGGGGCCCGCCGGGGGAGGGTTGCCCCCGAGCCAGACGGCGTGGAAGTGCCGGGTCAGGTCGACGCCCCGCACGGGCAGCACGACGAGGTCGCTCGCCCCGGCGAGGGCGAGGTCGCTGAGCAGGGCCGGGGCGCCACCCGCCCGTACCGTCGCGACGACGGCGGCGTTGGTGGTGAGCTCCACCTCCGGCGCGGCGAGGGCGTGCCCGGCGGCGCGGAACGCGTCCTCCGCGACCTGGCGGGTGCCGGACCCGGGTTCGCGGCTGGTGAGCCGGCGGCCGCTGACCGCCGCGGCCGTCACCGTGCGCCGCCCCGCCCACGGGTCGTCGGGGGCGACGACCAGGGTGAGCCGGTCGTTCCCCACGACCCGGCGGGCGAGGCCGACGAGGTCGCCCGATCCCTCGGTGAACCCGACGTCGGCCTCGCCGCGGCGCACCGCGTCGAGCACGGCGCCGGTGTTGGCCGCGACGAGCGAGGCGTGCACGGCGCGCTCGCTCCTCAGCCGCACGAGCCACCGGGGCACGAGGTGCTCGGCGGTCGTCATGGACGCATAGACGTGCAGCTCGCCGGAGCGTTGGTCGCGGAGGGTCTGCACCGCGGCCTCCATCTCGTCGGCCCGCGCCAGCAGCGCGGTGCTCCACTCCACGACGAGGCGACCGGACGGGGTCAGCGTCGAGCCCGACGGGCCGCGCTGCAGGAGCGGCAGCCGCAGCTCGGCCTCCATGGTGCGCAGCCGTTGCGACGCCGCCTGCTGCGACACCCCGGCCTCGCGCGCGGCCGTCCCGATGCTGCCCGTGCGCGCCACGGCCTCGAGCAGGCGGAGCGAGTCCAGGTCGGGGAGAGCCACAAGCCGACCTTACCGCTGGCCACAGGATCCCCTTGTGAGGTCACAAGCGCGGAGCGGGTTCTCGCCGGGGCCTGCCGCCAGCACGCTGGTGCCATGACCACCCTCAGCGCCGAGCGTGACCCGCGCGCCGGCATCCCGCGCACCGGCTTCCTGCGCGACCTGGGCGGCGCCCCGGCCCTCGGCCACATCGGGCCCAACTGGTTCGCGCCGGTCATGGGCACCGGCATCGTCGCCGTCGCGCTCGCCTCGTTGCCGTTCGACCTGCCCGGCGCGGTGCCCACGGCCCTGGCCTTCTGGCTGCTGGCCGCGATCGCGCTGCTCGCCGTGGCCGCGGCGACGCTCGGCCACTGGCTGCGGCACCCCGCCACCGCGCGCGGCCACCTCGCCGACCCGGTGATGGCGCACTTCTACGGCGCCCCGGCCATGGCGCTGATGACCGTGGGGGCAGCGACGCTGCTCGTGGGCCACCGGGTGCTCGGCCCCGGCCCGGCGCTCGCGGTGGACGCGGTGCTCTGGACCGCGGGCACTGCGCTCGGCCTCGTCACGGCGGTGCTCGTGCCCTGCGCGGCGTTCACGCGTCACGACGTCGGCGTGGACGCCGCGTCGGGAGCCTGGCTGATGCCCGTCGTCCCGCCGATGGTGAGCGCCGCGACCGGCGCCCTGCTCGTCCCGCACCTGCCCGCCGGTCAGGCCCAGCAGACGTTGCTGGCGGTCGCCGCCATGTTCGTCGGCGTCAGCCTGCTGGCCAGCGCGACGACCATCGTGCTCATCTGGCACCGGCTGCTGCGTCACGGTGTCGGCGCCGCAGCCGCCGTCCCGACCTTGTGGATCGTGCTGGGGCCGCTCGGGCAGTCGATCACGGCGACGCACCACCTGGGTCGGCTCGCCCCCGACGTGGTCGGCGGGCCCACCGGACGGGTGCTCGAGGTGGCCTCGCTGCTCTACGGCCTGCCGGTGCTCGGGTTCGCGCTGCTGTGGCTGGCGCTCGCGTCGGCCCTCACGCTCCGCACGGCCCGGGTCGGGATGCCGTTCGGCCTCGCCTGGTGGTCGTTCACCTTCCCGGTGGGCACCCTCGTCACCGGTGTCGCGGGGCTCGCGGACGTCACGCACCTCGTGGCGCTGCAGGTCCTCGCGGGGCTGCTCCTCGTCCTCCTCCTCGGTGCCTGGGCCACGGTCGCCGCGCGCACGCTGCGCGGGATCCACCGCGGCACGCTGCTCGTCGCGCCCCGCTGACCGACCCCGCTGACCGGCCCCGAGGAGGTCGCCCGCCTCACCCCCGGTCCAGCGGCACGTTCTCGGGCGTGTGCAACCGCACCATGAACCGGTCGACCCCGGCCGGCACGCGGCGCGGCGTCGCCCGGCTGACGAGCACCATGACGGCGAACGCGAGCGGCACGCTCCAGGCGGCGGGCTGGGTGAGCAGCGCCGTGCCCCACCCGCCGCCCGCGTCGGGCACCAGCAGCGCGGCGACCACACCGACGCCGGAGCCGACCCCGCCCACGACGAGCCCGGCGAGCGCGCCGACGTCGGTGAGGCCGCGCCACCAGATCCCCAGGACGAGGAGCGGGCAGAACGTGGAGGCGGCCACGGCGAAGGCGAGGCCCACGGAGCGCGCCACGGGGAGACCGGGGGAGACGAGGGCGGCCGCGCAGGGGACCGTCACCGCCAGCACCGCGCCGACCCGGAAGGCCGTCACGGGCTCGACCCGCCAACGCGGCAGCCGCTGTCGCACCGGAGCCGGTACGCCGCGCCCCGCCACCGTGCGCCCCCCGCGTCCCGAGGGGGTCACCGCCTGGCTCAGCACCCCCGCGACGGCGATGGTGAGGCCCGAGGAGGTGGAGAGGAACGCGGCGAACGCCCCCGCGGTCAGCACGGCCGTGAGGGAGTCGGCGAGCAGCCCGTCGGTCATGAGGCCCGGCAGGCGCAGCACCATCGTGTCGGCGCCGTCCAGCCCGCCGTCGGTGTCGTAGGCGCGGCCGAGCGCGCCGTACACGGGGGGAAGCAGGTAGAAGAACCCCAGCAGGCCGAGCACCCCGAGGGTCGTCCGGCGGGCGGCGCGCCCGTCGGGGTTGGTGTAGAAGCGCACGACCACGTGCGGCAGGCCCATGGCGCCGAGGAACGTGGCGACCATGACCGAATAGGTGAGGTAGAGCCCCTCCGGCCCGGCGGCCAGCCCGGAGATGCCGCCGCCGAACGGCGTCGACCAGCTGTCCCCGCCGCCGTCCCCGCCGCCGGCGATCCCGGTGCCGAGGTCCCGCGGCAGCGGGCGGCCGTCGCCGTGCCACACCACGACGAGCACCGCCAGCGGGGCGAGGAGGGCGGTGAGCTTGAGCCAGTACTGGAACGCCTGCACGAAGGTGATCGACCGCATCCCGCCCGAGGCCACGCCGACGAGCACAACGAGCGCGACGACCGGTCCGCCGAGCCACGACGGCGCGCCCGTCACGACCGCGAGCGTCAGTCCCGCGCCCTGGAACTGCGGCAGCAGGTAGAGCCACCCGATCGTCACCACGAGCAGCGCGGAGACCGCACGGACCCGCCCCGACGCCAGGCGCGCCTCGGCGAAGTCGGGCAACGTGTAGGCCCCCGACCGGCGGAGCGGGGCCGCGACGAGGGCGAGCAGCACGAGGTAGCCGGCGGTCCAGCCGACCGGGTACCAGAGCATCTCCGCGCCGTAGGCGAGCACGAGCCCCGCGACACCGAGGAAGGACGCCGCCGAGACGTACTCCCCGCCGATGGCCGACGCGTTGAGCATCGGTCGCACCCGGCGCGAGGCGACGAAGAAGTCGCTCGTCGTGCGCGACGACCGGAGCCCCCAGGCGGAGATCACCAGCGTCACGGCGACGACCGCCGCGACCGCCGCGGCCCCCCAGCGCGGGTCGAGCGGGTCGCTCACGCGTCGGCTCCCGGTGGCCCCGGTGGCCCCGGTGGCCCCGGCGGCTCGTCGCGCGCGACGAGCTCGGCGAAGTCCCGCTCGTTGGACTCGGAGCGCCGCACGTGGAGCCAGCCGAGCACGAACAGGAACGGGTAGACCGCCCCCGCCAGCACCGCCCACGCCAGGGGCACCCCCAGCACCCGTACGTCGGCGAGACCGGGCGCGAGGTAGAACACGGCGGGCAGCGAGCCGAGCGTCAGGGCGAGCGCCCCCACGACCGCCAGCCCGAGCCGCAGCTGCTCGGCGAGCAGCGAGCGCAGGTACACCTCGCCGACCGCCGTGCCCGCGTCGATCTGCTCCGCGCCGGTGGCGCGACGGGCGCCCCGCCGTGGCGGGCCCGTGACCCGCACGCGCTCCGACGGGGGCCGGGGACCGGGCGTGCCTGGGACGTCCGGCACGTCAGCGTGCCCCGACGTACCCGGCCAGCACCTCGCGCAGCGTCCGCGTGTGCCGGCGGCTGACGCCCAGCTCGGTGCCGTCGACGAGGACGGTGCACCGCCCCGCCTCCATCCGCACCTCCTGCACGTGGCCGAGCGCCACCAGCAGCGAGCGGTGCACCCGCACGAACCCGGCGTCGGCCCACTCCTCCTCGAGGGTGGCGAGCGGCGTCCGCACCAGGTACGACGCGGACTCGCCCTCCACACGGGCGTGGAGCCGCGCGTAGTCGCCCTGGGCCTCGACGTGGGTGATCGCCGAGCGGGGCAGGAACCGGGTGACCCCGCCCCGCTCCACGCGGACCTGCTCGTCGGGGACCGGGCGGGGGCCGGCCTGCGCGGGCGTGGCCCGTGCACGGCGGTCGAGCACGCGGCGCACGGCCTCGGCGAGGCGGTCCTCCCGCAGCGGCTTGAGGAGGTAGTCGACGGCGCTGAGGTCGAACGCCTCGAGGGCGTGCTCCTCGTGGGCGGTCACGAACACGACCGCGGGCGGCTCGCGGAAGGCGGCGAGCACACCGGCCAGCTCGAGTCCCGTGAGGCCGGGCATGGCGATGTCGAGGAAGACGACGTCGATGCCGCGGGCGGTCCCGTCGGGGCCCTCGGGGCCGCCGTCGTGGAGCACGCGGAGCGCCTCGGTCGCGGACGGGCTCGTCACCACGCGGCCGATCCGGGGGTGCCGCTCGAGCAGCCAGGCGAGCTCGTCGCGGGCGGGCTGCTCGTCGTCGACGACGAGCGCGACGAGCCCCGGCGTCCCCGGAGCTGCGGGCGGAGTGGCCTGGGTCACGGGGGCGACGGTAGCGGGAGCGGCCGGATCACGCGTGGACGCCCGGCGCGAACTTCGGGATCTGCACGACCACCTTGGTCCCGGCGCCGGGCGCGGTCTCGACGACGAGGCCCGCGTCCTCGCCGTACGTCGCGCGCAGGCGTGCGTCCACGTTGCCGAGCCCCACGGAGGGGTGGGCGCCCTCCGACGTGCCGGGGGAGTCGGCGGAGCCCGCCGTGCCGGCCAGCACGCGCGCGATGCGGGTGGGGTCCTCGCCGGCCCCGTCGTCCTCGATCTCGACGACGCAGGTGCGTCCGAGGTCGCGGGCCACGATGGAGACGGTCGTGACCGGTCGCGGCGAGCCGGCGAGGCCGTGGCGCACGGCGTTCTCGACGAGGGGCTGCAGGCACAGGAACGGCACGGTCACGCCGAGCACCTCGGGAGCGATCCGGAGCCGCACCGCGAGCCGGTCGCCGAAGCGCGCCTGCTCGAGCACCAGGTAGCGCTCGATGGCCCGCAGCTCCTCGGCCAGCGTCGTGAACTCGCCGTGGCGACGGAAGGAGTAGCGCGTGAAGTCGGCGAACTCGAGCAGCAGCTCGCGGGCGCGGTCGGGGTCGGTGCGCACGAAGGAGGCGATGGCGCCGAGCGAGTTGTAGATGAAGTGCGGGCTGATCTGGGCGCGCAGCGCCCGCACCTCGGCCTCGACGAGCCGGGTGCGCGAGGCGTCCAGCTCCGCGAGCTCGAGCTGGCCGGAGACCCACACGGCCACCTCGTCGGTGGCGCGCACGAGCCGCCCCGTCACCTGCGGGGCGAGCACGGCGAGGGTGCCCACCACGTCGTCCTCGACGACGAGGGGGCTCGCGATCGCGCCGCGCAGCACGCAGTCGGCGGCGGCGCAGCGGAGGTCCGCCGAGGTGGCCAGCGCCGTGCTGCCCGCGGCGACGGCCCGCGCGGCGAGCGCGGCGAGGTGCTCCTCGTGGTGGGAGCCCGCGCCGTCCCAGGCGAGCACCGCGGCCGGACCGGTCAGGCCCACGCCGGGCGTGCCGAGGAGCGCGCGCAGGTGGCCGACCGCGCGGGCGGCGCTGTCGGGCCGCAGCCCCTCGCGCAGGGCGGGAGCGGCGAGCGACGCGGTGTGCAGCGTGCGGAAGGTGGCGCGGTCGGCCTCGGTGCCGAGCTCGGTGCGCCGCCGGCTCCAGCGGGCCACGGGTCAGCGGAAGCGGATCAGCAGGTCGGGGTCGTCGGGCCCGTCCTGGTCGGCGGCGGCGCTCGTCTCGCCGAGCACGCGGAAGCCGCTGAGCGGCTGGGTCTGCTCGTCGTGGGAGGTGCGGGAGGCACGGGAGGAGCCGACGGACCCGTCCACGGCGAGCGGGGCGCGCACCGGCGGGATCTCGCCGGTGTCGACGACGTAGGTGATGATCCCCTCCGCCGTGTCGCCCATGTCGAACGTCGGCCGGGGCCGGACGGGCGGCGCGGGATAGGTGCGGGCGTCGGTGCCGTGCACCGCGGCGCGCAGGGCGTCCGCGTCCATCGCCTCGGTCGTCTCGCCGGCCTCGCTCCCGACCCCGGCGTCGCTGTCGGCGTCGCTGTCGGCGTCGCTGTCGGCGTCGCGAGCCGCGTCGACGTCGTACGGCGCGGGGCCGGCGTCCGCTGCGGTGTCAGCCGGGCGGTCCGTGTCCACGGGCGTCGCGCGGGTCGCGGAGTTGCGCGCCGCCCGCTCGGCGAGCGCCGCTGCCTCGGCGGCGGCACGGGCCCGCTCGGTGACCATCGCCCACGCCTCGCCGAGGACGGGGGCGCGGTAGCAGTGGCTGATCCAGGGCAGCTGCATGCCGTCGGGGCCGCGGCCGTAGTCGTCGTAGAGCCGCTCGGCCTCCTCGACCGCACGGGCCGACTCGGACTGGCTGCGGGCGAGCACCGCCGGCAGCGCGCGCACGACGTCGGCCAGCGTCTCGCGGGTGACGACCTGCCAGTGCCGGAAGGTGTCGGTGGAGACGGGGCCGAAGTACGGCGAGGTCTCCATCGGGCCCGACGGGTCGACCGGGTCGGGGAGCCGCAGGGCGGCGCGGAGCTTGCGCACCCACGGGATGCGGTGGTCGTGCGCCTGCACGAGCACCGCGACCTGGCCGCCGGGCCGCAGCACGCGTGCGGCCACCTCGGGCTCGGGGCAGAGGTCGAACGACACGATCGCGTCGACCGATCGGTCCGGCAGGCTCATGGTGCCGTCGAGGCTGGAGCGCACGTCGTACCCGAGCGCCGCGAGGGCCTCCTCGAGCGGCGCGGTGCTGCGGGGATCGCCCACGAGCACCACCGTGCGCCCCGACGGGCCGGCCAGCCAGGCGGCGGCGTCGGGGGGGAAGGCGGAGGCGGCGCGGGTGCGGTCGGACAGGCGGTCCATGGTGCGCCCGAGGCTACCGGCGGACGCGGGACGCGGTCGCTCGCCACGCCGTCGCCTCGACGGTCGAGGCGACGCTCCTGACGCTCCGTCGGCCACGGACTCGGGCCGTCCGCTTTCTCAGTTCGTTACGGATCCTTCATCTCCGTACACGTATCCCTCAGGAGATTCACGGGTTAGCGTGCCGAGGCCACCCCTTACCTTCCGAGAGGTAGACCGTTGTCCCGTTCCCAGACCCACCGCCTGCGCGTGAGCGCTGCCCGGCTGTCGGCGCTCGCCGTCACGGCCGGTCTGTGCGCCGTCGTGCCGGTGGCGCTCGCGCCGTCCGCGAGTGCAGCTCCCGTCTCGATCCAGCTCCTCAACTTCAACGACTTCCACGGCCGCATCGACGCGAACACCACCAAGTTCGCGACCACGATCGAGCAGCTGAGGGCGCAGAACCCGAACACGCTCCTCATGAGCAACGGCGACAGCATCGGGGCGAGCATCTTCGCCTCGGCCGTGCAGGAGGACGTGCCGACGCTCGAGGTGCTCAACGCCCTCGAGGTCGCGACGTCGGGCGTGGGCAACCACGAGTTCGACCAGGGCTACGACAACCTCACCGGTCTCGTCGCGGACACGGTCGACTTCGACTACCTCGGGGCGAACGTCTACGAGAAGGGCACGGACACGCCGGCCCTGCCGGAGTACGCCGAGTTCGAGGTCGGCGGCCTGACCGTCGGCGTCGTCGGCGCCGTGACGCTCGAGACGGCCGACATCGTCTCGCCCTCGGGCATCGAGACCATCGACTTCGGCGACCCCGTCGAGGCGGTCAACCGCGTCGCGGCCCAGCTCTCCGACGGCGACGCCAGCAACGGCGAGGCCGACGTCATCGTCGCGCAGTACCACGAGGGCGCGAACCTGACGACCGGGCTCGACGCGGCCAAGGCCGACCGTCCCGAGTTCGCCGAGATCGTCGACGGGACGAGCGCCGCGGTCGACGTGATCTTCACGGGCCACACCCACCAGAAGTACGCGTACGACGCGCCGGTCCCCGGCACGGAGCGCACGCGTCCGGTGCTGCAGACGGGCCAGTACGGCGAGAACATCGGCCAGGTCAACCTCACGGTCGACAGCGAGACCGGCGAGGTCACGGCGTACACGCAGCAGAACGTCGCCCGCGTCGCCACCGCCGACACCACGCTGCCGCGCGTGGCCGCGGTCGACGCGATCACCAAGGAGGCCCTGGAGTACGCGGCCGAGGTGGGCAACGAGCCGGTCGGCGAGATCACGGCCGACATCACCCGCGCCTACAGCGCCCCGGGCACGACGGACCGCTCCGTCGAGTCGACCCTCGGCACCCTCGTCGGCAACGCGCTGCGCGACGGCGTCCCGGAGAACATCGGCACGCCCGACCTCGGCATCACCAACCCCGGTGGCCTGCGCGACGACCTGCTGTTCGCGGGCAACACGGCGAGCAACCCGGCCAACACCGACGGCGTCGTCACCGTCGCCGAGGCCAACAACGTGCTGCCCTTCCTCAACAACGTCTCGCTCGTCGAGCTCACGGGTGCCGAGCTCGCGCAGGTCTTCGAGCAGCAGTGGCCCGTCGAGGGTCGCAGCTCGACGCTGCGCCTCGGCACGTCCGACAACGTCGCGATCACGACGAACCCGTCGGCCCCGGCCGGCAGCCGCGTCGAGAACATCTGGGTCGACGGCGTGCTCGTCCAGCCCGAGGAGACCTACACGGTCTCGACGTTCAGCTTCCTCGCGGGCGGCGGCGACAGCTTCACTGCCTTCAAGGAGGGCACCACGCGCGACACCGGTCTCGTCGACCGTGAGCTCTGGTTCTCCTACCTCGACGACGCCAGCCCGATCGAGCCCGACTTCGCCAAGCACCAGATCGTCGCGCCCGGCATGCCCACCGTGCTCGGGATCGGCGACGCCGCCGAGATCAGCGTGAGCAACCTCGACCTCACCTCGCTGGGCTCGCCCGCGAACACCGACCTCACGGCCTACGTGGTCGACGAGGAGGGCGAGGTCGTCGACGTCGCCGGCGAGGCCACGGTCACCGCCGGCGCGGCGACGATCGCCGTCGAGGTCCCGCTGTCGGCCTACGAGGGCGACGAGATCTACCTGGTCGCCGAGCCCACGGGCACGGCCGTCGGCCCGATCGCCGTCGTCGACGAGCGCACCGCCTCCACCGCCACCGGTCCGGCCACGGCCGTCACCACCACCGTCGGCAAGGGCGTGCAGGTCCCGATCCGCATCACGTCGGACGCCACCGCGACCGGCACGGTCGAGATGCGCTGGAACGGCTACCGCCAGACGGCCACGGTCGTCAACGGCGTCGCCCGTCCCACCGTGCCGAGCAACTGGAAGCCGGGCACCTACAACATCGGCTTCTACTACAGCGGTGACGCCCAGACCGCCCGCTCCGCCGTCGGCGTGCGGGTCACGATCGGCCGTGCGCCGTCCGTGGTCCTGCTGACGGTGCCGAACCCGGTGAAGGCCGGCGCCACGCCGACCCTCGGGATCCAGGTCGGCAACTCCAGCGGGGTCCCCTACACGGGTCGCGCGAACATCTCCTACGGCGGCAAGGGCTACCAGGTCCTCGTCGTCAGCGGTCGCGCGAACTTCAAGATGCCCCCCGGCCGGGTGGGCAACCACCTGATCACGGTCTGGATCGACGGCAACGCCCTCACGGCGCCGTCGGCCTCGACCCGCGGGGTCCGCATCATCCGCCCCCCCCCCGGCGTCGACCCCCCCGGGGGGGGGTGGCGTCCGCCGGCTTCTTCCCCCCCCCCCCCCCCCACGACCGACGTGTTCCGGCGGTCGGTCGCTACCCTCGCGCTCGTGCCCGACGTCGCGCCCGACCCGCTCATCCACCTCGTCGCCCTCGAGGGGGTGGGCTCGGCGTACGCCGCGGCGCGGGACGGCATCGACGTGATGCTCCGCGACCGGGGGCTGCGCCGCACGTCCCCGGAGCTCACCGCCGAGTCGCTGCTGCGGGGTGCGCACGCCAGCGCGGTGCTGGAGGGATCGGGCTCGACGCTCGCGGAGGTGCGCGAGGGCACGGGCGACGAGATCGCCCAGGACGCCGTGCGGGTCTCCACCGAGCTGCTCGGGCTCGCCCCCCAGCTGCGCACGGCACCGCTCATGGCCTTCGCGCGGCTGCACGCGCTGGCAGCGACGGGCTCGCTCCCCGACGAGCGCCGCGGGCGACCGAGGGACGCCGAGAGCGCGGCACGGCTGCGGAGCACCGCCGAGCTGCTCCTCACCTCGCGGGAGGTGCCGGCGCTGGTCGTGGCGGCCGTCGTCCACGCCGAGATCGCCTGCGCCGCCCCGTTCCCGTCCCACAACGGCATCGTGGCCCGGGCGGCCGAGCGCCTGGTGCTCGTCGCCCGCGGGCTCGACGAGAAGTCGCTGGTGGTCCCGGAGGCGGGACACCTGGCGGTGCGTGCCGAGTACGAGTCCAACCTGCGGGGCTACCGCAGCGGCAGCGCGTCCGGTGTGCACGCCTGGCTGCTCTACGCCGCCGAGGCCTACGCGGCGGGGGCCGAGGCGAGCCCCTTGCGACGCGACGCGAGCTGACGGGGAGCGCTGCCCGAGCACAGCAGACGGCCCCCGGAATCGCGTGGATCCGGGGGCCGTCGCTGACACGCACCGCCACTGGCTACCAAGCGTGCACTCGTATGCAGCCTCGGGAGTCTCCCGTCGACATGCGCCCTGTCAGAAGGGTGGGTCGCCGCGTGGGTACCTGGGTGGAGCGTGAAGCCTCTGTGGATTTTCCGGTCCGGATCCGGGGTGCTGCGTGGCTCCCACTGTGCCTCTGTGACCTGGGTCACGCAAGGGTTCCTGGGCGGTAACTTCCGGCCTGACGGGATCCGCTCAGGCCGGCTGCCGGCGCTTGCGCACCTGGGTCCAGACCACGCCCGCCACCGTCAGCGCCCCGCCCACCGCGAGGGCCGCGAGCGTCGGCCCGGCCGGCGGCAGCTGGCTCCGCAGCGCCACGGGCTTCGTGAAGACGAGGACCGGCCACTCGTTCGCGAGCGCGACCTTGCGCAGCTCGCGGTCCGGGTTCACGGCGTACGGGTGACCCACCGCCTCCAGCATGGGCACGTCGGTGATCGAGTCGCTGTAGGCGTAGCTCGCGTCCAGGTCGTAGCCCCGCTCCTCGGCGAGGGCGCGCACGGCGTTGGCCTTCTCCTCGGCGTACGCGTAGTAGGCGATCTCCCCGGTGTACCGGCCCTCCTCCTCGACCAGCCGGGTCGCCACGACCCGGTCGGCACCGAGCATCGCGCCGATCGGCTCCACCACCTCGGAGCCCGAGGTCGAGACGATGACGACGTCGCGACCCGCGAGGCGGTGCTCCTCGATGAGGGTGACGGCCTCGTCGTACACCAACGGGTCGACCACGTTGTGGAGCGTGTCGGCGACGATCTCGCGCACCGTCGCGACGTCCCAGCCCGCGGTGAGCGCGGAGAGGAACTGCCGCATCTTCTCCATCTGGTCGTGGTCGGCGCCGCCGACGAGGTAGACGAACTGCGCGTACGCCGAGCGCAGCACCGCGCGCCGGGAGATGAGGCCGCCCGCCTGGAAGGGCTTCGAGAAGGCGAGCGTGCTCGACTTCGCGATGATCGTCTTGTCGAGGTCGAAGAACGCCGCGGTGCGGCCGCCCTGGGCTCCGGTGCGCTCCGGCATGGTCCCGAGGATAGCCGTCTCACCCGGTCGGAGGTGCCGCTCCCCGGTCGCCGGAGGGTCAGCGGTAGCGCTCGTGGAGCTCCGCACCCGAGGGTCGCGACCGGAACCCGACGTCGGTGGGCGCCACCACGCTGCCGTCGGGGAGCCGCCCCACGGCGTACACGGCGATCCGGCCCCCGTCCCGACCGAGCACCCGCCCGACGGCCGCGAGGGCCTGCTCGAAGGCAGCGGGACCGGTGACCGCGACGTGTCCGCGCAGGGATCCGCCACCGCTGGCGTCCGTGCGGAGCACGAGGTCGGAGTCGGTGACGCCCGGCAGGGCGCGCACGGCGCTGACGAGCTGCGCCTCGACCTGCGCGTCGCTGCGCCCGGAACCGCCCAGCAACCGCGTCATCCACCCCATCGGGCCATCCTCGCCGATCCGCGCGGTGGGCGGGACCCTCAGTCGGGGAGTCGCTCGACCGGTACGTCGACGGCGGTCGCCGCACCGCCCGGCCCGACGAGGAACGGCGCCATCGATCCCGACGCCTGGTAGGCGCGGAGCTCCGCCCCGAGGGGCGTGTCGGACGCGAGCGCGTCGTGCACGGAGCGGATGTAGGCCTCGTGGCTGTGGTTGGTGAGCACGTCGTTCCAGGCGCCGGGGCTCGGCAGGTCCACGTGCCGGCTCGTCGGGGTGGGGGACGTGCCGAGTCCCTCCAGGTCGGTGCGGGGGACCGGGTCGAGCGCGTGGCCCATCTGGAGCACGTCGACGCCGCGCACGTCCAGGTGGTCGATCGGGGCGCCGTAGGTGACCATGTTGGTCACGTTGAACCGCTCGCGGAAGGCGGGGTCGGTCGCCAGGTGGCCCGTGATCATGCCGCCCTGGGAGTGGCCCACGAGCAGCACGGGGGAGTCCGCCGGGATGCCGGCCCGCTCCATCGCGGCCCGCACGCTCTCGGCCGCCGCCGTCGGGTTGCCGGCCATGAGGTGCAGGTTGGCCGAGAGGTCGCGCGGCATGCTGCCCGCCGACGGGGTCCAGGTCTCGGTGCCGGGGACGTTGACGATGTACGCCGGGGGACCGGCCCCGTTGTCGACCCGCACGATGCGCACCTCGCCGTTGCTGCCCTCGGCCGTGCCGTTGGCGTAGGCGTCCGTGACCGACTGCATGATCGTGTCGAGGGAGCGCGGCTGCTCGAGGGCGGGGCGGTGGCTGAGCCCGGTGTCGGAGGTCGGCACGGCGACGGGGTCGCCCGCCGCGCCCCGGCCGCTCGCCAGCCAACGCTGGTCCACGCCGGTGCCGAGGTTCGCGCCGACCCCGAGCGCGGTGCCGAGCGTGCCGAGCGCGCTCGCCGCGATCGCGGACACGCTCCAGTCGCGCTGACCGGTGAGGACGTCGACGATCTTGCCCTGGAGGTCGGTCGCGGCCCCGAGGAAGCGTCCGAGAGCGACCCCGCCGGCCTGGAGGCGGTCGCCGATCCACGAGCCGATCCGGTCGAGGAGCCCCCGCTGCGTCGCTGCGCCCGGGGCGGTGGGGCCCGCGCCGCCCTCTCCCGTGCCGCCGGACGCGCGGTCCTGCTCGTCCGCCTCGGCCCGGAGCCGGAGGGCGAGCTCGGACAGGTGCTCGGCCACGAGCTCGAGGTGGGGACGCTGGGTGAACGACCACTCCGAGCGCACCCGTTCGGCGTCGGGGCCCCACCAGTCGAAGTCGGCGAGCGCGGCGTCGAGGCGCGCGGCGAGGGCGTCGATCTGCGCGGCCCCGCCCGTCAGGTCGTCCGCAGCGGCCAGGCCGGCCGCCGTGTCCATCCCGTGGGTGACGGTGCTCATCACGCGGCTCCCGTTGTGGCGAGGGCGCCGACGAGGTGGTCCAGCGCCCCCGCCACGTCCCACTGCAGGGTCGCCGCGAGCGCACCGGCGCGCTCCCGCAGCACCGTGGTCGTGCCGTCCGGGGCGGACGTCACCGCGTAGAGGTCCCGCGCGGTCAGCAGCCACGTGCGGAGCGCGAGGGCGTCCTCGGCGGCGGCCCCCACGTCTCCGCCCCCGGGGGTCCCGGGGGTCCCGGGGGTCTCGGCGGTCCCGGGGGTCTCGGCGGTCCCGCCCGCGCGGGCCGTGACCGTCACGGTGACGGCGTGCCGCACGAGGGCCGGCAGGATCGCCGCCTCCTCCGCGCTCACGGGCACACGCTCGGCAGCGCGGGTGACGGCCGGCGCGCTGCGCGCGACGCTGTCGGCGGGCAGCAGCGCGCGGACGGTGGGCCAGAGCCGGCTGACGGGGAACTCGCTGATGGTCGCGTCCGGCGAGCCCAGCGGGGTGTGGACGGAGCCGCGGCTGCCCACGATCACGAGGTCGCTGCGCGTCGTGCGCCGGCCCGTGGTGACCGCGATCCGGAGCGAGACGTGCGGGGGGAGCGCGGAGGACGGGACGTCGGGCACGGTTGCCGCCTTTCGACGGAGGGTCGGGGCCCGTGGGGAGCTGCGGGGCCAGGCAGCCCACGCTCCCTCCTCGGCCGCGCCTTGGGGAGGTGGAAGGTTCCGGGTCGTCCACCCGCTCCCCGGCCCGCTCCCCGGCCCGCTCCCCGTCCCCAGCCGATCCGCAGGGTGCGCTCGTCCCCAGGTCCACGCCGAGCGGTACGCCGCGGCCCGTCGCCGACGCATCGTCGGAGCCATGAGACGTCGTCGCCCCGGTCCGACCGCCCCCGACCTCCACGCCGCGCCGCCGCCCACGGGCCGTCCCGTGCTCGTGACCCGGTCCCCGGAGCTAGCGGCGCGGGTGGAGCGCCTGGCGGCCGGGTCGGGCACGAGCGTGCAGGCGACCGGAGACGCCGCCGAGGCGCTGGCCGCCTGGCGCCGGGCGCCCGTGGTGCTCGTGGGGGCGGACGTCGCGATCGAGCTCGCGGAGCGGTGCCCCGTCCGGCGCGCCGACGTGCACGTGGTCGCGAGCGGGGAGGTCGGGACCGCCGTGCTGCGGGCCGCTCTGGTGCTGGGGGCCGAGGGCGTCGTGGTGCTGCCCGACGGCGACGCGTGGGTGGGCGAGCTGCTCACCGCGCACGAGACGGCGCCGCACGTCGCCCGCACCGTCGCCGTGGCCGGGGCGAGCGGCGGGGCGGGTGCGACGACCCTGGCCTGCCTGCTGGGGGCCGTGTCCGCCGAGGAGGCACCGGCCCTGGTCGTGGACCTCGATCCGGCCGGCGCCGGCGTCGACCGGGTGCTCGGGCTGGAGGCGGCACCGGGGATCCGGTGGTCGGCGCTCGACGAGCTCGTCGGTCGCCTCAGCGGTCCGGCGCTGCGCGACGCGTTGCCCGGGCGGGGAGGTCTCCGGGTGCTCGCCTGGGACGACGCGGCCCGCCGTGCCGGTCGTGACCGGCCCGACCTGCCCGACCGGCCCGACCTGCCCGACCGGCCCGACCTGCCCGACCGGCCGCCGCCGCCGCGGCCGACGGTGCTGGCCGAGGTGCTCGCCGCCGGTGTGAAGGCGCACGCCACGGTCGTCGTCGACGTGGGGCGGCGCGACGACGCCGCGGTCGACGACGTGCTCGCGCGCAGCGACCTCGCCGTGGTGGTGGTGCCGGGCACGGCGCCCGGCCTCGTGGCGGCACGCCACCGAGTCGAGGCGCTCGGTGCCCGCGTCCCCGTGGGCGTCGTGCTCCGCGGGCGGGCGGCGGACGAGGTGGCGGTCGCGGGTGCCGTCGGCGTCCCCGTCGTCGCGCGCCTGCCCGAGCAGGCGCGCGCGGTCGAGGACGTCCACCTCGGCATCGGGGGGCTCCGCCCGTCGCGGGGCCTCGTGCGCGCCGCGCAGGACGTGCTCGCCCTGCTCCCCGAGCACGCCCCCCGGTGGGCGGCGTGACGGGCGGCGGGCTGGCCGGCGGGCTGACCGGCGGGCTGGTCGGCGGGGAGGCCGGCGGGGCGCGGTCGCCGGTCAGCGGCCTGGTGGACCTGGTGCGCGAGCGGCTCGCCGGTGAGGGCGGCGACGTCACGCCGGCGCGGGTGGCGGCGGCCCTGCGGGCCCACGGTCGCCCGGTCGGCGACGCGACGGTGCTGGCGGTGCACGAGGAGCTCCGCCGCGAGGTGCTGGGGGCGGGTCCGCTCGACCCGCTCCTCCTCCGTCCCGGGGTGTCCGACGTCCTGGTGAACGGCCCGACGGAGGTCTACGTCGACGTCGGCCGGGGGCTGGAGCTCACCGACGTGCGGTTCACCGACGAGGCGGCGGTGCGTCGGCTCGCCCAGCGGCTCGCGGCGCAGGCGGGTCGCCGGCTCGACGACGCCGTGCCCCACGTCGACGCCCGCCTCGCGGACGGCACGCGGTTCCACGCCGTGCTGGCGCCGGTCGCGCGGCCCGGCACCCTGGTCAGCCTGCGGGTCCCCCCGCGCGGCCGCTTCGGTCTCGAGGACCTCGAGGCCCGCGGTGCGGTCAGCGGTCCGGGAGCCCGGCTGCTCCGCCGCGTCGTGGCGCAGCGCCTCGCCTTCCTCGTCAGTGGCGGCACCGGCACGGGGAAGACGACCCTGCTCGGTGCGCTGCTCGGCCTGGTGCCCGCGGCAGAGCGGATCGTCGTCGTCGAGGACGCGAGCGAGCTGCGGCCGGCGCACCCCCACGTGGTGGCCCTCGAGGCGCGCCCGCCGAACGTCGAGGGCGCCGGCGAGGTCACGGTCCGCACGCTCGTGCGGCAGGCGCTCCGCATGCGGCCGGACCGCCTCGTCGTGGGCGAGGTGCGCGGCGGCGAGGTGGTCGACCTGCTGGCGGCGCTCAACACCGGTCACGAGGGCGGGTGCGGCACCATCCACGCCAACGGGGCCGGCGACGTCGTCGCCCGCATCGAGGCGCTCGCGCAGGCCGCGGGCCTCAGCCGCGCGGCGGCCCACGCGCAGGTCGCCGCCGCGCTCGACGTCGTGGTCCACGTGGCACGCGGTCGCGACGGCCGCCGTCGGCTCGCCCAGGTGGCCGTTCCCGTACGCCGCGACGACGGCCTCGTCGAGACCCGGGTCGCCGTCGCGTTCGACGCCGCCGGTCGCCTCGTCGAGCACGAGGGCGCCGAGCGGCTCGCGCTCCTGCTCGACCGCGCCCCGGGGGAGTCCTCGTGAGCGCCGCCCCCGGTGCGTCGAGCCTGCTGCTCGCCGCGCTGGCGGCGGCCCTGGCCGTGCTGGTCGCGTGGCGGCCGGAGCCCGCGACGGCGGTCCGGGAGCCGGGGCCGGCGCGAGCGGGCTCGGTCACGCCGAGGGGCGGCCGACGTGGCGCGCTCGTCGCGGCCGCCGCTGCCCTGGGCGCCACCGCGGCCGTGGTCGGCGGGATGCGGGCCGCTGCCTGGGCGCTGCTGGCCACCGGCGTGGCGCTGGGGGCGAGAGCGCTCGCGCGGCGCCGCCGCGAGGGCCGCGCGGCGGCCGCGAACCGGGAGCGGGTGGTCGGGCTCTGCGAGCTCCTGGCGGGCGAGCTGCGCGCCGGTCGCGCGCCGTCGGTGGCGCTCGCGGCCGCCGCCCGGGAGTGGCCCGCCGTCGACGTGGTGCGCCGCGCCGACGCCCTCGGGGCGGACACCGTCGCCGCGTGGCGGACGTTGGCCGCCACACCCGGGGCGGACGCCCTCGGCCTGGTCGCCGCGGCCTGGCAGGTCAGTGCGCGCACGGGGGCCGGGCTCGCCGACGCCCTCACGCGGGTCGCCCGCCTCGTGCGGGCGACCGAGGCGACCCGTCGGGTGGTGGCGTCCGAGCTCGCATCGGCCCGCGCCACGGCACGCCTCATGGCGGGGCTGCCGCTCGTGGCTCTCCTCATCGGTGGCACGACGGGTGGCAACCCGCTCCACTTCCTCCTCGTCACGCCCCTGGGTCTCGGCTGCCTGGCCGGTGGGCTGGCGTTCGGGGCCGCGGGCCTCCTCTGGATCGAGCGGATCGCCGACGACGTCCTGGAGGTCCGGTGAGCGGCGCGGACGGCCTCGTGCTGCTGGCAGCCGCGAGCGCCGCAGCGGCGATCGCCCTCGCCGTACCGCCGCAGGTCAGCGACCCGACCCCGGCCGAGCCGGCTCCGGCGACGCCGCGCGACGACCGGGTGCGGCGCCTGGCGCCGCTGTGGTGCGCCTCCGCGGCCCTCGGGGTCGGCACCTTCCTCGACGGGCCGCTCGCGTGGCCGGCGGCGGCAGCCGCCGCGGTGGGGCTGTGGGTGCTGCTGCGCCGGGCGGAGCCGGCGGAGGCGCGACGGCGGAGGGCGCGTCTCGCCCGTGAGCTCCCGGCCTTCGTCGAGCTGTTCGGAGCGGCCCTCGCGTCGGGCGCCGGGCCCGCCGCCGCCCTGGGCGCGGCGCGCTCGGCGCTGCCGGGCGCCGCGGCCGACGAGCTGGCGCCGGTCGCCGCCCGTCTGGAGCTCGGCCTCGACGCCGGGCTGGTGTGGACCCGGCTCGCCACCGACAGCCCCGGTCTGGCGCCGCTCGCCCGGGTCATGGCGCGCTCCCACGAGGCGGGCATGGTCGTCACCGACGCCGTCGCAGCGCTGGCCGAGGAGCTCGACGAGCAGGCCCGTGCCCGGGTCGAGGACCGGGCACGCGCCGTCGGCGTGCGTGCCGCCGTGCCGCTCGGGCTGTGCCTCCTGCCCGCGTTCCTGCTCCTCGGGATCGTCCCGCTCGTGGCTGCCGCTGTGGAGGGACTCCAGTGGTGACCCGCTGGCTCTCCCCAGGTGCGTCCGTGACGCCCGTCGTCCCCAGCCGGGTCGTCGGGCCGCCCGTGCAGCCCTCCGGCGCGGGAGGGTCGTCCCAGGTCGGCGGGACGGTCCCACCGACCGGAAGGGGGAGAACCATGCACGTCACGAGGATCCTGCGGCGCCGGGCCGGGCGACTGGTGGGCCGGTGCGCCGGCGGCACCCGGGACCAGCGGGGCATCACGACGGCGGAGTACGCCGTGGGCACCGCCGCCGGGGCCGGGCTCGCGGGCCTGGCCTACCAGCTGCTCACCGGCGGGCTCGGCAACCAGATGCTGACGTCGATGTTCGAGCACGTGCTCGGCCTGATCGGCATCGGCTGATGGGCGGGCGCCGACCCGCCCGGCGCGGCCGCGCCGTGCCGGCCCGTGTCACCGCGGGTCGGCGTCGCGACCAGCGCGGCGCGGTGACGGCCGAGACCGTCATGGTGCTCCCGCTGCTGGTGCTGCTCACCCTCGCGCTGACCTGGATGGTGGGGCTGGCGTTCGTGCAGGTCCAGGTCGTCGACGCGGCGCGCGAGGCCGCTCGCGCCGCGGCGCGGGACGACGGCACGGCCGCGAGCGTCGCCGCCGGCCGACGCGTGGCCCCGGAGGGCGCGACGGTGACCGTGGCGACCGGCGGGTCCGAGGTGACCGCGACGGTCCGGGTCCGGGTGCAGGGCCCCTCGGTCCTGGCCTGGGCGCCTGCGGTGCCCCTGAGCGCCACCGCGGTGGCGGCTCGGGAGGAGCGGTGAGGAGGTCGGGTCGCGCCCGTCGCGCCCGTCGCGGCCAACGGGGTGCGGCCACGGTGACCGCGCTCGCCCTGGTCGCGGTGCTGGGCGCGGTCGCGGTCGTCCTCGCGGTGGGGGCGGGGCTGTTCGTGGAGCACCGTCGGGCCCAGGCGGCCGCCGACCTGGCGGCGCTCGCCGGTGCCGGTGCCGTGGGGGACGGCGACCCGTGTGCGGCGGCGACCGCGACGGCGCGGCGCAACGGCGCCGAGCTGACCTCGTGCGAGGTGCTGGACCGCGACGTGCGGGTGGTGGTGGCGGTGCGCCGCAGCTATCCGGGCGGCCGGGAGGCCGTCGTCGAGGGCACGGCCCGAGCCGGTCCGGTGGGCTCCCCGGCCGCCGGAGGTGGAGCGTGACGCAGCAGCGCGTCGAGGAGGAGCAGCGCCGCGTGCTTGTCCAGCGGGTTGTTCTGGTTGCCGCACTTCGGGGACTGCACGCAGGACGGGCAGCCCTCCGCGCACTCGCAGTCCGCGATGGTCGCCCGGGTCGCGCGGAGCCAGTCGGGGGCGGCCTCGAAGCCGCGCTCGGCGAAGCCCGCCCCGCCGGGGTGGCCGTCGTGGACGAAGACCGTCAGTCTCCCGGTGTCGGGGTGCACGACGGTGGACACGCCGCCGATGTCCCACCGGTCGCAGGTGGCGAAGAGCGGCAGCAGGCCGATGGAGCAGTGCTCGGCCGCGTGGGCCGCCCCGGGGAGGTCGCCGACGTCCACCCCGCTGCCCTCGAGGTCGGCGAGCACGGAGGAGGGCACGGTCCACCAGACGGCGGCCGTGCGCAGGGAGCGCACGGGCAGGTCGAGGCCCTGCTCGCCGATCACCTCGCCGCCCGGCTCGCGGCGGCGGAGGTAGGCGACCACCTGGTGGCTGACGTCGACCGTCCCGAAGGCGAGGCGGCACCCGCCCCAGTCGACGCCGCGCTGCTCCTCGACGATCCGGATGTCGGTGACCTCGCGGGCCGAGGTGGAGTACGGCGGGTCCGCCCGTCGCAGCACCGCGACGTGCTCGTCGAGGTCGAGGCTCTCGACGAGCCAGGTCTCGCCGAGGTGCACGTAGACCGCCCCCTCGTGGGCCTCGCCGTGCGCCCGGGCGGCGTCGACCGTGCCGATGACGCGGCCACTGCCGGCCTCGACGAGCTGCACGGGCGACCCGCCGCTCGACCGCAGGTCGGCGAGGTCGCTGGCCCGACGGCGGTCGGTCCAGAAGTAGCCGGCCGGCCGGCGTCGGAGGAGGCCGGTCGCGAGGAGCTGGTCGAGGAGCACGGGGGCCGTGGGCCCGAACAGGCCGAGGTCGGCGTCGGTGAGGGGGTGGTCGGCGGCAGCCGCGCACAGGTGCGGGGCCAGCACGTAGGGGTTGTCGGGGTCGAAGACCGTCTGCTCGACCGGTGCGTCCAGGAGCGCTTCGGGGTGGGCGACGAGGTAGGTGTCGAGCGGGTCGTCCCGGGCGACGAGCAGCCCCAACGAGTCCTGCCGCGCCCGGCCCGCGCGACCCACCTGCTGCCACAGCGCCGCGCGGGTGCCGGGGAAGCCGACGACCAGCACCGCGTCGAGCCCGGCCACGTCGATGCCGAGCTCCAGGGCGTTCGTGGCCGCGAGGCCGAGGAGCTCGCCGGAGCGCAGGGCCCGCTCGATCTCGCGACGCTCCTCGGGCAGGTAGCCGCCGCGGTACGACGACACCCGCGCGGGCAGGGCCGGGTCCACGTCGGCGAGGTGCTCCCGCGCCGTGCGGGCCACCTGCTCGGCGCCCCGCCGGGAGCGCACGAAGGCGAGCGTGCGCACGCCGTCGACGACGAGGTCGGTGAGGAGGTCGGCCGCCTCGGAGCCCGCGGCGCGCCGCACGGGTGCTCCGTTCTCGCCCTGGTGGGACGTCAGAGGGGGCTGCCACATGCCGAGGGTGACGCTGCCCCGCGGGGACGCGTCCTCCGTGACCGGCGTGACCTCGAGCCCGGTCAGGCGGCGCGCGGTGTCGGCGGGCTCGGCCGCCGTGGCCGAGGCGAGCACGAAGGTGGGCTCGCTGCCATGGTGGGCCGCGATACGGCGCACGCGGCGCAGCACCTGCGCGACGTGGGCGCCGAACACCCCGCGGTAGTGGTGGCACTCGTCGACCACGACGAACCGCAGCCCCCGCCAGAACGCCGGCCAGCGCTGGTGGGCCGGCAGGAGGGAGTGGTGGAGCATGTCGGGGTTGGTGAGGACGTACTCGGCGTGGTCGCGGGTCCAGTCCCGCAGCTCCGGCGGGCTGTCCCCGTCGTGGGTGACCGCGCGCACGCCGGTGCCCAGGCGCTGCACGGCAGCGAGCTGGTCGGAGGCGAGCGCCTTGGTCGGCGCGACGTACAGGGTCGAGGCCCCTCGGGTGCCGCGCGACGTGCGCGCGTCCAGCAGCGTGGTGAGCGCCGGCAGCAGGTAGCCCATCGACTTGCCCGAGGCCGTGCCCGTCGCGAGCACGACGTGGGTCCCCGCGTGGGCGAGGTCCGCGGCGGCGCGTTGGTGGGCCCAGGGCGCGGCGACGCCCTCCGCGGCGTAACCGTCGCGCACCACCGGGTGCGCCCAGTCCGGCCACGCGGCGGTCACGGCCTCCCGTCGCGGCAGCACGCGCACGTGCCGCAGGCGTTCGGCGCGGCCGTGCGGGAAGGTCAGGCGCGCCAGCGACGCGGCGGGGGAGGAGCCGTCCTCCGCCTCGTGCTCGCCGTGACCGTCCATGACCCGGCAGTCTGGCAAGCACCACCGACGGTGCTCGCATCGGCGGGGCCGGGCACAGCGGTTCCGCCGTCCTCCTGCGGCTCCTCGGAGGAACATGGTTTGATAGGTCGGGCACCATCTCGGGTACGGTGCCCGGCAAGTGGCCCGATGCATGCACCCGCGTGCCTGAGGAGACGACGTGGACCTGACTCTTGCGACCAGCGAGGCCGATGGCAAGACCATCGTCGCCGTCGGTGGCGAGATCGACGTCTACACGGCGCCGCGCCTCCGCGACCGCATCACCGAGCTCGTCGCCGCCGGCACCTACGACCTCGTGATCGACATGGAGGGCGTCGAGTTCCTCGACTCGACCGGGCTGGGCGTCCTCGTCGGCGGCCTGAAGAAGGTGCGGGCCAACAACGGCTCCCTGCAGCTGATCTGCAGCCAGGACCGGCTCCTCAAGATCTTCCGGATCACGGGCCTCGCCAAGGTCTTCGTCATCCACGACTCGCTCGCGGCCGCGCTCGCGTCGGCCGACGCGTCCTGACCGCGTCCGCTCGCCCCCGGGTGACCGGGAGCACCGCGTTCCTTAACCTCCGCGGAGGTTTCCCCCCGGTAGCCGCGGGCACCGTCCTCCCCGTGTCCACGCGCGCGAGGGAGGAGAGCCCGTGAACGACCAGTTCGACGTGACTCTCGAGGACTCGGTGCTGCTGGGCGAGGTCGAGCTGACCACCAACCTGATGGTCGCGGCCAGCCGTTCCGAGCGGCACCTGACGACCGAGGAGATCGACCGCATCCTCGGCGTCGCTCCCGACGACGACTGAGTCACCCCCTCTCCACCGGTCGGCGCCCGTCCGGCTCGCCGGCGCGGGTGTGAGACTGGTGCGCATGTCGCGCCGCCTCCCCGGGTCCGTCTCCCGCGAGCAGCTGCCGCCCTCCGCCGAACCCGGCGCGGGGGAGACCGACCGCCCCACCGTGCGTGCCGCGGGTGCCGTCGTGACGCGGCCCGGCAAGGAGGTCCTGCTCGTCCACCGACCGCGGTACGACGACTGGTCCTTCCCCAAGGGCAAGGTCGACCGGGGGGAGCACGTCGTGGCGACGGCGGTGCGCGAGGTCGAGGAGGAGACCGGTCTCCGGGTCCGCCTGGGCGCGCCCCTGGCCGAGCAGCACTACCGCGTGGCCGGTCGCAACGGCCCGCGACGGAAGACCGTGTCGTACTGGTCCGCCCGCGTGGTCGGCGACGACGACGTGGTCGGCTACCGGCGCGGCGACGAGATCGACGAGGTCGCCTGGGTGCCGGTGCGCGAGGCCCGCGAGCGCCTGACCTATCCTCACGACGTCGCCACCCTCGACGAGGCGATGGCCCGACCGCGGCGTACGTCGACGCTCGTCGTCCTCCGCCACGGCACCGCCCGCTCGCGGGACCGGTGGCGCGCCGACGACCGGGTGCGACCCCTGCTGGCGGGTGGCCACGAGCAGGCGCGCCGCTGGGTGGCGCTGCTCGCGGCGTACGGCGTGGGCTCCGTCGTGACCTCCCCGAGCACGCGGTGCGTGCAGAGCGTGCAGCCTTTCCTCGACGCGCACGACCTCACGCCGCGGCTCGAGCCGGTGCTGAGCGAGGAGGACGCGAGCGCGCCCGGCGTGCGCCACCTCGTGACGCGCCTGCTCGACGAGCCCCGCACGGTCCTGTGCACCCACCGGCCGGTGCTGCCGCTCGTGCTGGAGGCGCTCGGGGTCGAGCCGGTCGTCCTCGAGAAGGGCGAGGCGCTGGTCGTGCACCACCGTCGCGGGCGGGTCGTGGCCACGGAGGTCACGGGCACGTAACGGGTGAGTGTGGTCCAGGTCATGCCGTCAAGGGCGCACCGGTCTAGTTCACCCGATGCTCACCGTCTGCCCGACGTCGCGTTCGCCGATGGGTCACCACCGTTCACTGCTCGTTCACTGACGCCGACGGATCCGTACACCAAGCCTCCTTACGTTCCCTGCGTCAGTTCGTTCAGTGAACCTCAGCAGACTTCAGGAGACCCGCAGTGAAGCGCACTTCCTTCCGGTACGTCGTGCCCGGTGTTGCCGCTCTGGCCCTCACCCTCTCGGCCTGCGGTGCCGGCAACGAGGGCAGCAGCTCCAACGGCTCCGGCAACAGCGACGCCCCCTCGGCCGCCTCCGGCCTGTCGGGCGAGCTCCGTGGCGCGGGCGCCACCTCGCAGGAGAAGGCGCAGGAGGCGTGGGCGACCGCGATCCAGGGCCTCAACGACGGCAACCTGACGGTCGACTACCAGGGCATCGGCTCGACCGACGGTCGTGGCCAGTTCATCGACGGCGCGACCTCCTTCGCCGGCTCGGACTCGTACCTCAAGGACGAGGAGCTGGAGTCGGCGCGCGAGCGCTGCAACGGCAACGTCATCGAGGTCCCGGCGTACGTCTCGCCGATCGCGATCGCGTTCAACCTGCCGGGCATCGACAGCCTCAACCTGAGCCCCGCGGTCATCGCGGACATCTTCAACAACAAGATCACGAAGTGGAACGACCCGGCGATCGTCGCCGACAACCAGGGTGTCGAGCTCCCGGACGCCGACATCTCGCCGGTGCACCGCTCGGACGACTCGGGCACGACGAAGAACTTCACGGACTACCTCGGCAAGGCCGCGCCGGACAACTGGTCCTACGAGGCCGAGGACGCGTTCCCCGTCTCCGGCGGCAAGTCGCAGGCGGCCGAGGGCACGTCGGGCGTCGTCGAGCTGATCACGAACACCGAGAACACGATCGGCTACGCCGACGAGAGCCAGATCGGTGACCTCGGCACGGTGTCCGTGGGCGTGGGCGACACGTTCAGCGCCCCGACCGCCGACGGTGCCGCCAAGGTCGTCGCCGTGTCGACCCGGGTCGAGGGCCGCGACGCCACCGACATGGCGACCGACGTCGACCGCACGACGACGGAGGAGGGCGCCTACCCGGTGATCCTGCTGTCCTACCTGATCGCGTGCGAGAACTACGACGACGACACCGAGGCCGCGAACGTGAAGGGCTACCTGTCCTACATCGTGTCGGACGAGGGCCAGCAGGCCGCTGCGGACGCCGCCGGCTCGGCGCCGCTCTCGGACGAGGTCGCGACCGAGGCCCAGGGGATCGTCGAGAACATCTCCGCCGGCTGATCCGACCAGCTCCTGATCCGGGCTCCCGGGGGTGTGACGCCGTCACACCCCCGGGCGCGTGCCCGGACCACTGCACCGATTCTCACGTCGCCCGGAGGAGACCTCGCCCGTGAGCACCACCCTGACCACCAAGGAAGCGCCAGCCGGCGGTGACCCGTCGCCGTCCTGGATCTCCGAGCGCTCGGGCCGCGGCGACGCGATCTTCAAGGGCCTCACGATCGCCGCTGCCGCGCTCATCCTCCTGGCCCTGGCCAGCGTCTTCATCTTCCTGTTCACCCAGGGCTTCGCGGGCTTCACGCAGCCGGCCGAGGTGTACTCGAAGTACGGCTCCAGCTTCTGGGGTTACGTGTGGCCGCTGCTGGCCAGCACGATCGTGGCCTCGCTCATCGCGCTGATCATCGCGGTGCCGCTGGCGATCGGCATCGCGCTCGTCATCACGCAGTACGCCCCGTCGTGGCTCAGCACGCCCGTGGCGTACGTGATCGACCTGCTCGCCGCCGTGCCCTCCGTCGTGTACGGCCTCTGGGCCGGCATCTACTTGGCGCCGAAGCTCGTGCCGATCTACGAGTGGCTCCACGAGCACCTCGGCTTCATCCCGCTCTTCGGCGACGTCGTCAGCAGCGGCCGCTCGATCTCGACCGCCGGCCTCGTGCTCGCGATCATGATCCTGCCGATCATCACGGCGATCAGCCGCGAGGTCTTCTCCCGCACCCCGCGGCTCCACCGCGAGGCCGCCCTCGCCCTGGGGGCCACCCGGTGGGAGATGATCCGGATGACGGTCTTCCCCTACGGCCGCTCGGGCGTCATCTCCGCCGTCATGCTCGGCCTCGGTCGCGCCCTCGGCGAGACGATGGCGGTCGTGATGGTGCTGTCGCCCGGCACGCTCTTCACCTTCAACCTGTTCAGCGGCTCGAACACTCCCTCCATCGCGGCCAACATCGCGCTGCGCTACAAGGAGCGGTCGGAGGGCACCCTCGAGGTGCTCATCGCCACGGGTCTCGTGCTCTTCCTGCTGACGTTCGCCATCAACTTCGCGGCCCGGTGGGCCGTGGCTCGCAGCGAGAGGAAGCTTGCCGGATGAGCATCCAGTCCCCGCCCGCGTCGTCCCCGACGCTCACCCACGCGCGCCTGCCCCGGCAGGCGCCGCTGATGGTGGGCGCCGTGGCCGTGGCCGTCACCGCCATCGGCCTGGTGCTCGGCCTCGGGAGCGTCGCCGCCGTGCTCATCGGCGCGCTGGTGTTCCTCGTCGTGCTGCCCGTGTGGTCGCTCGCCGTCGAGAACCGGCGCTCCGCGACGGACCGCATGATGACCGGCCTGATCTGGGCGACCTTCTTCGTGGCCCTCGCGCCTCTGGTCAGCCTGGTGTGGACCGTCGTCGCCGAGGGCTCGCAGGCGCTCAGCGGCACGTTCTTCACCTACAGCTTCTACCGCACGTCGCTGGACCAGCCCGTCGGCGTCTACCACGCGATCATGGGCACGCTCGTCATCACCGGCGTCGCCGCGCTGATCTCGGTGCCCGTCGGCATCCTCACGGCGATCTACCTCATCGAGTACGGCAAGAAGAACACCTTCTCCCGCGTCGTCACGTTCCTCGTCGACGTGATGACCGGCATCCCGTCGATCGTCGCCGGCCTCTTCGCCTTCGCGCTCTTCACCCTCATCTTCGGACCGGGCCACCAGTCGGGCCTGGGCGGCGCGGTCGCGCTGTCGCTCCTGATGATCCCGACGGTGGTGCGCGCGACCGAGGAGATGCTGCGTCTGGTCCCGGACGACCTGCGCGAGGCGGCGTACGCCCTCGGCACCCCGCGGTGGCGCACGATCGTGCGCGTCGTGCTGCCGACCTCGGTCGGTGGCATCATCGCCGGTGTCACGCTCGCCGTGGCCCGTGTGATCGGTGAGACGGCGCCGCTGCTGCTCATCGCCGGCATCGTGCAGCGCACCAACTTCAACCCGTTCGACGGGAGCATGACCACCCTGCCCGTGCTGATCTTCTCGGAGCGCAACAAGGGCAACATCGAGATCGTCTGGGGAGCTGCGCTGGTGCTGATGGTGCTGGTCATGCTGCTCAACGTGATCGCTCGCGTACTCGGCAAGATTCTGGCGCCCAAGCAGGGCTGAGAGGGAACTCCCACCACCATGGCTAAGAGCATCGACGTCTCCGACCTCGACATCTACTACGGCGACTTCCTCGCCGTGCAGGGTGTCAACATGACCATCCGGGCGCGTTCGGTCACCGCCTTCATCGGCCCCTCCGGTTGCGGCAAGTCGACCTTCCTCCGCTCGCTCAACCGCATGCACGAGGTCATCCCCGGCGCTCGCGTCGAGGGCAAGGTGTCCGTCGACGGGCAGTCGCTCTACGACGCCAACGTCGACCCGGTGGCCGTGCGCCGTCAGATCGGCATGGTCTTCCAGCGCCCGAACCCGTTCCCGACGATGTCGATCTACGACAACGTGCTGGCCGGCAACCGCCTCAACAGCAAGCGCATGAAGAAGAGCGAGGCCGACGCGATCGTCGAGCGCTCCCTCAAGGGCGCCAACCTGTGGGGCGAGGTCAAGGACCGCCTCGGCAAGCCCGGCATGGGCCTGTCCGGCGGTCAGCAGCAGCGCCTCTGCATCGCCCGGGCCATCGCGGTCGAGCCGCAGGTCCTCCTGATGGACGAGCCCTGCTCGGCCCTCGACCCGATCTCGACCTCGGCGATCGAGGACCTCATCCACGAGCTGAAGACCCAGTTCACGATCGTCATCGTCACGCACAACATGCAGCAGGCGGCCCGCGTGTCCGACGAGACGGGCTTCTTCAACCTCAAGGGGGCCGGCCAGCCCGGCCACCTGGTCGAGTTCAACTCGACCGAGAAGATGTTCGCTAACCCGGACAACGACGCGACCGAGGCCTACATCTCGGGTCGCTTCGGCTGATCCGCCGCCCGAGGGCCCGGCCCGCCACGCACGTCGTGGTCGGCCGGGCCTTCGTGCTTCTCCCTCGCGGATGTCATGCGATCCGGTGGCCGGGGTGGCCGCCGTGCATGACGTCCCGGGGAACCCCTTGCGGACGTCATGCGATCCGGTGGCCGGGGCGGCCGCCGCGCATGACGTCCGGCGGGCCCGTCTGCGGTCCACAGGTCCGGACCCCGACGGACCTGTGCACAGGCGGCCCCGGCGGGCGGCCGCGGAGCAGTACCGCCGCCGAGGATGCCGCCATGCCCCTCACCCCCGCACAGCGTCAGGCAGCACGATCGGTCCGAGCAGCGGCGCGCGTCCGCGCGCTCGAGGTCGCCTCCGGTCAGGAGGGAGTGCTCAGCCTGCGGCAGCTGTACGGCGCAGGCGTCACCCGCGCGCAGCTGCGCGCCGAGCTGGCCGGGGAGCGCTGGCGGCGGCGGGGATCGCAGTGCGTCATCGTGCACACGGGCCCGCTGCCGCGCGCCGCGGAGCTGTGGGCTGCGGTGCTCGGCGCCGGGCCGCGTGCGTACCTCGACGGCGTCGCTGCGCTGGAGGTAGCCGGTCTCCGTCGGTTCGCGGGCGGCGACATTCGCGTCAGCGTGCCGCGGGGAGCCCGGGTGCGCCGGGCCCGGGGCGTCGCGGTGCGCCAGACCCGCCGGTTCGATCCGGCAGACGTGGTCGGCACGGGGATCCCCCGCAGCCGTCCCGAGGTCGCTGCCGTGCGCGGCGCGCTCTGGGCGGACAGCGACCGTCAGGCGACGCTGCTCCTCACGATGAGCGTGCAGCAGGGAGTCACGACGACGGAGCGCATCGCGACCGAGCTCCTACGGATCCGGCGTGACCGTCGGCGCCGGTTGGTCGGCACCGTCCTCCTGGAGCTCGCTGGCGGAGCGGAGTCGCTCGGCGAGATCGACGTGGCCCGCGAGTGTCGGCGGCGGGGGCTGCCGGAGCCGACGCGGCAGTCACGTCGCCGTGCCCGCGACGGCAGCTACTTCCTCGACGTCTGGTGGGAGGGGTACGGCCTCGTGGTGGAGATCGACGGCATCCACCACGCGTGGGCGGAGAACGTCGTCGCCGACGCGATCCGTCACAACGCGGTGACGTTGTCCGGCGCCGACACCGTGCTCCGGCTGCCGCTGTTGGGACTGCGCTTCGCTGCGGACGCGTTCTTCGACCAGATCGAGGCGGGCCTGCGCCGTGGCGGCTGGTGCCGCGACGTACCTGCGGCGGCAGCCTGACATGCGTGGGACGTCATGCGTGCCGCTGCCCCCCGGCGCCGAAGTGCATGACGTCCGGGAGCGGCCACACCGCATCGCGCGGGACGTCATGCGTCCCGCTGCCTGGGGCCACCGAGGCGCATGACGTCCGGGAGCGGGTCAGGAGGTCAGGGAGCGACCTCGAACAGCACGTGGGCGACCCAGTAGCCGGCGGCGCCGACGAGGCCGGCGGCGGGGAAGGTGAGCACCCACGCGGCGACGATCGACTTCGCGACGCCCCAGCGCACGGCCGAGAACCGCTTCGTCGCGCCGGCGCCCATGACGGCGGAGGTGATGGTGTGCGTCGTGGAGATGGGGGCCTCGAACACGAACGCGGTCGTGTAGAGCACGCCGGCCGCGACGGTCTCCGACGCGAAGCCGCGGGCGGGGTCGAGGTCGATGATGCGGCGGCCGAGCGTGCGCATGATGCGCCAGCCGCCGGCGTACGTGCCCAGCGAGATCGCCGCGGCGGCCGCGAAGATCACCCAGAACGGGAGGCCGTCGGACTGGGCGGCGAAGCCGCCGGTGACGAGCGCCAGGAAGATCACGCCCATCGTCTTCTGGGCGTCCTGGAGGCCGTGGCCGAGGGCCATCGCGGCGGCCGAGATGGTCTGCGCGACCCGGAACCCGCGCTGCGTCGGCCCCGGCTTGCGGCGGCGGAAGATCCACATGATCGCCAGCATCACGAGGAACGCCGCGGCGAAGCCGAAGAGCGGTGAGGCGATCATCGGGATGACGACCTTCTCGACGATGACGTCCCACTTCACGCCCGCGCCGCCGGCGATGGCGGCACCGACGAGACCGCCGATGAGGGCGTGGGACGAGGAGGAGGGGAGGCCGAAGTACCAGGTGACGAGGTTCCAGGTGATCGCGCCGAGGAGGCCCGCGAGCACGATCACCAGGCCGTGCACCGCGGCTGAGGTCGTCGTCGGGTCGGGGATCGTGATCACCGACGCGACGGTGTTGGCGATCTCCTGCCCGAGGAACGCTCCGACGAAGTTCATGACGGCGGCCATGCCGAGCGCCACGCGCGGCGTCAGCGCCCGGGTGGAGACCGACGTCGCGATCGCGTTGGCCGCGTCGTGGAAGCCGTTCGTGTAGTCGAAGACCAGCGCGACGACGACCACCACGATGACGATGGTGAGCTCCACGTCGTCAGGACTCCTTGACCGCGATCTGCTCCACGGTGTTCGCCACGGTCTCGAAGGCGTCGACGGCACGCTCGAGCGCCTCGACGATGTCCTTCAGCTTGAGCACCTCGAGCGCCTTGTAGTTGCCGCTGAACAGGTTCGCGAGCGTGCGGCGGTGGTTCTTGTCGCCGGCGTTCTCGAGGCGGTTGATCTCGATCCAGTACTCCGAGAGGTCCTGCATCGTGCGCAGGCGCGGCATGGCCTCGGCGGTCAGCTCGGCGCAGCGCTGCAGCACCTCGACCTGGGCGCCGAGCTCCGCGGGCAGCGACTTCACCTCGTAGAGCAGGATCATGTCGACGACCTCGTCCATCTCGTCCATGACGTCGTCGAGCCCTGACGCCAGGCCGTAGATGTCCTCGCGGTCGAACGGCGTGATGAACGTGCTGTTCACCTTCCGCACGATCTCGTGGGTGGTCTCGTCGGCCGCATGCTCGGCATCCCGCATGCGCCGGGCCACGTCCTCGTGGTCGGCGCCATCGGCGAGCATCTCGGCGAGGAGGCCGGCTCCGACGGTCAGGTGCTGGGCCTGCTGGGCGAAGAGGTCGAAGAACGCACCCTCGACCGGGCGAAAACGAAAAGCCACGACTTCTCCTGCTGGATGGGAACCGGCCGCCCCATGCTAGGGGCACGTCACTCCGGCGTCACAAACCGCGGGGGGTCGCACGCGCGTTCCCCCGGTACGACGCGGGGCGAGCCCGCGCCGTACCGGCATGTCCGAAGGGCTGTCAGGCCCGGCGGCGGCGCTGACGGTCCACGAGCGTCTCCTGCAGGTGCACCGACCCGGCGTTGCGGTTCCAGACGCCGTCGGCGTCGAGCTCCCACGCGTCGGTGTCGGGGTCGAAGGCGAGGTCGAGCAGGCCCTCGACGCGGGTGCCGAGCGCGGCCGGCAGGCGCACCAGCACCTCGACGCGCCGGTCGAGGTTGCGGTGCATCATGTCGGCCGAACCGATCCAGGCCTGGGGCTCGCCGCCGCCGGCGAACGTGAAGACGCGGCTGTGCTCGAGGAACCGGCCCAGCACGGAGCGCACCGTGATGGTCTCGGACAGGCCGGGCACCCCGGGCCGGAGCGCGCAGATGCCCCGCACGAGCAGCTCGACGGGAACGCCCTCCTGCGACGCCAGGTAGAGCGCGTCGATGATCGCCTCGTCGACGACGGAGTTCGCCTTGAGGCGGATCCGCGCGGGGCGCCCCGCCTGGTGGTGGGCGATCTCGGCGTGGATCTGCTCGACGAGGCCGGTGCGGACGGAGTCGGGGGCGACGAGGAGCTCGTCGTAGGACGCGTTGCGCGAGAAGCCGGAAAGGTTGTTGAACAGGTGGGCGACGTCCTCGCCGATGCGCGGGTCGGCAGTGAGCAGGCCGAGGTCCTCGTAGAGCCGCGCCGTCTTCGGGTTGTAGTTGCCCGTGCCGATGTGGGTGTAGCGACGGATGCCGTCGGGCTCGTCGCGCACCACGAGCGAGAGCTTGCAGTGGGTCTTGAGGCCGACGAGCCCGTAGACGACGTGGCAGCCCGCGTGCTCCAGCTTGCGGGCCCACCGGATGTTGTTGGTCTCGTCGAACCGCGCCTTGATCTCGACGATGACGAGCACCTGCTTGCCGGCCTCCGCCGCGTCGATGAGGGCGTCGATGATCGGGGAGTCGCCGGACGTGCGGTAGAGCGTCTGCTTGATGGCCAGCACGTGCGGGTCGGCGGCCGCCTGCTCGAGGAAGCGCTGCACCGAGGTGGCGAACGAGTCGTAGGGGTGGTGCAGGAGCACGTCGTTGCGGCGCACCGCCTTGAAGACGTCCACCGGCGAGCTCGACTCGACCTCCGCCAGGAGCGTGTGGGTCGTGGGCACGAAGGCCCGGTACTTCAGGTCCTCGCGGTCGAGGTCGGCGATGTCGTTGAGCCCGCGGAGGTCGAGCGGCCCGGTCAGCCGGAAGACCTCCTCCTCCCGCACCCCCAGCTCCGACATGAGCAGCTCGAGCACGGCGGGGTCGATGGACTCCTCGACCTCCAGGCGCACCGCGGGGCCGAAGCGACGGCGGAGCAGCTCCTTCTCCAGCGCGGCCAGCAGGTTCTCCGCGTCGTCCTCCTCCACCTCGAGGTCCTCGTTGCGGGTCACGCGGAACGTGTGGACCTGCAGCACCTCCATGCCGGGGAAGAGCCGCTTGAGGTGCTCGCGGATCACGTCCTCCAACGGCACGAACCGCTGGTTGCCCACCGCCACGAAGCGGTCGAAGATCGGCGGGACCTTCACCCGCGCGAACTGCTCCTTGCCCGACTTCGGGTTGCGCACCAGGACGGCGAGGTTGAGGGACAGGCCCGAGATGTAGGGGAACGGGTGCGCCGGGTCGACCGCGAGCGGGGTCAGCACGGGGAACACGCGGTCACGGAACAGCCGCTTGCAGTGCTTCTGCTCCTCGCGGTCGAGGTCCTCCCACCGCACCAGCTGGATGCCCTCCGCCTCGAGCGCCGGCGTGATGTCCTCCCGGAAGACGCGCGCGTGCCGCTCCATCAGCTCGCTGGTCGTCGCCCAGATCTCCTTCAGCACCTCGCGCGGGAGCAGGCCCGACGCGGCGCGCACCGCCACGCCCGCGGCGATCCGCCGCTTGAGACCGGCGACGCGCACCATGAAGAACTCGTCGAGGTTGCTCGCGAAGATGGCGAGGAAGCGCGCCCGCTCGAGCAGCGGCAGCGACGGGTCCTCCGCCAGCTCCAGCACCCGCTGGTTGAACTTCAGCCACGAGACCTCGCGGTCGAGGAAGCGGTCACCGTGCTCCTCGACGGCGGCGAGGGCCTCGGGGTCGGGCGTGTAGGGCGGGTCCACGTCGAACGTGTCACCGCCCACGGCGGCCAGAGCAGCCTCGGGCGGTCCGTCGTCGAGGGAGCCGGAGACGTGGGCTGCGAGGGCGGACGGGTCGGTCATGTCGATGATCCTCCCACTGCCGGGTGAACGGCCGGTGTCGTTCTCCACAGGGTCCGGAGGACCGCCAGCGCGTGGCCGAACCGGCGGGTAACGTGACCGCCGTGTCCCTCCCGACCCGCCCCGCCGACGTCGTCGCCGCGGCCCGCCGAGCGTCGGTCACGGCGCTGCTGCGGCTGCCCGAGCCGGTCAAGCGCCGCCTCGCCGGCCCGCCCGTGCGGGTCGACGGGCTCGAGCTCGACCTCGACACGCAGCTCGTCCTGCGGCTGCGCCGCCTCGCCCGGGAACCGGTCGTCGAGGACCTGCCGGTCGCCCGCGGACGGGCGGTGCTGCGCGCCCAGGCGGTCCTGGCCGGCGGCGACCAGCCGATCGGCGCCACGCGCCCGTGCCGGGTCGCCGACCTGCCGGGTCGGCTCTACGTCCCGAGCGGCCGCCTCGTCCGCGACGGCGACGCCGGGGATCCCCTGCTGGTGTTCTTCCACGGGGGCGGGTGGCTCTACGGCGACCTCGACAGCCACGACCCGCTCTGCCGGTTCCTCGCCGAGCGGGCCGGGGTGCGGGTGCTCTCGGTGGCCTACCGCCTGGCCCCGGAGCACCCGTTCCCCGCGGCGTACGAGGACGCCCTCGCCGCCCTGGAGTGGGTGAGCGCCAACGCCGGGTGGCTCGGCGCCGACGCCCGCCGGATCGCGGTGGGCGGTGACTCCGCCGGCGGCAACCTGGCGGCGGCGGTGGCGATCGAGGCCGCTCGCCGCGAGATCCCGCTCGCCTTCCAGCTGCTGGTCTACCCCGCGACCGACATGACCCGGGGGAGCGCCTCCCACCGGCTCTTCGGCCAGGGGTTCTACCTGACGACGGAGTTCATGGACGGGGTGGCGTCGCACTACCTGCCCGTCGAGGAGCAGCGCACCGACCCGGCCGCCTCGCCGCTCTTCGCCGACCTGCCCGCGGGGCTCGCCCCGGCCTACGTCGCGACGGCGGGCTTCGACCCCCTGCGCGACGAGGGGGAGGCCTACGCCGCGAAGCTGGCCGACGCCGGCGTGCCCGTCCGGGTCCGCCGGTTCGACGGGCTGATCCACGGCTTCGCGAACTGGGTCGCCCTCGGGGCCAGCAACACCGCAGCCGTGGCGGAGGTGGCGGACGCGCTGGCCGGGGGTCTCGCGGAGACCGGCGCGTGAACCGCCCGCTCGTCCGCCGCGTCGCCACCGGCGGCGTGGCGCTGGCGGCGCTCACGGGGCTGCTGGTGCACGAGGCGGTCCGCGTCGAGGCCAGCACCCACGGGGTGCCCACCGTCTTCATCGGCGACTCGATCAGCCAGGCCGACACCGACGCGTTCACCGACCTGCCGGGCAAGGCGTCGTGGCTGCGGTACGTCGTGGTCGACGACCGCACCCCGTGGCGGTACGTCGCGAACGCCGCCATCTCCGGCGAGACGCTGGGCCAGATGGAGGCTCGGTTCGACGAGGACGTGCTCGAGCGCGATCCGCATGCGGTCGTCATCATGGGCGGCACCAACGACGTCCGGCTCGGGATCCCCGTCGAGGAGTCGCTCGACTCGCTGCGCTCGATGGTCACGTCCGCCCAGGCAGCGAGAGCCGAGGTCTGGGTCATCTCGCCGCCGCCCCTCGACCGCGACGACTGGGGGGACGTGGGTCCGCTCATCGCCGCCGAGCGCGAGCTGGCGGCGGAGCTCGAGGTGCCGTTCGTCGAGACCGTCGATGCCGTCGGCCAGGGCGGGGAGGACCGCTGGCGGCCGGGCCTCTCGGACGACGGGGCCCACCCCACGCGGGAGGGCGCCCGGGCCATCGCGGCCGCCGTGCTCGCGGCCGTCGGCGCGCCGGGCTGACCCCCAGCCCGGCGACCGGTCAGGCGGTCGGCGCCTCCCGGGCGTACTGCACGTGCGTCGCGACCACCGCGAAGCCGAGCCCCGCGTAGACGGCCCGGGCGCCGGCGTTGTCGCCCTCGACGTACAGCTCGATCCGCTGCACGCCCCACGACGCCAGGTGGTGCAGTCCCGCGAGCGTGAGCAGCGTGCCGAGCCCGCGGCCCTGCGCCTCGGGGGCGACGCCGACGACGTACACCTCACCGTCCGCGCCGTCGCCGACCGGACCGCCGTCACCGGGCCGCCGGGCGGTCTTGGTCCAGTGGAACCCGAGCACGGCGCCGGTGGCGGCGTCCTCGGCGACCAGGAGGCCGGCGGGGTCGTACCAGTCCTGGGCCATCCGCTCCGCCAGGTCGCGCTCGTCCATGGCGCCCTGCTCGGGGTGGCGGGCGAACGCGGCCGCGTTGATGCGGAGCAGGTCGTCCCGGTCGTCCGGGGTGTAGGTGCGGATCCGCACGTCGTCGCGCTCGGCGACCGGCGGCAGACCGGTGGCGGGCCGCTCCATGACGAGCAGCTCCCGCACGACCGCGAAGCCGAGGCGGTCCGCCAACCGGTCGGCGTGCTCGTCCGTCGTGTGGCGCCACGCGACGACCCGGCCCGCGGGTGCGTCGGCGAGCGCGGCCTCCGCCAGCGCCGTACCCACGCCGTGACCGGCCACGGCGGGTCGCACGGCGAGGGTCAGGTCGTGCTCGGCGCCGGTGTCCCGCAGGAGGGCGAAGCCGCCGGGGCGCCCACGGCCGTCGGGTCCCGTCGCGGCGGCGACCCACAGGCGCGCGCCCTCGAGGCCACGGTGCTCGAGGTGGCGCTGACCGGCCTCGTCGAGCGCCCCACCGCCGAAGGCGGCGCGGACGTCGGCGTCGACGCCCACGACCTCGTCACGCGCACGGGAGTCGAGGTCGTCGACCTCGCGGACGGTGAACGTCGTCGTGTCGCGCGTCTCGACCATGGCCCGAGCGTACGGCGGCCCCCCGACCACGGGGTCGGAGGGCCGTCGGACGAGCGGGTGCCTGCTCAGGCGTCAGCGGAGACCGCGGTCTCGGCCTTCTCCTTGGTCGGCAGCACGAAGCGGTAGCCCACGTTGCGGACGGTGCCGATGAGCGTCTCGTGCTCGGGACCGAGCTTGGCGCGGAGGCGACGCACGTGGACGTCGACCGTGCGGGTGCCGCCGAAGTAGTCGTAGCCCCAGACCTCCTGCAGCAGCTGCTGGCGGCTGAAGACGCGGCCGGGGTGCTGGGCGAGGAACTTGAGGAGCTCGAACTCCTTGAACGTGAGGTCGAGCGGGCGCCCGCCGAGCTTCGCGGTGTAGGTCGCGTCGTCGACGACGACCTCGCCGGAGCGGATGACGTGGGCCTCGGGGTCGTCCGCCTCGCGCTGCGCGGCGAGACGTCCGATGGAGAGCCGGATGCGCGCCTCGAGCTCGGCCGGGCCGCAGGTGTGGAGCAGGACGTCGTCCATGCCCCAGTCGGCGGCCACGACGGCGAGGCCGCCCTCCGTGACGATGAGGAGGACGGGGACGTCGGAACCGGTGGTGCGGATCAGGCGGCACAGGTCGCGGGCGTGGGCCAGCTCCTGGCGGCCGTCGACCAGCACGAGGTCGGCGTCGGGGGCCTCCAGCAGGGCGCTGCCCTCGGCTGGAAGAATCTTGACGGAGTGGCCGAGCAGCGCGAGGCCCGGCAGGACCTCGACCGAGGGCTGCAGGGCGCTGGTGAGGAGCAGAAGTGCACTCACGATGGTCTCCTCCCTGAGGGGGTGGGGACCGAAACACGACGTTGAGCTTCGGCCAGCACAAGTGAACGGGAGAATACAGAAACATGGGCGACACACCACCGGAATCCCCGCGAAGTGAGACGCACGTCATCGAGGCGCGCTACTGGGCGTCGGCGAAGCAGGCGGCCGGAACCGACGCCGACCGGGTCGAGGTCGAGGGGCCGGTGACCCTGGCTGACCTGCAGCAACGGCTCCTCGGACTGCACCCGGGTGCGCGGCTCGGGGACGTCCTGGCCGTCTGCTCGGTGCTGGTCGACGAACGACCGGTCAGCTCCGACGATCCGGGCGAGGTCGTCGTCAGCCCGGGCAGCGTCGTGCAGTTCCTCCCGCCGTTCGCGGGGGGCTGAGAACCCTCGTACGCCGCGGCCCGCCCCGGACGGCTCCCTCAGCCCGGGAGGAGGTTGAGCAGGCGGAGGGCGGACTGCACGTCGCTGGAGTCGATGACCTTCATGCCGTCGACGGTCCAGGACTCCGGGGTGCGGGCCCGCCCGTTGGGCGAGCGGCCGGGCACGATCGCGAGCCGGAAGCCCAGGCGGGCGGCCTCGCCCAGGCGCTGGTCGAGGTCACGCACGCGCCGGAGCTCGCCAGCGAGGCCGATCTCGCCCATGGCGACCACGCCGAGCGGGGCGGCGCGGCCCTGCGTCGCGGAGGCCAGCGCGACGGCGACGGCGAGGTCGCTCGCCGGCTCGTGGAGGCGAGCCCCGCCCACGGTCGAGGCGAAGACGTCCATGTTGTGCAACCGGATGCCGCAGTGCTGCGCGAGGACGGCGATGACCATCGCGATCCGGGACCCGTCGAGCCCCGACGTCGTGCGGCGCGGCCGGTCGGCCGACGTCGGCGTCACCAGCGCCTGCACCTCGGCGAGCAGGGGACGACGACCCTCCATCGCGACGGCCACGCACGTGCCGGGGACCTGCCGCTCGTGGTGCTCGACGAACAGGCCGGTCGGGTCGGACACGGCGACGATGCCGTCGCTCGCGAGCTCGAAGCAGCCCACCTCGTCGACCGGGCCGTAACGGTTCTTCATCGCGCGCACCATGCGGAGCCGGGAGTCGCGGTCGCCCTCGAAGTGCAGCACGACGTCGACGAGGTGCTCGAGCACACGGGGGCCGGCGATCGCCCCGTCCTTCGTCACGTGGCCGACGAGGACCGTGGTGATGCCGCGGGTCTTGGCCATCCGGATGAGGGCGGCGGCGACCTCCTTCACCTGGGTCACGCCGCCGGGGACCCCGTCCACGCCGGCTGCCTGGATGGTCTGCACCGAGTCGACGACGAGCAGGGTCGGCTTGACGGCGTCGACGTGGCCCAGCACCGCGCCGAGGTCGGTCTCCGCCGCCAGGTAGAGCTCGTCGGTGACGTTGTGGGTGCGGTCGGCCCGCAGGCGCACCTGCGACGCGGACTCCTCGCCCGACACGTAGAGCGTGCGTGCCTTGAGCCGCGCGGTCTGGGCGGCCACCTCGAGGAGCAGGGTCGACTTCCCGACCCCGGGCTCTCCTGCCAGCAGCAATGCCGCCCCGGGCACGAGGCCGCCGCCCAGCACGCGGTCGAGCTCGGGCACGCCCGACGAGCGGAAGGCGGCCGTGTCGGTGCGCACCTCGCCGATCGGGACCGCGGGCGCCGACACGGGGCCGGCGACCGCGGTGGTGCCCGACGCCGCCGGGGCCACCTCCTCGACCGTGCCCCACGCCTGGCACTCGCCGCAGCGCCCGACCCACTTCGCCGTCTCCCACCCGCACTCGGTGCAGCGGTGGACGGTGCGCGGACGCGAGGAGCGCGAGGGGGTGCGGGACATGGCGAGGACGCTAGACGAGGCCGCCGACAGTCCTCGCGCCTCGTCCCCAGGGGCCGCGTCGTCCACAACCCGGGGTTGCCGTGCGCCCGGGCGCGCCGCGACGTACCGTTGGAACGTTCTAGTGCGAGCGGACGGAAGAGGACGCATGGGTCGCGAGCTCCACCGGGTGCAGGACGGCGCGACGTCGCTGCCCACCCTGGCGGACGTCGCCGCGATGGCGGGCGTCTCGCGGCAGACCGTCTCCAACGCCCTCAACAACCCCTCGCTCCTGCGGGCCGACACCCTCGAGCGGGTGCGGGCCGCGATCGCGCACCTCGGCTACACGCCGAACCGCGCCGCCCGGAACCTCCGCACGAAGTCGTCGCGGCTCATCGGCCTGCGGCTGACCCCCTTCGCCGAGGACACGGCGAACGCGACCATCGACCGGTTCGTGCACGCGCTGGTGCAGGCGACGCGGGCGGCCGACTACCACGTGCTGCTGTTCGACGGGAACGACCCGGCGGACCCGTCGTCGGGCTACGACGACCTCGTGCGCTCGACGGCCGTGGACGCCTTCGTCGTCACCGACACCTTCAAGGGCAGCCCGCAGGCGGCCTACCTCGAGGACGGCGGGGTGCCGTTCGTGGCCTTCGGCCGCCCCTGGACGCCGGCCGCGCTGCACCCGTGGGTCGACGTCGACGGCGCGGCGGGCACGTCGGCGGCGACCGCGCACCTGCTCGCCCAGGGGCACACCCGCATCGCCTGGATCGGCTGGCGCAAGGACTCGCCCATCGGTGAGGACCGCCGGGCCGGGTGGTCGCGCACGATGCACGGCCACGGCCTCCCCACGACGGGGCTGGCCTCCCGCGTCGAGGACTGCGTGGCCAGCGGCGTCGAGGCTGCCGGGGTGCTGCTGGACGAGGCCCGGCCGACGGCCTTCGTCTGCGCCTCGGACACACTCGCGACGGGGGTGCTCCACCAGCTGCACGCCCGCGGGCTGCGGCCGGGCCGCGACGTCGCCGTGACCGGCTTCGACGACGCGCCCTTCGCGCAGCTCCTGCCCGGCGGCCTCACCTCGGTGCGCCAGCCGGTGGAGGAGGTCGCCGTGCAGGTGGTGGACCGGCTCGGCAAGCTGCTCACCCACCGCGAGGTGTTCGCGTCCGGCACCCTCCTCGAGCCGACGCTCGTGGTGCGCGGCAGCAGCGAGCGCTGAGGCCGCGCTCCGGGACGAGGAGCGTCAGAACCGCCGCCACCACAGGTTGACGGCGTAGTCGACGGACGTGCCCGGGTGCTCGGCGAGGATCGCGTCGGCGGTGCGCGGGTCGAACTCGATCCGCACGACGGCCTCGAAGTCCTCCCGGGTGTCGTGCTCCCAGGCGATCTCGAGCGGCTCCCGGTGCCACCCGTGCGACGCCCAGAACCGCTCGATCACCTCCGGGGGGTCGACCTTCGGGTACCCCCGCCGGAACCACGTCCCGAAGGTCGAGCGCGACCCGTCGTTGTCGATGACGAACGCGGTGCCCCCGCGCCGTACGACGCGGGAGAGCTCCGCGAGGCCGGGTTCGCAGCCCGGGCCGAAGAAGTAGGCCCAGCGGGCCTGGACCACGTCGACGGAGGCGTCGGGCAGCGGGATCTCCTGGGCGGAGCCCACCTCGACCCGCACGCCCTCGAGGGTGCGGACGCGGCGGCGCGCCAGCGCGGCCAGCGCGGGGTGGGGCTCGACGCCGACGACCTGGGCGGCCCGTCCGCCGGTCGGCTCCGCACCGGCCCACCGCGGGAGGTGGAACCCGGCACCGCAGCCCAGGTCGAGGAACGTGGCGCCGGACCAGTCGTGGATCCCGCGCATGGTGCGCTCGATGAGCCCGCCGCGGTCGACGCCGCGGTTCTCGAGCTCGTAGGCGGCCGTGTGCTCCCAGATGTTGGGGCTGGGGATGGTGCCGCGGGGGGCGCCGGGCGGCAGCGTCGCCACGAGCCGGGTGCTCAGGCGCTCAGATGCGGACGAGGCCGTCCGGCGTCTGCACCTGGACGGCGAGCAGGCCGGGGGTGCCGTGCGGGGCGACCCACTCGACCTTCATGTCCTCGAGGGGCTCCTCGATGGGCTCGCCGAGCCACTCGCTCACGCGGTGCGGGTCGCCGGCGATCTCCAGCGAGGCCAGCGAGAACGCCTGGTCGGCGCCCGCGCCGGGGTGCAGCTCCCGCGGCGACTCCCAGTGCACGAAGAACGGCAGCTGCGGGTCGGCGATGAGGCCGTTCACGCCGAGCTGCTTCCAGACCAGCTCGGTGCCGTCGGGGCGGTGGCGGCTGCCCTTGACGGCCTCGCGGCCGAGGCGGCGCTCGATGCGGGAGAGGTCGCCGACGGCGACGACCCAGCCGAGCCAACCGCCGCCGAGCGCGGACCGCGCCCGCACCGCCTGGCCGAAGGGGGCCTTGTCGGACGCCGGGTGGTCGAGCACCTCGACGATCTCGATGTAGGTGTCACCGGCGAGGCCGAGGGTCATGTTGCGGGTGCCGAAGCGGGGGTGGATGCCGCCGTCGGTGAACTCCCGGCCGAGCAGCTTCCCGATGCGCTCGGCGGTCGCCGCCAGTCCGTCGGGTCCGGCGGCGTACGAGACGTGGTCGAGGCGCATGGCCCGATTCTGTGCGACACACCGCGGCGCCGCGAAACCGGGGTCGGGTGTCTTGACGTCGAGACTTAACGGAGGGATTCAGCGGGGGTCGGCCGGGTGGAGCGCCAGGGCCGACCGCGAGCGCACGTGCGCCTCGCAGTGACGGAGGAGCGCGTCGTACCCGGCGTCCCCCATCAGCTCCCGCAGCTCGGCCTCGCTCGTCACGTAGAGCGGCTCGGGCGCGACGTGCGCGACGGGGTTGCCGGTGCAGTACCAGTCGAGGTCGTGCCCGCCCGGCCCCCAGCCGCGGCGGTCGTACTCGCCGATCGACACCTCGAGGTAGGACGTGCCGTCGGGCCGCTCGACGGTGCGGTAGGTGCGGCGCAGGGGCAGCTGCCAGCAGACGTCGGGCTTGGTCTCCAGCGGGTTGCGGCCCTGCCGCAGGGCGAGCGCGTGCAGGGCGCAGCCCTCGCCCCCGGCGAAGCCGGGACGGTTGGCGAACACGCACGCCTCCTGCCCGTCGACGACGATCGTCAGCGTCTTGCGGGCGCCGTCCTCGTCCTTGGTCACCCAGTCCTTCCGGGTCACCTTCGCGACGTCCGGGCGGTGCTGCCACAGGTCGGCGTCCAGCTCCGCGACGAACCCGGCGACCCGGCGCTCGTCGTCACGGTCGGAGAAGTGCGCCCCGAGCGTGCAGCAGCCCACGTCGGGGGCCGAGGCGTAGATGCCGGCGCAGCCGGCGCCGAAGATGCAGGTGTACGCCGAGGTGAGCCACGTCAGGTCGCAGCGGAAGACCTGGCCTTCGTCGGCGGGGTCGGCGAACTCGACCCAGGCGCGGGGGAAGTCGAGGGGCACCTCGCCGGAGGGGCCGGACTGGTCGGGCACCGGGCCACCCTACGGGCGACGCCGCCGGCGGGCCCTCGCGGCGCTACCGTTCTGCCCATGAGGTTGGGAGTGCTGGACATCGGCTCGAACACGGGTCACCTGCTCGTGGTCGACGCCGCCGGTGGCGCGGCGCCGCTGCCCGCTTCCTCCTACAAGGAGCCGCTGCGCCTCGCCGAGCACCTCGACGCGTCCGGCGCGGTCACCCCGGCGGGCATCGACGCCCTCGCCGCCTTCGCCCAGCAGGCGAAGGTCGTGGCCGAGGACAAGGGCTGCGAGGACATGCTGGCCTTCGCGACGTCCGCGGTCCGCGACGCGTCGAACTCCGACGCCGTGCTCGCCGAGGTCGAGGGCCGCACCGGCGTGCCGCTCACGGTGCTCTCGGGCGAGGACGAGGCGCGCCTCACCTTCCTGTCCGTACGGCGCTGGTTCGGCTGGTCGGCGGGCCGGCTGGCCGTCTTCGACATCGGTGGCGGCTCGCTGGAGATCGCGGGCGGGGCCAACGAGGCGCCCGACGTCGCGTGGTCGCTGCCGCTCGGCGCGGCGCGGCTCTCGCGCGCCTGGTTCGCCGACGGCGTGCCCGACGAGGACCGTGTCCGCGACCTGCGCCGCACCATCCGGGCCGAGATCGCCCGGGACGCCGGCAACCTGCTACGTGCGGGTGCGCCCGACAAGGCCGTGGCCACCTCCAAGACCTTCCGCTCCCTGGCCCGCATCTGCGGCGCGCCGGGCTCGTCCGAGGGGCCGCTCGCGCCGCGGGTGCTGCCCGCGGCCGAGCTGCGGGAGTGGATCCCCAAGCTGATGGTGATGGACCACGAGGCGCTCGCCGCGCTGCCCGGCGTCTCGCCGAGCCGCACCCACCAGGTCGTGCCCGGAGCCCTCGTCGCCGACGCCGTCATGGACATCTTCGGTCTCGAGGGCCTCGAGATCTGTCCCTGGGCCCTTCGGGAGGGCGTCATCCTGGAGCGGCTGGACCAGCTCAGCGTCCTGGGCTGACCCCCGCCCCGATCCCCGACAGCTAGGAGCGGCTCGATGCTCGTCGGTCTGTCCACCTCCTCGGTCTACCCCGAGTCCACCGCGCACGGGTTCGCCTACGCGGCCGAGCTCGGGTACGACGCGGTCGAGGTCATGGTCGGGATCGACGCGCTCAGCCAGCAGGTGGCCGCGGTGGAGCAGCTGGCGCAGCACCACGACGTACCGGTGTGTGCGGTGCACGCCCCGTGCCTGCTGTTCACGCAGGCGGTCTGGGGGCTCGAGCCGTGGGGGAAGCTGGAGCGGTCGGCCGAGATGGCCACGGCCCTCGGTGCGGACGTGGTGGTCGTGCACCCGCCGTTCCGGTGGCAGCGGGAGTACGCCCGCGACTTCGTCAACGGCATCGCGGCGCTCGAGGAGTCGAGCGGCGTCGCGTTCGCCGTCGAGAACATGTATCCGTGGAAGGCGACCCCCCGGAAGGGCTCGACGCGGGGCATGGAGGTGTACGTCCCGGGCTGGGACCCCTCCGAGGAGAACTACGCCAACACCACGATCGACGTCTCGCACGCCGCGATCGCGGGCTCGGACCCGGTCGCGATGGCCGAGCGCCTCGGTGAGCGCCTGCGGCACGTGCACCTCACCGACGGCACCGGCTCCGCCAAGGACGAGCACCTCGTGCCGGGACGCGGGCGCATGGAGCCCGAGCGGCTGCTGCGCCACCTCGTGCGCACCGGGTTCGACGGTCACGTCGTGCTCGAGATCAACACGCGCAAGGCGGAGACCGCCGACGACCGGCGGGCCGACCTCGCCGACTCCCTCGCCTTCGCCCGCGAGCACCTGCGTCCGACGGCGGTCTGACCCGTCGACGTACCCCCGCCGGCTGCGGTCGGGTGTCGCCTGGATCACGCCGGGTAGGTTGGAGCGCATGTCCCTTCTGCGTCGCCCCCTGCTCGCCCTGGCGCGCAGCGAGGAGGTGAAGCGGGGGCTCGTGACGATGCCGCTGACCGCCTCCGTCGTGCGCGGGTACGTCGCGGGCGAGTCCACCGCCGAGGCCGTGCGCGTCACGGCCGACCTCGTGGGCGAGGGCCTCGCGGTCACCATCGACCACCTGGGCGAGCTGACCACGGACACGGGACGGGCCGAGGACACGACCAAGGTCTACCTCGCGCTGCTCGACGACCTCGCGGCCCACGGCCTCGCCCGGCGCGCGGAGGTGTCGCTCAAGCTCAGCGCGGTCGGCCTGTCCCTGGGCGACGACGGGATCGACCTGGCGCTCGCCAACGCGTACCGGATCTGCGAGGCCGCCCGCGCCGTCGGCACGACGGTCACCGTCGACGCCGAGCACCACGAGATCATCGACGACACGCTCACCGTCGTGCACGAGCTGCGCCGGGAGCACCCGGAGGTCGGGGCGGTGCTGCAGGCCTACCTGCACCGCACCGAGGCCGACGCCCGCGACCTCGCCCACGAGGGCTCCCGAGTGCGCCTCTGCAAGGGCGCCTACGACGCCCCCGCGACCGTCGCCCACCAGGGCGAGGCCGTCGACCGGGCCTTCGTGCGGAGCCTGCGGATCCTCATGGCCGGGCAGGGCTACCCGATGGTGGCGACGCACGACCCACGCCTCATCCGCATCGCGGCGTCCCTGGCCAGCCGGCACGGGCGCGGTCCCGGCACCTACGAGTTCCAGATGCTCTACGGCATCCGCCCGGCCGAGCAGCGCCGCCTCGCGGAGGCGGGCGAGACGATGCGCGTCTACGTGCCCTACGGCACCGACTGGTACGGCTACCTCACCCGCCGGCTCGCGGAGCGACCGGCGAACCTGTCACTCTTCCTCACGTCGTTGATCTCCAGGTCGTGAGCCGTCCCGGCTCGCCCGAGCCGGAAGCAGGCAGCACGTGAGCAGCTCCACCCCCCGTCTGACCGCCATCATCGGTGCCGGCGTCATGGGCGAGACCCTCCTGTCGGGCCTCGTCCGCGCGGGCCGCCGCCCGGACGAGCTCGTCGTGGGGGAGAAGCGCCCGGAGCGCGCCGAGGAGCTCACCGCCCGCTACGGCGTCGCGGTCGTCGACAACGTGGACGCCGCCCGGCGCGCCGACACCGTCGCCCTCGTGGTGAAGCCGCAGGACATGGCGGCCGTGCTCGAGCAGGTCGCCCCCGAGCTCCGCCCCGGCCAGCTCGTCGTCTCCCTCGCCGCGGGCATCACCACGGCGTACGTCGAGGAGCGGGTCCCCGCCGGCGTCGCCGTCGTGCGCGTCATGCCCAACACCCCCGCGCTCGTCGACCAGGGCATGCACGCCGTCTCCGGGGGCCGGCACGCCACGGCCGAGCACCTCGACGAGGTCGAGGCGCTGCTCAGCGCCACCGGCAAGGTCGTGCGCATCCCGGAGGCGCAGCAGGACGCCGTGACCGCCATCTCCGGGTCCGGTCCGGCCTACGTCTTCTTCGTGGTCGAGTCGATGATCGAGGCGGGCGTGCACCTCGGCCTGCCGCGCGCCACTGCCACCGAGCTCGTCGTGCAGACCCTCGTGGGCTCCGCCGCGATGCTGCGCGAGACCGGCACCCACCCGACCGTGCTGCGCGAGCAGGTCACCTCGCCCGCGGGCACCACGGCCGCCGCGCTGCGCGAGCTGGAGATCCACAAGGTGCGCGCCGCGTTCCTCGCGGCCATGGAGGCCGCCCGCGACCGCTCCCGCGCGCTCGGCGCCTGAGCCCGCTCGGCGTCCACAGCGGTCGGTTCCCCGGCTGACCGGGGAACCGA
>NZ_JAAGXA010000007.1 GCF_010686755.1 Nocardioides zeae | reverse complement strand
CCCCCCCCCCCCCGGGTCGTGGTGGGAGCCCCGCACCTTCCGCAGGGCTCGCACCACGACCCGCGTGGGGTCGGGACGGTCAGGCGATGCGGTCGATGACGAGCGGCGCCGGGGTGTACGTCGCGGCGTCGCCGACGTCGTACCCGCCCTCGAGCGCCGCGAGGGCGCGGTCGAAGCGCTCCGGCGTGTCGGTGAGCAGCGTGAACAGCGGCGCGCCGGCCTCGACGCGGTCGCCCGGACGGGCGTGCCAGACGACGCCGGCGCCCGCCTGCACCGGGTCCTCCTTGCGGGCACGGCCGGCGCCGAGACGCCAGGCCGCGAGACCGACCGCCATGGCGTCGAGGCGGGTCAGGACGCCCGACGTCGGGGCGGTCACCACGTGGCGCTCCCGGGCGACCGGCAGCGCCGCGTCGGGGTCGCCGCCCTGGGCGGCGATCATCGCGCGCCACACGTCCATCGCGGAGCCGTCGGCCAGCTTGTCGGCCGGGTCGACGTCGTCACGACCGGCGGCCTGCAGCATCTCGCGCGCGAGGGCGAGGGTCAGCTCGACGACGTCCGCCGGGCCTCCGCCCGCCAGCACGTCGACCGACTCCTGCACCTCGATGGCGTTGCCCGCGGTGAGGCCGAGCGGCGTCGCCATGTCGGTGAGCAGCGCGACGGTGCGCACACCCGCGTCGGTGCCGAGCGCCACCATCGTCTCGGCGAGCTCGCGGGCACGCTCGGCGGTCTTCATGAACGCACCGGAGCCGACCTTCACGTCGAGCACGAGAGCGCCCGTGCCCTCGGCGATCTTCTTGCTCATGATCGAGCTCGCGATGAGCGGGATCGCCTCGACCGTGCCCGTCACGTCGCGCAGTGCGTAGAGCTTCTTGTCCGCCGGCGCCAGCCCGTCGCCCGCGGCGCAGATCACCGCGCCCACCGACTCCAGCTGCGCGAGCATCTCCGCGTTGCTCAGCGCGGCGCGCCAGCCCGGGATCGACTCCAGCTTGTCCAGCGTGCCGCCGGTGTGGCCGAGCCCGCGACCCGACAGCTGCGGTACGGCGACGCCGCAGGCCGCGACGAGCGGCGCGAGCGGCAGCGTGATCTTGTCGCCGACCCCGCCGGTCGAGTGCTTGTCGCTCGTGGGCCGCGAGAGGGACGAGAAGTCCATCCGCTCCCCCGAGGCGATCATGGCCGCGGTCCAGCGCGCGATCTCCGCGCGCTCCATGCCGTTGAGCAGGATGGCCATGGCGAGCGCCGACATCTGCTCGTCGGCCACCTGCCCCTGCGTGTAGGCGTCGACCACCCAGTCGATCTGGCTGTCGCTCAGGGTGCCCCGGTCCCGCTTGGTGGTGATGACCTCGATGACGTCGTGTGCGCTCACCGGGGCAGCCTACGCACGGCGGGCGCCCTCAGGGGGCCGGGACGCCCGCTCCGGCGGCGACCGTGACCGACTCGTAGCCTCGCAGCACGAAGGTGCCCCGCGACACCGGCTCGGCGGCGAGCTCGAGGCCGGGCATGCGGGTCAGCAGGAGCCCGAGCGACTCGGTGAGCTCCATGCGCGCCAGCGGCGCGCCGAGGCAGAAGTGGAGCCCCGCGCCGAAGGCGACGTGCGCGTTGGGGTCACGGGTCGGCACGAAGCTGTCGGCGTCGGCGAAGACGGCGGGGTCGCGGTTGGCCGCGCCCAGGAGGGCGGCGATCCGCTCCCCCTCCCGCACCACCACGGTCCCGTCGCCCGAGGGAAGCTCGACGTCGGCCGTCGCCGTGCGCTCGAACAGGTGCAGGGCCGAGTCAAAGCGCAGCATCTCCTCCACCAACGTCGGCACGACGTCCACGTCGCCCGCGGCGGCGGCCCGGCGGACGTCCTCGGCCGCGGGCGAGCGCAGCAGCGCCACGAGGCCGTTGCCGAACACGTTGACGGAGGCCTCGTGCCCGGCGTTGAGGAGGAGCACCGCCGATGCCACGACCTCGTCCTCGCTCAGCCGCTGGTCGCCCTCGCGGGCCGCGACCAGGTCGCTCAGCAGGTCGTCGGCCGGGCGCGCGGCCCGGTCGCGCGCCAGCTCGCGGACCGTGCCGGCGAACGCCTCGGCGGCTCGCACGGCGGCCTCCACGACCTCCGCCGACGGGGACGGCTCGTACATCCGCACGATCGCCTGCGACCAGTCGCGCAGCTCGGGCGCCAGGCTCGTCGGCGCGCCGAGCAGCTCGGCGATGACGAGCACGGGCAGCGGCTCGGCGTAGGAACCGATGACGTCGAAGCCGTCCGGGTCGACCTCGCCCAGCAGCTCGGCCGCGAGCTCCTGCACCCGCGGTCGCAGCCGCTCGACGTGACCCCGGGCGAACGCTCCGGCCACCAGCCGCCGGAGCCGCGTGTGGTCGGGCGGCTCGTTCTCCATCATCTGGTTGCGGTGGAGCAGGTTGAACGGCTCGAGGTAGTCCGTCGGCTCGCGGTCGCGCCAGATCCGCCCGAGGCGCCGGTTGCGGAGCACCGCGCTCGTCGCGGCGTGGTCGAACGTCAGCCACGTCTCCCGACCCGGGTGCCAGGCGACCGCGTGCCGCTCCCGCTCCGCCGCGAGCAGCGGGTAGGGGTCGGCGACGAGATCAGGCGCCGTGAGGTCGAGCGAGGTCGTCGGGACCGAACGCATGGGGAAGCACCTCGTCCATCCGTCGCACACCGGCGACCGTCATCAGCAGCAGGTCCCTGCCGCCGTTCTCGAAGAGCAGCTGCCGGCAGCGGCCGCACGGCATGATCACCTCGCCCGCGCCGTTGACGCAGACGAAGCGGGTCAGCCGGCCCCCGCCGGTCAGGTGGAGCTGGGAGACGAGCCCGCACTCGGCGCAGAGCCCGACGCCGTACGACGCGTTCTCCACGTTGCAGCCCGTCACCAGGCGACCGTCGTCGACGATCGCCGCGGCGCCGACGGCGTACCCGGAGTACGGCGCGTACGCCCGCCCCGCCGCCGTCGACGCGGCGGCCTGGAGGTCCGCCCACCCCTCCCAGGCCTCGCTGCCGTCGGTGGGCGACGGGGACGACCCGGTCGTCACCCTGCTGAGCCCTTGCGGTAGATCTGGCCCACCGCCGCGGGAGCACGCAACCGTTGGGCGGCGGCGGTCAGCACCACGAGGGTGATCACGTACGGCGTCATGCGGGTGAAGTCGCCGGGGACCTCGTCGATCGCGAGGTAGAGCGCACCGACCAGCAGGCCGGCGAGGACGAGCCCGCCGACCAGCTGCCAGGAGGCGCCCCGCCGGGCCTGCCAGACCGCGAAGGCGATCGCCGCCACCGCGACGAGCAGCAGGAGCGCGTGGACGGACGAGCCGCCCTGGCGCAGGCCGAGGGTCTCGGTGTAGCCGAAGAGACCGGAGCCGGCGAGCAGGCCGCCCGGGCGCCAGTTGCCGAAGATCATCGCGGCGAGGCCGATGTAGCCACGCCCGCCGGTCTGGCCGTCGCGGTAGTTGCTCGAGGCCACGATGGCGAGGAACCCGCCGGCGAGACCGGCGAGACCACCCGAGACGAGGACGGCGATGAACTTGTAGCGCAGCACGGAGACACCGAGCGTCTCCGCCGCAGCCGGGCTCTCGCCGCAGGAGCGCAGGCGCAGGCCGAACGACGTGCGCCACAGCAGCCACCACGTGAGCAGCACGAGGAGGAAGCCGACAATCACCAGCACCGAGAGGTTCGTCGTCAGGGCGCGCAGCAGCGCCGCGACCTGGGAGACGAAGAAGATGTCCTTGCCCTCCACCGTGCCGAAGGCATCGCTCAGCGGACCGATGGTGAGGGACGGGACGTCGGCGATCTTCGGCGACTGGGTCTGACCACCGCCGGGGAGCCCGACGAACGTCAGCGAGGCCAGGTACTGCACCGCGCCCAGCGCGATGATGTTGATCGCGACACCCGAGATGATGTGGTCGACGCCGAACACCACGGTGGCCACGGCGTGGATCAGGCCGCCGATCATGCCCATGAGGACGGCGCCCAGGATGCCGGCCAGCGCCCCGTAGTGGTAGCCGAAGAAACCGGCGCCGTAGGTGCCGAGGATCATCATGCCCTCGAGACCGATGTTGACGATGCCGGCGCGTTCCGACCAGAGGCCGCCGAGACCGGCGAGCAGGATCGGCATGATCGCGACGAGCGTCGCGGCGAGCGCGCCCGAGGACGTGAGGTCGCTGGCCCCCGTGACGAGCTGGAGCAACGAGAGCGCCAGCATGACGAGCAGGAAGCCGATGAGGATCCAGCGCCAGCGGCGCGTTCTCGACGACGCGGGGGCGCGGCCGGGCTTGGCGGCACCGAGCGAGGGCATGGTCATCGCGTCGTCTCCTTCGATAGGTCGACGTCACCGTCGCCGGGTCCGCGGGACCCGTCGGGTGCGGAGGGGGCCGAGGGGTCGGGATCCGGGTCCCGTCGATCGCCGTCCGCCGCCACGGTCACACCCGCGGCGAGCTCGGCGGCGACGCGTCGCTGCTCCAGCCGCGCGCCGTACCGGCGCACGAGCTCGTAGGAGACGACCACGGTCAGCACGATCACGCCCTGCGTGATCGCCACGATGTCGGGCGAGACGCCCACGAGGATCTGCAGCGGGTTCGACTGCTCGTCGAGGAAGGCGAAGAGCAGCGCACCGAGCGCGATGCCGACCGGGTGGTTGCGCCCCAGGAGCGCGATCGCGATGCCGGCGAAGCCGAGTCCCGACTGGAAGGTGGAGCCATAGCTGTGGGAGTCACCGAAGAGGATGGGGAGACCCACGAGGCCGGCGACCGCACCCGAGAGCATCATCGTGGCGATGGTCATGCGCTTGGCGGAGACACCGCTCGCCACGGCCGCCGTCGCCGACTGGCCGGTGGCCCGCAGCTCGAAGCCGAAGCGGGTCTTGTTGAGCACGAACCAGTAGCCGACGCCGGCCAGCACCGTGATGACGATGAAGCCGTAGAGCTCGGTCGCCACATCGCTCCACACCTGGATGCCGGGGATCCACGAGGACTCCGGGATCACCTTGGTGCCGATGACGTTGCTGCCCTCCTCCCGCACCGCGGCCTTGGCCAGCAGGTACGCCACGAGGGAGGTCGCGATGAAGTTGAGCATGATCGTCGCGATGACCTCGCTGACGCCGCGGGTCGCCTTGAGCACGCCGGCGATGCCGGCCCACAGGGCGCCGGCCAGCATGGCGCAGACGATGGCGAGCGCGGTGTTCGCGTAGCCCGGGAGCCACGCCTCGCCCGCCACGACCGCGGCCACGAAGACCGCGACGCGGTACTGGCCGTCGACGCCGATGTTGAAGAGGTTCATCCGGAAGCCGATGGAGACGGCCAGACCGGACAGGAACAGCACCATCGCGTTGTTGAGGATGTTGATCTGGTTGCGGGGCTGCGGCCACTGCAGCAGCTGGCTCCAGACCGCGCCGACGGGGTCGCCGGCGAGCGCGAGCACGAGGCTCGTGATGAGGAACGCGAGCCCCAGGGCGAGCAGCGGAGCGGCCAGCCCGAGGAGCAGCTTGGTCAGTCGGACGTTCACGCGTCCGTCTCCTTCCCGGCGGAGTCCTGGCCCGCGCCCGTCATGGCCGAGCCGAGCTGCTCCGGGGTCACGGCCCCGGGGTCGAACTCGCCGACGAGCCGACCCCGCAGGATCACCTCGATGCGGTCGGACAGCCCGATCAGCTCGTCGAGGTCGGCGGAGATCAGCAGCACGGCGAGCCCGGCCCGTCGTGCGGTCTTGATGTGGTCCCAGATGGCACCCTGCGCGCCGACGTCGACGCCGCGGGTGGGGTGGGAGGCGATGAGCAGGACCGGGTCGCCGCTCATCTCGCGCCCCACGATGAGCTTCTGCTGGTTGCCGCCCGAGAGGGCGCGCGCGTGCACCTCGATGCCCGGGGTGCGGACGTCGTAGTTCTCCACGATCCGGCGCGTGTCAGCACGTGCGGCGCGGGCGTCGATGAGACCGCCGCGGGCGCTCGGTCGGCGGGTCTGGTGGCCCAGCACGCGGTTCTCCCACAGGGGGGCGTCGAGCAGCAGGCCGTGGCGGTGGCGGTCCTCCGGGATGTAGCCGATGCCGGCCTCGCGACGTGCGCGGGTGCTGAGACGACCGATCGGCTCGCCGTCGAGCAGGATCCGGCCGGTCATCCCCGGGCGCATGCCCATGATCGCCTCGACGAGCTCGGACTGGCCGTTGCCCTCGACGCCCGCGATGCCGAGCACCTCGCCGCGGTGGATCCGGAAGCTGACGTCGGAGAGCAGCTCACGACCGCCCGCCGGGTCGGGGAGGCGCAGCTCACGGACCTCCAGCAGCACGTGGTCGGTCACCGTCGACGCCTCGGTCTGCGGCGTCGGGAGCTCGCTGCCGACCATGAGCTCGGCGAGCTGGCGCGACGTCACCGACGCGGGCTCGACGGTCGCGACCGTCGTGCCGCGGCGGATCACCGTGATGTCGTCGGCGACGGAGAGCACCTCGTCGAGCTTGTGGGAGATGAAGATGACGGCAAGGCCCTCGCGCTTGAGCTCGCGGAGGTTGTCGAAGAGCTCCTCGACCTCCTGCGGCACGAGCACCGCCGTCGGCTCGTCGAGGATGATCGTGCGCGCGCCGCGGTAGAGCACCTTGAGGATCTCGACGCGCTGACGCGCACCCACCCCCAGGTCCTCCACGCGGCGGTCGGGGTCGATGCCCAGCCCGTAGGCGTCGGAGATCTCGCGGATCTTGGCGCGCGCGGCGCCCCCGATGCCGTGCATCTTCTCGGCGCCGAGCACGACGTTCTCCAGCACCGTCAGGTTGTCGGCCAGCATGAAGTGCTGGAAGACCATGCCGATGCCGGCCTGGATGGCGTCGGCCGGCGACGACAGGCGCATCGTGCGGCCGTCGACCTCGATGGTGCCCGAGTCGGGCGGCTGCACGCCGTAGAGGATCTTCATCAGCGTCGACTTGCCGGCGCCGTTCTCACCCACGAGCGCGTGGATGGTGCCGCGGCGGACGTCGATGTTGATGTCGTCGTTGGCGATGACGCCGGGGAAGCGCTTGCCGATGCCGCGGAGGCGGACGGCCAGGGGCCCGCTCTCGGCGGGGGCCTCCTGGGGGTGCGTGGTCACGAGCGGGGACCTCCCGAACGGGCGACGGACCCGGGGACGACGACGTGCCGTCCTCGGGTCCGCTGCACTGGATGGTGTGTCACTGGCGTCACTGTAGGAGACGCCGACGCTGCCCGGTCCTGACCGGGCACGCGACCTGGACCGAGCGGGCGGGGTCGCCCCCGCCCGCTCGGTCCGGAGACGTCACGGGGTCGTGGGGACCTCGATGTCACCGTCGACGATCTGCTGCTTGTACTCGTCCAGCTGCTCGACGATGTCGTCGATGAAGCCGCCGCTGGTCGAGTAGCCCACGCCGTCGGCCGCGAGGTCGTAGGTCACCGTGCCGCCGACCTCCTCGCCGTTGACGATGTCGGACAGGTACTCGTAGACCGCCACGTTCACGTTCTTCAGCATCGACGTCATGATCGCGTCGCGCACCGACGGGTCGGCGGTGTTGTACTGGTCGGAGTCGACACCGATCGCGCGGTTGCCGGACTCGGACGCCGCCTCGAAGACGCCGCCACCCGAGCCACCGGCCGCGTGGTAGACGATGTCGGCACCCGCGTCGTACATGCCCTGGGCCGCGGTCTTGCCGCGGGCCGGGTCGGCGAAGCCGGAGAAGTCCGGCGGCTGCGTCAGGTAGGTGACGTCGATCTGGATGTCCGGGTTGACCGCCTCGGCGCCCGCGACGTAGCCCGCCTGGAACTTCTGGATGAGCGGCGTCTCGACACCACCGATGAAGCCGATGTGGTCGGTCTCGGTCTTGAGGGCCGCAGCGGCACCGACCAGGAACGAGCCCTGCTCCTCGGCGAAGACGAGGTTGGTGACGTTGTCGGCGGTGTTCGTCGAGTCGTCGATGATCGCGAACTGGACGTCCGTGTACTCCGCCGAGACCTTCTGCACGGCCGGGCCGTAGGCGAAGCCGACCGCGATGATCGGGTCGTAGCCGGCGTCGGCGAAGGTGCGCAGGCGCTCCTCGCGGGCCGACTCGGCCTCGCCGTCCTCGGCCTCCGACTCCTGCGACTGGACGTCGAACTCGTCCTTCGCCTGGTCGAGGCCCGCGGCCGCCGAGTCGTTGAAGGACTGGTCGCCGCGACCACCGACGTCGTAGGCCAGGCCCACCTTGATGTCGGAGCCGGCGCCGTCGCCGCCACCGCCGTTCGAGTTGTCGTCGCTGCTGCCGCTGTCGCCGCAACCGGCAAGGGCCAGGACACCCGCGGCAAGGACCGCGGCGAACTTCGTGCGCCTCACGAAGCCTCCTCAAGAAATATCGTGCTCGGGAGCGCCACTGGTCGGGCGCAACGCGCTCACACTAACGGCGCGGATCGGGGCGTCACGTCGATCGGGGCGTTCTCCATCGAACTGTTACCTAGCGTTGACGGCCGGCCCTGCGAGCGCCTCGAGCGCCGTCTCCGCAAGCAGCGCCGCGCCGATGGTGACGGCGCGCTCGTCGACCACGAGGTCGCCCTGGTGCAGGTCGTAGGTGCGCCCGCCGGGCGTGCGGGTCCCGAGCCGCGCGAGGGCGCCGGGGACGTGCTGCAGGTACCACCCGAAGTCCTCGCCGCCCAGGCTCTGCCGCGTCGTCGCGGCCCCGGTGGGCCCCAGCACCGTCAGCGCGGCGCGCCGCAGCGCGGCCGTGGCGGAGGCGGCGTTGACGACGGGCGGCACGCCGCGGGTGTAGTGCACGACGGCCTCGACGCCGTACGGCTCGGCGAGCAGCTGGACGGCCCGCCGCACCACGTCCTCGGCGACGGCCCAGGCCTCCGCGTCGAGCATGCGGACGGTGCCGGACATCCGGCCCTCGGCGGGGATCACGTTGGGGGCGACGCCGGCCTCGACCTGGCCCCACACGACGCTGACCCCGGCCCGCGGGTCGATGCGCCGCGACAGCACGGCGGGCAGCTCGGTGAGCAGCTTGCCGAGCGCGAAGGTCAGGTCCTCGGTGAGGTGCGGCCGCGAGGTGTGGCCGCCGCGACCGGAGAGGTGGACGACGAGGTGGTCGGCGGCGCCGGTGATCGGCCCCTCGAGCAGCCCGACCTCCCCCACGTCGAGCGACGGGTCGCAGTGGAGGGCGAACACGGCCGCCACGTCGGCCAGGGCCCCGGCGGCGATGAGCTCCAGCGCCCCGCCGGGCATGACCTCCTCCGCCGGCTGGAAGAGCAGGCGCACCCGTCCCGGCAGCGCACCCCGCTCGTGCAGCTGCTGCAGGGTGAGCGCCGCGCCGAGGAGGGCGCTGGCGTGCACGTCGTGGCCGCAGGCGTGGGCGACGCCCGGCACGGTGCTGGCCCACGCCAGCCCGGTGCGGTCCTCGAGCGGCAGCGCGTCGATGTCGCCGCGCAGCGCCACGACCGGCCCCTCGCCCTCCGTCCCGACCTCGGCCACGAGGCCCGTGGTGGTCAGGGTGCGCACGCGGATGCCCGCAGCCCGCAGCCGGTCGGCGAGCAGCTGGGTCGTGCGCGTCTCCGTCCAGGCCAGCTCGGGGTGGGCGTGGAGGTCACGGCGCACGGCCACCAGCTCGTCGGCGAGCGCGGTGAGGATCTCGGAGGTGGCGTGCACGAAGGCTGACCCTAGCGAAGGGGTGCCCGAGGGCCGCGGGCGGTGACCCCGGTCATCCGGCGCGCGGCCCGCGGGGCGAGGAAAGTGCGCCGGGCGGGGCGCCCGGCAGAAGAAAACGCGGACCGGCCCGACCGTCGGGGAAAGAGAACGCGGACCCGGTGCCGCGACACGCCGATCCCGGCGGGGGCGCGGTCCGCGTTTTCCTCCACCCGCGGCGCACTTTTCACTTCCCCGGTCCACCGCCGGTCCGCGTTCTCCTCCCCCCGCAGACCCGGTACGCCGCGGCTCACCCCGCGTCGTACGCCTCGAGCACGCGGTCGGCGGCCACGGTGGCGGGCAGGTCGCCCGCGAGCACCGAGGCGCGGATCTCGTCGCGGACGGCGCGCACGCCGGCCGAGTGGCGCAGGCGCTGCTCCAGCTCGTCGCGGACGAGGGCCCACGTGAACTCCAGCTGCTGCTCGGCGCGCTTGGCCCCGAGGCCCCCGGGGCCGAGGTGGGCCCGGTGGCCGAGGATGCGCTCCCAGAGGTCGTCGACGCCGACGTCGGTGAGGGCCGAGCAGGTGACGACGGGCGGCGCCCACTCCCCCGACGCCGCGCTCCCCCGCACCAGGCGCAGCGCGCCGGCGAGCTCGCGCGCGGCGGAGCGGGCCTCCAGCTCGCGGTCGCCGTCGGCCTTGTTCACCGCGACGACGTCCGCGATCTCGAGGATGCCCTTCTTGATGCCCTGGAGCTGGTCGCCGGTGCGCGCCAGCGTCAGGAACAGGAAGGTGTCGACCATGCCGGCGACCGTGATCTCCGACTGGCCGACGCCGACGGTCTCGACGAGCACGACGTCGTACCCGGCCGCCTCGAGCACCGCCATCGCCTGCACGGTCGCGCGGGCGACGCCGCCGAGGGTGCCGGCGGACGGCGAGGGTCGGATGTACGCACCCGGGTCGGCCGAGAGCCGCCCCATCCGCGTCTTGTCGCCGAGCACGGAGCCCCCGGTGCGCACGGACGACGGGTCGACCGCGAGCACGCCGACGCGGTGGCCCGCGGCGGTGAGCCGGGAGCCGAGCGCCTCGATGAAGGTCGACTTCCCGACGCCGGGCACACCGGAGATGCCGACACGCACCGCGCGGGACTGCACGCCCGCGTCGGGCAGCGCCGCGAGCACGGTGAGGAGCTCGCGGGCCTGGGCCCGGTGCTGCGGGCGCGAGGACTCGACGAGGGTGATCGCCCGGGCCACGGCGGCACGCCGCCCGGCCCGGACGCCCTCGACGAGGTCCTCGACGGAGGGAGCCGCCATCAGTGACCCAGCTGCTCCCGCAGCTTGGCCAGCAGGTCGAGCGCGGACTCGGCGATCACGGTGCCCGGCAGGAACACCGACGCGGCACCCATCTCGAGGAGCGTGGGGACGTCGTCCGGCGGGATGACGCCTCCGATGACGACCATGATGTCGTCACGTCCCTGCTCGGCGAGCGCCCGCTTGAGCGCCGGGAGCAGGGTGAGGTGGCCGGCAGCGAGCGAGCTGACACCCACGAGGTGGACGTCGGCGTCGACCGCCTGCTGGGCGACCTCCTCCGGGGTCGAGAACAGCGGCCCCACGTCGACGTCGAAGCCCATGTCGGCGAACGCCGAGACGATGACCTTCTGGCCGCGGTCGTGACCGTCCTGGCCCATCTTGGCGACGAGGATGCGGGGCCGCCGGCCCTCCGCCTCCTCGAACTCCTCGGTGGCGTCGACGACCTGCTGCACGAGGGAACCCCCGTCGCCGCTCTGGCCGGACTCGTCGCGGTACACGCCGGAGATCGTACGGATGACGGCCTGGTGCCGCCCGTAGACCTTCTCCAGCGCGTCGGAGATCTCGCCGACCGTGGCCTTCGCCCGGGCGGCGTCGACGGCGAGCGCGAGGAGGTTGCCGTCGAGCGAGCCCTTGGCGGGGCCACGCTCGGCGGAGTTCGTCAGTGCCTCCAGCGCGCGCCGCACGGCGTCGTCGTCGCGCTCGGCGCGCAGGCGCTCGAGCTTGGCGACCTGGCGGCGGTAGACGTCGTCGTTGTCGACCTTGAGCACGTCGAGCTTGTCCTCCGCCGCGAGGCGGAAGGTGTTGACGCCGATGACCTTCTGCGCGCCCGAGTCGATGCGGGCCTGCGTGCGGGCCGCGGCCTCCTCGATGCGCATCTTGGGGATGCCCTGCTCGATCGCCGCCGCCATGCCGCCGGCTTGCTCGGCCTCGGTGATGTGGGCCCAGGCCCGCTCGGCGAGGTCGTGGGTGAGGCGCTCGATGTAGTACGAGCCTGCCCACGGGTCGATCGTGCCGGTCGTGCCGGACTCCTGCTGCAGGAGCAGCTGCGTGTTGCGGGCGATGCGCGCCGAGAAGTCGGTCGGCAGCGCGATCGCCTCGTCGAGCGCGTTGGTGTGCAGCGACTGCGTGTGGCCCTGCGTCGCCGCCATGGCCTCGATGGCGGTGCGGCCGACGTTGTTGAACACGTCCTGCGCGGTCAGCGACCAGCCCGAGGTCTGCGAGTGCGTGCGCAGCGAGAGCGACTTCGGGTTGGTCGGGTCGAACTGCCGCACGAGCCGGGCCCACAGCGCGCGGGCCGCGCGCATCTTCGCGACCTCCATCGAGAAGTTCATCCCGATCGCCCAGAAGAAGGACAGGCGGGGCGCGAACTTGTCGATGTCGATGCCGGCCTCGAGCCCGGCGCGGATGTACTCCACGCCGTCGGCCAGGGTGTAGGCCAGCTCGAGGTCCTGCGTCGCCCCGGCCTCCTGGATGTGGTAGCCGGAGATCGAGATGGAGTTGAACCGCGGCATCCGCGCCGACGTGTAGCTGAAGATGTCGGAGATGATCCGCATCGACGGCGACGGCGGGTAGATGTAGGTGTTGCGGACCATGAACTCCTTGAGGATGTCGTTCTGGATCGTCCCCGCGAGCTGCTCCGGCTTCACCCCCTGCTCCTCCGCCGCGACGATGTAGAGCGCGAGCACGGGCAGCACCGCGCCGTTCATCGTCATCGACACCGACATCTCGTCGAGCGGGATGCCGTCGAACAGCGTGCGCGTGTCGTAGATCGAGTCGATGGCCACGCCCGCCATGCCGACGTCGCCGCGCACGCGCGGGTGGTCGGAGTCGTAGCCCCGGTGCGTCGCCAGGTCGAAGGCCACCGAGAGGCCCTTCTGGCCGGCCGCCAGGTTGCGTCGGTAGAACGCGTTCGACTCCTCGGCGGTCGAGAACCCGGCGTACTGCCGGATCGTCCACGGCTGGGTCGTGTACATCGTCGGGTAGGGCCCCCGCAGGAACGGGCTGAGGCCCGGCCACGTGTCGAGGGCGTCGAGGTCCGCGACGTCGGCAGCGTCGTACCGCGGCTTGATCGGGATGCCCTCGGGCGACTGCCACGGCTCCGGGGCGTCGTCGTCCCAGCCCATGGTCCAGTCCGGACCCCGCAGCTCCGCCCCGCGGAAGCTCTTCGGAACGCTCATGCCTGGCTCTCCTGTCCCAGCGCCGCCCGCGTGCGACCGAGGAACGCGAGCGCGTCGACCCCCATCGCGCACGCGTCGTCGGCGTAGTCCGTCTGCTTCCCCGCGATCACCACGTGCCGCGCACCGGCCGCACGCAGCGCCGCCGCCGCCTCGGCTCCCCACGCGCCGTACGTCGCGTCCGCGCCCGCGAGGACCACGACGGGCAGCGGCCCGTGCGTCCCGACGGCCGCCTCGTACGCCGCGGTCACGGCCTCCGCGTCCGCGGTGGCGCCGGCGGGCTCGACCGCCACGCCGCCCGCCGCGAGGAGGTTGGTCGCGAACGTCGCCCGCGCCGTGTGGGAGGCCACCGTCCCCAGCGTCGCGAGGAACACGGGGCGCTCGGAGGGTGCGTCCCGCAGCGCCTCGAAGCTCGCGCCGTAGGGCCGTACCGCGTCCCACTCGGCGTGCCAGTCGGCGTCGCGCACCCGCTCGGGCAGCTCCTCGGCGAGGTTCGGGAACTCCGACAGCCCGGTCAGCGGGCGCTTGCGCGTCGCCACCTGCTTCTCGCGCGCGGCCACGGTCGCGTCGACGAGCGGCGCGACGGCGGCGTCGAGGTCGTCGGCTCCGTCGAGGTCGGTGAACACCGCCCACGCCGCGACGGCGAGGTCGTCGGTGAGGCGCTCCACGGCGTAGGCACCGCCGGCGATGTCGCCGACCTTGCCCAGGTGGGCCTCGTCGATGAGGAGGTGCGAGATGTTGCGGGCCACGCGGCGACCGAGCGTCTCCGGACGCCCCAGGGGCGCGTCGAAGGGCAGGACGGTGACGGCGTCGGCCCCGCCCACGCCGGCCGCGAACGCGGCGACCGTCGTGCGCAGCATGTTGACGTAGGGGTCGAACCGGCTCGTCATGGGGCGGCTCGTCACGGCGTGCTGGCGCTGCTCCACGCCAGCCGCACCACCGACGCCGGCCTGGTCGAGGCCGCTCAGCTCGAGCACCCGCGCCCAGAGCCGGCGCGCGGCCCGGAGCTTGGCGATCGAGGCGAACTGCTCGTCCGTCACGGCGATGCGGAACTCGATCAGCCCCGCGGCCGTCGCCACGTCGAGCCCGGCCCCGCCCTCGGCCTCGGCGGCGGTGAGCACGCGGAGCGCGCGCACGCCGACGGCGAGGGCGTAGGCGAGGTCCTGCGCGTCCGAGGCACCCCGGTCGTGCACCGTGGTGGCGTCGACGACGAGGCCGAGCACGCCGGCGTCGACCGCCAGGCGGGCCACGGCGACGAGGTCCTCGGCGGGCGCCAGCGCGTCGACGCCCAGGTTGGTGCCGGGAGCGGGCGTGGTCGCCTCGAGGTGCGCCAGGAACGCCCGCGCGACGGCGACTCCGGCGCCGGGCTCCCGCGGGGCCTCGAGCACGACGGGGGCGAGGTCGAGGTAGACGCCCTTCAGGAGGGCGTCGAGGTCGGTGTCCGCGTCCACGCGCAGCCACAGCGAGGTGACGCCGCCCTCGAGGTCGACGAGGAGCGTCTCGTTGGCGTCCTTGGCCGGCACGGACCGCGCTCCCAGGTGGGCGCGGATGTCCCAGCCGCCGGTGCGCGGCGGACGCAGGGCGCCGGCCGCCAGGTGCTCGACGTCCTCGGGCCGCCCGATCGGCGGGACCGCGATCCCGTCGAGGGTCGACCGGGTCAGCTTGTCCCACACCGCCGCGTCGGGATCCTCGTCGGTCAGCCGACGGCTCTTGCGCAGCACGCGCGCCGTCTCTGCCTCCCAGTCCGCCTGGCTCCAGGCGTCCGTCTCGGGGTCGGCGAGGGCGAGTGCACCCTGGTCGGGTTGCAGCTCGGTCGGCTCGTCGAGCCCGCCTTCGACTTCGCTCATGGGCCGCAATATAGGGGAGCGTCCGCGCACCGGGACCCCGACCCCCGCCGGGGACCGAGCGATCGATCGGCGACATATCTCACACCCGCCTCGCGCCGGCACCCGTCCTGCGCTCCCCTTCCTTCACCCGCCGGCCACCTCGCGGCCACGCCGACGACGGTCGCGGGGCGCACCGTGGCGTCCGTGCGCATCGCAGTCGTGACCGAGTCCTTCTACCCCGCGACCGACGGCACCACGACGACGGTCCGCAACCTCGTGGACCGCCTCGTCGACCGCGGCCACACCGTCCGGCTGGTCGCCCCCGCGCCCGGCCTGACGTCCTACCGCGGCGTCGAGATCGTGCGGGTCCGGGCGCTGGACAAGCCGGGCCGCCAGGTGCGCGCGGCACTCGAGGGCTTCGCGCCCGACCTGGTGCACGTCACGTCCTCCCTGGAGCTCGGTCCGACGATCGGCCGGAAGGCGCTCAAGCACGCGCGTCGGCTCGGCGTGCCGACGGTCGTCGTGCAGCAGACGCCCGTCAGCGACCTGGCGGCACCGCTGTGGCAGGCGAAGGTGGCCGAGCGGGCCGACCGCGTGCTCGTCACCGCGCGCTGGATGCAGGAGCGGCTCGCCGCGCTCGACGTCGACGCGGCGCTCTGGTCGCCGGGGGTCGACACCGCCGCCTTCTCCCCCGCCCTCCGCGACGCGTGGCTGCATTCCTCGTGGGCGCGCGCACGCGCGCGAGGCGGACCGCGGGTCGTGGTCGGGTACGTCGGCGCACTGGAGAAGGATCACGGCGTACGCCGCCTGCCGGCCCTCGCCGGACTGCCGGGCGTCCGGCTCGTCGTCATCGGCCAGGGATCGCAGCACGACTGGCTGGCGCACCGGATCACCGGCGTCGCCGGGCCCGGCGGCAAGCTGGCCGGGCCCCTGGCAGCGGGGGACCTCGCGACCGCGGTGGCCTCGTTGGACGTGCTCGTCCACCCCGGGGGGCAGCTCACCTGCGCCCACGCCCTGCGCGAGGCGGGCGCCTCCGGCGTCCCCGTGGTGGCGGCGCGCACCGGCGGCGCCCGGGACGTGGTGCACCACCTCGAGTCGGGCCTGCTGGTGGACGTGGCGGACCCGCGTGCCCTGGCCGACGCCGTGGCCGCCGTCGTCGCCGACCGCCACCGCGGTCTCCTGGGGGCCCACGGACGCGCCCTCGCCGAGCAGCGGACCTGGCGGGACGCGGTGGACGAGCTGCTCGAGGTGCACTACGGCGCGCTCGCGGCGACGTCCCCGTTGGCCGCCGCCGGCTGAGAGCACGCTGAGACGGCGCTGAGGGCGGCGGCGCCCTCCGCCACGGTTCGCGTCGGTCTGTAACCCGCCGGTAACCGGGGATATGTCACACGCAGTGAGGTTCACCTGCGTTACGACCTGACCGGACAGAGGGGTACCGTGCCGCCCGTGGCAACCCCGACTCTCGTCAAGACGCCCCGGTCGACACGCTCGACCATTGCACTGAAGCTGGTCATGGCCGTCAGCGGCCTGCTGTTCATCGCCTTCACGCTCGTGCACATGTACGGGAACCTGAAGGCGTTCTCAGGCCAGGAGAAGTTCAACGACTACGCGCACCACCTGCGCGAGCTCGGTGAGCCGATCCTCCCGTACGAGGGCTTCCTCTGGATCACGCGCGTCGGCCTGCTGGTCGCGCTCGTGGCTCACGTCACCGCCGCGGTGATCCTCGCCCGGCGCGCCGGAGCAGCCCGCCGGGACAAGTACCAGGTGAAGCGCAACGTCGCCTCCTCCCTCTCCTCGCGCACGATGCGCTGGGGCGGTGCGACGCTGCTGATCTTCATCATCTGGCACCTGATCAACTTCACGGCCGGCAAGGTCAACCCGCAGACCGGTGAGACGGGCGACGCCGCCGGCGACCCGTACTCGCTCCTGGTGGACACGTTCAGCGTCTGGTGGATGACGATCATCTACCTCGTGGCGATGCTCGCCCTGGCCTTCCACCTCCACCACGGCACCTGGAGCTCCATCCAGACCCTCGGCTACACGAACACCGCCTCGTCGCGGGCTCGTGCGAAGCAGGCCGGCTGGCTGCTCGCCATCGTGATCGCGGGCGGCTACTCGCTCGTGCCCCTGGCCGTGCTCACCGGAATCATCGAGAAGTAAGGGAGCCACGACACCATGGCTGGCAGCACCCTCCACGACGGGCTCACCCCGCTCAACGCCGCGCCCGAGCAGACCTCGGACGACGCGGCCGGCTACTACACGCTCGGCGAGAAGCTCGTCGACGCCAAGGCCCCCACCGGTCCGATCAAGGACCGCTGGACGACCCGCAAGTTCGAGAACCGCCTCGTCAACCCGGCGAACCGCCGCAAGCTCGACATCATCATCGTCGGCACGGGCCTCGCGGGCGGTGCCGCGGCCGCGACGCTGGGCGAGGCGGGCTACAACGTCAAGTCCTTCTGCTACCAGGACTCCCCGCGTCGCGCCCACTCGATCGCCGCCCAGGGCGGCATCAACGCGGCAAAGAACTACAAGGAGGACGGCGACTCGACGTTCCGCCTCTTCTACGACACGGTCAAGGGCGGCGACTACCGCGCTCGCGAGTCGAACGTCTACCGCCTCGCCGAGGTCAGCGCGAACATCATCGACCAGTGCGTCGCGCAGGGCGTCCCCTTCGCGCGTGAGTACGGCGGGCTGCTCGACAACCGCTCCTTCGGCGGCGTGCAGGTGTCCCGCACCTTCTACGCCCGCGGCCAGACGGGCCAGCAGCTGCTGCTCGGCGCCTACCAGGCGATGGAGCGCCAGGTCGCGGCCGGCACCGTGGAGCAGTTCACCCGCCACGAGATGCTCGAGGTCGTCGTCGCCGACGGTCGCGCGCGCGGCATCATCGCGCGCGACATGGTGACGGGCGCGATCGAGACGCACCTCGCCGACGTCGTCGTGCTCGCCACCGGTGGCTACGGCAACGTGTTCTACCTGTCGACCAACGCGATGGGCTCCAACGTCACGGCCGCCTGGCGCGCGCACCGCAAGGGCGCCTACATGGCGAACCCCTGCTACACGCAGATCCACCCGACCTGCATCCCCGTGACCGGCAGCCACCAGTCGAAGCTGACCCTGATGTCGGAGTCGCTCCGCAACGACGGTCGCATCTGGGTGCCGAAGAACGCCGCCGACTGCGACAAGGACCCGCGGGACATCCCCGAGGAGGACCGCGACTACTTCCTCGAGCGGATCTACCCGGCCTTCGGCAACCTGGTGCCCCGCGACATCGCCTCCCGCGCGGCGAAGTACATGTGCGACGAGGGTCGCGGCGTCGGTCCCAAGGTCAAGGAGATCGGCCCCGACGGCGAGGAGCGCCTCGTCAGCCGCGGCGTGTACCTCGACCTGGGTGCCGCCATCGAGCGCCTCGGCCGCGACAAGATCGAGGAGAAGTACGACAACCTCCTCGACATGTACGCGCGGATCACCGGCGAGGACCCGTACGAGACGCCCATGCGGATCTACCCCGCCGTCCACTACGTGATGGGCGGCCTCTGGGTCGACTACGAGCTGCAGACCTCGATCCCCGGCCTGTTCTGCACGGGCGAGGCCAACTTCTCCGACCACGGCGCGAACCGCCTCGGCGCCTCGGCCCTCATGCAGGGCCTCGCCGACGGCTACTTCGTCCTCCCGAACACCATCCGCGACTACCTCGCGGACGGTCCGTTCGAGAAGATCGCCGAGGACCACCCGGCCGTGCTCGAGGCGCGCTCCGAGGTCGAGGCCCGCATCCAGCGGTTCATGTCGGTCGACGGCACCCGCTCCGTCGAGTCCTTCCACCGCGAGCTCGGCAACATCATGTGGGAGTACTGCGGGATGGAGCGCTCCAAGGAGGGCCTCGTCAAGGCCATCGGCCTCATCCGGGACCTCAAGAAGGAGTTCTGGAGCAACGTGAAGGTGCTCGGCTCCGCCGAGTCCCTCAACCAGGACCTCGAGAAGGCCGGCCGCGTCGCCGACTTCATCGAGCTGGGCGAGCTCATGTGCATCGACGCCCTCAACCGGCGCGAGTCGTGCGGTGGACACTTCCGCGCCGAGTCGCAGACCGAGGACGGCGAGGCGCTGCGCCACGACGACGAGTTCGCGTACGTCGCGGCCTGGGAGTGGGGCGGCGAGGACGGCTCCCCCGTGCTCCACAAGGAGGACCTGATCTACACCGCCATCGAGATGAAGCAGAGGTCGTACAAGTGAAGCTCACCCTCAAGATCTGGCGCCAGGCCAACGCCTCGGCCGAGGGCGCGGTGCACACCTACGAGCTCGACGGCGTCTCGCAGGACATGTCCTTCCTCGAGATGCTCGACCTGCTCAACGAGCAGCTGCTCACCACGGGCGAGGAGCCGGTCGCGTTCGACTCGGACTGCCGTGAGGGCATCTGCGGCACCTGCTCGCTGATGATCAACGGCCAGGCCCACGGCCCGGAGGTCACGACGACCTGCCAGCTGCACATGCGGTCGTTCAAGGACGGCGACACCATCACGATCGAGCCCTGGCGCGCGGACTCGTTCCCCGTCGTCAAGGACCTCATCGTCGACCGCTCGGCGTTCGACCGCATCATCCAGTCCGGCGGCTTCATCTCCGCCAACACGGGCTCCGCGCCCGAGGCCAACTCGGTGCCGGCCCCGCGCGACAAGGCGCAGCGTGCCTTCAACGTGGCCACCTGCATCGGCTGCGGCGCGTGCGTCGCGGCGTGCCCCAACGGGTCCGCCTCGCTGTTCCTCGGCGCGAAGATCACCCACCTCGGCGAGCTGCCGCAGGGCCAGCCGGAGCGCTACGGCCGCGTGACGTCGATGGTGGCCCAGCACGACCACGAGGGCTTCGGCGGGTGCACGAACATCGGCGAGTGCGCCGCTGCGTGCCCCAAGGAGATCCCGCTCGACGTGATCAGCCAGCTCAACAAGGACCTGCGGACCGCGATGTTCAAGGGCTTCTGAGCCGCACCTGCCGCTGACGCCACCGGCCGCCATCCCCTCGGGGGTGGCGGCCGGTGGCACATGGTCACGGTGGATCACGAAGAGGTCACGGAACGGTCACGGCGACCGGGGCTCCCCTCGGCGGGTCACTCGGAGCGCGTCGCGCGGAGCGCCTTCCAGCCCAGCCGACCCAGCACGCCGGCGATCACGAAGTTGACCACGATCAGCACGATGTGGGCCACCCAGTAGCCCGTCGCGCGCTCCTCCCCCGCGTCGTACGTCTGGTAGAGGTTCTTCGCGAAGTTGCCGAAGGTCACCACGTTCCAGACCGCCACCGCGAGCAGGAGGACGGCGTGCTTGCGCTCGAGCTTCACGAACGCCATGGTCCCACGAGGCCCGCCCGCGGCGTACGGGGGGTCAGCCTCGTCGGAAGAGCCAGCCGAAGCCCACGACGGTGGCCGCACCGAGCGCGAACGACCGGGCCGCGGCCTGGTTCACCGTGATCTCCTCGTCCGCGGGCTTGTCGAGGTCGACCCGCAACGCGGCGAGGCGCGCCTCCTCCTCGGCGGCCGCCAGCTCGCGCCGCAGACGGGCCGACGTCGACGTGTGGGCCCAGGACGCGGCGTACATGACGACGCGTGAGAAGTAGTTGATCCACACCAGCAGGATGAGCGCGATGCCGAACGCCTGGAACGCGGGCTGGCCCTTGGTCGAGCCGAGCAGCAGTCCGGCCACCTGCTTGAGCACCTCGAAGCCGACCGCGCCGAGCAGGGCGCCCTTCCACAGGTCGATGCGCGGGATGTCGGGCGCGGCCAGCAGGCGGAACATCACGGTGAAGAGCACCGAGCTCGCCAGGATGCCCACGACGACCGTCAGGATGCGCAGCAGCCAGGCGAGCTCGTCGCCGAGGCCGACCAAGGCCAGCACGTCCGCGGAGAAGGCGTTGAGGCCCGACGAGATCGCGACGCTCGTGAACAGCACGGCACCGATCGAGCCCAGCGCGGCGAGGTCGCGCAGCTTGCCCTTGACGAAGCTGGGCTGCTCGTCGGCGGGCTCGTCGAAGACCACCAGCAGCGACTCCCGCATGCCGGAGAGCCAGCCGAGCCCGGAGTAGAGCACGCCGACGAGGCCGATGAGTCCGGCGGTGCTCGCCGCGGACTCGAAGTCGTCGATCGAGATCTCGCCCTCCCCCGAGCCGATCATCCCGGGGAAGATGCTGGTGATGGCGTCCACGAGCTGCTGCTGGGCGTCGGGGTACACCTTCGCGATCCACCCGATGACGAAGAACGCGAGCGCCAGCAGCGGGAAGAACGACAGGAAGCCGAAGAACGTGACCGCGCCGGCCTGGGTGTTGCCCTTCACGGCACCGTAGTGCTGCTGCATGCGCACCGTGTGGTCCAACCAGGGTCGCGCCGTCCGCTGCTCCGCGAACCAGACCTTCGCTCGTTCCACCGCACCAGCCACGTCGTGCCCTCCTCGTCCTCGGGTCACCCGGCAGCAGGTTGCAGGGGGAAGTCGTCGGTGCGGCGCCACCCCGCCACGTCGTCGTGGACGTAGAGGTGGAAGCGGTCGACCTCGAAGGCGCAGTCGAACTCGGCGAGCTCCGTGAAGGCGCGGTCGAGCAGGTCGTCGCCGAGGTGGTGGGCCACCGTCACGTGCGGGTGGTAGGGGAAGTCGAGCTCCACCTCGAGCGGCCCCTTGCGGAGGTCGTCGGCGAGCTGCTCCGACTCCCCGATGCCCTGGGCGACGGTCACGAAGACGACCGGCGAGATCGGCCGGAAGGTGCCCGTCCCCCGCAGGTGCATGCGGAACGCCGTGTGCTTGCCCGCCGCCAGGTCGAGGTGCTCGCGCACCGCGTGCAGCTCGGGCTCCGGCACCTCCGTCGGCGGGATCAACGTGATGTGCGTCGGGATGAGGTCCGCCGTGGCGTCGCCGAGCGACCGCCGATAGCTCTGCAGCTGCTCCGCCCAGGGCTCCGGGAGGGCCAGGGCGACTCCGATCGTGGGCACGCGCTCGACCCTAGCCCAGCGGGCGAACGAAGCCGACGCGGTCGTAGACGTCCGCGAGCGTGCGGTCGGCGACGGCCCGGGCGCGGGCGGCGCCGGAGGCGAGCACCTCGTCGAGCGCCGAGCGGTCCTCGAGGAGCTCCAGCGCGCGGTCCCGCAGCGGGGTCACGAACCCGACCACCACGTCGGCGAGGTCGCCCTTGAGGTCGCCGTAGCCGCGCCCCGCGTAGTCCCCGGCGATCTCCTCGGCCGGACGACCGGTGAGCGCGGCGAAGATCGACAGCAGGTTGGACACCCCCGGCTTGCCCTCGGGGTCGAACGCGACGACGGCCTCGGAGTCCGTGACGGCGGAGCGGATCTTCTTGGCGCTCACCTTGGGGTCGTCGAGGAGGTCGATGATCCCCGCCGGGGACGACGCGGACTTCGACATCTTCGCGGTCGGGTTCTGCAGGTCGTAGATCTTCGCCGTCTCCTTGAGGATGTACGGCTCCGGCAGACGGAAGGTCTTCTTGTAGCGCGTGTTGAACCGGTGGGCGAGGTCGCGGGTCAGCTCGAGGTGCTGGCGCTGGTCCTCGCCGACCGGGACGTAGGCGGGGCGGTAGAGCAGGATGTCCGCCGCCTGCAGGATCGGGTAGGTGAAGAGGCCGACGCTGGAGGCGCCCTCGCCCCCCTTCGCCGACTTGTCCTTGAACTGCGTCATGCGCCGCGCCTCGCCGAACGCGGTGATGCAGTTGAGCACCCAGGCCAGCTGCGCGTGGGCGGGCACGTGGGACTGCACGAAGATCGCCGAGCGCTCGGGGTCGACGCCCATCGCCAGGAGCTGCGCGGCGGAGCGGTAGGTGCGCTCGCGGAGCACCTTCGGGTCCTGCTCGACGGTGATCGCGTGCTGGTCGACGACCATGTAGAACGGCTCGTGCTCGTCCTGCAGGCTCACCCACTGTCGCAGCGCACCGAGGTAGTTGCCGAAGTGGAACGAGTCGGCCGTGGGTTGGATCCCGGAGAGGACCCGCTGCCGCGGCGCACCCGTCGGTGCGGAGGAAGCCTGCTCGGACATGGTCCGGATTCTTCCAGGCCGCCCGCCCGTCCCCGCGGACGGGTCCGGCGGGTGGTCGGCGGGGTCAGACCGCGGCGGCGCCAGCGGACGCGGTACGGCGCTGGGCGGCCAGGGACACCAGGAAGAGCACCAGACCGGCGGTGGCCAGGCCGGCGCCGACGATGCTGGGCGCCCGGTAGCCGTAGCCCGCGTCGATGACGACCGCACCGAGGAGGGCTCCCAGGCCGTTCGCGATGTTGAGGGCCGAGTGGTTGAGCGCGGCGCCCAGCATCTGCGCGTCGCCGGCCGACTGCATGAGCCGCACCTGCAGCGTGATCGCGAGGACCGAGCCGAGCAGGCCGACCGTGAAGACGATCACGCCGACCGCCACGGGGCTCCCCGCCAGCGGCACGACCAGGGCGAGCGCGGCCACCGACACCAGGAACCCACCCACCACGGAGCGCTCGATGTTCCAGTCGGCCAGCGTCCCGCCGAGCCACGAGCCCAGCACCGAGCCCACCCCGAACACGAACAAGAACCACGGCACGGCGCTCTTCGCGAGGCCCGTCTCGTCGGTCAGGAGCGGCGCCACGTAGCTGTACATCGCGAAGATGCCGCCGAACCCGATCATGCCGGTGCCGAACGCGAACAGCACCGGCGGCCGGCGCAGGGCGGCGAGCTCGCGCCGTACGGTCGCCGTGCGGTCCCCGGGGGTGTGGGGAACGGCGAGGAGCACCAGCAGGGCGGCGAGGACACCGACGCCGACGACCATCCAGTACGCCGAGCGCCAGCCCACCTCCTGACCCAGCCAGGTGGAGGCGGGGACACCGGCGACCGTGCCGACCGACAGACCCACCATGACGCCGCTGATCGCACGTCCCTGGGCCTCGGGCCGCACGAGGGACGCAGCGATGAGCGAGGCCACGCCGAAGTAGGCGCCGTGGGGCAGACCGGCGACGAAGCGGGCCAGCATGACGGGGAGGTAGCCGCTCGCGAGCGCCGTGGCGGCGCTGCCGAGGGCCACCGCCAGCATCAGCGCCACCGCGAGCTCGCGCCGCGGCAGGCGCGCGCCCAGCGACACGATGAGAGGAGCACCGACGACGACACCCAGGGCGTACGCCGTGATGATGTGCCCCGTCGTCGGGATCGACTCGTCGATGCCGCGGGCGATGTCGGGCAGCAGCCCCATCGTCACGAACTCCGTGGTGCCGATCGCGAAGCTGCCGAGGGCGAGCGCGACGATCGCCAGCGCCACCCGGGCGCCGGAGAGACGGGGGCCGGTCGGCTCGGCGACGGGAGGCGGCACGGCGCCGTCGGTCGGGGGCACGGAGGTCGAGGTCGTCATCGGCACTCATTCTCCAACGGCATGCCTCGTCGGACGCATTCCTCGCGCACGCCGTGACCCGGGCAACACGGCGCGGACCCCGAACCGCGGGACGTCGTGCGAGGGGGCGCCCCCGGCCGCCGGGTCGCATGACGTCCCGACAGGGGTGAGCCGCTCAGCCGGGTCCGTCAGCCGGCGAGGTGGCCCCAGGCGGGGGCGAGGTCGCTCCACGGACCCGCCGCCGCCACGCGGCCGTCGACGAGCACGACCACCTGGTCGGCCCGGGCCAGTGCCGCCCGCTTCGAGGTGGCGCCCAGCACCGTCGTGCCGCGCTCGCGCAGCGCCTGCCACAGCTCGAGCTCCGTCGTCGCGTCCAGCGCGCTCGACACGTCGTCGGCCACGAGCAGGTCGGCCTCGGTCGCCAGGGCCCGGGCGAGCGCCACGCGCTGCACCTGTCCCCCGGACAGGCGCACGCCCCGGTGCCCGACGAGGGCGTCGAGCCCGCCGGCGGCCTCCAGGTCGCGCTCCAGGCGCGCCGTGCGCGCCGCGACGCCGATCTCGCGGGGGTGGTCGAGGCGCAGGTTGTCCGCGAAGGTGCCGGAGAGCACCCGCGGCACCTGCGCCACGTAGGCCACCCGTGACGGCCGCAGGAACGTCTCGGCGTCGGCGACGGGCCCGTCGTTCCACCGCAGGTCGCCCCGGTGCGCGACCAGGCCGGCCACCGCACCGAGGAGACTCGACTTGCCCGAGCCGACCTGGCCGAGGAGCAGCACGAGCTCCCCGCGGCGTACGTCGAGGTCCACGCCCTCGACGCCGATGGTGCCGTCGTCGTGCACGGCCGTGAGGCCGCGCAGGTGCAGCGCCTCGAGGGGCTCGCCGGGCTCGGGCGCCGCCGGTGCCGGAGCCGTGCCCGCCACCAGGTCGACGCCGGGAGGCAGCCGCGTCAGGTCGCGGCCCCCCGCGAAGGTCGCGGTGGCCCGCTGCCACGCGCGGGTGCCCGGCGCCTCGGTGATGACCCAGCCGACGACGAGGCCGAAGTAGTCGAACCCGGTGACCGCCGCGGCGACGAGCAGTGCCGTCGCGAGGTCCCAACCGCCGGCGAGGTAGACGCCCCACGCCGTCACGACGCCGAGCTGCACGATCACGAGCGGCACGCCGTCGAGGGCGGCCTGCACCCGGTGCTCCCGCACCGCCGCGTCGACCCGCCCCGCGTCGACCCGGCGCAGGTGGGCGCGCACGTCGTCCGTGGCGGCAGCCAGCTTGACCGTGCGGGCCGCGTCGAGCACCGACACCAGCGCGCGGCCGAAGCCGGCCCGCGCCGTGGCGGCGGTGGCCGCCGAGCGACCGGCGACGGGACGGCCCAGCGCGGACGCCGCGGCGGCGCCCAGCATCACGGCGAGCAGCACCCCACCGGCCAGGAGGCTGCCGCCGAGGACCGTCGTCACCACGACGATGAGCGCGGCGTTGGTGAAGTCGACCCACCGGTCGGCGTAGCGCGCGAACCGGTCCGCGTCCATCGCACGCGCCGCGATCTCACCGGGTGGGTCGCTCGGCAGCCGACGCTGGTCGGTCTGGGCGACCAGCACGTTCGTGCGGACCCGCAGGAGGATCTCGATCCACCACCGCGGGTAGCGCCGCATGGCCTCGTTGAGGAGCACGGGACCGAGCAGGAGGCTGACGACCAGCCCGACGAGCAGGGCCACGGCGACCTCGCCCCCGGCGACCTGCTGCACGATGCGCCCCCAGAGGAACGCCGACACGGCGCCGAAGGCACCGGCCAGCGCCGAGACCAGGAAGAGCGCCGTGGCGAACAGGCCCCACCAGGGGCGCACCAGCAGTGCGTTCCAGATCCCCCGGGCCAGGCTCGGACCGTGGCCGGGGTCGCGGCTCGGCGGGGGTTCGCCGCGACGACGGACCGCGCCGATCCCCGCGGGGCCCGGGGTCGCCGCGGTCGGACCCTCGGGGACCGGACCGCCCTCGGCCTCGTCCACCTCCTCCGCCGCGTCGAGCAGGTCGCGGAACGGGCCGGGGCGCTGGGCGAGGACGCCCCGCGCGCCCTGCTGCACCACGCGTCCGTCGGAGAGCACGGCGACGCGCGACGCCCGCTCCGTCGTCGAGAGCCGGTGGGCGACGAGCAGGCCCGTGCGGCCACGCAGGAGCCGGTCGGCCGCCCGCACGACGAGCATCTCGGTGCGGGGGTCCATGCGCGCGGTCGCCTCGTCGAGCACGACGACCTGGACGTCCCGGACCAGGAGCCGCGCGAAGGCCACCAGCTGCTCCTCGCCCGCCGAGAGCGTCGTGCCACCCGGCCCGAGGCGGGTGTCCAGGCCGTGCTCGAGACCCGCCACCCAGGGACCGAGGCCGAGGGCGGCGACGGCGGCCTCGACGGCCCCCGGCGCGACGTCCCCGAAGAGGGCGATGTTCTCCGCCAGGGTGCCGGCGACGATCTCGGTGCGCTGCGTGACGACGCCGACCCTGCGCCGCAGCGCCTGCAGGTCGAGGTCGCGGACGTCCGCGTCGCCCAGGAGCACGCTCCCCCGCGGCGGCTCCTGGGCGCGGGAGACCAGGGCCGCCAGCGTCGACTTGCCCGACCCCGAGCGCCCGACGAGGGCCAGGGTCTCGCCGGCCGGCACGACGAGGTCGTCGACGACGAGGCGGAAGGTGCCCTCGGCGTACGCGAAGTCCAGGCCCCTGAAGCGCACCTCCACGGCCCCCTCCGGGACGGGGGCGCCGTCCGTGGGCTCACGCTCGGCCTCGTGGAGCTGGCGCAGGCGCACCAGCGCGCCGAGGCCGGCCTGCAGGTCGGGCAGGTGGCGGGCCATCTCCTCGACCTGGCCCACGAAGAGCGTCGTGACGAGGAAGAGGGTGACGAGGCGGGCGACCGTGAGGTCGTCGTGGAGAACCAGCGCGACCCCGACCACCCCGACCGCGGCGAGCAGGCCGTGGAGCAGCAGCCCGGTGCGGTAGGTGACCTGGATCTGACGCTGCACGACCGAGCGCAGGCGCTGGTGCACGACCGACGCGAGCTCGCTCGCGCGGCGCAGCACGTAGGCCTGGCCGAGCGAGGTGCGCAGGTCGTCACGCGCTGCGATGCCCTCCTCGAAGGCCGTCGCGTGGTCGGTCCACGCGACCTCCTCGACGATCTTGCGCCGGGTGAGGTCGGGCAGGAGGGACCGGACGGCCCACCACACGACCACGGCCATCACCGGGAACAGCAGCCAGGCGGGCCACCACGTGACACCCGCGACGATCCACATGGGCAGGGCCGCGAACACGGTGCGCAGCGCGCTCCACACCTGCCGTCGAGCGAGCGTGCCGACGTCGTGGGTGTCGTCGTCGACCCGGTCGAGGATCTCGCCGACCCCCTGCTCGCCGAGGGCGGCGAGCGGCTGGTCCAGCGCCGCGTCGAGGAGGTCGTCGCGCAGGCGCCCCTCGGCCCGGTCGACGACCCCTGCCCAGACGACCCGCCCCACGGCGTCCACGACGGCACCGCCGACCACGCAGGCGGCCAGCACGCCGACGAGGGTGCCGGACGGACCGGCCGCCAGGCGACCGGCGACCACCGTCCCGAGCGTCTCACCGATCGCGCCGAGGAACGAGAGCACGAGCGCGACCGTGGCCGCCGGCCCGCGCAGGCGTCGCCAGTCGATCCGCTGCCGGCCCGTCGCGGCGGCACGCGACGTGCGCTCCGCCGCCTCGAGGGCGCGGTCGGTGGGAGGGTCCGAGATGGTGGGGGTGCGGCTCATGGCGAGGCACCACGCTAGGCGCACCCACCGACAACGCGCGCCCCATTTTCCGGGCGGCCCGCGCGAACCCGGGCCCGGCGGGCTCAGCAGACCCGGGTCAGCTCGTCGACCGCGGTGTCGAGCTCGGTCTGCGCCGTCTCCACGGCCGTCTCGTCGACCTGGGTCCCGTCGGCCGCGGCCTCGGCCTGGGCGACGAGGTCGTCGAGGGCGGCCTCGGCCTCGTCGAGGTGCGTCCCGACCTCGCCCGACAGCCCGTCCGCGGCGGTCGCGACCGCGTCGCGGAGGTTGCGCAGCTCCTGCTCCGCACCGGCCGGGTCGGCACCGAGGTCCTCCACCGCCTGGCGGGCCTGCCCCGTCACGCCGTCGACCGCCTCCTGCGCGACCTGGCAGCCCGCCTCGGCGGCGGTGTCGCGCACGGCGTCCTCGACCTCGGAGCACCCGACGAGGGCGCCGAGGGCGAGCGCGGCGGCGGCGAGGGACAGCAGGGCGCGGGGGGCGGGGGTACGTCGCAGGTCCACCCCACCATCATGCCGGAACGCACACCGGGTGCGGCCCGTCGTGGCGACGGACCGCACCCGGTGCGGGGAGCAGGTGGCTCAGAGGGACGCGAGGGCCTCGTTGAGCGTGGCGCTCGGACGCATGACGGCGTCGGCCTTCGCGCCGTCCGGGCGGTAGTAGCCGCCGATGTCGACCGGCTTGCCCTGCACGGCGACGAGCTCGTCCACGATCTTCTGCTCGTTCTCGCGGAGCGTGCCCGCCAGCGCGGCGAACGCGGCCGCCAGGTCGGCGTCCTCGGTCTGCTGCGCGAGCTCCTCGGCCCAGTAGAGCGCGAGGTAGAAGTGCGAGCCGCGGTTGTCGATGCCGCCCACGCGACGGGTCGGGGACTTGTCCTCGTTGAGGAAGGTGCCCGTGGCCCGGTCGAGGGTGTCGGCGAGGATCTGCGCCCGCGCGTTGCCCGTCGTGGTCGCGAGGTGCTCGAACGACGCCGCGAGCGCGAAGAACTCGCCGAGGCTGTCCCAGCGCAGGTAGTTCTCCTCGACGAGCTGCTGCACGTGCTTCGGCGCGGAGCCGCCCGCACCCGTCTCGAAGAGACCGCCGCCGTTGATGAGCGGGACGACCGAGAGCATCTTGGCGCTCGTGCCGAGCTCGAGGATCGGGAACAGGTCGGTGTTGTAGTCGCGCAGCACGTTGCCCGTCACCGAGATGGTGTCCTCGCCGCGACGCATCCGCTCCAGCGAGTACGCCGTCGCCTCGGCCGGCGCCATGATCTCGATGGTGAGGCCGTCGGTGTCGTGCTCAGGCAGGTACTCCTTCACCTTCGCGATGAGGTTGGCGTCGTGGGCCCGGTCCTCGTCGAGCCAGAACACGGCCGGCGCACCGGTCGCGCGGGCGCGGGTGACGGCCAGCTTCACCCAGTCGCGGATCGGGACGTCCTTGGTCTGCGTCGCGCGCCAGATGTCACCCTCGCGCACCGCGTGCTCGAGAAGGACGGCGCCGGACGAGTCCCGCACCTCGATGGTGCCGTCGGCGGGGGCCTCGAACGTCTTGTCGTGCGAGCCGTACTCCTCGGCCGCCTGCGCCATCAGGCCGACATTGGGCACGCTGCCGATCGTGGCGGGGTCGAGCGCGCCGTTCTTCTTGTTCTCCTCGATCACCGTCGAGTAGACGCCCGCGTAGGACGAGTCGGGGATGACGACCAGCGTGTCGTCCTCCCCGCCGTCGGCGCCCCACAGCTTGCCGCCGTTGCGGATGAGGGCGGGCACGGAGGCGTCGATGATGACGTCCGAGGGGACGTGCAGGTTGGTGATGCCCTTGTCCGAGTTCACGTAGGACAGGCGCGGGCCCTCCGCGAGCGCGGCCTCGAACGCCGCCTGGATCTCGTCACCGTTGGGCAGCGCGGAGAGGCCCGCGAGGATGGAGCCGAGACCGTCGTTGGGGTTGAGGCCCGCGGCGGCGAGGTCGTCGCCGTACTGCGCGAAGACGTCCGCGAAGTACGCCTTCACCACGTGGCCGAAGATGATCGGGTCGGAGACCTTCATCATCGTGGCCTTGAGGTGCACGGAGAACAGCACGTCGTCGGCCTTGGCCGTGGCCAGCGCGTCCGCGAGGAACGCGTGGAGGTCGGACACCGACAGGAAGGTGCTGTCGATGACCTCGCCGGCCTGCACGGCGAGGCCGTCCTTGAGGACCGTCTCGGTGCCGTCGGCGGCGGTGTGCACGATCGTGAGCGTGTCGGCGTCGCCGAGGACGACGGACTTCTCGTTGGTCTTGAAGTCGTCGTGGCCGAGGGTCGCGACCGACGTCTTCGAGTCGGCGGACCACGCCTTGTTGCGGTGCGGGTGGACCTTCGCGTAGTTCTTCACCGACGCGGGCGCACGCCGGTCGGAGTTTCCCTCGCGCAGGACCGGGTTGACCGCCGAGCCCTTGACCTTGTCGTAGGCCGCGCGGGTCGCCTTCTCCTCGTCGGTCTGCCGGTTCTCCGGGTAGTCCGGGATCGCGTAGCCCTGGCTCTGCAGCTCCTTGATCGCGGCCTTCAGCTGCGGGATGGAGGCGGAGATGTTGGGGAGCTTGATGATGTTCGCCTCGGGCTGCTTCGCCAGCTCGCCGAGCTCGGCGAGCGCGTCGTCGATGCGCTGCTCCTCGGTGAGGCGGTCGGGGAAGAGCGCGATGATGCGTCCCGCGAGGGAGATGTCCCGGGTCTCCACGTCCACGCCCGCCGTGGAGGCGTAGGCCTCGATGATCGGGAGGAAGGAGTACGTCGCGAGCAGCGGCGCCTCGTCGGTGTGGGTGTAGATGATCTTGGCCATGGGTGAGGTCGACTCCTGGGCTTCGAGGCGTTCGGGCGGAAATCTCGACGTCAAGATACCTGATCCGCGGTGGCCGTTGACGCCTGGGACAGCCTGGCAGGTCGACCCCCGGGTGTCACGGGGGTCGGCGGGGGTCGGCGGGGGGGTCAGGGCGCGACCAGCACCCAGTCGCCGAACGGTCCGGTGAGGCGCACGGGGCCGACGCCCCGCGCCAGCACCTCCTCGCCGACCTGCGGCGCGCGCGTGCGTCCCGCGGTCGGTCGGCCGCCCTCGGCCGCCTCGGCCTCGCTCACGGTCGCGCCCGCGGTCGTGACCTCGAGCCGCGCCACCTCGACCTCCTCGCCGCCGACGGTGGTCGTCTCCCCCACGGCGAGCACGCGCACGCGCACGTCCGCCGGCCCGGGCGCCGCGCGCCGGACGTAGCCGTCGCCGGTCCGCGGCGTCCCCGTCACCACCAGGCCCGCCGCGGCGCCGTCGACACCCGCCTCCCAGCGGGAGCCGTCGGCGAGGGTGCCCCCGACGAGCCAGACGTTGCGCCGCCGGTCCTGGGCGAACCACTCGGTGCGGGGCGGCGGCAGCGCGTCCTCGCCCCAGGTCGCGGCGACCGCCTCGGTGCGCACGGCGACCGCCTGCACCCCGCCGACCCGCTCCGGCGCCGTCGCGACGGTACGGCGCAGGAGGCGACCGGTCCCGTCGTCGTACGTCGCGGTGGAGCCGCCGACGAGCGGCCACCACGCGTTGTCGACGTCGGCGACGAAGTCCGCCGGGTCGGGGCTGGGCGAGGGGACGACGAGCTCGTCGACGCCCGTCGGCCCGATGGTCTCCGGGCCCGTGCCGCAGCCGGCGAGGAGGGCGACCGCGAGGACGCCCGCCCCCACGGCGGAGGCGGCCCGCGCCCCGTGTCGGTGCGGCCCGCGCCGGTGCGTCATGCGCCCGGCTGCTCGGGGATGTCGGTGGCGAGCGCGAACAGCGTCACGCCGAGGGCGACGAGCACGCCCGCGTCGAGGAAGCGGTTGCGGACGGCGAGCATCCCGGCCTGGCTCTCCGGCAGCACGAGGCGCGCGGCCCCGCCGGCGACGAGCGCGACGGAGAACCACCGGATGCCGGAGCGCCAGTCGTCCTGCACCGCCACCCAGAGAGCGACGGCGCAGACCGCGGCCACCGCGAGGTAGACGTAGCCGCCCACGTGGGCCGGGAGGAGGCGCCGCCGCCCGCTCACGTCAGGCCCGCGACTCGGCGAGCGTGACGACGTTGGCGAGGAGCATGGCCCGCGTCATCGGGCCCACGCCGCCCGGGTTGGGCGAGACCCAGCCCGCGACCTCCCAGACGTCGTCGGCCACGTCGCCCGCGATCTTGCCGTCGACGCGCGAGACGCCGACGTCGAGCACGGCCGCCCCCGGCTTGACCATGTCGGCCGAGATGATGCCGGGCACGCCCGCCGCCGCGACCACGACGTCCGCGTTGCGCACGTGGGCCGCGAGGTCGCGCGTGCCGGTGTGGCAGAGCGTGACGGTCGCGTTCTCGCTGCGTCGGGTCAGCAGCAGCCCCATCGGACGCCCGACGGTGACGCCGCGGCCCACGACGACGACCTCCGCGCCGGCGATCGGGACGTCGTGGCGGCGCAGCAGCTCGACGATGCCGAAGGGCGTGCACGGCAGCGGCGCCTCCTTGCCCAGCACGAGCCACCCCAGGTTGGTCGGGTGGAGCCCGTCGGCGTCCTTGACCGGGTCGATGAGGCCGAGCACGCGGTTCTCGTCGATGCCCTTCGGCAGCGGGAGCTGCACGATGTAGCCCGTGCACGCCGGATCGGCGTTGAGGTCGCGCACGGCGGCCTCGATCTCCTCCTGCGTGGCGGTCGCCGGCAGCTCCACGCGCAGCGAGGCGATCCCGACCTCGGCGCAGTCCTTGTGCTTGCCGTTGACGTACCACCGGCTGCCCGGGTCGTCGCCCACGAGCACGGTGCCGAGCCCGGGCACGACGCCCTGGGCGGCCAGCGCGGCCACGCGGGCCGCCACCTCGCCCTTGATGGCCTTCGCGGTGGCGGAGCCGTCGAGCTTCTGCGCGGTCATGTTCGTCCTCTCGTGACCAGGTCGGTGGGTCGGAAGCGCGGTCAGTGCGCGAAGTGGCGGGTGCCGGTGAAGTACATCGTCACGCCGGCGGCCCTCGCGGCCTCGATGGTGAGCTCGTCGCGCACGGAGCCACCCGGCTGCACGATCGCCGTCACACCCGCGTCCATGAGGATCTGGGGCCCGTCCTCGAACGGGAAGAACGCGTCGGAGGCGGCCACGGAGCCGCGCGCCCGCTCGCCGGCCCGCTCGACGGCGAGCTTGCAGGAGTCGACGCGGTTGACCTGGCCCATGCCGACGCCGACCGAGGCGCCGTCCTTCGCCAGCAGGATCGCGTTGGACTTCACGCCGCGCACGGCCCGCCAGGCGAACGCGAGGTCGGCGAGCACCTCGGCGGAGGCGGCCTCGCCGGTGGCCAGCGTCCAGCCCGACGGGTCGTCGCCCTCGGCGTCGATCGCGTCGCGCTGCTGCACGAGCTCGCCACCCGAGACGGGCCGGTACTCCCACTCCTGGGCGGGCGCGTCCGCGCAGCGCAGGATGCGGATGTTCTTCTTGCGGGCCAGCACCTCGACGGCGCCGTCCTCGTAGTCGGGCGCGACGATGACCTCGGTGAAGACCTCGGCGACCTGCTCGGCCATCGCCACCGAGACCGGGCGGTTGGTCGCGATGACGCCGCCGAAGGCGGAGACGGGGTCGCACTCGTGGGCGCGGCGGTGGGCCTCGGCGACGTCCGCGCCGACGGCGATGCCGCACGGGTTGGCGTGCTTGATGATGGCGACGGCCGGCACGTCGAAGTCGTGGGCGGCGCGGCGCGCGGCATCGGTGTCCACGTAGTTGTTGTAGGACATCTCCTTGCCGTGCAGCTGCTCGGCGTCGGCGAGACCACCCGTGCCGTCGACGTACAGCGCCGCGTGCTGGTGGGGGTTCTCGCCGTAGCGGAGCGGGGTCTTGAGCCGGAGCGTCCCGCCGACGAACGCCGGCCACTCCTGCGGGGCGACCTGCTGCGCGAACCACTCGGCGACCGCGACGTCGTACGCCGCGGTGTGCGCGAACGCCTCGGCGGCCAGGGCGCGACGGGCCTCGAGCGTGAAGCCGCCCGCGGCGACGGCGGCCAGCGCCGCGTCGTACGCCGCGGGAGACGTGAGCACCGCGACCGAGGGGTGGTTCTTGGCGGCGGCGCGCACCATCGACGGCCCGCCGATGTCGATCTGCTCGACGCACTCGTCGGGGGTGGCGCCCGAGGCGACCGTCGCGGTGAACGGGTAGAGGTTGACGACCACCAGGTCGAAGGGCTCGACCCCGAGGTCGGCGAGCTGCGCCACGTGGGACTCGAGGCGGCGGTCGGCGAGGATGCCGGCGTGCACGCGGGGGTGCAGCGTCTTCACGCGGCCGTCGAGGCACTCGGGGAACCCGGTGAGGTCCTCGACCTTGGTGACGGGCAGGCCGAGACCGGCGATGAGGGCGGCCGAACCGCCGGTCGAGACGAGCTCGACGCCGGCGGCGGCGAGGCCGCGGACGAGGTCCTCGAGCCCGGTCTTGTCGTAGACCGAGACGAGGGCGCGACGGACGGGGATCTGGTCGGTGCTCACGGGTGACTCCTCGCGGGGGGTGGTGCGGCGGACTCGAGGCACCCAGGCGGTCGATGCGCTCGTTTCACTCCCTGGTGGTTTCCCACCTGCGCCAGTCGTGTGCCGCTGAGGCTAGTGCACGTGCGCGGTGCGGCCGAACCGCGCCGTGCGCCCCTCGACGACCAGGCCGTCGCGCGCGAGCCGACCGACGGCGTCGACGAGCATGCGGCGCTCGGCCACCTTGATCCGCTCGTGGAGCGCGGCGACGTCGTCGTCCTCGAGCACCGGCACCGGCACCTGCGCGACGATGACGCCGGTGTCGACGCCGGCGTCGACCACGAAGAGCGTCGCGCCGCTGACCTTGACGCCGTGCGCGAGCGCATCGGCGGGCCCGTGCATGCCGGGGAACGCCGGGCTCAGCGCGGGGTGCGTGTTGACGACGCGCTGGTCGAAGGCCGTCAGGAAGGCCGGTCCCACGAGCTTCATGAAGCCGGCGAGCACCACCCAGTCGGGTCGGTGGGCCGCGACGGCGGCCGTGAGGGACGCGTCCCAAGCGGCACGGTCGGGCGCGTCGCCGAGCCTCTCCACGAAGGTCGGTACGCCGGCGCGCTCGGCCCGCTCCAGGCCCTCGATGCCGTCACGGTCGGCGCCCACCGCGACCACGCGCGCGCCGTACGCCGGGTCCTCGTGGGCGTCGAGCAGCGCCTGCAGGTTGGTGCCGGAGCCGGACACGAGCACCACGAGCCGGGCGGGCGCGGTGCCCGGCGAGGGGCTGGCGGCAGGAGCGGCGGGTGGGGAGTCGGGCACGGGCCGGGAGTCTAGGCGGCGAGGGTGCGCCGCTGGTGCCAGGTCGTCAACAGCGCACCGACGACACCACCGGTGGTGAAGGCCAGGAGGGCGCGCATCGCGACGTCCCCGACGAACGGCCCGACGTCCGCCATCAGCCCCGGACCGACGGCACCGCCGGCCAGGGCCGTCACGACCGTCACCGCGAGGGCGGCACCTGCGCCGGCTCCGGCGCCCCGTGCGGCCGCGGTCCCCCACGCCGGCGCGGGACGGCGACGTTGGACCAGCGCCACGACCACCGCGGCCACGACGAACGGCACGACGGCGAGGGCCGAGGCCGCCCACGAGGGCAGCGCGGCGTCCGGCACCGCGGCGACGAGCGGGAAGAGGGGCACCTGACCGAGGAGCACCGCACCCGGCGCGACGACCGTGCCGGTGCCGAGCGCGAAGCCGCCGCCCAGGCCGTAGGACGAGGCGAGCACCAGCGCGTTGGGCACCAGGAGGAGGGCGACGCCCGCGACCAGGACCGTCGCTCCGGGGGTGGTCTGGAACCGGGAGAGCACCGAGGCCGCCTCGGAGAAGCGGAGGCCCAGACCGACGGCCAGCAGCACGCCGGACACGGCGGTCCAGGCCAGGACGATGCCGACGGCGGCGACGAGCCCGTCCCGCACCTCCTGCGGCACCTGCGGCGTCCAGACGGCCGCCCGCCCGGACCCCACCGCGATCCCGGTGCCGCCCACCCCGCCGGCGAGGAGCAGGCAGGCCAGGAGCACGCGGACGAGCGAGACGCCCTCGTCCGGCCCGGGCACCAGCACGGCGGTGAGCACGGCCACGACGACGTACCCGGCCGTGAAGAGCGCCACCGCGGTGGGCACCACGAGGTCGCGCTCGCCGCGGCCGAGGCCGGCGGCGTCGGGACCGTGGCTCGCGATCCGCTCCCCCACCCGTTGGCCCCAGCGCCAGCAGACGGCGGCGCAGACGAGGGTGATCCCGAGCGGCACGAGGCTCACGGGCGTGCCCTCCACCCGGAAGCCGGAGCCGTGGCCGACGAGCCAGCCGAGGGCACCGATCCGCATCGCTCCGACGGGACGGCCGTGGGCGCCGGCGTCGGTGGCGAACCAGCCGACGACGGCGACACCGAGACACACGACGAGCGTCGCGAGGGCCGCGACGGCCCCTCCGGCGGACGCGAGCAGCACGAGACCCCGCTGGCCTCCCGGAGGGGGCGCGGTGGGGCGGAACGAGGGCAGCACGGAGGTCATCGCCGCCCATCCTCGCCGCGGCGCAGGGCCGTTCGCCGCAGCCTCCCGCCGACACGCCGAGCCCCGGCCGGGCGTGACCTGCGCCTCCGTCGGCGAGGCGACCGGCTCCGCGGAGGTCCGCTACCGTGGTCGCCGCCATGGCCGACCCCGATGAGTTCGACGCGTTCTACAAGGACGCGCGCGACCGCCTGCTCGCGCAGACCTACCTGCTGACGGGCGACCTGCCGGCCGCCCGCAGCGCCGTCCGCGAGGCGTTCGTCGTCGGCTGGCACCACTGGGCGAAGGTCAACGCGCGGGGCGAGCCCGAGACCGAGGTGCGTCCGCGGGCCTGGGCGAACGCCTCCCGCAGGGCCACGACCCGCCCGTGGCACCGCGAGAAGGACCTCGACCCCGAGGTCGCCCGCACGCTCGAGGTCCTCGCCGACCTCGACTGGGCGCCGCGCCGCATGCTGGTGGCCTGCGAGGTCGCCCGGCTCCCGTTGGCCGAGGCCTCCCGCGAGGTCGGCGTCACCGTCGAGGACGGTGCCCAGCACCTCGCCGTCGGCCGCGCCGAGCTCGCCGCGCACCTCGGGCTCACCACGCCCGAGGAGGTGGAGGCCGCGCTGTCGGCCGTCACGGCACCGCTCGTCGACGTCCGCTGGCCGCGACCCTCGATCCTGCGCCGCGCCGGGCGGCGACGTCGCCGCGTCCACACCGTCGGTGGCGTCGCCCTGGCGTGCGTCGCCCTCGTGGTCTCGGGGGCGGTCGTGCACGACGCCGACGGCACGGCGACCTCGCTCGCCCGCTCGGTCGACCGCGACGCCCCGGCGGAGGAACCCGCCCTCGGACCCGTGCCCGAGCTCGCCGAGAGCTTCACCACGGCCCAGCTGCTCCCCAGCAGCGAGGTCGAGCTCCTCTCCCCCGACAGCGCCTGGACCAGCACGACGAGCGACAACACGGGCGGCGACGGCCTCGTGCTCCCCTGCCAGCAGGCCCGGTACGCCGACGCCGAGGGCCTCGCCGGGTTCGTGAGCGCCCACCGCGCGACCACCCCCGCGGGCACCTCCTTGCGCGCGTTCCAGGCCAGCGAGCTCTCCCGGGACCCGGAGGCCGCCACCGCCACCCTGCAGACGTGGGCGTCGTGGTTCGGCGGGTGCGACGAGACCCGCGCCCAGCTGCTGGGCACCTACGACGTGACCGGTGTGGGTGACGCCGCCCTGGCGTTCACCGTGCGGGTCGGCGGCCCCCCGCAGTCGGTGGTCACCGCCGCGATCGCGCGCACCGGCGACATCACGACCGTCGTCGTCTCCGACGCCGCGTCGACGGAGTCGGACGCCCGGGAGCCGATCGTCGACCTGCTCGCGAGCGCGGTCGACCGCGTGTGCGAGACCGAGGCCGGCGGCGCCTGCTCGGGCTCGCCCGCCCTCGAGCCGCGCCTCCCCGTGCCGACCGGTGACGCGCCGACCCTGCTCGAGCCCGTCGACCTCCCGCCGGTCCCCGGCATCGACCTGCCGTGGTCGGGCACCCGGGCCGCGACGCCCGAGCAGAACCCGGCCGCGACCGTGTGCGACCGCGCCGGCTTCACCGACGGCTTCACCGACCCGACGACGCGCACCTTCGTCATCCCCGACGCCGGCCTCCCCGCCACCTTCGGCCTGGCCCAGACCAGTGGCCGCCTCAGCGACCAGCAGGTCGCCGACGGCTTCGTCGGGACCATCGCGGACCGCCTGGCCACCTGCGTCGAGCAGGACCTCGTCACGTCGGCGGACGTCATCGGCAGCGGCGAGTACGAGTCCGGCCGGATGATCGTCTGGGACCTCGAGGTGCGGGTCGACGAGGACGACACCGTCCGCGTGCTCATGGGCGTGGCCCGCGCCGGCAACCTCGTGACCCAGGTCGGCTTCGTGCCGGCCGGTGACGCCGACCTCGACGACGACACCTTCGTCGCCCTCGTGCAGCGCGCCCGCGAGCGCCTCCTCATCGCCGACCCGGCGGGCTGACGACGCCGGCGGCGAGAATGTCCGCCGCCGGTGCAACCGGACGAGCACCCCGGGCGTCATCTCCCCGACGGATCGGCCGGGGACATCCCGGCCGGACGATCTCGGGGAGGTGAGATGGACGAGGCCGACTTCGACGCGTTCTACCAGGCGTCGTTCCAACGCGTCGTCAACCAGCTGTCGGCCATGATCGGCGACAGGGACGAGGCGCACGAGTGCGTGCAGGAGGCCTTCGTGCGGGCCTGGGCCCACCGGCGGAAGCTCGCGAAGGTCGAGCACCCGGAGGCCTGGGTGCGCACGGTGGCCCACCGGTTCGCGGTGAGCCGCTGGCGGCGTACGTCGCGGTCCCGCCGCGACCCGGACCGGGCGCTGGGCGCCTCGACGACCACGGGCGGTCCCTCGGAGGACCACGTCGCGGTCGTCGCCGCCCTCCGGCGGCTGCCCGCGGCCCAGCGCGAGGCGCTCGTGCTCCACCACGTCTGCGACCTCCCCGTCGCCCAGGTCGCCCGCGAGACCGGGGCACCCGAGGGCACCGTCAAGGCCCGCCTGTCCCGGGGGCGCTCCGCCCTCGCGACCCTCCTCTCCGACGAGACCCCCGACCTCCGGGAGGGACCCACCCATGCCTGACCAGATCCCCGACCCCGCGGGCGACCCGTTCGACCGGCTCCGCTCGCTCTCCCGCACAGGACCGCCGATGCCCGCACTGCCCGCCGAGGAGGTCCGCCGTCGCGGCGACCGTCGCCGCCGCCGCACGCAGGCGATGGCGGCCGCGGCCACCCTGGTGGTCGTCGGTGTCATCGGCACCGGCGGCGTGGCGCTCGGCGGCATGCTCGCCGACCGCGGCGGCCCCGGACCGGCCGACACCCCCCCGCCGGCCCCGTCGGTCGCGACGGCCGTGCGCACCGACGTCCCCGACGACTTCCCGCTCGAGGCGGGCCTCGAGGTCGTGCCGGGCGGAGCGAGGGAGGACGAGCTCGACGCGACCGCCTTCTACTCCTGTGACGAGCAGGTGGGGCTCGTCGCCGCCGACGGCGTGGTGGAGTCGGCCTCCACCATCGCCATGACCGACGGCGAGCCCTTGGCCTACGCGCGCTCCGTCGCAACGTTCGCCGACGCCGACGCCGCCGCCGCCTTCGTCGACGACGTCCGCACCACCGTCGCGGAGTGCCCCTCGAGTGCCGGTGAGGTCCACGCGGTCTCCTCGATGGACGACATCGTCGCGGGCGAGCCGGAGGCGGCTGCTCCGCTCGACGAGACCCTGCAGGTGCAGTCCTACGCGACCGAGGGCCCGGAGGACAGCGATCCGGCGGGTTGGGGCGCCGGGAGCGTCCGCTTCTACCGGGTCGCCAACGCGGTGCTCGTCAGCAGCAACTGGGACAGCTCGGCCGGCGCGTCGGACCTCGACGGGCTCACGCTGGACGGGTTCGAGCTCGACGTCCCGACCGTGCTCGCCATGCGCTACTACGCCGGGGAGGACCTGCCGTCGTACTCCGGCGCTGACCCGGTCGACCCCGACCAGGGCGAGCCGTCGACGCCGGCCGCCTCGGTGGTCCCCGACCAGCTGCTGACGGTCTTCGACCTGCCGGACCCGCCGGAGCGCAGCGAGGAGTGGGAGGCGATCGGCCCGACGGACGAGCCGACCCTGGCCTGCCAGCCGGAGAGCCTCAGGAACCTGGGTGCGGCTGACGAGGGATACGCGGAGTTCACCGCGCCGATCACGGAGCAGCCGGGAACGACGCCGGACCCGGACGTCCCCGAGCTGCGTGACTCGGCGATCAACTCCGCCGTGCTCGCCTTCGACTCGCGGGAGGAGGCCGACGCCGCCTACGACACCGTCACGTCGTGGATCTCCGCGTGCGACGCGCCCGTCGGCGGCCAGGACATCACGGTCGAGGACCGCGAGCCGACGGTCGTCGTGCCCGACGGGGCCGAGGGGTACTGGTGGGCCACGTCGTACCTGGCCCCCGAGGCCTGCCCCGAGGACGACTGCGACGCCGCGTGGTTCAACCACCAGGGCGCGGCGCTGGTGGGCACCTACGTCGTGCTCGTCTCCTACCGCGACCTGGCCGGCCCCGTCGAGCTCGAGGGGACGGACGACCATATGAACGCCGTCTTCACCGCGGCGGTCGCGAAGGCGGCGTACGGGTTGGAGGGCTGAGCGCCCTCCCCCCACCCCCTCGTGTAACGCGGTGTTCGTGCTACTGGTGCGGTGGTCGACCACTGCTCCAGTAACCCGGACACCGCGTTACACGTCGATGGTGGGGCGGCGAAGGCGGCCAGCGGTGCTGCTGACGGCGGCCCGGCGGCCGCCCTGGTACGACGACGGCGCCGGCCCCGCTGAGCGGGACCGGCGCCGTCGTCGTTCGTGCGTGAGCCGAGGCTCAGAGGCTCTGCAGGATCTCCCGTGCGAGCGCCGCCGTCTCGGACGGCGTCTTGCCGACCTTGACGCCGACGGCCTCGAGGGCGTCCTTCTTCGCCTGCGCCGTGCCGGCCGAGCCGGACACGATCGCGCCGGCGTGACCCATGGTCTTGCCCTCCGGCGCGGTGAAGCCCGCCACGTAGCCGACGACCGGCTTCGTGATGTTCTCCTTGATGTACGCCGCGGCCCGCTCCTCGGCGTCGCCGCCGATCTCGCCGATCATGACGATCACCTTGGTCTCCGGGTCCTCCTCGAAGGCCTGGAGCGCGTCGATGTGCGTCGTGCCGACGATCGGGTCGCCGCCGATGCCGATGGCGGTGGAGAAGCCGAAGTCCTTCAGCTCGAACATCATCTGGTAGGTCAGCGTGCCGGACTTCGACACGAGACCGACCGGGCCCTTGCCCGTGATGGTGTGGGGCGTGATGCCGGCCAGGGACTCGCCCGGCGTGATGATGCCGGGGCAGTTCGGGCCGATCATCCGGGTGGACTTGCCCTGCAGGTAGGACCAGACCTCGGCCGTGTCCTGCACCGGGACGCCCTCGGTGATGACCACGATCAGCGGCATCTCGGCGTCGATGGCCTCGATGGCCGCGTCCTTGGTGAACGCCGGCGGCACGAAGAGGACGGACACGTTGGCGCCCGTCTCCTTGATCGCCTCCGCGACGCTGCCGAAGACCGGCAGCTCCACGTCGTTGCCGTCAGCGTCCTTGTGGGTGACCGTCGTGCCGGCCTTGCGCGCGTTCACGCCGCCCACGATCGAGGCGCCCGAGTCGAGCATGAGGGCCGTGTGCTTCGCACCCATGCCACCCGTGATGCCCTGGACGATGATCTTGGAGTCGGAGTTCAGGTAGATCGACATTGCTTCTCTCGTCTCTTTCTTTCCCCGGCTCAGGCGTTGGCGAGCTCGGCGGCCTTGTCGGCCGCACCGTCCATGGTGTCGACCTGCGTCACGAGCGGGTGGGCCAGCTCGTCCAAGATCGCCCGGCCCTGCTCGACGTTGTTGCCGTCGAGGCGAACGACCAGCGGCTTCGTCGCGGCGTCCCCGAGGAGCTCGAGCGCGCCCTTGATGCCGTTGGCGACCTCGTCGCACGCGGTGATGCCACCGAAGACGTTGACGAACACGCTCTTGACCTGCGGGTCGTTGAGGATGACGTCGAGGCCGTTGGCCATGACCTGGGCGTTGGCGCCGCCGCCGATGTCGAGGAAGTTGGCGGGCTTGACGCCACCGTGCGCCTCACCGGCGTAGGCGACGACGTCGAGCGTGCTCATCACGAGGCCCGCGCCGTTGCCGATGATGCCGACCTGGCCGTCGAGCTTCACGTAGTTGAGACCGAGGTCCTTGGCCTTCGCCTCGAGCGGGTCGGCCTCCTCGCGGATCTCGAAGTCCGCGTGCTCGGGGTGCCGGAACTCCGACGCGTTCTCGTCGAGCGAGACCTTGCCGTCGAGCGCCTCCAGCTTGTCGCCGGCGAGGCGCGCGAGGGGGTTGACCTCGACGAGCGTCGCGTCCTCCTCGACGAAGACCTTGTAGAGCGCCTGGATCATCTCCACGGCCTGCTCGAACACGGCCTCGGGGAACTTGGCGTCGGTCGCGATCTCGCGGGCCTTGGCCTCGTCGACGCCGGTGCCCGGGTCGACGGGGATCTGGCGGACGGCCTCGGGGTTGGTCTTCGCGACCTCCTCGATCTCGACACCACCCTCGACGGACGCGATGCAGAGGTACTGACGGTTCGAGCGGTCCAGCAGGAAGGAGAAGTAGTACTCCTCCTCCGGCGGGGTCGCCGGCGTCACCAGCACGCGGTTGACCGTGAGGCCCTTGATCTCCATGCCGAGGATGTTCGAGGCGTGCTCGAACGCGTCGTCCGCGGTCTTGGCGATCTTGACGCCGCCGGCCTTGCCGCGACCGCCGGCCTTGACCTGCGCCTTGATGACGGTGACGCCACCGATCTCCTCGGCTGCCGCCTTCGCCGCCTCGGCCGTCTCGACGACGGTGCCGAGCGTGGTCGCCACGCCGTGCTTGGCGAAGAGCTGCTTCGCCTGGTACTCCATCAGGTCCACGATCCGACCATTCCTTTGATAGTGAGGGTGAGAGTCCGGATTCCTCGGCGCACGATAGACCCGTGCTCCCCGTTCCAGCACACGGGTCCGCTACCTCGCAGTATGCTTGTGACGGCAGTCACAAGCACCGTGACCGCTCCACGGCAGCGTCGTCGGGGACGGAGATCGGCCAGGTCCCCCACCTGTCCGACCGGGGAGGACTTTCCACAGAAACCGCGGTGTCGCGATTTCCCGGCGGGTCCGGTGTCCGTTACAGTCGGGCGCTGACTTCCCGAGGACCGAATGCAGGGTGCCCCCGCGCCCCGCAGAAGAACGAGGAACAAGAGGTACATGGGCAACCACCGAGCAGATCACCGCGGCTCCCGCCGCCTCGGTGGATCGACCTCTGGTGACGCAGCCCGCCCCGTCGGAGGAAAGCGCGCGGCCCGCCCCGAGCCGCGTCGCCGCGCCACGACGGTCGAGCGGAGCATCACCCCCGAGACCACCACCCCCGCGACCACCACCCCCGCGACCCCGTCCGCGGCGGTCCCCGCCGTCGCGACCCCCGCCGTCGCGACCCCCGCCACCGTGCTCCCGAGGCACGACGGCACGCGGTTCGAGGACACGACGCTGACGCTCCCGGCCGTCACGGCGAGCATCCCGACCCCCACGACGTACGACGTGCGTGGCTACGCGGCGCAGGCCCGCGCCGAGGCGAAGGCCGAGGCGCGCGCCCAGACCGCCGCCGCCCGCGCGACCGAGCCGGGCCGCCGCCGCGCCGTCAAGGAGCCGAAGCCCGCCGCCACCGGCACCGGCTTCCGCCTCCCCGTCCGTCCCTCCGGTCCCGTGCTCGCGGGCGTGGCGGTGCTCGCCATCTCGACCGGCGGTGCGCTCACCGCCGGCGGCGCGGGCACCTCGACGGACGTCGACCAGGCCACGACGCAGGTCAGCGCCAGCGGCGCGATGTCCGGCACGACGGTGGCCTCGAGCGGTGACCTCCTCACGGAGCGCAACCGGGCCGTGAGCCGCGACTCGCAGCGCGACGCGCTCGAGGACGCGACGGTCGACGAGGCCCAGCTCCAGCAGACCGAGGCGATGGCGGAGCGGCGGGCCACCGCGATGAGCGCGCTCGGTCAGGCCGCCCAGGCCGAGGCCCAGCGCGTCGCCGCGAACGCCTGGGTGCTGCCCGTGGCGAGCTACCGGCTCACCAACCGCTTCGGCCAGGCGGAGTCCTACTACGCGTCGGGCTACCACACGGGCCTCGACTTCGCGGCCCCGTCGGGCACGACCATCAAGGCCGTCGCCGGTGGCCGCGTGACCCAGGCGGGCTACAACGGCAGCTACGGCAACAAGACCGTCATCACGCTCGATGACGGCACGGAGATGTGGTACGCCCACCAGTCCTCCATCGCCGTCTCCGTCGGCGACACGGTCGCGGCCGGCGACGTGATCGGCTACGTCGGCTCGACCGGCAACAGCACGGGCCCGCACCTGCACCTCGAGGTCCGCCCCGGCGCCGGTGACCCCGTCGACCCGTACGCCGCGCTCCAGCAGAACGGCGTCACCCCCTGATCCTTCGCTCGACGGGACAGCCCCTGACGTTTCCGATCACCTGGATCGATCCAGGTGGTCGGAAACGTCAGGGACTGTCGCGTTGACGGGGCGACACCGCCCGCGGTCAGAGCTTCTCGACCGGCGCGTAGCGCAGCAGCAGGCGCTTGACGCCGCTGCTGCCGAAGTCGATCGACGCGACGGCCTTGTCCGCGGCGCCCTCGACGGTGACGACCGTGCCCATGCCGAACGTGTCGTGGACGACGCGGTCCCCGGGCGCCAGGTTCGGCACCTCGCGGTTCTTCTTGGCCTTGGCGGCCGCGTCGGCACGGGCGGCGGCCGCCGAGAAGTTGCGTCGGCCCGCCGGGGTGGGCGCGCCGAGCGGCGTGGAGCCCGAGCGCGACGCGCCGGACCACGAGGAGCCGAGGTCGGGGCGGTTCCACGTCGTCATCGCGGCGGCGGTGCGTCGCCAGTCGACGAGCGTCGCCGGCAGCTCGTCGAGGAACCGCGACGCCGGGTTGTGGGACGGTGCGCCCCAGGCGGACCGCACGACGGCCCGCGACAGGTACAACCGCTCGCGCGCCCGGGTCAGCCCGACGTAGGCCAGGCGACGCTCCTCCTCCAGCTCCTTGCGGTCCCCGAGGGCGCGCATGTGGGGGAAGACCCCGTCCTCCATGCCGCTGAGGAAGACCACGGGGAACTCCAGGCCCTTGGCGGTGTGGAGCGTCATCAGCGTGACGACGCCGTCACCGCCGTCGTCGTCGGGGATCTGGTCGGCGTCGGCCACGAGCGCGACCCGTTCGAGGAAGTCGCGGAGGCCCGGCTGCACCGCGCCCGCCTCGACGTCGTCGGGGTCGGCCGACGGACCCGCCTGGGGGTCGTCCGCGAACTCCCGGGCCACGGCCACCAGCTCGGCGAGGTTCTCCACGCGCGTGTGGTCCTGCGGGTCGTCGGACTCCTCCAGCTCGGCCAGGTAGCCCGACCGGTCGAGCGCCGCCTCGAGGATCACGTCGGGGCGCTCGTCGGCCGCCACCATCTCCTGGAGCTCCTCGACCACGTCGACGAAGCCGCGGATGGCCTTGACCGAGCGCGACGCGATGCCGTCGGCCCGGTGGGCGACCCGCAGGGCCTCCCAGTACGTCGTGCCCTCGCGCGCCGCCAGCGCTGCCACGCACGCCTGCGCCCGGTCGCCGATCCCCCGCTTCGGGGTGTTGACCACCCGGCGCAGCGAGATCTCGTCGGCCGGGTTGGCGAGCAGCCGCAGGTAGGCCAGCGCGTCGCGGACCTCCTTGCGCTCGTAGAACCGCACGCCCCCGACCACCTTGTAGGGCAGCCCGACGCGCACGAAGATCTCCTCGAAGACGCGCGACTGCGCGTTGGTGCGGTAGAACACCGCGACGTCGCAGGCCCGCACGCCGTGCTCGTCGGTGAGCTTGTCGATCTCGTCGGCGACGAACCGGGCCTCGTCGTGCTCGTCGTCCGCCACGTAGCCGACGATCGGCTCACCGTCACCCGCGTCGGACCACAGCCGCTTCGGCTTGCGGCCCTCGTTGTTGCCGATCACCGCGTTCGCGGCGGTGAGGATCGTCTGGGTGGAGCGGTAGTTCTGTTCGAGCAGCACGGTCGAGGCGTTCGGGAAGTCCTGCTCGAAGTCGAGGATGTTGCGGATGTTGGCGCCACGGAACGCGTAGATCGACTGGTCGGCGTCGCCCACCACCATGAGCTCGCTCGGCGGCACGCGCTCCCCGCCGGACCCGCCGGCGTCACCCGGCGCCGCGGCGCCCGCCAGCACCGAGTCGCGGGCGGCCTCGGGGTCGTCGGCGCACAGCTGGTGGATCAACGCGTACTGCGCGTGGTTGGTGTCCTGGTACTCGTCCACGAGCACGTGCCGGAACCGTCGCCGGTAGACCTCACGGACCTCCGGGTACGCCGCGAAGAGGTGCACCGTGAGCATGATCAGGTCGTCGAAGTCCAGCGCGTTCGCCGCCTGCAGGCGCTTCTGGTACTCCGCGTAGGCCGACGCGTAGGCCTGCTCGACGCCGTTGTCGGCCTCGGCGGTCGCCTGCTCGGCGTCCTTCAGCTCGTTCTTCGCGTTGGACACCCACGTCAGCACGGCGCGCGGCTGGTAGCGCTTCGGGTCGAGGTCCAGGTCGTTGAGCACCAGGGTCATCAGGCGCTGGGAGTCGGCCGCGTCGTAGATCGAGAAGCTCGAGGAGAACCCCAGCCGGTCGATCTCCTTGCGGAGGATGCGCACGCAGGCCGAGTGGAAGGTCGAGACCCACATGACGCGGGCGCGCCGCCCGACGAGCGCCTCGACGCGCTCCTTCATCTCGGCGGCGGCCTTGTTGGTGAACGTGATGGCCAGGATCGACCCCGGGTGGGCCTTGCGCTGGCTCACGAGCCACGCGATGCGGCGCGTCAGCACGCGGGTCTTCCCCGACCCCGCGCCGGCGACCACCAGCAGCGGGGCGCCTGCGTGCACGACCGCCTCGCGCTGCGGGTCGTTGAGCCCCTCGAGGAGCGCCTCGGCGCCCGTGCCGCTCGGCTGGTCCGACGCGTCCGCACCACCCGACGCGTCCGTCGCGCCACGGCCCGCGGCCGACGGCGTCGACGCGGTCGAGGGGGACGGCGTGGGGGGCAGGAGGTGCTCGAGGCCGGGGATCATGGAGGAGCTGCTCATCGTCGGACCAGCCTACGTCCGGGCGCCGACGTTCCTGGCCCCGGCGACCCCGACGGACGGGGGCGCCGGGGACCTGCTCAGAAGGTGTGGACGGGCGAGACGAAGATCGCGACGACGACCTCGACGATGCTCAGCGTCAGCAGGCCGAAGAACAGGCCGTCGGGGATCCGCGGCTTGCGCACGTTGGCCATGACGAGCACGAGCAGCACGAGCCCGATCGCGAACTTCACCGCGATCTTCACGTGGTCGACGTCCGCGTCGCCGGCCTCCAGGACGCCGACGAGCAGCAGCCCGGCCACGAAGGCCGTGCCGATGCCGTCGCGCACGGGGGGCGTGATCCGCTTCTCCTCGTCGCGCACCTGCGCGAGGAGGCCGCCGATGAGCGCGGCGAAGCCGAGCACGTGCAGGAGCAGGAGGACGAGCCGCAGGATCTCCACGGGACGGGACCCTACGGCGTGCGCCGCGGGCCCGGCCACGCACGTCGGCTCAGGAGCCGGGCAGCACCTCGAGCTCGATCTCGGGCGCGAGGCGGTAGGGCGCAGTGCCGAGCACCGCGCCGAGCACGCGCCGCATGCGCGAGACCTCGGCGCGGACGGTCACCTCGTGGGTGTCGTCGCCGAACAGGTCGCGGCTCAACGCCGCGGGCGTGAGGCCGGCCGGGCCGGCGGCGGCGACGCGCACCAGGATGTCGGCGTGCCGGCGGCTCAGCGCCCGACGCCACTGCTCGCCGCCCGAGGTCGCCTCCAGCAGCGGCTCCCCCCGCAGGTCGAGCCGCATGCGCAGCCGCCGCTCCGCCGCAGCCGGGCGCACCAGCCACCCGCCGTCGAGGCGCTCCGGCAGGCAGACGCCCAGGCCCGGCACGGCGACCGTGGTCTCGGCCCGCGGGGCGGCGATGCGGTCGCGCACGGCGATGCCCGAGCGGTGCGCCACCCAGCCGTCGTCGTCGACGACGAGGAGCGGGCCCGTCGACGTACCGATGACGTGGTCGCAGGAGCGGCGCAGCCGATCGAGGCGCTCGGCGTGCAGCTGCGCCAGGCGGGCCTCGGCGAGCCGGACCGCCGTCTCGACCAGGGCGGTGATCGCGGGGTGCATCGTCAGCGCCGGGCCGCTCACGTCGACGACACCGAGCAGGTCCCCGGTGCGCGGGTCGTGGAGCGGCATGGCGGTGCAGTACCAGGGGTGCTGCTGCGCCTCGAAGTGCTCGGCGGAGAAGAGCTGCACGGGCGCCTGCTCGGCCAGTGCGGTGCCGATCGCGTTGGTGCCCACCTGCGACTCCGACCAGAGCGCCCCCTCGCCGAAGCCGAGCGTGTCGGCCCGGCGGCGCACGGCGCTCGCCCCCTCGCGCCACAGGATGATCCCGTCCGCGTCGGTCACGACGAGGAGGAAGCGGGAGGCGTCGGCGACGCTCGCGAGCGCGCGGCGCAGGTCGTCGATGACGTCGGACAGCGGGGATCGCCGGCGCCGCGCCTCGACCTCCGCGAGGGGCAGCGGGTCGCGGGCGCCCGCCCCGTCCGGGTCGAGGCCGAGCTCGAGCATCCGCCGCCACGACCGGGCCACCACCGCGCGGGGCCGGGCCCCGGGCGCGAGGCGCGTGCCGCCGAGGACGGCGTCGTGCACCCGCCGCAGCTCGCGGGCGTGGACCGACAGGTCGGTCCCGGGTGCCACCGCGCTGAACCCCATGCCGCCTCCCGCTGCCGCGTGGCCCGCACCGCGTCGTACGGACCCCGGCAGCATAGGCGGGTGTCGTGACCGGGGTCACGGTGCAACGTGGCGCAACGCCCCGCAACGCCCCGCAACGCTTCCGCGGTCGAACCGGGGAGGCGTGTCCTGGGTCACACCTGATCGGAAGGAACAACCATGACCCAGATCGCCGAACGGCCCACCGACACGGGCCCGTCCGACCCCACGGCCCGCGCGACCGCCTGGTTCGACCGGTTCGAGGCCGCGCTCCGTGCCCGCGACGTCGCCGGCGCCGCCGAGCAGTTCGCGACCACGAGCTTCTGGCGCGACCTCGTCGCGTTCAGCTGGAACCTGACGACCGTCGAGGACCGGGCCGGCGTCGCGGACCTGCTCACCGCGACGCTCGAGGGCACCGACCCCCACGACTTCCGCCTCGGCGAGGACGCCACCGAGGAGGACGGCGTCGTCACGGCGTGGTTCGAGTTCGCCACCGCGACGGGCCGCGGCCGCGGTCTCGCCCGCCTGCGCGACGAGGACGGCCGTCTCGTCGCCTGGACCTTCCTGACGACGCTCTTCGAGCTCACCGGCCACGAGGAGCCGCGCGGCACCCGCCGCCCGATGGGAGCGGAGCACGGGGCGCAGCGCGACCGCCGCACGTGGAGCGAGAAGCGCCAGGAGGAGGCGGCGTCGCTCGGCTCGACGACGCAGCCGTACGTGCTCGTGATCGGTGGCGGGCAGGGCGGCATCGCGCTCGGCGCGCGGCTGCGTCAGCTCGGCGTGCCGAGCCTCGTCATCGACAAGCACCCGCGGCCCGGCGACCAGTGGCGCAGCCGCTACAAGTCGCTGTGCCTCCACGACCCGGTCTGGTACGACCACCTGCCCTACCTGAAGTTCCCCGACAACTGGCCGGTCTTCGCGCCGAAGGACAAGGTCGGGGACTGGCTGGAGTTCTACACGAAGGTGATGGAGGTGCCGTACTGGTCCTCCACGACCGCCACCGCCGCCTCCTACTCCGAGGAGACGGGCACCTGGACCGTCGAGGTGGAGCGGGAGGGCCAGCCGCTCACGCTGCAGCCGACCCAGCTCGTGCTCGCCACCGGCATGTCGGGCAAGCCCAACTGGCCCACCTTCGAGGGCCAGGACGTCTTCCGCGGCGAGCAGCAGCACTCCTCGCAGCACCCCGGCCCCGACGCCTACCGCGGCAAGAAGGTCGTCGTCATCGGCTCCAACAACTCGGCCTTCGACATCTGCGGCGCGCTGTGGGAGAACGACGCCGACGTGACGATGGTGCAGCGGTCCTCCACCCACCTCGTCAAGAGCGCCTCGCTCATGGAGATCGGCCTGGGTGACCTCTACTCGGAGCGTGCGCTCGCCGCGGGCGTCACCACGGAGAAGGCCGACCTCGTCTTCGCCTCGCTCCCCTACCGGATCATGCACGAGTTCCAGATCCCGCTCTACGACCGGATCCGGGAGCAGGACGCCGACTTCTACGCCCGCATGGAGGCCGCCGGCTTCGACCTCGACTTCGGGGCCGACGACTCGGGACTGTTCATGAAGTACCTGCGCCGCGGCTCCGGCTACTACATCGACGTGGGCGCCGCCGAGCTCGTCGCCGACGGCGAGGTGAAGCTCGCGAAGGGCGAGGTCTCCCACCTGACCGAGGACGCCGTCGTGCTCGAGGACGGCACGACGCTGCCGGCCGACCTCGTCGTCTACGCGACGGGCTACGGCTCGATGAACGGCTGGGCCGCCGACCTCATCAGCCCCGAGGTCGCCGACCGCGTCGGCAAGGTGTGGGGCCTCGGGTCCGACACCCCCAAGGACCCCGGCCCGTGGGAGGGCGAGCAGCGCAACATGTGGAAGCCCACCCAGCAGCCCGGCCTCTGGTTCCACGGCGGCAACCTGCACCAGTCGCGGCACTACTCGCTCTACCTCGCGCTCCAGCTCAAGGCGCGGTTCGAGGGCATCGCGACGCCGGTGTTCGCCCAGGCGGACGTGCACCACCGGTCCTGAGCCCGCACCGCCCGGCCGGGGGTACGACGCGGAGCCGCCCGCGGCGTACCCCCGGTCGGCGTCGGGACGGGTCCGCCGGTGCGGCGGGCCGGATCAGGCGCGGCGACGCTTGGGGGCCGGGCGCACGACGAGCACCGGGCACGGAGCGTACTGCTGCACCCGCTGCGCGGTGCTGCCCAGCAGCACGCGGTCGCTGAGCCCGCGGCCGCCGCTGGCCACGACGACGAGGCCCGCGTCGACCTGCTCGGCGACCTTGATGATCTCGTTGGCCGGCGACCCGGAGCGCACCTTGCGGTGCACCTTCGGGCCCCAGCCGTCGAAGACGGCCGCGATGACGTCGATCGACGCCTTGGCGGCGTCGCGGAAGCTCGCGACCGACGACGCCGCGTCCTCGCGGCCCGTCCCCGACAGCTCGTCGACGAACGAGACGGCCGCTAGCGGGCGCACGACCGCGAGCACCGTGACGGCGCTCAGGGCCTCCGGCGCGGCGAGGGCCCGCAGGTGCCGGGCGGCGGCGAGGGACTGCTTCGAGCCGTCGGTGGCGACGACGACGTGCATGCTCATCGGTGCTCCTCCCCCGTGCTCGTCGTGCTCGTGCTCGTGGTCCGGGCCGTGCCCGGCGGCGGCCGGGTCTCGCCCCGTCGACCGAAGAAGCGCTCCACGACGTACAGCAGCAGCCCGAGGGCGAGGAGGCCCGCGCACCAGAGCAGGGAGGTGGGGTCGTCGACGACGACGTAGACCAGCAGGCCCGCGTTGCCGACGATCCCGATCCCGAGCAGGGCGGTCGGCGCGCGGAAGGTGTCGGCCGGGCGCTCGTCGCGCCGCAGCACGAACGCGGCGACGATCACGAGGGCGTAGATGACGAGGGTGAAGACCACCGTGACGGTGGCGAGGCGCTCGACCACCCCGCTGGAGCCGCCGATGCCGGCCGCGTCGAGGGTGTGGCCGACCGCGAGGAGCGTCGTGACGACGAGCGCCGAGAAGACGAGCGCCACCCACGGGCTGCGGCGCGCGGCGTGGACCTTGGCGAAGACGCCGGGCACGACGTCCTCCCGGGCCATGCCGTAGAGGATGCGCGACTGGGTCACCAGCGCCACCAGGGTCGTGTTGGTGATCGCGACCATGGCGACGATGGCGAAGATCGTGGTCATCACCCCGACCGGCACCGGGATGATGTCGGCCTTGATCACCTCGAGCAGCGCGGCGTCGGACTCGGCCAGGGTGTCGATCGGCACCGTCAGGGCCGCGGTCATGGCGACGATCACGTAGATGATGCCGGCGCCGACCATGCCGCCGATGAGGGCGCGGGGGAAGTTCCGCGACGGGTCGACGGTCTCCTCCGCGACGTTGGCGGCGTTCTCGAAGCCCGTCATGGCGAAGAACGCCAGCGCGGCGCCGGCGACCACGGCGAAGACCGGACTGCCGTCGGTGTCGAACTGCACGAGCACCGAGAAGTCGGCCTCGCCGCGGCTCACGTACACGACGCCGATGAGCACCACGACCGCGAGGCCCGCGACCTCGACGAACGTCATCACCATGTTGGCGACCACCGACTCGGTGATGCCGATGAAGTTCACGACCGCCAGCGACGCCACGAAGATGACGGCGATGAGCAGCGGCGGCGGCAGCTCCCAGACCTGCGCGAAGTACGACGAGAAGCCGGTCGCCAGCGACCCCGCGGCCGCGAAGGTCGCCGACAGCATGCAGATCGTGATGATGAAGGTGAGGAACGGCCTGCGGAAGGCCTTGCTGACGTAGAGCGCCGCGCCGGCCGCCTGGGGGTGCTTCGTGACCAGCTCCGCGTACGCCAGACCGGTCAGCGTCGCGACCGTGACACCCGCGAGGAAGGCGAGCCAGAACGCTCCGCCGACCGCGGCCGCGACGGCGCCGATGAGCACGTAGATGCCGGAGCCGAGCACGTCGCCCAGCACGTAGAAGAAGAGCAGCCAGCCGGAGATCGACCGCTGGAGGTTGTCGTCGTCGAGCTCGGACGCGAGGTCGTGCACGTGCGCGGGGTCGGCCATGTCGTGCCTTCCGAGAGTCTGCTGACGGGGAGGTACCCACCGCGGAGGCAGGCACCCGTGGTGCAGACGGGCCACTGAACCCAGCGACACGACCCTTGTCAACCGTCCCGGTCGACCAGTCCGCTCCCCCTCGCCTCAGAGCAGGCGGCGGTCCGAGGCCCAGCGGGTCAGCTCGTGGCGCGAGGAGAGCTGCAGCTTGCGGAGCACGCTCGACATGTGGGTCTCGACGGTCTTCACCGAGATGAAGAGCTCCTTCGCGACCTCCTTGTAGGCGTATCCCCGGGCGATGAGGCGCATGACCTCCCGCTCGCGCTCGGAGAGCCGGTCGAGGTCGCTGTCGACCTCCGCGACCTGGATCGCACCGGCGAACGCGTCGAGCACGAACCCGGCGAGCCGCGGCGAGAACACCGCGTCGCCGTCGGCGACGCGACCGATGGCGTCGACCAGCTCGGCACCACTGATCGTCTTCGTGACGTAGCCCCGCGCTCCCCCGCGGATGGTGCCGATGACGTCCTCGGCGGCGTCGCTCACGCTGAGCGCCAGGAACCGGGTCCTCGGCGCGGTCGTCTGCGTGCGGCGGATGACCTCGACCCCGCCGCCCCCGGGCAGGTGCACGTCGAGCAGCACCACCGCGGGGCGCTCGCGCTCCACCGCGGCGACCGCGCTGTCCACGTCGGCCGCCTCGGCGACGACGGCCACCGCCGCCGGGGCCGCCGCCAGCTCGCTCCGCACCCCGGTGCGGAACATGTGGTGGTCGTCGACCACCACGACCCGCACCGGCCGTGGCGCCCCTCCCGGCTCGCCCGCCTGCTCCGCCCGGCCCGGTACGTCGCGTCCTGCGCCGCTCACTGTGCTCCCCTCCCTGCGGCGTCGATGCTCCCGACGCCCTGCTCCGGCTGTCCCGGCTGTCCCGGCTGCCCCGGCTGTCCCGCGTGATCGTCCGGCGCGGGCAGGTGCACCCGCACCTCGGTGCCCTCACCCGGCGCGGACCTGATCCGCGCCGTACCGCCGTGGCGGACCATGCGGTCCACGATGCTGCCGCGCACCCCGTGCCGGTCGGCGGGCAGGTCGTCGGGGTCGAAACCGGCACCGCGGTCCCGGACGAACACGTCCACCGCGCCTCCGAGCACCTCGACGTAGACGTCGACGCGACCCGTGCCCGCGTGCTTCGCCGCGTTGACGAGCGCCTCCCGGACCGCCGCCACGACCGGCTGCACCCGCTCCGACCAGGGCGCGTCGCCGACCGCGACGACCTCGACCTCGATGCCGTGGTCGTCCTCGACGGACGCGGCGACCGCACGCACGGCGGCCGCCAACGTCTCGGGAGCCGCCCCCGTGCCCGCTCCGGGGGCCCCGGGACGCTCCTCCGCGAACAACCAGGCCCGCAGGTCGCGCTCCTGGGCTCGGGCGAGCCGGGCCACGGTCGCGCCGTCACCGGCGTTCTTCTGGATGAGCGCCAGGGTCTGCAGCACCGAGTCGTGGAGGTGCGCGGCGACGTCGGCGCGCTCCTGGCTGCGGATCCGCTCCGTGCGCTCGTCGCCCAGGTCGCGCACCAGACGCGCGACCCAGGGTCCGACCACCACGGCGAGCCCGCCGATGCCGAGGAGCACCGCCAGCACCACCTCGCGCGCCGCCCCGATCCCGCCGTCGCGGAAGCCCAGCAGGAGCAGTCCCGCGCCGAGCAGGAGGACGCCGAGCGCGATCCGCGTCCAGGCCGCCCAGCCGCCCGACCCGAGCACCATCCCGACGGGGTCCATCCGCTCGGTGCGCTCGACCCACCGCTCGCGCTGCACCTCGTCGGCCTGGCGCCACAGCAGGGCCACGCCGCCGGCGACGAGCGCGACCGCCCAGACGAGGGCGCCCCGCCCCACCACAGCCTCGACGGCCAGGACGAGGCCGACCGAGAGCACTCCGACGACGATCGCGTCGCCGGTGCGTCCGGCGGGACGGCCGAGCAGGCCACGGGGGCGTCGCCCGTCCCGGACTGCGCCGGCCAGACCGGGGGCAGCAGCGGGGTCGCCGCCGACGGGGGCGGCGGGCAGGAAGAGCCAGTACGCGCCGTACAGCACCGCGCCCAGGCCCCCGAGCACCGTGGCGACGACGAAGCCGATCCGCAACGGCAGGACGGGGAGCCCGAGGTGGTCGGCGAGGCCGGCCGCCACGCCGCCGACGAGACCGCGCTCGAGGTCGCGGCCCGCACGGCGCGGCACGGGGAGCGGCGCGGGGAGCGGGGCACGGGTGGTCATGGTGCCGCCATCGTCACACGCCCGTCGGCGCCGGCACATCGGGACGAACCCCGAGCCGCCCCCGAGCCGGGGCCCCCTTCCCCGACGCGCCCCGACCGCACCCCTCGCCCCGGACCCGTCGGGACCGGGGCAGGATCAGGGGCGTCCCCGATGGTGGGGAGCCGCCCCGCCGACGACGCTGGATCCATGATGACGACACAGGACGGGCCCGACGCCGGGCCCCACGACAGCCAGTCCCCCGGCGCGTCCGGCGGTCCCCGCGTGGACGGCCGCGACATGCGCGACCTGAAGCGGCTGCGCCGCACGCGGGGCGACCGCTACCTCGCCGGCGTGGCCGGCGGCCTCGCCCGGCACTTCGACGTCGACCCCGTCGTGCCCCGGGTCGCGCTCGCCGTGCTGGTGCTCTTCGGGGGCAGCGGGCTGCTGCTCTACGGCGCGCTCTGGCTCCTGGTCCCCGCGGACGACACCGACGAGGCCGTCGTCGCGCTCGACGACCGCAGCCGCAACGTGGCGCTCCTCATCGCGACCGCGCTCGCGGGCCTCGCCCTCCTCGGCGACCTCGTCAGCGGCTGGGTGCCCTGGCCCCTGCTGTTCATCGGCCTCGTCGTGGCGCTCCTCGTCGGCCAGCACCAGCGCCGGTCCGAGGAGCGCGCGCGGAACTGGGCGTCCTACGCGATGCCCCACGTGCCGACCACCGCACCGGGCGACGCACCGGCGGCCCCTGCCTCGCCGTACGCCACAGGCTCGCCGTATGCCCCCGGCTCGCCGTACGCCCCGGGCTCGCCGTACGCCACGACGTACGGGCCCACCTCGCCGTACGCCGCGCCGCCGGCCGTGCCGCTCACGAAGGACCACGACGCCGCGGCTCCCGCGACGCCGTCCGCGGCGTCGTCGGTGCCGCCCGGCTCCTCGGTGCCGCCGGCGTACACCGTCCCGCCGGTCCCGCCCGTGCGCCGCCCCCGCAAGCCGGGTCCCCTCCTCTTCTGGTTCACCCTGGCGCTCGCGTCGCTCGGTGTCGGCGTGCTGGCGGTCGTCGACCTGGCGGGCGCGGACGTCACCGCGTCGGCGTACCCCGCCCTCGCCCTCGCCGTCGTCGGCGCCGTCCTCGTCGTGGGCTCGTTCTTCGGCCGCCCGGGCGGCCTGGTCCTGCTCGGGCTGGTGCTCGTCCCCGTCACGGCCCTGGCCCTCGTCGTCGAGAACGTGGCCGGTGCCCGCCTCGAGGTCCGGCCGACGCAGGCCGCGGCGCTGGGAGACCGCTACACGCTCGGTGCCGGCGAGACCACGATCGACCTGACGGGCGTGACGGACGTCCCCGCCCTGGAGGGTCGGCAGCTCACGGTGGAGAGCGGCGCCGGCCGGGTCGAGATCACGCTCCCCGACGGCCTGGACGCCATCGTCCGCACCGACGTCGGCCTGGGCTCCGTGCGGGTGCTCGACCGCACCAGCGACGGCCCGGGGCTGTCGCTCAACCAGGCGTACGACGCCCCCGGCACCACCGCCGGCGTGGACGAGGCGACGGCGCTGACGCTCGACGTGCGCCTCGGCCTCGGCGAGGTCGTGGTGGTGACCCGATGAGCGCGCACGAGCCGACCGCACCGATCACGCGCCGCACCCCCGAGGAGGACACCATGCGAGACGACCACCGCGACCACCGCGACACGTCACCCCTGACGGACCTGCTCGACGAGCCGCCCGCGCCCGACGCGGCGTCCCACCCCGGACCAGCAGCGCGATCGGGGTGGGCCGCCGGGCGCCACCCGGTCAACGTGGGCCACCTCGTGATGGGCATCGCGTTCCTCGGGCTCGCCGGGGTCTGGGCGCTGCTCGCGTCGGGCGCCGCGGACGCGAGCGACACCCGCTGGCTGCTGCCGATCCCGTGGCTCGCGGCGGGTGCCGCCGGGCTCGCCGCCACGGTGTGGCGACGCCCGGGCGCCGCCCGCGGCCGCTGACCTTCAGCGGCCGTGGCCGTGGCCGGGACGACGCTCGACCCACGCGTCGCGGGCCGCGACGACGACGTCCGGGTGGTCGGCGAAGAGCACGTCCACGCCGGCGTCGAGGAACGCCGTCGCCTCCGCGGCCAGGTCGCCGTGCGCGTCGGGGTCGGTCCCGACCCGGAAGTTCGTCGCCATGAACTGCTTCTCCGCCCGCAGGGTCCACACGACCACCTCGAGGCCGGCGCGGTGGGCGTCGCGCACCACGCTGCTGGGGCGGCCCGTGGCACCGGCCGCGTCGCGCGGCAGCACCCGGTCCTTGTGCGGGGCGAGCTGGTCGGCGTACCGCGCGACCCACCGCAGCCCGCCGCGCGTCAGCAGGTCGTCGTAGGTCACGTCGCTGCCGGCGGCCACGAGGTCGTACGGCGCGCCCGCGGCGTCCACGAGCTGCACCAGGCGCACGTCGGTGAGCTCGTCGAGCTCCTGGAGGTTGCCGACCTCGAAGGACTGCACCACGACGGGGTCCCGCTCGTCGTCGAGACCGTGCGCGTCGAGGAGCTCCACGAGCGGCTCCTCCAGGCTGAGGCCGATGGAGTCGAAGTAGGTCGGGTGCTTCGTCTCCGGCGCGACGCCGATCTCCCGGCCCGTCTCCTCCGACAGCTCGGCGGCCAGCTCCACGACCTCCTCGAGGGTCGGCACCGGGTAGCGCCCGTCGTACGCGGTGTTGCCCGGCCGCACCTCCGGGAGCCGCTCGACGGCCCGGAGGGTCCGCAGCTCGGCGAGCGTGAGGTCCTCGGTGAACCACCCGGTCACCGCACGTCCGTCGATGACCTTCGTGGTGCGGCGGTCGGCGAGCTCGGGGTGGTCGGCGACGTCGGTGGTGCCGGAGATCTCGTTCTCGTGGCGGGCGACCAGCACGCCGTCCTTCGTCGCCACGACGTCGGGCTCGATCATGTCGGCGCCCTGCGCGACCGCGAGCTCGTACGCCGCGAGCGTGTGCTCCGGGCGGTATCCCGACGCGCCGCGGTGGGCGATCACCTCCGGCTGGGCGTGCCGCCCGTGACCCGTCCCGTGCCCCGCGCCGTGACCGGGTCCCCGGTCACTGTCGGAGGCGGAGGCGGCGGCGGGTGCGGCAGCGGCGGCGGTCGCGGGGGCGAGAAGGCCGGCGCCGAGGCAGGTCGTGACGGCGGTGGCGAGCACCGTCGCGCGGATGCGGGGGAAGAGCGGGGTCCGAGAGGTCATGCGCGCCACCGAAACCGACGCCGGCGACGCCGGGCGGTCCCCCGCGTGGCTCGGGGGTGACGCCCGACCCAGCGGCGGGTGAACCGATCAGCGCGCGGGCAGGGCCTCGGAGGTCAGCGTGGTGGCGAAGTCCACGAGCCGGTCCTCGCCGATCGTGCCGTAGACGACCACCACGGCCGTGTCGGTCTGCGGCGCCGCACCGGGGTCGGCGGTCTCCCCGTCCTCCCCCGCCGCGGTGGGCACCGGGACCTCGACCTGGGTGTAGAGCGCCTCGTCCTGGCCCTCGCTCGCCGCCGACCAGTCGCCGGACAGCAGCGGGTCGTCGTTGGGGACGTCGATGCCGCCGTCGACCTCGTAGGGGTCGCCCAGGACCCGGTCGAGGACGGCACCCGAGTCGCCCCGCACGACCTTGACCCCCACGAAGTCGTCGCCGTCGACGAGGATCCCGAGGGTCCACTCCGGGTTGGGCCCGAGCGGGAACCGGGCAGACGTGGCGACCCAGCCGTCGGGCAGCGTCGGCGGGTAGACGACCGGGAAGCCCGAGTCCTGCCCGGCCCGCACGGCCTCCACGTAGTCGACCTCGGCGACCGGCATGTCCGGGTCGGACCGCGCGAGGTCGCGCACCAGCACGAAGCCGAGCACCGCCAGGATGAGGACGACCATCGAGACGATCAGGCCGCTGAAGCTGCGGTTGTAGCGGCCGGGCCGACCGGCGGGCGGGGACGTCTGCGACACGGCCCCAGTGTCTCAACTCCCCGGCGACCACCCGACGGGCGGGTGGCGCACGGCCCTCGACCCGCCCGCACGTGCGGGTCCACCACGGCCCGGGACCCGCAGACACGACCCTGGCGCCCGACGAGAACCGCACGTGCGGCATGCTGTGCGTCGTGGACACCTACCGCGTGAGCGAAGCCGCCGAGCTGCTGGGCGTCAGCGACGACACCGTACGGCGCTGGATCGACGCCGGGCGCCTGCCCGCGCGCCGCGACGGCGGACGCACGGTCGTCGACGGGCCCGAGCTCGCGGCGTACCTCGCCGCGGAGGCGGACACGCCCACCGACCCCCGGGCGCGCTCGGTCAGCGCCCGGAACCGGCTGCCCGGCATCGTGACGCGGGTCGTCGCCGACACGGTGATGGCCCAGGTCGAGATCCAGTGCGGGCCCTACCGCGTGGTCTCGCTCATGAGCGCCGAGGCCGCCGCCGAGCTCGGCCTCGCGCCGGGCGCCCGCGCCGTCGCGTCCGTGAAGTCGACGAGCGTCGTCGTCGAACGTCCCTGAACCGCACCTCCCGACCGCCTCCCCCACCGCCTCGCCCACCGCCTCGTCCACCAGGAGCACCGTGAACCGCCCGACCCTGCGCACCGCCGCCCCCGTCCTCCTCCTCGCCCTGCTGCCCCTCGCCGCCTGCGGCGACGACGACACCGGCGCCGGGACCACCGACGGCGAGCTGAGCGGCTCCATCACCGTCGCGGCCGCCGCGTCGCTCACCGAGACGTTCGAGGACCTCGCCGAGCAGTTCGAGGCCGAGCACGACGGCGTCGAGGTCGACCTGGTCTTCGACTCCTCCGGCACGCTGGCCGACCAGGCCGCCGAGGGCGCACCGGGCGACGTGCTGGCGACGGCCGACCTCCGCTCGATGGAGCGGGCCGCCGACGCCCAGGCCGAGGAGCCGGTCGTCTTCGCGACCAACGACCTCGTGCTCGTCGCGCCGGCCGACAACCCGGCCGGCGTGACGGGCCTCGACTCCCTCGACGACCCGGACGTCACCTACGTGATCTGCGTCGAGACCGCGCCGTGCGGCGGCCTGTCGGCGGAGGCCCTCGCCGACGCCGGGGTGGAGCGCGAGCCCGCGAGCCTCGAGCCCGACGTGAAGGCGACGCTGTCGCGCGTGGTCGAGGACGAGGCCGACGCCGGTCTCGTCTACCGCACCGACGCCCTCGCCGCGGGCGACGACGTGCAGACGTTCGACCTGCCCGAGCGGCTGACCACCGAGTACCCGATCACCCTGCTGGACCAGAGCCGGAACACGGCCGTGGCGCAGGCCTTCATCGACTTCGTGCTGTCGTCGGCCGGCGCCGAGGTGTTCGCGGCGGCGGGGTTCGGCACCCCCTGACCCCGCAGACTCTCCCCATGACCGCGCGGTCCCCCCTCGGACGAGCGCCGGCCCTCCTCTGGGTGCCGGCGCTCGTCGCCGTGGTGTTCCTCGTCGTGCCGCTCGTCGCCCTCGTCGTCGCCACACCGTGGGCGTCGTTCATCGACGACCTGCGGACGCCGGAGGTGCGCGCCGCCCTGTGGCTGAGCCTCCGGACGTCATTGGCGACCGTCGTCGCGTGCGCGCTCGTCGGCACGCCGCTCGCGTGGGTGCTCGCGCGCGTGGAGTTCCGGGGGCGCGGGCTCGTGCGGGCGCTCGTCACCGTCCCCCTGGTGCTGCCGCCCGTCGTGGCCGGTGTCGCGCTCCTCGCGGCACTCGGCCGCAGCGGCCTCCTCGGGGCGCCCCTGCGGGACGCGACCGGCCTCACGCTCCCCTACACGACCGCGGCGGTCGTGCTCGCCCACACCTTCGTCGCCCTCCCCTTCTACGTGATCAGCGTCGAGGGGGCGCTGCGCAGTGCGGGCGAGGCCTTCGACGAGGCGGCTGCGGTGCTCGGCGCCACGCGGTGGCACACCTTCCGCCGCGTCACGCTGCCGCTCGCCCTCCCCGGCGTCGTCGCCGGCGGCGTACTGGCCTGGGCCCGGTCGCTGGGCGAGTTCGGGGCCACCGTGACGTTCGCCGGCAACTACCCCGGCACGACCCAGACGATGCCGTCGCGCATCTACGCGGTCTACCTCGACGATCCCGCCGCCGCCCGCACGCTGGCGATGATCCTGCTCCTCGCCTCGGTCGGGGTGCTGCTCCTCCTGCGCAACCGGTGGCTGACCCCGGGAGCCGCCGCGTGAGCACCCCCTTCCTCCACGCCCGGCTCGACGTGCCGGGTCGCCTGCACGCGACGGTCACGGCCGACGCGGGCGACGTCGTGGCCGTCGTCGGGCCCAACGGCGCCGGCAAGACGACGCTCGTGCGCTGCCTCGCCGGGCTGCTGCCCGACAGCGGGGAGCTCACCGTCGACGGTCGGTCGTGGTCCACCCCGCACGCGCTGCCGCGCGACCGCCGCGTGGGCCACGTCGTGCAGGGCCGTGACCTGTTCCCCCACCTCAGCGCCCGCGAGAACGTCGCCTTCGGCCTGCGGGCCCGGGGCGTCGACCGCCGTACGGCGCGCGCCCGCGCCACGACGGAGCTGGAGCGGCTCGGGGTGGGCGCCCTGGCCGACCGCCGTCCCCACCAGCTCTCCGGGGGCCAGGCCCAGCGGGTGGCCATCGCGCGGGCGCTCGTGACCGAGCCGCGCCTGCTCCTGCTCGACGAGCCCTTCACCGGGCTCGACGTGGGCGTCGCCGCCACGCTCCGCGTCGAGCTGGCGCGGCACCTGGCGTCGTACGACGGCGTCGTCGTGCTCGTCACCCACGACGCCGTCGACGCCCTCACGCTCGGCACCCGCATGGTCGTGCTCGAGGACGGCCGCGTGGCGCAGACGGGCACACCCACCGAGGTGGCCGCCCGGCCCCGCACCGACCACGTCGCGCGGCTCGTCGGCCTCAACCTCGTCGCCGCGGCCGACGGCGCCGGCCTGCTCGCGTTCCGGCCCAGCGCCGTCACGCTGTCGCCCACCGAGCCCAGCGGGTCGGCGCGCCTGCGCTGGGCGGGGCAGGTGAGCCAGCTGACGCCGTACGGCGACGGCGTGCGCGTCGGGGTGCGGACCTCCACGGGCCAGGACCTGATCGCCGACGTCACCGCTGCGGCCGTGGCCGAGCTGCTGCTGCAGCCCGGGACGCCCGTGTGGGCCAGCACCAAGGAGACCGCGGTCGTGCGCTACCCGGTCGACGCGTGAGGCGAGCCGGACTGGTCCACCGGCGGCGGCCGCGTCCCGCTACGATCCGCCCATGGCGACTGACCCCTCCGTGGTGACCGACCTTCCCGCCGGACTGCGCGTCGAGCCGGAGGCGCCCGACCGCAACCTGGCGCTCGAGCTGGTCCGCGTGACGGAGGCCGCGGCCATGGCCGCCGGCCGCTGGGTCGGTCGGGGCGACAAGAACGGCGCCGACGGCGTCGCGGTCAACGCCATGCGCGTCATGATCTCCAGCGTCGGGATGAACGGCGTCGTCGTGATCGGCGAGGGCGAGAAGGACGACGCCCCCATGCTGTTCAACGGCGAGCAGGTCGGCAACGGCACCGGTCCCGAGTGCGACGTGGCCGTCGACCCGATCGACGGCACGACGCTCACCGCCAAGGGCATGTCGAACGCCATCGCCGTGCTCGCGGTGGCGCCGCGGGGCTCGATGTACGACCCCTCCGCGGTCTTCTACATGGAGAAGCTGGTCGCCGGTCCCGACGCCGCCGACTCGGTCGACATCCGCCTCCCTGTCGCGGAGAACATCGCCCGCGTCGCCAAGTCCAAGAAGTCGGCCGCCGAGGACGTCACCGTCGTGCTGCTCGACCGGCCGCGCCACGCCCAGCTCGCGGAGGAGATCCGCAAGACCGGCGCGCGCATCAAGTTCATCTCCGACGGTGACGTCGCCGGCGCCATCGCCGCCGCCCGTGCCGGCTCGGGCGTGGACCTGCTGCTCGGCATCGGCGGCACGCCGGAGGGCATCATCGCGGCCTGCGCGATGAAGAGCCTCGGCGGCATCATCCAGGGTCGCCTCTGGCCCACCGACGACGACGAGCGCCAGCGCGCCCTCGACGCCGGCCACAACCTCGACCGCGACTTCGTGCTCGGCACGGACGACCTGGTCCAGGGCGACGACTGCTTCTTCGTGGCCACGGGCATCACCGACGGCGACCTCATGAAGGGCGTCCGCTACTCGGGCGGCGGCGCCATCACCGACTCGCTCGTCATGCGCTCCCGCAGCGGCACCATCCGCCAGGTCACCTCCGAGCACCGCCTCAGCAAGCTGCGCGCCTACTCGGCCATCGACTTCGAGCGCTGAGCCACCCCCGCCGCCACCCCGCCGCGACGTCGCCGCGGGGCACGCTCCGCGGCGACGTCGGGGCGCTCCGCGGGGGCGTCCCCATAATGGGACTCATGGTGAGCAGCGAGAGTCCCAGCGCGACGGACCCGGAGACGGCGCTGGAGGGCCTCGACGCCGGCCTGGCACCGGCGGAGGAGGAGCGCGTCGGCGAGGACGGGCTGCCGCCGGACCTCCCGCCCGAGTTGGCCGCGGTGCGGCGCTCCGACGAGCTCGTCGCTCCGGTGCGGGCCGACATCGAGCTCTGCTACCAGACCTACGGCGATCCCGCGGACCCCGCCGTGCTCCTCGTCATGGGGCTCGGTGGGCACCTCACCTGGTGGCCGGACCGGATGTGCCGGATGCTCGCGCTCGAGGGCTTCCACGTCGTGCGCTACGACAACCGCGACGTCGGTCGCTCCACCCGCGTCCGCGCCCGGGTGGGCAAGGCCAGCGTGGTGCAGGCGTTCCTCGGGCGGCCGGTCGCCGCGCCGTACACCATGGCGGACCTCGCCGAGGACGGCGTGCTCCTCCTCGACCACCTCGGCATCGACCGGGCACACGTGGCGGGTGTGTCGATGGGCGGGATGATCGCGCAGACCATCGCCGTCGACCACCCCGAGCGCGTGCTGTCGCTGACGTCGATCATGTCGACGACGGGCAACCGCCGCGTGGGCTGGCAGCACCCGCGGCTGATCCCCTCGCTGCTGTCGCCGCGGCGTCCCGACCTGGAGTCGTACGTCGCGAGCACGGCCCTCATGGCACGCCTGATCGGCTCGCCGGCCTACACCGACACCCCCGACGGGATCCGGGCCCGCGCGGTGGAGACCCACGGACGTGGCGTCAGCGGGAGCGGCATCCTGCGGCAGATGCTGGCGATCCTGACCCAGCCGGACCGCACGCGGGCGCTGGGCGAGCTGCGGATCCCGGTGTCCGTCGTCCACGGCAAGCAGGACCGGATGGTCCACGTCTCGGGGGGTCGCGCCACCGCGGCCGCCGTCCCCGACGCACGCCTCACGCTCGTGGAGGGCATGGGCCACGACCTTCCCGCCGGGCTCTGGCCGCTCTTCGTCGACGTGATCAGCCGCACGGCCGCCCGCGCGGCGTGACGCCCGACTCGACCGTGCCGCGACCTCACGAATTCCCGTCGCACCCCGTCTGACGTGGCGCGACGCGCTGGATCTCCTTGCAATTGCGGGCACCACGGTCTAGACCTGTGGTGCACACAACTCAAGGGAGAGGGAGTGGCAGATGGGTGACCCCCAAGGACGTGGGGCGGGCTCCGCGGTGAGGAGGGTCGGCATCGGCGCCGCCCTCGTGCTCGCCGCAGGAACGCTCTCCGCCTGCAGCAGCGACGGGAAACCGACGCTGAACTGGTACATCAACCCCGACGGTCAGGCCACGCTCACGTCACTGGCGGAGCGGTGCAGCACCGACGACTACGACATCGCGATCCAGCTCCTCCCGACGGGCGCCACCGACCAGCGCACCCAGCTCGCCCGGCGGCTCGCGGCCAACGACTCGTCGACCGACCTGATGAGCCTCGACCCGGTCTTCGTGGCGGAGTTCGCCAACGCGGGCTGGCTGGCGGAGTTCGAGGGCGACGCGGCCGACGCGGTCGTCGACGACGACGTGCTCTCGGGCCCCGCCGACACGGTGCAGTGGGACGACAAGGTCTACGCGGCGCCGCAGTGGGCGAACACGCAGGTGCTCTGGTACCGCCAGTCGCTCGCCGAGCAGGCCGGCATCGCCGACGCGCTGCAGGACGGCACCGCGACCTGGTCGCAGGTCATCGACGCGGCCTCCGAGAACGGCGCCACCGTCGGCGTCCAGGCGGACCGCTACGAGGCCTACATGGTGTGGATCAACTCGCTCGTGCAGGGCGCGGGCGGCGACATCGTCAGCGACACCGAGGCCGGGGTCGACGCCCAGGTGGACATCGACTCCGACGCCGGTCGTGCCGCCGCCGCGGTCGTCCAGCAGCTGGCCGACTCCCCCGCCGCCCAGTCCGACCTCTCCGTGTCCCGCGAGGGCACCTCGCTCGGCGCGATGTACGGCGACGGGCCCGGCGAGTTCATGACGAACTGGACGTTCGTCTACAAGAACTACGAGGGCACCGTCTCCGACGAGGAGTTCGCCGACCTCGCCTGGGCGCGCTACCCGCGCACCGTCGAGGGCGAGGAGTCCGCTCCCCCGGTCGGCGGCATCGACATCGGCGTGGGCGCGTTCAGCGAGCACCCCGACTGGGCCATCGAGGCCGCGCAGTGCGTCACCGACCCCGAGGCGCAGCTGCAGCTCGCGGTCAACGACGGCCTCATGCCCGCCCGGGCCTCGGTCTACGAGGAGCAGGAGCTCGTCGACGCGTACGACGCGGGTCTCCTCGACCTCTACCGCGAGAGCATCGAGGCCGGCGGCACCCGTCCGAAGAGCGCGTTCTACAACCAGATCTCGGGAGCCGTCCAGAGCACCTGGCACCCGCCGGCCTCGGTGGACCCCGAGAAGACGCCGCGCGAGTCCGCCGACTTCATCCGTGACGTCCTGCAGGGGAAGGCGCTGCTGTGAGCGCGACGACGACCGCACCGGCCGGGGTCGCGAAGACCCCGAAGTCGAAGAACGCCAGCGACCGCTCGGTCGCCGAGAACCGGTTGGGCATGAAGCTGGTCGCACCGGCGCTCGTGGTGATGCTGTTCGTCACCGCGTTCCCGATGCTCCAGGCCCTCTGGCTGTCCCTGTCCAACTACGCGCTCACCGCGCCCGACGACCGGAGCTTCGTCGGCGCGCAGAACTACGTGACCGCGCTGAGCGACCCGCTGTTCTGGCGCACCATGCTCGTGACCGTCGGGATCATGGTCGTGACGGTGTTCTTCGAGCTCGTCATCGGGTTCGTGTTCGCCCTGGTGATGCACCGCGTGATCTTCGCGCGCGGCATCATCCGCACCTCGATCCTCATCCCCTACGGCGTGATCACCGTCGTGTCGGGCTTCGCCTGGCAGTTCGCGTTCTCCTCGACCAACGGCTTCGTCAACGCCTGGGTGCCGTTCATCGAGGACAACTTCAACTGGTTCGGGGAGCAGTTCCCGGCCCTGTTCGCCATCTGCGTCTCCGAGATCTGGAAGACGACCCCGTTCATGTCGCTGCTGCTCCTCGCGGGTCTCGCGCAGGTCAGCGAGGACATGATCGAGGCGGCGAAGGTCGACGGCGCCACCTGGTGGCAGCGCATGTGGAAGGTGATCCTGCCGAACATGCGGGCGGCGATCATGGTCGCGATCCTGTTCCGCGCCCTCGACGCGTTCCGCATCTTCGACAACATCTTCGTGATGACGGGTGGTGCGGTGAACACGGAGTCGGTCTCGTTCCTCACCTACCGCCAGGTGATCGAGCAGTTCCAGATCGGCATGGGGTCCGCGTTGTCGGTGCTCCTGTTCCTCTCGGTGCTCGTCATCGCCTTCGGCATCGTCAAGCTGTTCCGCGTCGACCTGGCTGCGGCCCGGCAGGAGGGATGAGCGATGGGTAACACTCCGCTCCGCAAGGTCGGCATCGCGCTCGGTGCCGCACTGATCCTGATCTGGTGCCTGCTGCCGGTGGCCTGGATCATCTCGCTGTCCTTCAAGTCCCAGGAGTCCATCACCAACGGCTCCCCCGGCTTCTTCCCCTCCGAGGGCGGGTTCGCCGGCTGGGACAACTACGTCGCGGCCTGGGACAACGAGCAGTTCCGTCGGGCGATCTTCAACTCGATCGGCATCTCGCTCATCGCGACGCTGCTCTCCGTCATCGTGGCGACGCTCGCGGCGTACGCGATCGCGCGGCTGGAGTTCCGGGGCAAGAAGCTGGTGCTCTCCACGGCGCTGGCCATCGCGATGTTCCCGGTGGTGTCGCTGGTCGGTCCGCTGTTCGACATGTGGCGGGCGATCGGGCTGTACGACACGTGGCCCGGCCTGATCATCCCCTACATGTCGTTCACGCTGCCGCTCGCGATCTGGACGCTGGCTGCCTTCTTCCGGGAGATCCCGTGGGAGATGGAGCAGGCGGCCCAGGTCGACGGAGCGACGTCGTGGCAGGCCTTCCGCAAGGTGATCGTGCCGCTGGCCGCCCCGGGCGTGTTCACGGCCGCGATCCTGACGTTCTTCTTCGCGTGGAACGACTTCGTGTTCGGCATCTCGCTGACCTCGACCGAGGCGGCACGACCGATCCCGGCGTCCCTGTCGTTCTTCGTGGGGAGCGACCCGTTCAACCGGCCCGCCTCGCTGCTGGCCGCCGGTGCCGTCATCGCGACGCTGCCGATCATCGTCATCGTGCTGGCCTTCCAGCGCAAGATCGTCGCCGGGCTCACCTCCGGCGCAGTGAAGGGGTAATCGTGGCCGGCATCCAGATCAAGAACATCGTCAAGAAGTACGGCGACGGCTTCCCGGCCGTCAACGACGTCTCCATCGACATCGCGGACGGCGAGTTCGTCATCCTCGTCGGCCCGTCGGGCTGCGGGAAGTCGACGCTGCTGCGGATGATCGTGGGGCTGGAGGACATCACCTCCGGCGACATGATGATCGGCGACAAGCGCGTCAACGACCTCGCGCCGCGCGACCGCAACCTGGCGATGGTGTTCCAGAACTACGCGCTCTACCCGCACCTCACCGTCTACGAGAACATCGCGTTCCCGCTGCGGCTGGCGGGGGCCTCGGACTCCGAGGTCGACGCGAAGGTGAAGGAGGCGTCGAAGACGCTCGAGCTCGACGAGCACCTGCAGCGCAAGCCCGGCAACCTGTCGGGTGGTCAGCGCCAGCGCGTGGCCATGGGTCGCGCGATCGTGCGCGACGCCGACGCGTTCCTCTTCGACGAGCCGCTGTCCAACCTCGACGCGAAGCTCCGCGGCCAGATGCGCAGCGAGATCGCGCGCCTGCAGAAGAAGCTCGGCATCACGACGGTCTACGTCACCCACGACCAGACCGAGGCGATGACGCTGGGCGACCGCGTCGCGGTGCTCAAGCGGGGCGTGCTGCAGCAGCTCGCGTCGCCGCGGGAGCTCTACGAGAACCCGGGCAACCTGTTCGTCGCGGGCTTCATCGGCTCCCCGCCGATGAACTTCCTGCCCGCCGAGGTCGAGGGCACCAGCGTCAAGCTGCCCTTCGGCACAGTGGAGATCCCGGCGGACAAGGCCGAGAAGGCGGCCGGCAGGGGCCTCCTCATCGCCGGCATCCGGCCGGAGGCGTTCGAGGACGCGTCGCTCGTCGACGAGGCCCGCGCGGGCGGGTCGACCTTCTCCGGCAAGGTCGAGTTCGTCGAGTGGCTGGGCAGCGAGACCTACGCCTACCTGCCGTTCGAGGCGCCGCCGGAGGTCGTCAAGCAGCTCGAGCAGCTGGAGAAGGACCTCGACGGCGACTCGCTCCGCACGCAGCTCGTCATCAGCCTCGACGGCGCCAGCCGCGTCCGGGAGGGCGACCAGGCGGAGATCTGGGTCGACACCTCCAAGATGCACCTGTTCGACCCGGCGACCGGCGAGAACCTCACGGTGGACCTGTCCAACGCGGGCCGCATCCCGGCGCTCGACTCGGGCGTCCCCGCCTGACGCTCCACCCCGCAGCGGGCCGTCCTCGACGTACGTCGTCGGGGGCGGCCCGCTCCGTCGTGCGCCGAGCCGGGCTGTTCGCCGCGGCAGGTGCGTCGAGTTGTCACGTACGCCGCGGCGCCTGCGCCGGGCTGGGGCCTCCGCGACGGGATGTACGCCGAGTTGTCACCTACGCCGCGACCGGCCGGCCGGCCCGTCATTCGTACGCGTGAGGTCGTCCTGTGCGCTTGTCCACCTCGACGCTCCGAGGTCGTGCGTCTCGTCCAGCTCGACGCACCCGACGCGACGTACGTGACAACTCGACGCGACGTTCAGCGGCCGCCGAGCGGCTTCCGCTTCCGCTTGCGCTCGCCGGGCATGGGCTTGCGCACCACGGAGACGCCGCCCATGAGCGCGACGCCCTTGACCCGCACGATCGGCGAGTTCTGGTCGAGCTGCGCCTCGACCTTGTCGCGCTCCTGCGCGAAGCCGCCCATGATGCCGACGCCGTCGACGATCACGTGGGTCCAGGCGTTGACGGCGATCTCGACGCCGCCCATGAGCGCGTTCGCGTGGATCGTGACCTCCCGCTGCGCGAAACGCGCCTCCCGCAGGTCGATCTCCGCGCCGCCCATCAACGTGAACACGGTGTGCGTCGCGCCGATCTCCCAGATGCCCTTCCGCTCGACGCCACCCATGATGGCGACGCTCGAGGGGTAGTGGACGGCCGGCACCGAGGCCCCCGTCGCGGTCTTCTCGAACGACACAGGCGCGGGGCCGGCAGGCCCGGCCGGTCGCGTCGGCATCCCGGACACGCCGTACGGCGCGACCGGCATCCCCGGCGAGGTCGGCGCCTCGCCGGGGATGTCGGCCACGATGGGCACGAGGTCGGCGTAGATCTTCGCCGCGTAGGTCGCCTCGAGCCGCTCCTCGAGCTCGTCCGTCTCGAGACGTCCCTCGCCGGCGGCGCCCTGGAGCAGCTCGGCGACCTTGTGCCGGTCGGCGTCGGAGATGCGCAGCTGCGACGGATCGGTCGTCATGGCCCCACCCTAGGCAACCGACGACCCGCGACGTACTGACGTCTGTCACGGGCTCCCGACCGAGCTGGCCCCACCGTCGACGTACACCGTGCCCCCGAGCTCGAGGAACTCCGCCGCCTTCGCGCGCATCCCCGCCTCGGCCTCCCCCGCCGACGCACCCTCGGTACCGCTCCCGAACCGGTCACGGACGTCCTGGCTGATCCGCATCGAGCAGAACTTCGGCCCGCACATCGAGCAGAAGTGCGCCGTCTTCGCCGCCTCGGCGGGCAGCGTCTCGTCGTGGAAGGCCTCGGCGGTGACGGGGTCGAGCGACAGCGCGAACTGGTCGCGCCACCGGAACTCGAACCGTGCCGTCGACAGCGCGTCGTCCCAGGCCCGCGCACCGGGGTGCCCCTTCGCCACGTCGGCGGCGTGCGCGCTCAGCTTGTAGGTGATGACGCCCGTCTTCACGTCGTCGCGGTCGGGGAGCCCGAGGTGCTCCTTCGGCGTCACGTAGCAGAGCATCGCCGTGCCGTGCATCGCGATCGTCGCCGCGCCGATGGCGGAGGTGATGTGGTCGTAGCCCGGCGCGACGTCCGTCGCCAGCGGGCCCAGCGTGTAGAACGGCGCGCCGTGGCACCACTCCTGCTGCAGCCGCACGTTCTCCTCGACGAGGTCGAGCGGCACGTGGCCCGGTCCCTCGACCATGACCTGCACGTCGTGCTCCCAGGCGCGGGTCGTCAGGTCGGCGAGGGTGCGCAGCTCCGCGAGCTGCGCGGCGTCGTTGGCGTCCGCCACCGACCCGGGTCGCAGGCCGTCGCCGAGGCTGATGCTGACGTCGTACGACGCGAGGATCGCGCACAGCTCGTCGTAGTGCTCGAACAGGAAGTTCTCGCGGTGGTGCGCGAGGCACCAGCCCGCCATGATCGAGCCGCCGCGCGACACGATGCCGGTGACGCGCTCCGCGGTGAGCGGCACGTGGCGCAGGAGCACGCCCGCGTGGACCGTCATGTAGTCGACGCCCTGCTCGCACTGCTCGACGACGGTGTCGCGGAAGACCTCCCACGTCAGGCGGTCCGCCTCGCCGTCGACCTTCTCCAGCGCCTGGTAGATCGGGACGGTGCCGATCGGGACCGGCGCGTTGCGCAGGATCCACTCGCGGGTGGTGTGGATGTCGTCGCCCGTCGAGAGGTCCATGACGGTGTCGGCGCCCCACGTGACGGCGTGCGTGAGCTTGTCGACCTCCTCCGCGATCGAGCTGGTCACCGCCGAGTTGCCGATGTTGGCGTTGACCTTCACGAGGAAGCGCCGCCCGATGATCATCGGCTCGGCCTCGGGGTGGTTGACGTTGAGCGGGATGATCGCGCGCCCGGCGGCCACCTCGCTCCGCACGAGCTCCACGTCGCAGCCCTCACGCGCCGCGACGTACCGCATCTCCGGCGTCACGACGCCCGCCCGCGCGTAGTGCAGCTGGGTGACGCGTCGGCCCGGGAGCGCGCGCCGCGGCGTGCGCCGCTCGCCGCGCCACGCCGCGCTGGCCTCCCCGCGCCGCACGGCGGCCCGGCCGTCGTCGCTGAGGCGGGCGGCACGGCCGGCGTACTCCTCGGTGTCGCCCCGCGCCGCGATCCACGCGGCGCGCAGCGGGGGCAGCCCGACCTCGGGGTCGGAACCCGGGCCGGCGGTGGTGTACCGGTCGAACGTCTCGCCGTTCGTCAGCGCGACGCGGGTGACGGGCACCCGCACGGGCGTCCCGTCGGGCCCGGGCGGGCCGTCGACGAGCACGCGGGAGTGGGCGGGGTGGACGGGCTGGCTGGTCGTCGGACCGGTCATGGGGTCGCTCCTGTCGGGAGGGGGTGGACGTGGGCGACGGGGCCGCGGCCCCGTCCGAGCCGCCAGGGTGCGGAGCGCACGAGCTGGCGGGTGGTGTACGCCGCGGCGCGGTCGGCCGCGGTGGCGAGGCTCGCGCCGTGGGCGAGGTGCGCGGCGAGGGCCGACGCGTAGGTGCAGCCGGAACCGTGGTCGTTGCGCGTGGCGACGCGGGGGTGGCGCAGCGGCCGAGGCTCCGCGCCGGGCAGCGCCAGCCAGTCCGTGCAGCACGGGTCGGGGGCGTCGTCGCGGGGGTCCGGTCCGCCGGTGAGCAGCACGGCCGGCCCCAGCAGCGCCAGGTCGCCGGCCAGGTCGCGCGCGGGGGTGGGGTCGTCGGCCGCGCGCCCCAGGAGCGCCCGGGCCTCGTCGACGTTGGGCGTGACGACCGTGGCGACGGGCAGCAGGGCGTCGACGTACGCCGCGACCACCGCCGCGTCGCCGAGCACCGCACCGCTCGTCGCGACCAGCACGGGGTCGACCACCAGCGGACGTGTGGGCGTGCCGGGCAGCAGCTCCCCGACGACCTCGACCACGGCGGGCGAGCCGAGCATGCCGGTCTTGACGGCCGCCAGCGGGAGGTCGCCCACGACGGCGTCGACCTGCGCGGCCACCACCGCGGGAGGCACCGCGTGGACCGCGTGCACCGCCGTCGTGTCCTGGGCGGTGACGGCCGTGACCACGCAGGCGCCGTGCACGGCGAGCGCCGCGAACGTCGTGAGGTCCGCGGCGGTGCCGGCGGCACCCCCGGAGTCGGTGCCGGCCACGCTGAGCACGACCGGAGGGGTCAGGGGCGAGGTCGGGTGCGGGGTCATGCCGCCTCCCCCCGGGGATGCGCGAGCTCGGCGAGCAGCGCCGCCACCTCCGCCGCCGGGTCCGTCGCGCGCATCACCGCACCCATGACGGCGACGCCGTGGGCACCGGCGGTCATCGCGGCCGCGACGTTGCGGGCGTCGACGCCCCCGAGCGCGAGGACCCGGGTGGCCGACCCGGCCGTGAGGCGACGGGCCGCGGCGTACGTCGCCGGTGGCTGGGCAGGTCCGTAGCCCGGCTTGCTCGGCGTCGCCGCGAACGGGGAGAGCGTCACGTAGGAGGCGCCCCCGCCCACGGCGGCCGCCACCTCGTCGAGGTCGTGGCAGGAGCGGCCGACGGCGGTGCCGGGCTGACCGGCCGCCAGGTGCACGCCGTGGGCGCCCGGCACCAGCGTGCGGGAGGCGAGCACCGTGAGCCCGGGGACGTCGCGCAGGCGTGCCACGAGCGCGGCCCGCTCGGCGAGGGCCAGGTCGTGCTCCCGCACGACGACGGTGCGCAGGCCCGCCGCCGCGCACTCGCGGACGGTCCGCACGAGCCCCCGGCCGAGCCGGAGCTGCGACCGGTCGGTGAGGAGCACGAGGTCGCCGCTCACGCGCTCACCCGCCCGGTCGTCGGGCTGGAGGCGCGGGCGACGGTACGGCGCGGGATCCGCCCCGCGCCGTACGCCGCCCGTCCCGCCTCGACCGCCAGCCGCAGCGCGCCCGCCATGGCCACGGGGTCGGCGGCCCGCGTCACCGCCGAGGCCGCGAGCACCGCGTCGCACCCCAGCTCCAGGGCCAGGGCGGCGTCGCTGGGCGCGCCGATGCCGGCGTCGAGGACGACGGGCACGGCGCGACCGGTGCCGGCGACGGCGGCGACCACGGCCTCGACGGCGGTCGGGTCGACGATGCCCAGTCCCGAACCGATGGGGGAGCCCAGGGGCATGACCGCCGCGCAGCCCACGTCGACGAGGCGCCGGGCGACGCCGACGTCGGTCGTCGTGTAGGGCAGCACCGCGAACCCGCGGGCCACGAGCTGCTCGGCGGCGTCGACCAGCTCCACGACGTCCGGGAGGAGCGTCGCGTCGTCGGTGACGACCTCGAGCTTGACGAGGTCGGTGCCCAGCGCCTCGCGCGCCAGCTCGGCGGTGAGCACGGCCTCCCGGGCGCTGCGGCAGCCGGCGGTGTTGGGCAGGACCGGTACGCCGCGGCGCACGATCGCCGCCAGCAGACCGGCCTCCGCGCGGGTCGACGTGCGGCGCACGCTCACCGTGACCATGCCGGGCCGCGCGGCGTCGAGGACCGGGTCGAGCAGCGCCGGGTGCGGCAGGCCGCCCGTGCCGAGGAGGAGCCGGGACGACAGCACGGTCCCGGCGACGACGAGGTCGGTCATCCGCCCTGCACCGCCGTCACGATCTCGACGACGTCGCCGTCGGCCAGCGGGGTGCGGTCGTGGTCGGCGCGCCGCACGACGACGCCGTTGAGGGCGACCGCGTGGCCGGCGGGGTCGCCGACCGTGCTCGCGACGAGGGCGGCGACGGTGGTGGCGTCGGTGGGGGTGGGTTCACCGTTGAGCGCGAGCAGGGGCACGGGTGTCTCCTTCGTCGATCGGGGCGGGCTGGTCGGCGGCCGCGAGCAGGTGGGCGAAGCGGCGGGGGTCGAGGGCGGGCTCGGGCGCGGCGTCGTGCTCGACCTGGTCGGCGACGAGCCGCGCGACGAGCGGGGCGAGGAGCACGCCGTGGCGGAACAGGCCCGCGGCGAGGAGCACACGGGCCCCGTCGCGCCCGGCCGCGCCGGGCGCCGGGCCCACGAGCGGGAGGTGGTCGGGGGTGGCGGGCCGGTCACGGGCGGTGGCCTCGACGAGCTCGGCGCGCTCGATCCCGGGCAGCAGGGTGCGTGCGGCGTCGAGCAGGCGCAGCACGCCGCCCGCGGTCACGACCGGGGGCGCGTCGTGCTCCTCGGAGGTCGCTCCGACGACCACCTCGACGGACGGTCGCGCGACGCCACACTGCAGCGGTCGAACGGGACCGCGCGGCACGACGTACACCGGCTCCCCCCGCACCCAGCCCCGCACCACGCGCTCCGGCGGGTCGTCGGTGCGCAGGCGCAGCACCTCGCCTCGCACCCCCCGCACGAGCGGCGTCCACGGCGCGGGGAGGACCGCCCCGGTGGCGACGACCTCGACGTCCGGGCGGAAGCCGTCCGGCACGGTGGGCGCCACGGGCAGGCGCGCCCGCAGGGCGGCGACGACGGCCCGCGGGTCGACGGCGTGGTCGTCGGGCAGGTGGAGGCCGCCGGCGACGCGCCCGAGGGTGGGCTCGCGGCGACGTACCTCCGCGGCCGTCCACGGCTCCGCCTCCCGGCCGAGCGCCGCCAGCAGCGACGCCTGGCGCTCGACCTGCTGGAGGTCGCCGTGGTCGTGGCCGACGAGCACGGTGCCGCAGGGACGGAGGTCGACGCCGAGACGGGCCGCCCAGGCGGGCCACTCCCCCGCGCTCCGCACCCCCAGGTCGAGCAGGGCCTCCTCGCCCCACCACACCTCGGCGGACGGGCTCAGCATGCCGGCGGCGGCGTACGACGCACCCGAGCCCGGCGACGGGTCGACGACGCGCACCGTGTGACCGCGGCGGGCGAGCTCGTCGGCGACCGCGAGCCCCACGATGCCGGCACCGCGCACGAGCACGCGCACGCCCTCCCGGCCCTCCCGGCCCTCCGCGGGCATCAGAGGGCTCCGAGCAGGGCCTCCGCGGCGTCGAGGGGATCCGGTTGTCGCCACACGGAGCCGATGACGGCGACGCCGTGCGCACCGGCGGTGACCGTGGCGCGGGCGAGGCCGGGCGTGATGCCGCCGATGGCGACGAGCGGGAGCACGCCGGCGGCGCGCGTCACGGCGGCCACGCCGAGCGGGTCGGGCAGGCCGACCTTCGACGTGGTCGCGGCCACGGGGCCGAACCCGGCGTAGTCGGCACCCGCAGTCCGGGCCGCGACCACGGCGTCCCGGTCGCGACAGGTGGCTCCGACGAGGAAGCCGGGCGGGGCGACGCGGTCGGCGATCGCGCGGGCCCGCGCCACCGGCAGGTCGTCGGCACCGAGGTGGACGCCGTCGGCACCGGCCGCCAGGGCCACGTCGAGACGGTCGTCCACGAGCACCGGAGCACCCGCGGGACGTGCCGCCGCGAGGACCGCGGCCGTGAGGGACAGCAGCTCGGCGGTGGTGACCTCCTTGGCCCGCACCTGGAAGCCGACGGCGCCGGCCGGACCGAGGGCGGCGAGGTTCCCGACGAGGTCGAGGGGATCGGACGGGGCGACGATGATCGTCAGGCGCGGCACTCCGGTGGCCGCGCCGCTGCGCACAGCGGACACGAGAACGCTCCTCACTTCCTGCGCCGGCATGACCCGGATCAGGTTCGACGGTCGGAGCGGCCTCAGCCCCATCTCAGCCCACTGCCGTGGACTCCCGTGGTGGAATGCCCGCCACCGTACGCGGCCCGTCCCGCGGGCTGTCAAGGGCCGGACGGACACGCGAGGTGAGGTGAGCCTTACCAAGGGCGGTCGGAGCGGCAGGGCTACGGTGCGTGTCCGTGAGCACCTCCGGACTCCCCGCCCCGGGCGACGACTTCCGCTACTCCGACCTCCTCCCGATCGGGCCGGACACCACGCCGTACCGGCTGGTGACGACCGAGGGCGTGAGCACGATCGAGGTCGACGGGCAGACCTTCCTCAAGGTCGCCCCGGAGGCCATCCGGCGGCTCACCGCCGAGGCGATGCACGACATCTCGCACTTCCTGCGCCCGGCCCACCTGGCCCAGCTGCGCAGGATCATCGACGACCCCGAGGCGAGCGGGAACGACCGCTTCGTGGCGCTCGACCTGCTCAAGAACGTGAACATCTCCGCCGGCGGCGTGCTGCCGATGTGCCAGGACACGGGCACGGCGATCGTCATGGGCAAGAAGTCCGAGGGGGTGCTCACGGGCATCGACGACGGCGAGGCGATCAGCGCGGGCGTGTACGACGCGTACACCCAGCTCAACCTGCGGTACTCGCAGCTGGCGCCGCTGACGACGTACGAGGAGAAGAACACCGGCACCAACCTCCCGGCGCAGATCGAGATCTACTCGACGCCCCAGACGTCGGGGAAGCCGGAGTACAAGTTCCTCTTCATGGCGAAGGGCGGCGGCTCGGCCAACAAGTCGTTCCTGTTCCAGGAGACGAAGGCGATCCTCAACCCGAAGCGGCTGCTCGAGTTCCTCGACGAGAAGATCCGCTCGCTCGGCACGGCCGCGTGCCCGCCCTACCACCTCGCCGTCGTCATCGGCGGCACGAGCGCGGAGTTCGCGCTGAAGACCGCCAAGTACGCCTCGGCGCACTACCTCGACGACCTGCCGACCGAGGGGTCGATGGCCGCCCACGGCTTCCGCGACACGGAGCTCGAGGAGGAGGTCTTCAAGCTGACCCAGGGCTTCGGGATCGGTGCGCAGTTCGGCGGCAAGTACTTCTGCCACGACGTCCGCGTCGTCCGGCTCCCCCGCCACGGTGCGTCGTGCCCCGTCGCGATCGCCGTGTCGTGCTCCGCCGACCGCCAGGCGCTCGGCAAGATCACGCCCGACGGCGTCTTCCTCGAGCAGCTCGAGACGGACCCGGCGCAGTACATGCCGGACGCCGGCACCACCGAGGACATCGAGGGCGGCGAGGTCGTCGCCGTCGACCTCAACCGGCCGATGAGCGAGATCCTCGCCCAGCTGTCGCAGTACCCCGTCAAGACGCGGCTCTCGCTGACCGGCCCGCTCGTCGTGGCACGCGACATCGCGCACGCGAAGATCCAGGAGCGCCTGGACGCCGGCGAGGAGATGCCGGACTACCTCAAGAACCACCCCGTCTACTACGCCGGCCCCGCCAAGACGCCCGAGGGCATGGCGTCGGGCTCGTTCGGCCCGACGACGGCGGGACGCATGGACTCCTACGTGAAGTCGTTCCAGGCCGCGGGCGGCTCGATGGTCATGCTGGCCAAGGGCAACCGCTCGAAGCAGGTCACCGAGGCGTGCAACGAGCACGGCGGGTTCTACCTCGGCTCCATCGGCGGCCCGGCGGCCCGGCTCGCGCTGGACTGCATCAAGAGCCAGGAGATCATCGAGTACCCCGAGCTCGGCATGGAAGCCGTCTGGAAGATCGAGGTCGAGGACTTCCCCGCCTTCATCGTGGTCGACGACAAGGGCAACGACTTCTTCACCGACCCGTCGGGTGCGGTCACCGTGCCGCTCAGCGGGATCCGGGTGCGCTCGCGGGAGAAGTGAGTCGTTCCCGCGCGCTGGTTCGCGTGGGGTGGGCCAGGGCGGGCCAGGGTCAGGGCGTCTCGAGCGCCACGAGGTAGCGGCGCGTCATGACCGCCTGAACGGTCGACGTGAGCGGGCCGCCGAGGCGCGCGAGCCGGGACGCCGGACGGGAGAACGCGTCGACGGTGAAGCGCACGACGCCGTCGTCCGCGATCGACAGCACGAACGCCTCCTCCCCCTCCTCCGGGTGCCCCGGCAGGGTTCCGTAGGCGAACCCCCGTCGCTGGTCCTCGTCCACGACGTCGACGACCCGGACTGGCGCGTCGACACCGACGAACCCGACGACGGGCAGCGCGAGCCGCACCACCGCGACGGTCCCGACGGTGAGGCTCCCGCCGTCGGCCCGTACGGCGGCACCCGACCGCCGCTGCACCTGCCAGTCGTCGAGCGCCGCGACCGCCGCCTCGAAGTGGTCGCGACCGTGGCCGACCACGCGCGCCGCCCGCAGGCGCTGGTAGCCGGGGGGCGCCTCCTCGCCGTCGAGCGTGGTGCCGAGCCTGTCGGTGACGTAGGTCAGCTCGGCCGCACGCAGCCGGGCGGCCTCGGACTCGTCGAGCGGTCGGAGCGTGCGGGCGCGGGGAGACACGCCTGCGATGGTGCCACGGGGTGGTGCGGGGTGGTGCGGGCCGCTGCTGCCGCGGCCTCGACCGTAGGGTCCCCGCGTGGACGACGTGACGGTGACGCTGAGCCAGGACGAGGCACTGGTGCTCTGGGCGGCCCTGCGCCGGTGGAACGACTCCGACGCGCTCGACGGGCTGCTGCTCGACGGCGAGCCGACGGCCCTCCACGGGTTGCTGGAGGCGCTCCGTCGCACGCTGGCCGCGACCGAGGGCGTCGACCCGTCGCAGGTCAACGCCGCGCGGAGCCGGCTCGTGGGCTGAACGGCGGGCGCGGCCGACGCCAGCGTCCGGACGCGAGGATCGCGCCGAGCAGGCGCGCGGGGGAGGTCGCTCCCCGGATCTCGTCGAACTCTGCTGCCGGAGCTGCCAGGAGCCCGTGTGCTCGCGCGGGCACGCCGAGTGCGCTAGCGAGGTCGAGCACCGCACCCGGGTGGTTCGCTCCGCCGGCGGGGCCGACCTCGTCAGAACGCCACCACCCGTCGGCCGTCCTCGTCTCCACGAGTCGGCCGCCCCGGTGGAGCTCCACCCGGGAGACCCCTGCACCGCGTTCGAGGAGGACGACGTCGGCTCTCGCCGCAGCCACGCTCGCGAGGTGCGCGAGCAGGCCGGCGTCGGCGGCGCCGCCGGGTCGGTGGGCGATCCACCCGTCCCCGAGGTCTGCTGCGCTGGCGCCGCCGCCGGTGCGCACCGCGACATCGACAGCCCTGGCGACGCCGTGCGTCCCCCGCCGGTGCACCACGAGTGACGAGGACACCGCGGGCGGCACGACCGGGGGGAGCCGGAGGCACACGGCCAACGCCTGGACGAGGGCAGGCACGTCGTCGTGGCTGTCGATGGCCCGCTCCAGCGCACGCGCCAGACCGCCCTCGACAGCAGCCACGAGTGGCGAGGGCCCGAACAGCGCCAGCAGCGTGGCCATCAGCGCAGCGCTTCCTGGCGCAGTGGCGGCATGCGCCCCCACTTGTGTCGCCCACGGGCACCACGAGATGCCGACCAACGCACCGGCCTCCCGGACCATCACGCTCAGGTTGCCGTGGAGCTCGCCCGCGGTCGCGTGCCAGGTCTCCGCCACGACCATCGCGTCAACCGCGTCAACCGCGTCAACCGCGTCAACCGCGTCGGGGAGGATGGAGCGGAGATCACCCAGGACGGTGGTCCTTGCGTCCGGGTCCAGCGGACCCGTGGGTTCTGCCCACCACGCCGGCGTCCACCCGCCCGTCGTCGGACCCACCTCGAACCAGTCGATCGAAGCGGTCGCACGCAATGTTGCTGCGAGGTCTGACTGCTGCGCGGCGACGAGGGCGAACACCCCTGCATTGAACCGTGCGCTCGTCCCTGCCCCGCGTGCAGCACGTCGTCAACGCACGGAGTCGTCGTGCTGGTGATGGCCGGTGCCTCACTCGCGGCGGGTGAAGCGGAGCTTGCCGGTGCCGAGCCTCTCGACGAGGTAGAGCGGGTCGTGGATCTGGTGGTGGTGCTGGTCGCAGAGGAGGCAGCCGTCGCGGGTGTTGGTGTGGCCGCCGTTGGCCCATGCGGTGAGGTGGTGGGCGTGGGTCTGGTGGGGCGGTCTCGTGCAGCCTTCGGCGACGCAGCCGCCGTCGCGGAGGGCCATGGCGAGGCGCATGGCCCGGGTGTGGAAACGGGTCGTGCGGCCGAGGTCGAGTACCTCGCTCTTCGTGCCGAGGACGGCGGGGATGATCCCTGCTTCGCACGCGAGCCGGCGGGCTTCGGATGCGCTGAGGGTGCCGCCGGTGTCGAGGGATGCTGATGCGAGGCCCCCGCGGAGTGATTCGAGGGTCATCGTGACCACGACGGTCGCGCCCATGCCGCCGGTGGCGGGGAGGTCCCTGTGGTCGAGCATCTCCAGCAGCTGCTGGAAGGCCTGTCCGTAGCGTTCGGGTGTGGGCCGTCCGGCGACGAACCGCTGCTCGAGGTCCTCGCTGGTGTTGAGGTGTCGTGGGGCGGCGTAGGGGTCGAGGGCTTTGCGGAGCATGGCGCCGTGGAGCTCGGGGAGGGTGAACCGGCCGTGGACCTTGCCGTGCCCGTCGGAGACCATCGAGAGGCGCGACGCGGCGCGGGCGTCGCGTTCTTCCTTCTCCAGCAGTGCAGCCTCGTGCGCTTCGCCGATGTCGGGGGCGATGACGGTGAGGATCTTCTTCCCCAGCACCCGCAGGGCGCGGGCGTCGTGGTCGGCGGCGTACCCGACCAGCACCTCCTCCGCCCGCAACAGCAGGGCGGGATCCAGTTCGCCAGGTAGCGCGTCGAGGGCCTTGACGATGACGTCGGCCTGCTCGAGGTCCACGACGCCGGTCAGGCAGCCGGGGCCGAGATACGCCCGATACCGACCCGTGTCCTCGCCGACGGCGGCCCCGACGCGAGCGAACCGGTAGGCATCGCGCCGTGTCAACGCCCCCGCGTTCGCCAGCCACACCGCCGCGGTCGAGGCACCGTTCTCCCGGTGCAGCTCGACGTCCTCGGCGTGCTGCACCAACACCGCGACCAGCGCTGAGGCGCGTGCCACGAGCCGGTGGGCGTCGATGAGCGCGGCCCCGGTCTGCGGGGCGCTCAACCACCCCAGACCCGTACGTCCGTCGGCGTCCAGCACCGCCGTGGCCACCCGGATCGCCTCCAACACCGGATGCCCCACATCGACCCCACCCGCACCCGAGGCCACGCCCGGCACCACCCACCCAGGCTCGGGATCCGCGACGGGCTCAGCCGCGTCGTACCAACCCTCCCGGTCCACGATCCGGCACCCGCGCGTCGCCTCCTCAGGCCACTCTCCGGTGGTGAAGGCGTGCTCCAACCAGTCCGGCACCGGCACCTCGACCAGGAAATCCGCAGGAGGCTCCGGCACCGGTGGCCCGAAGCCATCGGCGTCACCAGAAGAGCTGACCCCCGTCATGGCCACCACTCAACCCGCACCCACCGACAGTCCTGAGCGAGGACCGACCAGGCGACGTACCGCCTGGGGACAACCACCCCGACCGGACGCTCACAGCAGTGCGCGTTACGTACGGCTCGACGCCACGAACCCCGCCGAACGTCCCAGCTCGACGGGGCTCAGCGGACGCCGGCGTCCTCCCGCACGGGCGTCTCGGTTCGGGCAGCCGTACCCGCGAGCACCGCGTCGACGGACAACCGGCCCGGGCCGACGGCGGCCAGCACGAGGCCCAGCACGCCGAGGACCGCGACGAGCTCCCAGCCGCCCTCGGTCACGAAGACGGTCGTACCGCGGTGGGCGAACCAGAACGCTCCGGCGAGGACGGCGGCGACCAGCACCCCGGCGACCGGCGTGAGGAGACCGAGGAGCAGGAGCGCTCCCCCGACCAGCTCGACGCCGGCGGTGAAGGTGGCGGCCGCATCGGGGAGCGGGACCTGCATGGCGTCGAACCCCTGCCCCGTGGCGTCGAGGCCGTTGGTCGAGACCTTCTGCCAGCCGTGGGCGATGAGCACGACACCGGTGACGAGGCGGGCCAGCAGGAGCGCGACGTCCTCGGCGACGGCGGGTGCGGGCGAGACGAGCGTGCTGAACACGAGAACCTCCGAGATAGGTTGACAGTTCAAGCGATGACGTTACCGGCCAGACCCAACGCGGGACGACCTGCGGGTGACGGCCCGGGAGAGCAGCCGGGAAAACCGGTTGGATCACCACCCGGTCGGTCAGGCAGGGTTCGCCCCATGGGTCAGCCCGCCGCCAAGGTCGTCCGCCGCCTGACGCGGGCACACGAGAAGGACCGTGCCGTCCGGCTCCGGTTGGGCGGGCGTCGGCGACCCACGTGGGGATACGTGCTGGCCCTCACCGACAGCTGGGTGGTCGTGCACGTGCTGACGGACGGGTACTTCCTCGACGAGGTCACGCTGGTCCGCCTCCAGGACGTCGAACGCGTGGACAAGGACCCCGCCCCTGACTTCACGCGACGTGTGGTCGACGGTCTCGGGGTGCCCGTCGCGACCCTCGACGCCGCCCCCGGGGCGACGCTCGGCCTCCTGCTGCGGTCGCTCGCCGACCGGGGCCGGCTGGTGCTGCTGCACCAGCGCGTGGCCCCCGACTACCTGCACGTCGAGGTCGGAATCATCCTCGCCGTGGGCAAGAAGCACCTCAAGTTCCACGCCGTCAAGGGCGACGGGCGCTGGTGGCCCACGTGGGGCCGACGTCAATTGGCCCGGATCGAGCGCGTCAGCGTCGGCGGCCGCTACCTCGCCGCCCTCGAGCGCTTCGGCGATCCGCCACCCGCCCACGACACCGGCTCCTGAGCCCCGCCTAGGCTCGCCCCGTGCACCCCACCGGAGACGCTGCCAGCGTGGCCCGCGCCACCTCCCCCCGCGGCGAGGTCGTGCTCCGTCGTCGCGAGGACGGCGCGCACGAGCTGCGCGTCAACGGCGTCTTCGTCATGGACACCGTCGAGACCACGAGCGAACGGCTCCTCGCCGAGGCCGCCCTCGCCCAGGTCGAGCGCCCCGACCACGTGCTCGTCGGTGGGCTCGGGCTCGGCTTCACCGCCCACGCCGTGCTCGCCGACCGCCGGGTGGACCGCCTCGACGTCGTGGAGATCGAGCCCGCGGTCGTAGCCTGGATGCGCGACGGCACCGTCCCCCACGGCCCGGCACTGCTCGCCGACGCCCGGGTCCGCGTGGTCGAGGCCGACGTGGCCACCGTGCTCGAGGAGGCGCCGGACGCGTCGTACGACCTCGTCCTCCTCGACGTCGACAACGGCCCCGACAACCTGGTGCACGGCGAGAACGCGGCGCTCTACACCGCCCCGGCGCTCGGCGTCGTCGCCCGCGTGCTCGCCCCCGGCGGCACCGTCGTCGTGTGGTCGGCCGCGCGCTCCACCGCGCTGAGCGCCGCGCTCACCGACGTCTTCGGCGCGGCCGAGGAGCTGGAGGTCGAGGTCCCCGCCCACGGGCGGGTCGGCAGCTACTGGCTGCACCTCGCCCGACGCTGAGACGGGCGCAACCGACCCCCACCGCCGCGGGCGTAGCCTCGTCGGCATGGCTGAGAACCAGGACCAGTTCCGCGTCGAGCACGACTCCATGGGCGAGGTGAAGGTCCCCCGCGCGGCGCTCTGGCGGGCGCAGACGCAGCGGGCGATCGAGAACTTCCCGATCTCGGGCACGACGCTCGAGCGCCGCCACGTCCAGGCGCTCGCGCTCGTCAAGGCGGCGGCCGCCGCCGTCAACGTCGACCTCGGCGTCATCACCCCCGAGCAGGGCGAGGCGATCCAGGGGGCCGCCGCGGTCGTCGCGTCGGGCGACGTCGACGCCGACTTCCCGCTCGACGTGTTCCAGACGGGCTCGGGCACGAGCTCCAACATGAACACCAACGAGGTCATCGCCTCGCTGGCCTCCCGCGCCGGGGTCGACGTGCACCCCAACGACCACGTCAACGCCAGCCAGTCGAGCAACGACGTCTTCCCCACCTCCATCCACGTCGCCGCCACCCTGGCGGTCGTCGAGGACCTCGTGCCGGCGCTGGACGTGCTCGCCACCTCGCTCGAGGTCAAGGCGAGCGAGTTCTCCGGCCTCGTGAAGTCGGGCCGCACCCACCTCATGGACGCCACCCCGGTGACGCTCGGGCAGGAGTTCGGGGGGTACGCCGCGACCGTCCGCTACGCAGCCGAGCGCCTCGGCGCGGTGCTGCCCCGGGTGCGCGAGCTGCCGCTGGGCGGCACCGCCGTCGGCACCGGCATCAACACGCCCCCCGGCTTCGCCGCCGCCGCCATCACCGCGCTCTCCGAGGCCACCGGCCAGCCGTTCACGGAGGCGCGCGACCACTTCGAGGCCCAGGGCACGCGCGACTCCCTCGTCGAGCTGTCCGGCGTGCTCCGCACGATCGCGGTGGGCTACACCAAGATCTGCAACGACCTGCGCTGGATGAGCTCCGGCCCCACGACCGGTCTCGCGGAGATCCACCTGCCCGACCTGCAGCCCGGCTCCTCGATCATGCCGGGCAAGGTGAACCCGGTGCTGCCGGAGGCCACCCTCATGGTCGCCGCGCAGGTCATCGGCAACGACGCCGCGATGACGGTGGCGGGCCTGTCCGGCAACTTCGAGCTCAACGTGATGCTGCCCGTGATGGCGCGCAACGTGCTCGAGTCGATCCGCCTGCTCTCGACCTCGTCGGTGCTCCTCGCCGAGCGCTGCGTCGACGGCATCACCGCCGACGCCGACCGCATGCTCCGGTACGCCGCGTCCTCGCCCTCCGTCGTCACCCCGCTCAACAAGCACATCGGCTACGAGGCCGCCGCGAAGGTCGCGAAGAAGGCCCTCGCCGACGGCGCGACGATCCGCGAGACGGTGCTCGCGCTGGGGTACGTCGAGCGCGGCGAGCTCACCGAGGAGCAGCTGGACGCGGCTCTCGACCTGGAGTCGATGACCCACCCGTGATCCGGTAGCGGGTGACCCGCGAGGAGTTGCCCACGACCGCGATCGACGATGCGTTGTGGAGCAGCGCGGCGAGGACGGGCGACAGCCCGCCTCCCGCGCTGACCACGAGCCCAACGGCGTTGACCGCGATCGACATGCCGTAGTTCTGCTGGATCACGTCGACCGCGCGGCGGGAGAGGTCCCGCAGGTCGAGGAGCCGGTGCAGGTCGTCGCCGACCAGCGCCACCTGGGCCGTCTCCAGCGCCACGTCGGTGCCGCCGAGCCCCATCGCGATGCCGACGTCCGCGAGCGCCAGCGCGGGGGCGTCGTTGGTGCCGTCGCCGACCATCGCGACGGTGTAGCCCTCCGCCCGCAACGCCCCCACGAGGTCCTGCTTCTCCTCCGGCATGACCTGGGCGCGCCACTCGGTGATGCCGAGCTCCGCGGCGACCGCGGCCGCGGTCTGCGGGTGGTCGCCGGTCAGCATGACGATGCGCTCCACCCCGTCGGCGCGCAGCGCCTCGATGACGGCCCGCGCCTCGGGCCGCACCGTGTCCCGCAGGCTGACGAGGCCGGTGAGACGCCCGTCCACCGCCAGCAGCAACGGCGTCTCGGCCTCCCGCTGGAGGCGGGCGACCCAGCGCGAGGCGTCCTCACCGACGGCCACGCCCTCCCGCGCCAGCAGCGCGTCGCTGCCGAGCAGCAGGGTGCGGCCGTCGGCGCGGGTGCGCATGCCGAGGCCGAGCAGCACCTCGCACTCCTCGTGCTCGGGGATCGCGATGTGCCGCTCCTCGGTGGAGCGCACGACCGCCTGCGCGAGCGGGTGGCGGGAGTGGATCTCGGAGCTCGCCACGTAGGCCAGCACCTGCTCCGGCGACCACGCGTCGTCGAAGGACACGACGTTGGTGACGACCGGGCGCCCGACCGTGAGCGTGCCCGTCTTGTCGAAGACGACCGCGTCGACCCGGGCGGCCGCCTCGAGGTGCGAGCCGCCCTTGACCAGGATCCCGCGGCGCGCCCCGTTGCCGATGGCGGCGCTGATCGCGGTGGGCGTGGCGAGCCCGACCGCACAGGGGCACGCGACGAGCAGCATGGTCATGGCACGCCGTACGTCGCGGGTGAGCAGGAACGTCGCCCCGGCCAGCGCGAAGGAGGCGGGCACGAAGCGGCGCGAGAAGCTCTCGCCCACGGTCTGGATGGGCGCGCGGTCCTCCTGCGCCAGCTCGACGCGCGTGATGATGCGCCCGATCGCGGTGTCGCGCCCGACGGCCGTCGCGCGCACGACGAGGCGCCCCTTCATGAGCACGCTGCCGGCGTGCACCCGCGTGCCGGCGGCCACGGCCACCGGGAGCGTCTCGCCCGTGATGGCGGACTGGTCGAGCACGCCGTCGCCCTCGACCACGACGCCGTCGACGGGGATCGCCACGTGCTCGTGCACGACGACCTCGTCCCCCACCGCGAGGCGGTCGATGTCGACGAGCGTCTCCGTGCCGTCCGCCGCCCGCACCCACGCGTCGGCCTGGGTGCCGCTGAGCAGGTCGCGGATGGCGTTGCGCGTGCGACGCAGGGTCAGGTCCTGCAGGTACTCCCCGATGTTGAGCAGCCACAGCACCGTCAGCGCGACCACGTTCTCGCGCAGCACCAGGCTGGCCAGGGTGGCGGCGGAGACGAGCGCGTCCGTGCCGGCGGCGCGCCCTCCCGCGAGGCTGCGGAGGCCGCCGCGGAGGAACGGGTAGCCCGTGAAGATCGTGACGCCGGTCGCGAACGTCCGGCTGGTCGGCCCGAGCACGGGCGGCCGACGCAGCACGTAGCGACGGCCGCCGAGGAGCAGCAGCGCCGCCCCGCCGACCACCATCCGGGCCAGGTCGCCGTTGGACACCTCGGCGGAGCGCGGCAGCCGCGCCGGAACCGCCGGTGCCGCCGCCGGCGACGCCACAGCGGCGGCGATCGCGTCCGCCAGCGCCGTCAGGTCGCACCGCCCCGGCCGGAACCACACGACGACGGCGCCGGTGCGCGGGAAGGCGTGCACCGCGCGGACGCCCTCGACCAGGTCGACGGCGTTCTCGACCGCCACCGCTCGCGCGTCGGAGTGCCGGATGCCGGCGACCGCGAAGCGGACCCGACCTGCGCCCGCCGCCAGCGCGACCCGCTCCACCGCCGGCACGAGCGTGCCGCTCTGGCCCGTCACCCGCTCAGTGGTCGTGACCGTGGCCGACGTCGGAGCCCGGCGGCGGCGCCTGCTCACCGACGCGCTCGCGGGCCTCGGCGACGATGTCGCCGGTCGTGAGGCGCACGCGCTCGGCGCCGGCCTCGAGGTGACGCTTGCCCTTCAGCCCCACGGCGACGGCAGCGACGGCGCCCTCCCGCACGGCGCCGGAGTCGGCGGCCTTCTTCACCCCGTCCCAGGCGGCGGCGCCGACCAGTCCGGTGACGAGGGTCGAGCCCACCTTGCCCAGCAGCGCGATCATGAGGGTCCTCTCGGGTCGGGAGCCGCCACCTTAGCGGGAACGGTTCTCAAAAGGCGACGTGGCGCCGGTCACGTAGCCTAGATCGATACGGTCGCCCCGTGACAGACCTCCTGCCCGGGCTCACCGGCGGCGCGCACGCCACCACGCAGGTCCGCATCGGCACGACGACGTGGACGTACGACGAGCTGCTGGGCGCCGCGGCGGCCGCGGGGCCCGGACTCGCGCCGTACCGACGGGTCGCCGTGCACGCCACGCCGTCGGCGACGACCGTGCTCGCCGTGGTCGCGGCCGTGCTGGCGGGTGCCGAGGTCGTGCCCGTGCCGCCGGACGCCGGGCGCAGCGAGCTCGCCCACCTCCTCGCCGACTCCGGCGCCGAGGCGTGGGTCGGCCCGGTCCCGGCCGACCGCGCCTCCGGGCTCCCGACCGTCCGGCTCGACCCGGACGCACGCGCGCCGTACGAGCCGCTCGGCGTGCCCGCCGACGCCACCGCGATGGTCGTCTACACGTCGGGGACGACCGGGCTGCCCAAGGGCGTGGTGCTGTCACGGCGCGCCGTGGCCGCCGGCCTCGACGCGCTCGCCGGTGCGTGGGGCTGGGACTCCCGCGACACGCTCGCCCACGGCCTGCCGCTCTTCCACGTCCACGGGCTGGTGCTCGGGGTGCTCGGGGCGCTCCGCCTCGGCTGCGGGCTGCGGCACGTCGGGAAGCCCACCCCCGCGGCGTACGCCGACGCGGTCCGCCACGGCGCGACCGTGCTGTTCGGCGTGCCCACCGTGTGGTCGCGGATCGCAGCCTCGCCCGACGACGCCGACGCGCTGCGGCCCGCGCGGCTGCTCGTGTCGGGCAGTGCGCCGCTCCCTGCCCCCCTCCACGACCGCCTACGGGAGCTCACCGGGCACGGCGTCGTGGAGCGGTACGGCATGTCGGAGACGCTCGTGACGCTGGCGACGCGCGCGGACGCCGAACCCCGTGCCGGCTGGGTCGGCGTGCCCGTGGCCGGCGTCGAGACCCGGCTGCGGGACGAGGACGGACGCCCGGTGCCCCACGACGGCGACGCGGTGGGACAGCTGGAGGTGCGCGGCCCGTCGCTCCTCGACGGCTACCTGGGCCGACCCGACGCCGACGCCGACGCCTGGACCGCGGACGGCTGGTTCCGCACCGGCGACGTCGCCGTCGTCGACCCGGACGGGTGGCACCGGATCGTCGGACGCGCGTCGGTCGACCTCATCAAGTCCGGCGGGTACCGCATCGGGGCCGGCGAGGTCGAGACCGTGCTGCTCGGGCACCCCGCCGTCGTCGAGGTCGCCGTGGTCGGTGTCCCCGACCCGGATCTGGGGCAGCGGGTGGTGGCCCACGTCGTGCTCCGCGACGGGTACGCCGCGGGCGACGCCCTGGCCGCGGAGCTCGTCGCCCACGTCGGGACGGAGCTCAACGCGCACAAGCGGCCGCGGGAGGTGCGGTTCGTCGCGGGGCTCCCCCGCACCGCGCTCGGCAAGGTGCAGAAGGCGGCGCTCAGCGCGGGGTGACCCGCGGGGGCGGCGCGCTCAGTACCAGTTGGTGGCCTGGCTGTGCGCCCAGGCCGAGCACGGGGTGCCGTAGCGGTTCTCGATGTAGCCCAGGCCCCAGCGGATCTGCGTGACGGCGTTGGTCGCCCAGTCGGAGCCCTCGGACGACATCTTCGAGCCGGGCAGCGCCTGCGGGATGCCGTAGGCCGACGAGGACGGGTTGTCGGCGTCCACGCGCCAGCCCGACTCCTTCGTCCACAGCGAGTCGAGGCAGCTCCACTGGTCCTGGCCGAACCCGGCCTCGGCGAGCAGCAGCTGGCCGAGCTCGCGGGGCGCCAGGTCGGACCCGTTCTCCTGCTGGGTGACGGCGGGGCCGGCCTCGACCGAGAGGGCGACGGCCTTCGTCGGGTCGGTGGCGCTGCGGGTGTCGGAGCGCGACACCGTGGCGTCCGACGCGCGGTCGGACAGCATGGCCTCGACCTCGGCGTCCCGGGGGGCCGCTGCGGTGTCGCCGGAGTCGGCTGCCTCGGCAGCGGCCGCGGCGGCCACCTGGCCGTCCGCGGTCCCGCCCGAGGCGCCGGAGGCGAGGACGCCGCCACCGACGACCACACCCGTGGTCGCGGCGGCGACGGAGGTCAGGACCACGCCGGAGCGGAGCGCCTTCGCGGGGTCGACGGGCAGCACCGCCCGCCCGGGGGCGCGGTGCTTGGCCTTGCGGTGCTTAGGTTCGGGCTTCGTCAAGATCAGGAGTTCTCACGTGAGGGGACGTGTGGACCGCGTGCCAGCGTGCCCGATGCCCCCGCGGGAGGCAAACCGACGATCCCCGGGACCCGTCCGATCGGACAGGTCCCGGGGATCCCTCCCGGGGACGGGCGGGGTCGGGCGGGGACGGGCAGGGACGGGCAGGAACCGTCAGAGCACCACGTTCTCCAGCATCTCCGTGACGAGCGCCGCGATGGGCGAACGCTCCGACCGGGTGAGCGTGACGTGCGCGAAGAGGGGGTGGCCCTTGAGCTTGTCCACCACCGCGACGACGCCGTCGTGCCGGCCGACCCGGAGGTTGTCGCGCTGCGCCACGTCGTGCGTCAGCACCACCTTCGAGTTCGCGCCGATGCGCGAGAGCACCGTCAGCAGCACGTTGCGCTCGAGCGACTGCGCCTCGTCGACGATCACGAACGCGTCGTGCAGGGAGCGTCCGCGGATGTGGGTCAGCGGCAGCACCTCGAGCATCCCGCGGGCCAGCACCTCCTCGATCACGTCGCGCGACGTGACCGCACCGAGCGTGTCGAAGACCGCCTGCGCCCAGGGCGACATCTTCTCGCTCTCGCTGCCCGGCAGGTAGCCCAGCTCCTGGCCGCCGACGGCGAAGAGCGGACGGAAGACGACGACCTTCTTGTGCTGCTGCCGCTCCAGCACCGTCTCCAGACCGGCGCACAGCGCGAGGGCCGACTTGCCGGTGCCGGCGCGTCCGCCGAGGGAGGCGATGCCCACCTCGGGGTCGAGCAGCATCTCGAGCGCGATCCGCTGCTCGGCCGAGCGGCCGTGGATGCCGAACGCCTCCCGGTCGCCGCGCACGAGGTGGATCCGCTTGTCCGCGCCGACGCGGCCCAGCGCCGTACCGCGGTCGGAGAGGAGCACCAGGCCCTGGTGGCACACGAGGTCGGGGCGCACTTCGTCGACGGTCGGGACGTCGACGACGCCCGCGTCGTAGAGGTCGTCGAGCAGCTCGGCGGGAACGTCGAGCTCCGCCATGCCGGTGTAGCCGGTGTCGGAGTCGGAGATCGCCTCGCCGCGGTACTCCTCGGCGTCGAGACCGACCGCCGACGCCTTGATCCGCATCGGCAGGTCCTTCGACACGAGCGTGACGGCGTGGCCCTCGTTGGCGAGGTTGCGGGCCACCGCGAGGATCCGCGTGTCGTTGTCCCCGAGCCGGAAGCCGGACGGCAGCGACTGCGGGTCCGTGTGGTTCAGCTCGACCCGCACGGTGCCGCCGAGCGAGCCCACTGGCACGGGCTCGTCGAGCCGGCCGTTGGCGACGCGCAGCTCGTCGAGGGTGCGGAGTGCGGTGCGGGCGAAGTACCCCAGCTCGGGGTGGTGACGCTTGCCCTCCAGCTCGGTGATGACCACCACCGGGAGGACCACCTCGTGCTCGTCGAACCGGCGCAACGCACCGGGGTCGGCCAGCAGCACGCTGGTGTCGAGAACGTAGGTGCGGACGGACGTGGTGCGCGTCGGGTTCGAGGCCACGATCTACCCCTCACGAACCAGCACGCGCACTCGTCGTCCCGGCCCTAGCTCCAGCGGTTGGACTCCAGGCACGCCCGAAGACGGGAGTGCCCGCCTCCTCCCGCGCGGCAGCGACGCCACACGGTGCGGTCGTGAGTGCTCACGAACGGGCCTCCTCGAGTTCGGCGGGCTTCCCCACCCGCCGATGCCGGGGACGCTACTCCTGCTCGCCAGCGCGACACGGGACGTCGGAGAAGTCGTTCGTGAACGCTGTGTTAAGCGTCAGCGACGGGTCACACGGGTCAGCGCCCGTGACGCCGCTCGCGCTGCGCGTAGGCCCGCACGGCCCGCAGGAAGTCCACCTTGCGGAAGTCGGGCCAGAACGCCTCGCAGAAGTAGAACTCGCTGCCCGCGCTCTGCCACAGCAGGAAGCCGCCGAGCCGCTGCTCGCCGGACGTGCGGATGACGAGGTCGGGATCGGGCTGGCCCTTCGTGTAGAGGTGCGCGCCGATCGCGTCGACGTCGACCGTCGCGGCCAGCTCGTCGAGCGGGGTGCCGCGCTCCGCGTGCTCCGCGAGCAAGGAGCGCACCGCGTCGGCGATCTCCTGGCGCCCGCCGTAGCCCACCGCGATGTTGACGAGCAGCCCGTCCACCTCGGCGGTGGCCGCCTCCGCCTCCTTCAGCCGGGTGCGCACCGCGGGGGGCAGGAGGTCGAGCGCCCCGACGGGGTGGAGGCGCCAGCGGCGTTGCACGGCGAGGCTGTCGACCGCCTCGCCGATGATCTCGAGCAGCGGCTCGAGCTCGGCCGGCTCCCGGTGCAGGTTGTCGGTGGAGAGCAGCCACAGCGTCACGACCTGGACGCCGATCTCCTCGCACCAGCCGAGCAGCGGCTCGATGTTGGCCGCCCCCGCCCGGTGACCGTGGGCCGAGTCGGCGCCGACCGCGCGGGCCCAGCGCCGGTTGCCGTCGAGCATGACGCCGATGTGGGCGGGGAGGGCGGCGGGATCGAGGTGCTTCTCGATCCGTGCCTCGTAGACCGGGTAGAGCGCACGGCGCACCACGGTCCTCCAGCTGCGGGTCACCCGGGCGATGCTAGTGGCTCGGCGACGTTCGTCCGCAGCGTGGGTGAACTCATGCTCACGGCGGCGTCGAACGGCCCACCAGCGCTTACATTGGAGCCCATGAACGCCCCGACCCAGCGCCTCTCCGAGAGCATCGCGGACCTGCGTGACTCGGCGGGCCACCGCATCGACGCCGCCAGCAAGCACGTACGCGACGCCCTCGACGAGGTGAAGCCGAAGCTGCGGGGCTGGCTCCACCTCGGCACCGCGCCGCTGACGCTGGCCGCCGGCATCGTGCTCGTCGTGCTGTCACCCGACGCGACGACCCGGATCGGCTCGACCGTCTTCACGGTCTCGGCGCTCCTGCTGTTCACGGTCTCGGCGGTCTACCACCGGGGCACCTGGTCCCACGGCGTGTGGACCTTCCTGCGGCGCTTCGACCACTCCAACATCTTCCTGCTGATCGCCGGCTCCTACACCCCGTTCACCCTGCTCCTGCTCGACGGCTGGCAGCAGGAGGCGCTGCTGTGGGTCGTGTGGACGGGCGCCGTCTCCGGCGTGCTCATGAAGGTCTTCTGGGCGGGCGCGCCCCGCTGGCTGAGCGCCCCGATCTACATCGCCCTCGGCTGGGCCGCCGTCTTCTTCATCCCCGACTTCGCCTCGGGTGCCGTGGACCAGTACGGCACCGGGATCGGCGTCGCGGTCTTCGTGCTCATCTGCGCGGGCGGTGCGCTCTACACGATCGGCGGGGTGGTGTACGCCCTGAAGCGGCCCAACCCGTCCCCGCGGTGGTTCGGGTTCCACGAGGTGTTCCACACGTTCACCATCCTCGCGTTCGCCACCCACTACGTCGGGGTCTCGCTCGCGACGTACGCGCTCCGCTGAGCGGGCCCGACCTTTCCCGTTCGTCCCCTGCAGGCCCCCTGGAAGTGGTTCCATCAGTCGTGACCACTCACCCCGACCACGTCGGCACGTCGCAGCGCGTGCTCGACGTGTGGCGCGCGGAGCTGGCGCCCGTCGCCCGGGAGTGGTCGCTGCTGCTGTCCAGCCCCGAGATCGAGCTCGGCCACGGCGACCTCCGCCCCGCCCCGGGCGCCGGGGCCGCGAGCCCGCTCCTGGCCGCCCAGGCCGTCGACCTCGGCGCTGCGTCCGCAGCGGAGGAGGCACCGGACCTCGCCACCGTCCTCGACGCCGCCGCCCGCGCGGCGCGGCCGACCAGCGGGTCCCCGGACGCGGCGCTCGCCACCCTCGTCGCGCTGCTCGGCGGTGCCGAGGCGGTCAACGACCGCCTGCGCCGCGGAGGTCACCGCACGCGCTTCACCGCCGACGGCGGGAGCGTCCTCGTGCCGGGCGAGCAGGCCGAGACGATGGCCGCACTGACCGGGAACCCCGCCTACGAGGTCGCGCTCCCCGCCTTCCTCGCCGACGCCCCCTCGGGCCTCGCGGCCTACCTCGTGGCCGACGCGGTGCTCTGGCACGCGCAGGGGTGGACCACGGCCACCCGGCAGGACGGCGGCGTGCTCGCGCTGCCCGACGGCGGCGACCTCACCGTCCACGTGCGCGCCACCGTCGCCGTCCCCTCCCCGAGCGGTGCGCGGCCCGTCCTCGACGACCCCGTCTACGCCGCCTTCGGCCGCGCTCTCGGGCGCACCCTCCCGCTCCTCGGCCACGGGGACCTGCGCGTCGCCACCTGAGCCCCGACGTGGCGCATCATGGCCCCGTGCCGACCACGTTCCTGGACCTCCTGTACGCCGAGGCGGCCCGCTCGGAGTTCGACGCGCTCGTCGAGGCGCGGGTCGCGCAGAGTCCCGACCCGGCCGCTGCGGCCGAGGAACGGCGCCGGTACGACGTGGCCCTGCGCCTGCGCGACCTCATCGCCCGGCAACGGCTCCGCGAGGCCGAGCTCTCGGCGCTCTACGACACGGCGAGCGACCTCTCGGCGCTCCGTGACGTCGACGCGGTGCTGGCTGCCATCGTGCGTCGGGCGCGCCAGCTGCTGCAGGCCGACATGACCTACCTCTCCCTCAACGACGAGGGCGAGGGCGCGTCGTACATGCGGGTCACCGACGGCGCGCTCACCGCGGAGTTCCGCAAGCTGCGCCTCCCCCTCGGCGACGGCCTGCTCGGCCTCGTGGCGCAGACCGGGGCCCCCTACTTCACCCCCGACTACCAGCACGACGAGCGCTTCCGGCACCGGCGCTACATCGACGACGCGGTCGCCGGCGAGCAGATCCGCGCCATCCTCGGCGTGCCGCTGCTGATCGAGGGGCGCGTCATCGGGACGCTGCTGGCGACGCACCGCACCGTGCGTCCCTTCCCGCCGGAGGAGGTCTCGCTGCTGACCTCGTTCGCCGCGCACGCGGCGGTCGCCCTCGAGAACGCGCGGCTGTTCGCGGAGCTGGACGCGGCCAACCGCGAGCTGCGGGGCTGGACGGCCGTGGTGGAGGCCGCCGCGCTGACCCACGACCGCCTGACCGACCTGCTCCTGCGGGGCGGCGGCCTCGCCGACGTGGTCGCGGTGCTGACGGACGGGCTCGGCGCAGGGGTCGGCGTCCTGGACGCCGCGGGCACGACGCTCGCCGGCGACCCCGGCCCCTTCGCGGAGGGCGACGCACGGGACGAGGCCGTCGCCCGTGCCGTCGCCTCCGGCCGCGGGGTCGCGACCGCCGCCGGTCACGTGGCCCCGGCCCTCGCCGGCCAGGAGCACCTGGCGACCCTCGTGGTCCACGGGACGCCGCCGCTCGACGCCTCGGAGGAACGCACCCTCGAGCGCGCCGCGATGGTCGCCGGGCTCGTCGTGCTCTTCGACCGGTCCGTGGCCGACGCGGAGGAGCGGGTGGGCGGGGCGCTGCTGGCCGACCTCCTGCGCGAGCGGCCGCGCGAGGACGCCGCCCACCTCCGCCACCGGGCCCGGCTGCAGGGCGCCGCCCTCGCTGGTGCCTCGGCCGTGGCGGCCCTCGACGTGGAGGGCCTCGACCGGCCCTCCGCGCTCCGGTCGCTGGCGCGCGTCGCACGCCGCTCGGGCGGCCTGGCGGCCGACCACGACGGGCGGCTCGTCGCGCTGCTGCCGGTGGGGGACGACGGACCGCGCGCCGTCGGCGCCGCCCTCGCCGCACCGCTCGAGGCTGCCGGGGCCCACGTCACCGTCGGCGTCGCGACGTGCGACGGCGACGTCCACGCGGGTGCGGCGCGACGCGCGTTGACCGAGGCGGTACGCGTCCTCGAGACCCTCCTCGTCCTCGGACGACGGGGGGAGGTCGCCGACCCCGCCGCGCTCGGCGTGACCCGCCTGCTCCTCGGCACCGCCGGGCCGGAGAGCGTCGGCGACTTCGTCACCGCGACGCTCGGCGCCGTGCTCGAGCACGACCGACGCCGGGGCACGGACCTGCGCGGCACGCTGGAGGCGTGGTTCGCGACCGGCGGGGTCGTGCGCGCCACCGCCGCGCGGCTCCACCTGCACCCCAACACCGTCACCCAGCGCCTCGACCGCGTCGGCGAGCTGCTGGGGACGGACTGGCGCGCCCCCGAGCGGGCCCTCGACCTCCAGCTCGCGCTCCGCGTCGTCCGTCTGCGCCGTGGCGAGGTGTCCCCACCACCCACCTGAGCGGCACGGATGTGGTGACAGGAGACATGGTGGCGCGGCCGAGCGCCGCCCTAGCGTGGCGCGCATGCCTGAGACCCACCTCACACCCCCGCTCGCCGGCCGCACGGCCCTCGTCACCGGGGCCGCGAGCGGGATCGGCGCCGCGGTCGCGGAGCGGCTCGCGGGCGACGGCGCCCACGTCCTCGTCGTCGACCGCGACACCGAGGGCGCGACGACCGTCGCGTCCCGCGTCGGCGGCACCGCCCTCGTCGTCGACCTGACGGATCCCGAGGACCTCGCCTCGCTCCCGCTCGACACGGTCGACGTGCTCGTCAACAACGCGGGGTTCCAGCACGTGGCGCCGGTGCACGAGCTCGACCCGACCGTCTGGCGCCGGATGCACGCCCTCATGCTCGAGGCGCCCTTCCTGCTGAGCCGCGGCGTCCTGCCCGGCATGTACGAGCGCGGCTGGGGCCGCCTCGTCCACGTGACGAGCATCCACGGCCACCGGGCATCGCCCTTCAAGGCCCCGTACGTCGCGGCGAAGCACGGCCTCGAGGGCCTGTCGAAGGTGATCGCCATCGAGGGCGCCCCGCACGGCGTCACCTCGACGACGGTGGCCCCCGGCTACGTGCGGACCCCGCTCGTCGAGCAGCAGATCGCCGACCAGGCGCAGCAGCACGACCTGCCGGCCGACCGGGTCGTCGACGAGGTGCTCCTCGCCCGCAGCCCGTTGAAGCGGATGGTCGAGCCGAGCGAGGTCGCCTCCGTCGTGGGGTGGCTGTGCGGCCCCGACGCCGTCTCCGTGACCGGCACCTCCCACCTGCTGGACGGCGGGTGGAGCGCGACCTGACCCGGCCACCGACCCGCTCCCCTCCTCCCCGATCCCCCACCCGCACCGCCAGAGAGGCTCCCCCATGTCCACGTCCCTGCAGCCCGGCGCACCCGGCAGCCCCGGCAGCCCCGGCAGCCCCGCCGCACCACCGCGCACGCCGATCGTCAAGGTCGTCTTCGCGTCCCTCATCGGCACGGCCGTCGAGTGGTACGACTTCTTCCTCTACGGCTCCGCCGCCGCCCTCGTGTTCGGCACGCTGTTCTTCCCCGAGTCCGACCCGGTGACCGGGACGCTGCTCGCGTTCGGCACCTACGCCCTCGGTTTCGTGGCCCGCCCCCTCGGCGGCGTGGTCTTCGGCCACTACGGCGACAAGGTCGGCCGCAAGAAGATGCTGGTGCTCTCCCTCGTCCTCATGGGGGCGGCGACGGTCGCGATCGGCCTGCTCCCGACGTACGCGACCGTCGGCGTCGCGGCCCCGCTCCTCCTGCTCACCTGCCGTCTCGTGCAGGGCTTCGCCGTCGGCGGCGAGTGGGGAGGCGCCGTGCTGATGGCGGCCGAGCACGGCAAGGACGAGCACCGTGGCTTCTGGTCGTCGTGGACGCAGGCCGGCGTGGCGCTCGGCAACCTGCTCGCGACCGCCGTGCTGTGGATCCTCGCGCTCGTGCAGTCCGACGAGACCTTCGAGGCCTGGGGCTGGCGGATCCCGTTCGTGCTGTCCGCCGTGCTCGTGCTCATCGGCCTGTGGGTCCGCCTGAGCATCGAGGAGTCGCCCGTGTTCGCGGAGGCCCGCCGGGAGCGCGAGGCCCAGCAGGCCGAGGGAGGCAAGGAGCAGCTCCCGATCCTCGAGGTGATCCGGCTGTACCCCCGCGAGGTGGCCGTCGCGATGGGCATGCGGATGGCCGAGAACATCAGCTACTACATCTTCACGGTCATCTCGATCACCTACCTCGTGGAGTACGCCGGCGGCGATCGCGGCCCGATCCTGCAGGCGCTGCTGGTGGGGTCCGTCGTCCACTTCTTCGTCATCCCCGCCTTCGGCGCGTGGTCGGACCGGATCGGCCGACGACCGCTGTACCTCGTCGGCGCGGTGGGCGTCGCCGTGTGGTCGTTCTTCTTCTTCGACCTCGTCGAGTCGGGCTCGCAGGGCCTGATCATCCTGGCCGTCGTGGTGGGCCTGACGCTGCACGCCCTCATGTACGCCCCGCAGGCCGCCTTCTTCTCCGAGCTGTTCGGCACGTCGGTGCGCTACACCGGCGCCTCGGTGGGCTACCAGCTCGCGTCGATCTTCGCCGGCGCCCTCGCGCCGATCATCGCCCTCCGCCTGCTGGGCGACGTCGAGGACGGCAACACGACGGCCGTGGCGCTCTACGTCACGGTGGCGTCGGTCATCACGATCGTCTCCGTCGTGCTGGCCCGCGAGACGGCGCGGTCCTCGCTGCGTCACGACCGCGCGCTCGACTGAGCGCGCTCGCCGGTCCCGCCACCGTGCCGTACTTCGTCGTCGCCGTCCTCACGTTCGCGGACCGCGAGGCGGCGCTCGCCGCGCTCGCCTCGCCCGAGGGGCAGGCCGGGTCCGCGGACATGGGGAACTTCGCCGTGGCCGGCGTGGAGGTCACGATGTGGGAGGCGCAGGACTGACCCCACCCGGCACCTGGCACCATCGCCGGGTGGAACGGTTCGGTGCGCACCTGCGGGACGTGCTGAGGTTCCACCCGGCGAGCGGCACGCGGGTGGTGGCGCTGCGGGCCGCGCTGTCCGTGCTCCTCCCCCTCCTCGTCCTGCTCGCGACCGACCACCTGGCGTGGGGCCTGTTCGCCGTGTTCGGGGCGTTCGCCGCGGTGTACGGCGGGAGCTCGCCCTCCCCCGACCGCTGGCGCGTCCAGGCGCACGCCGGCGTCCTGCTGGTCGGCGCCACCCTGGTCGGCACGGCCGTGGGGCTCAGCCCCGACCGCGCCTGGCTGGTCGTCCCCGCCGCCGCAGCCGTCGGCGCGGTGGCCACGGCCGTCTCGGACCGGCGCCGGTGGATCCCGCCCGGCCCGCTCTTCGCCGTCTTCGCCGTCGGCGCCTGCGCCGCCCACCCGAGCCGACCCGGCGACCTCCTGGCCGCCCTCGGCGTCGCCACGGGTACGGCGGCCCTGGCGGTCACGCTCGGCCGGCTCGACGAGCACCGGGCCAGGACCCGGAGCGAGCCCGTGCCCGCCCGGCCGCCGAGCGCCGCCGCTCCCGTGCGGCGACGGCACGTCGCCCGCGTCGCCGCCGCGGTGCTCGTGGCGGGCGCCGTCGCCACCGCGGCCGGGATCGGGCATCCCTACTGGGCGATGGTGGCGGCGGTGGCGCCCCTCAGCGCACCCCGGCTGCGGGCGCAGGTCGCCCGGGGCTCGCAGCGGGCGGTCGGCACGCTGCTGGGCGTCGGCGTCGCCTTCGTGGTGCTCTCCCTCCACCTGCCGCCGCTCGCGGCGGTGCTGCTCGCCGCCGTGCTCCAGGGAGCCGCCGAGCTGCTGGTGGTCCGCAACTACGCCGCGGCCCTCGTGTTCATCACGCCCCTGGCGCTGCTCATGGGGCAGCTGGCGGCGCCGTTGCCCGTCGGGCCGCTCGTGCTCGACCGACTCGTCGAGACGTTGCTGGGCACGGCGGTCGGGATGGGCGTCGCCGCGGCGACGCGGGACCGCCCGGCACCGGTCAGCCCGCCGGGTCCGTCGGCCGACGGGGTGGCAGGGTAGCCGGGTGGACACCAGCCTGCAGCAGACCTACTTCCCCGACCTGCCGTGCTTCGGCTGCGGACCGGCGAACGCGAAGGGCCTGCAGCTGCAGAGCTTCGCCGACGGCGACCGCGTGACCGCGTCCTTCACGCCGTGGCCCGAGCACGACAACGGCCTGGGGTTCCTCAACGGGGGCATCATCGCCACCGTCCTCGACTGCCACTCCGCCGCCGCCGTCACCCACGCCGCGCACGAGCGGGGGTGGCCGGCCGACCCGGGCGTGCCGCTGCCCTACGTGACCGCCGGCCTCGACGTGCGCTACCGACGCCCCACCCCGCTGGAGGCCACGCTCACGCTGGGCGCCGAGGTGCGGGAGGCCAGCCGCGACGAGATCACGGCGCACGTCTGGCTCGAGCACGACGGGAAGGTCCGTGCCGAGGCCGACGCCGTGTGGAAGCGGTGGCGCGCGCGCTGACCCCGCGGGACGTCATGCGCCGCGGTGCCCGGGGGCGGCGATCCGCATGACGTCCGGAGCCGGGACCGGGCTCAGCCCGCGCGGAGCACGTCGTGGAGACCGCGCGCGACCGCAGCCATCTCCGCCTCCGCGACCGGCTGCACGACCGCGGGCACCCGCGAGCGCGTGAGGGCCACGACGGCCAGCACCCCGCCGTCGTCGTGCTCGACCACGCCCGCCTCGTGGCGCTCGTTGAGCAGGGTCCCGGTCTTCGACGACCAGCGTGCCGCGTCGCTGGCCAGCTCCGTGGCGAGGCGCTGCCGCATGACGTTGAGCCCGAGGAGGGTGCGCACCCGGAGCGCCACCTCCGGGCGCACGCGCGACGCGCCAGCCGGCGCCCACAGCACCTCCAGCAGGTCGGCCAGCGCCGTCGCGGTGGCGGTCGAGGCCCGGGTCAGGTCCAGCTGGGCCACGGCGTGGCCGCCGTCGGCCGTGCCCGTGCCGATGGCCAGCCGGTGGGCCAGGTGGCCCTCGGCGGCGTCGAGCCGCTCCGCCGGGGTCGCGTTGAGGTCGCCCACCGGGTGCCGCACCTCGATGCCCTCGATCCCGATCGCGGCCAGGTGGGCCCCGACCTCCGGCGGCGGCACGAGGCCGAACAGCGCGTCCGCGGCCGTCGAGTCGCTCAACGAGACAGCCAGGTAGAGCAGGTCCTCCACCGCGACGTCCACCGCGTGTCGGAAGCGCCCCGTGCCCGGCGGACCCGGACGGTCGGCCAGCGCCGGGTCCCCCGGCCCGACCCGCAGCCGTCGGGCCGGGTCGATGACGCCCGTCGCCACCCGCTCCAGCACGGCCATCGCCAGCGGGACCTTCACGAGCGAGGCCACGGCGTACCGCTCCTCCGGGCCGATCGCCACCTGCTGCCCGGTGCGGAGGTCACGGACGAGGAACGAGCCCGACAGGCCCGCCTCGTGCAAGCGCGTGCGGAGCCGACGCACCCGCAGGTCCTCGGCAGGCCCGCTCACGCGGGCACCCCCAGCATCCGGCGGAGCGGTGCGGCGAGCGCGGCGACCAGGGTCGCCTGCTCGCCCCGGTCGACGGCCACCAGCGCGTGCCCCCGCGCCCACGTGCCGTCGCCCAGCTCGCCGAGCGGGCGCCACCGGAGGTCGAGCGCCGTCGCCTCGGCCGCCGAGCAGACGACGAGGTCGCCGGCCAGGACGGCGGCGGTCGCCGACGCGTCGGAGGGCGCCACGACGACCTGCCCGGGCCGCAGGCCGAGCGCGTCGCGCAGGCGCAGCAAGGGGTCGCGCACGTGGGGCACGTCGTCCTCGGGGAGGAGGAGGACGCGGCGTACCCGCTCAGCGCCCCGCACCACCCGCAGCGCCGCGAGGTGCACCCGGGCTCCCGGTCCGACGGCGTCCTCGGCGACCCCGAGGGGCACCCGCCACGTCGCCCGGTCGGGCGGCACCGGCACCACGGCGGCGTCGGCGACGCGCTCGTCGACGGCGGCGCGCCGGGCACCGGCACCCTGCGCGTCCACCTCGAGGCGCAGCCCGGCGTCACGTCCGGCCGCGACGACGTCGGCGAGCGCGCGCGGCGTCACGAGGGGGCCCACGCCGACGAGCAGGGACCGCGGCCGGGCACCGGCCCGCTCGGCGGCGACAGCGAGCTCGTCGGCCGCCCGCACGAGCCGCCGGGCCAGCGGCAGCAGGTCCAGGGCGGTGGGGGTGAGGCGCGCACGACGGGCGCGACGGTCGAGCAGGTCGGCGCCGAGGGTGCGCTCGAGCGCGGCGAGACGCCGGCTCGCGACCGACTGGGGGATGCCCAGCACGGAGGCACCGCGGGTCACGCTCCCCTGCTCGGCCACCTGGACGAGCACCCGGCACGCCGTGACGAGGTCCACGGGGGCAGTCTGCCACTCATGCCGGAACAGCATCGTCTGCCGCGATCCGGTCTTGGACGGCATGGGTCGCCACCCCGCAGAGTGCGGTGCGTCCCGCACCTCTCTCGGAAGGTCGACCATGCGCCTCCTGCCCACCCGCTCCCTGCTCGCCGCCGCCGTCCTCGGCGCGGCGCTCGTCGCGCCCGCCGCCTCCCCGTCGGTGGGGGCACCATCCGTCGCGGCCCCGTCTGTCGCGGCCCCGTCCGTAGCGGTGGCCGGCGTCCCGTCCGAGCGCGCCGCGGCGGCGCGGTTCGCGGCGTTGGAGCGGCAGTACGACGCGCGCCTGGGCGTGGTGGCCCTCGAGGTCGACACGGGCCGGGTCGTGGCCCACCGTCCCGACGAGCGCTTCGCCTTCGCCTCCACCGTCAAGGCGCTGCAGGTCGGTGCCCTGCTCCGCACCGCCACCGAGGCCGACCTCGACCGGACGGTGCGCTGGACCGAGGACGACCTCGTCACCTACTCCCCCGTCACCGAGCAGCACGTCGCGGACGGCCTGACCGTGCGCGAGCTCGCTGACGCCGCGGTCCGCTACAGCGACAACACCGCAGCGAACCTGCTCTTCGACGAGCTCGGCGGACCCGCGGGGCTGACGGCGGAGCTGCGGCGGATCGGCGACACCACGACGACCTCGGTGCGCGAGGAGCCGGACCTCAACACGGCCGTGCCGGGCGACGTCCGCGACACGAGCACCCCGCGTGCCCTCGCGCGGTCGCTCGCGTCGTACACGCTCGGCTGCGTGCTCGCACCCGACCGCCGGGCCGAGCTCGTCGACCTCCTCGTGCGCAACACGACCGGCGACGCCCTCGTGCGGGCCGGCGCCCCCGACGGCTGGACGGTCGGCGACAAGACCGGATCGGCTGCGTACGGCACGCGCAACGACATCGCCGTGGCGTGGCCGCCCGCCGGCTCGAACCGCTCGCCCGTCGTCATCGCGGTGCTGACCAGCGGCGACGAGGCGGACGACCCCACCCACGACGCCCTCGTCGCCGACGCCACCCGCGTCACCTTCGCCGCCCTCGGGGTGGGTCGGGCGGGGTGACACTTTCCCCGGTCAGCCGGGGAAAGTGTCGCTTTGACCATCAATGTTGATGGTCAGGGCGGCGTGTTCCCCGGTCGACCGGGGAAAGTGCCGGCCCCGCGGCATCAACCCCGCCGCACCTCGAGCACGCGGAAGCCCTTGGCGCTGGCGATGCGCTCGGTCGGCCAGCCCTGCTCTCCCAGCCAGCGTTGCAGCGAGTCGGCGCCCAGGTTGCGGCCGACGACCAGCACGGCACGGCCGCCCGGCGCCAGGCGCGGCAACCAGGTCAGCAGCAGCTCGTGGAGCGCGGCCTTGCCGATGCGGATGGGCGGGTTGGACCAGATCTCGTCGTACGTCGCGTCAAGCGCCACCTCGCCGGGCAGCAGCGCCTCGTAGCGGTCCGCCACCCCCAGCCCCGCCGCGTTCTCGCGCGCCAGCAGGAGGGCCCGCTCGTTGACGTCGACCGCCGTGACGTGCGCGGCCGGGAGGCGACGGGCGAGCGCGAGGCCGATCACGCCGTACCCGCAGCCGAGGTCCAGCAGCCGCTCCACGCCGGACGGCGGGTCGGTCTCGCGGAACAGGACCGCGGTGCCGACGTCGAGCCGACCGCGGGCGAAGACGCCGGAGCCGGTGTCGAGGCGCAGGCGCTCGTCCCAGACCTCCACCTCGATCCGCTCGCGCGTGAACGGCACCGAGGGGTCCGCCGTGAAGTAGTGCTCGTCGGGCTGCTCAGTCACGGGTCCGCACCTTCCGGGTCTCCTCCGCGCGCAGCGCGAGGGCGGCGTCGTCGGGGTAGCCGACCTCCTCGAGCACCAGGCCGTGGGCGTGCACCACCTGCACCGACGGGTCGCGCACGCCGGCGAGGAGCACCTCGCGCGCCCAGGCCGGGGAGCGGCGTCCCTCCCCCACCGCCAGGAGGCAGCCGACGAGCGCCCGGACCATGTTGTGGCAGAACGCGTCGGCGCGGATGGTGCCCTCGAGCACCCCGTCCTCGCGCCGTGCCCACTGCAGGTCGAGGAGCGTGCGGATCGTCGTGGCGCCCGGTCGCTTCTTGCAGAACGCCGCGAAGTCCTGCTCGCCGACCAGGTCGGCGGAGGCCGCGTTCATGAGGGTCTCGTCGACCGGCTGCCCCCAGGCCAGCACGTGTCGCCGCGCGAGCGGGTCGACCAGCTCGGGCCGGTCGGCGATCCGGTAGGCGTAGCGGCGCCAGACCGCCGAGAACCGCGCGTCGAAACCCTCCGGGGCGAGGCGCGTGCGGTGCACGCGGACGTCGCCGGGCAGCACGCCGTTGAGCTTGCGGGCCAGCGCGGGGACGGGATCGGTGACACCGCGGCTCGCGGAGGCGGCGACGCGCTCGTCGTCGAGGTCGACGTGCACCACCTGGCCGCGGGCGTGCACGCCGGCGTCGGTGCGGCCGGCGACCACCACGGAGACGGGCTCCGGCAGCCGCAGCACGGTCGCGAGCCCCTGCTCGAGCTCGCCCTGCACGGTGCGCAGCGCCGGCTGGGTCGCCCAGCCGTGGAAGTCGGTGCCGTCGTAGGCGAGATCGATCCGCAGGCGCACGCCGAGGATCCTACGAGCGTCGGCGCGGGCCGACCTCGGCGAGGTACGGCGGATCCGCACCCGGCCGCGACACCGTGAGCGCCGCCGCCCGTGCGGCCCAGGCGAGGGCCGCTCCGAGGTCCTCGGGCGGCAGGTCGTCGAGCCGTTCGCGCGAGGCGGCCCCCACGACGCCGCGCTCCCACAGCGCGTCGACGAAGGCGGCTGCGAGGGTGTCACCGGCCCCGATCGTGTCGACGACCCCCAGGTCGGTGACGGCCGGCACGCCGGCGACGGTGTCCGCCCGGTGGCACTCGGCACCGCTCGCGCCGCGCGTCACGACGACGAGGCGGGCGCCCAGGCCCAGGAGGCGGTCGACGGCCTCCTCCTCGGTGAGCGCCGGCCACAGCGCCGCCAGGTCCTCGTCGGACGCCTTCACGACGTCGGACTCCGCCACCAGCGTCTCCACCCGCGCGACGACCTCGACGCCCGTGCCCGTGATCGCGGGCCGCGCGTTGACGTCATAGCTCACCAGCGCCCGCTCCCGCTCCCGCCGCACGACCGCCAGGACGTCGTCGCACCCTGGCGGCAGGACCGCGGCGATGGAGCAGACGTGCACCCAGCCGGGCACGCCCTCACCCACCGCTACCTCGCCGAGGCGCCACTCGAGGTCGAACTCGTACGACGCGGCGCCGTCCGCCGCGATCGTCGCCACCGCCGAGGAGGTGCGCTCGATCGTCTCGGGGTCGGCGGCGAGCCGCACGCCGTCGCGGCCGATGTGGGCGGCGAGGATCGCGCCGTACCGGTCGTCGGCCATGGCGGTGGCGAACCACGTCGGGCGGCCGAGCCGCGCCAGCGCGACGGCGACGTTGGCCGCGCTCCCGCCAGCCCGCTCGTCGCTCTCCCCGTCGGCGCGGCGCACCACGTCCACGAGCGCCTCGCCCACCACCAGCGCCACCTGCTGCTCCTGTGCCACGGGGCCACCTCATCACACGGGTACGGCGCGGGCCAGCGCGGGCCGCTACCGTGCTGCCGGTGACGATCCAGCCGCCCGACCCCGCGTCGGCCACGCCCCCGTTCGAGCAGCTGCGGGCCCAGGTCGCGGCGCTCGTCGCCACGGGCGACCTGTCCGCCGGAGAGCGGCTGCCCACCGTGCGCGGGTTGGCCGAGCAGCTGGGGCTGGCCGCCGGCACCGTGGCCCGGGTCTACCGCGAGCTGGAGGCCGACGGCGTCGTCGAGACCCGCGGTCGGGCCGGCACCTTCGTGGCCGAGACGACGGCGGCGACCACGGGCGACGTCGGCGCTGCCGCCGCGGCGTACGTCGCCGCCGCCCGCCGCGCCGGCCTCACCCGACCCGAGGCCCACAACGCGCTCGACCGCGCCTGGCCCTGAGCCCCGTCGAGCTGGGTCGGAGGGCGCGCCAGGTTCGCCGAGTTGTCACGTACGCCGCGTCGCGTCGCGTCGTACGTGACAACTCGGCGCGAGGGGTCAGTCCTGCCGCGCCTCGATGATGTGCTCCCCGCCCGACTCCTCGAGGGCCGCCGCGGCGTCGGGGGCGTCCGTCGTCGGCGCGACGTCCGCAGCCGCCGGCGTCGGGTCGTCGCCGCCGTCGGGCTCCTCCTCCGCGCCCGCGACGGGCTGGCCCGCCTCGGCCTCGCGGGCGTCGCCCTCGAGGGTCGGCTCGGTGGTCGGGTCCTCGGTGCGCAGCTCCTCGGCGGGAGACTTCTCGGTGCTCATGGGCCCACCGTAGGGAGCACCACGAAATGCGGAACGGCCCGCCACCCCCTGCGGGGATGGCGGGCCGTTCGCGGTGGAGCGTGCGACCTGCGTCAGGCCTTGGCCTCGTCGGTGGCCTCGTCGGACTCCTCGGCCGGGGCCTCAGCGGCCTCGTCCGTGGTCTCCTCGGTGGTCTCCTCGGTGGTCTCCTCGGCGGCGGGCGTCTCCTCGGCGGGCTCCTCGACCGGCGCGGCGGGCGCGGCGGGCTTGGTGACGGCCTTGGCGACGTACTCCTCCGTCACGAGCTCGATGACCGCCATGGGGGCGTTGTCGCCCTTGCGGGGGCCGAGCTTCGTGATGCGGGTGTAGCCGCCCGGACGCTCCGCGAACGTCGGCGCGATCTCCGTGAAGAGGACGTGCACGATGCTCTTGTCGCGGACGGTCTTGAGGACCTCACGACGCTGGTGGAGCGACACGACGGCCTCGTCGGCCTGCTCCGCCTTGTGGGCCTTGACGGCCTTGGTGATCAGCTTCTCCGCGACGGGGCGGAGCGTGCGGGCACGCGACTCCGTCGTGACGATGCGGCCGTGCTCGAACAGCTGGGTGGCCAGGTTCGACAGGATCAGGCGCTGGTGGGCCGGGCTGCCGCCGAGGCGGGGACCCTTCTTGGGGGTGGGCATCGCAGATCTCTACCTTCTTCCCGGCCGTACCAGGTACCGGGATAGACACGGGGTCGCGGTGCGACCCCAGGGGCGGGCTCGGGCGACCGGTCGGCCGCCCGAGCAGGGGTGGATCAGTACTGCTCGTCCTCGACGAACGCGTCGTCCTCGTCGTCGCCGTACGCCGCGAGGGCGGTGGCGGGGTCGAAGCCCGGCGCGCTGTCCTTGAGCGAGAGACCCATCTCGACGAGCTTGGCCTTCACCTCGTCGATCGACTTCGCACCGAAGTTGCGGATGTCCAGCAGGTCCTGCTCCGAGCGCGAGATGAGCTCGCCCACGGTGTGGATGCCCTCGCGCTTGAGGCAGTTGTAGGACCGCACGGTGAGCTGCAGGTCCTCGACCGGCAGGGCCAGGTCGGCCGCCAGCTGCTCGTCGACGGGCGACGGGCCGATGTCGATGCCCTCGGCCTCGACGTTGAGCTCGCGGGCCAGGCCGAAGAGCTCGACCAGCGTCTTGCCCGCCGAGGCGAGCGCGTCGCGGGGCTGGATCGACGGCTTGGTCTCGACGTCGATGATCAGCTTGTCGAAGTCGGTGCGCTGCTCGACACGGGTGGCCTCGACCTTGTAGGTCACCTTCAGCACGGGGCTGTAGATGGAGTCGACCGGGATGCGGCCGATCTCGTTGTCGGCACCCTTGTTCTGGACGGCCGAGACGTAGCCGCGGCCACGCTCGACGACCAGCTCCATCTCCAGGCGGCCCTTGTCGGACAGCGTGGCGATCTTCAGGTCGGGGTTGTGCACCTCGACGCCGGCCGGCGGAGCGATGTCCGCGGCGGTGACGTCACCGGCACCCGACTTGCGCAGGTACATCGTGACCGGCTCGTCGTGCTCGGAGGAGACCACGAGGCCCTTGAGGTTCAGGATGATCTCGGTGACGTCCTCCTTGACGCCCTCGACCGTCGAGAACTCGTGGAGCACGTTGTCGAGCTTGATGCTGGTGACCGCGGCGCCCGGGATCGAGGACAGGAGCGTGCGGCGCAGGGAGTTGCCGAGCGTGTAGCCGAAGCCCGGCTCCAGGGGCTCGATGACGAACCGGGACCGGTAGTCCCCGGCGACAACCTCGTCCAGGGTCGGGCGCTGAGCGATGAGCACTGGTTGGTTCCTTTCCGGGCTCACCCACTATTTGATGGGCCCGAACGTGATGGAAGGAAAGGTCGAACGACAGTGCGGGGCACCCGGCTCGACGAGCCGGGGACCCCGCACCGCTGGATCACTTCTTGGAGTAGAACTCCACGATCAGCTGCTCCTGGACGGGCACGTCGATCTGCGCACGGACCGGGCGCGAGTGCACCAGGATCCGCATGCGGCTCGGGACGGCCTCGAGCCACGCCGGGACGACGCGCTCGCCGTGGGTCTCGCGCGCGACGATGAACGGCGTCGTCTCGAGCGACTTCTCCCGCACGTCGATGACGTCGTACTGCGCCACCTGGTAGCTCGGGATGTTGACCTTCTTGCCGTTCACCAGGAAGTGGCCGTGGCTCACGAGCTGGCGGGCGTGGCGACGCGTGCGGGCGAACCCGGCGCGGTACACCACGTTGTCGAGACGGCACTCCAGGAGCTGGAGCAGGTTGTCACCCGTCTTGCCCGTGCGGCGCGACGCCTCGACGTAGTAGTTGTAGAACTGGCGCTCGAGCACGCCGTAGCTGATGCGCGCCTTCTGCTTCTCCTGCAGCTGCGCGCGGTACTCGCTCTCCTTCACCCGCGCGCGGCCGTGCATGCCGGGCGGGTAGGGGCGGCGCTCGAACGCAGCGTCGCCACCGACGAGGTCGACACCGAGACGGCGCGACTTCTTGGTCATGGGGCCGGTGTAACGGGCCATCTGATCAGTCTCCTAGGTCTCTGGTGTCGTCTCAGACGCGGCGGCGCTTGGGCGGCCGGCATCCGTTGTGGGGCTGCGGCGTGACGTCCTGGATGGTGCCGACCTCGAGGCCGATCGCACCCAGCGAGCGGATCGCCGTCTCGCGGCCCGAGCCCGGGCCCTTCACGAAGACGTCGATCTTCTTCATGCCGTGCTCCATCGCCCGACGACCAGCGGCCTCAGCAGCCATCTGCGCGGCGTACGGCGTGGACTTGCGCGAGCCCTTGAAGCCGACGGTGCCGGCGGAGGCCCACGAGATCACGGCACCGGTGGGGTCCGTGATGGTGACGATGGTGTTGTTGAACGTGCTCTTGATGTGAGCCTCGCCGGCGGCGACGTTCTTCTTCTCCTTGCGGCGCACCTTCTTGGCGCCAGCCGCAGCGCGTCCCTTGGGGGGCATGCGTTATCTCCTGAAAGTCTGGTGAGCTCGTGACGAGTGGACCGTTGACCCGCGCAGCGGGATCAGCGGGCCTTCTTCTTGCCGGCGACCGTGCGCTTCGGGCCCTTGCGGGTGCGCGCGTTGGTCTTGGTGCGCTGACCGCGGACCGGGAGGCCCATGCGGTGACGGCGACCCTGGTAGCTGCCGATCTCGATCTTGCGGCGGATGTCGGCCTGGACCTCGCGTCGGAGGTCACCCTCGAACTTGTAGTTGGCCTCGATCTCGTCGCGGAGCTTCACCAGCTCCTCGTCACCCAGCGTGTGCACGCGGGCGTTCGGGTCGACCCCGGTCGCCGCGAGGATCTGCTGGGAGCTGGTACGGCCGATGCCGTAGATGTAGGTGAGTGCGATCTCGACGCGCTTGTCGCGCGGGAGGTCAACACCAACGAGGCGTGCCATGAATGGCGTTTCCCTTCGATGTGCACAGAGGTCTCGGTCGTGTCGCCTCCCGGACGGCCGACCGGCTGGTCGACCACGGGCTCCGGCCTCTGCTCCGGAGGTGCATCCCCCGCCGTGCGGCGGGTTGAGCGATCACGTGGGTGGGGTGGTGCGGGTGGCCGGCGGACCGGCCGAGGGCGTCAGCCCTGGCGCTGCTTGTGACGCGGGTTCTCGCAGATCACCATGACGCGCGAGTGGCGACGGATCACCTTGCACTTGTCACAGATCTTCTTGACGCTCGGCTTGACCTTCACGAGGAGGTCCTTTCAACGTGTCTCGGCTGATGTCACTTGTAGCGGTAGACGATGCGCCCGCGGGTCAGGTCGTACGGCGAGAGCTCCACCACCACGCGGTCCTCGGGGAGGATCCGGATGTAGTGCTGACGCATCTTGCCGCTGATGTGCGCGAGGACCTTGTGCCCGTTGCTCAGCTCCACGCGGAACATCGCGTTCGGGAGAGCCTCGATGACGGAGCCCTCGATCTCGATGACGCCTTCCTTCTTGGCCATGTCCTCCACAATCCGTCGTACCGGCTGACCGGTGCTTGTCGTCTCGTCTACCGTGTCGTGCACCCCGCGACCGTGGGGTCGCGCGGCTGGCCCGGGAACCGCCTGGGACCCTCCGCGGAGGGCGGTCCAGTGGACCTCGTGCAGCCGCCCGCCGGGTCCCATCCCGGCGAACCGGGCAGCCGCAGGACACGGCGAAGCAGACCCACGTTGGGCCGACGTACGAGTCTAGGGAAACGCCCCAACAATTCCTAATCGGGCCAGGTGGCCCCGACGGCGCCCCAGCGGCGCCCCGGCCGTTGCTCGCGGGGAACCGTCCTCAGGCCGCCGCGAGCAGGCGCAGCGTCTCCTCGCGCGCCGGTGCAGCGGTCATCGGCGTCCCGTCCGTCGCCCCGTCGACGGGGTTCACCATCACCTCGTCCACGCCGTACGTCGCGGCGAGCGTCGCGACCTGCGCGCGGGCCGTCGCGGCGTCCCCCACGACCCACCGCGCGAGCATGGCATCGGCGAACTCCTGGTGCGACGGGGGCAGCTCCACCGCCGCCGCCTCCTCCACGCTGAGCTGGGGACCCAGCGGGGCGCCGGTGCGCAGCGCGAGCATCATCAGCTGCTGGGGACGCGCCCGCCGTCGGGCCTCGGCGTCCGTCTCCGCCACCGCCGCGTTGACGGTGAGGAACGTGCGGGGGGCGTCGAGCTCCGCGGAGGGTCGGAACTCCCGGCGGTAGATCTCGAGGGCGCGCTCGGTGCCCTCGCCCGAGAAGTGGTGCGCGAACACGTAGGGCAGGCCCCGCTGCGCCGCCAGGTGCGCCGAGTAGTCGGAGGAGCCGAGCAGCCACAGCTGCGGCACCGAGGTCGCGACGGGCGTGGCGCGCAGCTCGTGCGTGCGTCCCTGCACCTGCACCCCCACGCCGTCGGGCGACATCATCGCCACCACGTTGCCGACGTGCTCGGCGAAGCGCGCGACCGCCTCGTCGTCGCCGCCGACCGGTCCCCCGTGGCGCAGCGCGTAGCTCGTCACGGGATCGGACCCGGGCGCCCGTCCGATCCCCAGGTCGATGCGGCCGGGGTACGCCGCCTCCAGCAGGGCGAACTGCTCCGCCACGGCGAGCGGGGCGTGGTTGGGGAGCATCACGCCCCCCGAGCCCACGCGGATCCGCTCGGTGGCCGCCGCCAGCATCGCGATGATGACGGGCGGGTTCGTGGCCGCGACGGCCGGCATGTTGTGGTGCTCCGCCACCCAGTAGCGCTCGTACCCGGCGGCGTCGGCCACCTGGGCGAGCGACCGGGAGGCGGCGAGCGCCTCACCGGTCGACTGCGCGCGCCGTACCGGCACGAGGTCGAGGACGGACAGACGGGGACGGGCGGCGGTGGTCTCGGACATCGCAGGGGCCAGCACCCGAGACGGGTCGGATATTCCCGCGGCCGCCACCCCTCGGGGTGAGCGGGCCGACCTCGGTCGCAGGCCGGTTCCGGGGCCTCCCGTAGAGTGCCCCCGTGACCGCTACCTCCTTCTCCGCCACGTCGGCGCCGGGGAGCCTCGTCCTGTCGGGAGACATCGACGCTGCTGACCACCGCGCCCTCAACGACCTCATCGAGCAGGCCAGCGAGACGTTCACGCAGAACCTCACGGTCGACCTCCGCGCCGTGACGTTCCTGCCGAGCATCATCGTCGGCGTCCTCGCCCGCGCCACCGTGCTGGCGAAGAAGAACGGCGCCCAGGTCACCCTGGTCGCCGCCGAGGGCAGCGTGCCACAGCGCGTGCTGACGGTCTGCAAGATCCCCTTCGAGCAGGTCGACGCCTGAGGGGTCCCGCCCCCCACCGCCCCGCCATGACCGCGAGCCCCCTCACTCCCCCGCCGCCGGGCTGGCACGTCGTCGACGTGCCTCACTCCGACGAGGCCGCCCGGCGGACCTGCGACGTGGTGCGCGGCGCGCTCGAGGCGCTCGGCCTCCCGACCCCCGTGCTCAACGACGCGGTCATCGTCGCCGGCGAGCTCGTGATCAACGCCGTCGAGCACGGCGCCCCCGGACCGGGCGACCAGATCGAGCTCGCCTGGAGTGTCGATCCGTCCCACGTCGTGCTGCGCGTGACGGACGGCGGCGCCGGTCCGGCGATCACCGTGCAGCCCGTCTCCGACGACGGCCTGCGCGGCCGGGGCCTCGCCATGGTCGCCGCGATCTGCGACGACTGGAGCGTCACCCGCAGCACCGGTACGACCGTCACCGCCAGGATCGCGCTGTGACCGACACCGGGAGCCGACCCACACCGGCCGCGGCTCCCGGCTGGGACCGGCACGCCACGCCCCTGGTGGTGGACGACCAGGCGCTCCTCGCGCGCGAGGCCCTCCAGCAGCACCTGGGCGAGGTGCTCGGGGCCGTGCACCGTCCCGCCCGGGCGCTCGAGCTGACGGTCGACACCTTCGTCGACCACGCGGTCGACTTCGCGCAGGTCGCCCTCCACAGCCACCAGGGCTGGATGTCGGTCGGCCGCACGCGCGGCCACGACCTCGTCGGCGAGCGCGACCGTCCCATCAGCCGTCGCCAGGCCGAGGCCGTGCGTGACGTGCTGTCCCGCCAGGCCCCCGAGCACTGGCTGCTGCCGCCCGAGACCCCGGAGCGCGAGGTCATGTTGACGCAGCTCCTCGGCGAGAGCCCGCTGGTGGGGCAGCTGAACGAGCTCGACGCCGCCTCGGTGCTGAGCCTGCCGCTGGTCGCGCGCGGCCGCGGCATCGGGCTCCTGACGCTCGCCCGGGCCCGTGGTCGGGACCTCACCGCCGACGACGTGCTCTTCCTCGAGGACGTCGCCCACCGGATCGCCGTCGCCCTCGACGTGACCATCGTGGTCGCGGACAACCGCCACGCCGCGACCACGCTGCGCACCGCCCTGCTCCCGCCGCCCCTTCCCGCGAGCGCCGGGCTCGACGTCGCGTCGTACAACCGCGTGGCGCAGGAGGAGGTGACGGTCGGCGGCGACTTCATCGACCTCCACGGCGGTGAGACCGACCTGACCCTGCTGCTCGGCGACGCCGTGGGCAAGGGCGTCGGCGCGGCCGTCGCCGCGAAGCGGATCCGCACGTCCGTGCGCACCGCCGCGCTCGTCGACCGCTCCCCCGACCGCGTCCTGACCCTGACGAACCAGGTGCTCGTGCACGAGGCCGAGTCGCCCGTCGAGAGCTTCGCGACGGCGGTCTGCGGTCGCCTGCGGCGCCAGGACGACGGCTCGTTCGAGGTGACCCTGAGCAACGCCGGCCACCCGCCGCCGATCATCCTGCGGCGGGAGGGCACCCTGGAGTACGTGGAGTCCCACGGCCCGGCCCTCGGCATCTTCGAGGACGCGGAGTTCGGGCGGTCGGTCCACCGGCTCGCGCCGGGCGACACCCTCATCTGCTACACCGACGGGATCACCGAGGCCCGCGGGCGCATCGACATGTTCGGCGAGGACGGCATCGCGACCGCCCTGGCCGGCCTCGGAGGCGCCCCCAGCAGCGCGGTCGTCGAGCGTCTGGCGATGAGCGTCTCGTCCTTCCTCGGGCCCGACTCCCTCGACCGCGACGACGCCGCCATCATCGCGCTGCAGCCCTCGGCCCCGCTCTGAGCCCGGCCCGCCCGCCTGCCCGCCCCGTGGTCGCCACCGCCGTGCAGGACCGGTACTGGGACCGCGTCGTGCACAACGACGGCGCGGGGGCGCGCGCGATCGTGGACACGGTCCTCACCGACGGCACGCCCCTGGACGGGATCCTCACCGGCCTGGTCGGCGACGCCCAGCGCCGGGTGGGCAGCCTGTGGGCCGCCGACGAGTGGACCGTGGCCCGCGAGCACGCCGCGACCGCGGTCAACGAGCAGGTCGTGCAGCACCTGCGCCGTCGCATCCGCTCGTGGCGGGATGACGCGGCGGTCCGTGCGGCGCGGGGCACCCCGCCGCTGCTCGTGGTGTGCGCCGAGCGCGAGTGGCACGCCCTCCCCGCGCTCATGCTGACCGCTCGGCTCGAGAGCGAGGGCTACGCGGTGGCCTACCTCGGCGCCGACGTCTCCACGCTCGCCCTCCAGCGGGCGATCGCCGACCACGAGCCGCGGGTCACCCTGGTGAGCGCGTCGCTCTCGTCGTCACTGGTGTTCGTGCGCCGCCACGTCGAGACCGCCACCGCCTCCGGTGTGCCCGTCGTGGTCGGGGGCGCCGCGTTCGACCCCGCCGGCCTGCGGGCCCGCCGCATCGGTGCGACGGCGCAGGCCCTCGACCCCGCGGACGTCGGGAGCCTGCTCGCCACGCTCCCCCGGCGGGTGCCCGCGGTGCCGCCCCTGCGCACCGACGCCGCGCGGGAGGCCTTCGCGCTGCTGGCCGCCGTCGGCCCCCACACCGACGCGGTCACCCAGCGGGTCGCGCGGCGGGGCGGCCCCGGCACCACCGCGGTGCTCGACCAGGTGCCCCACGTGCTCGGCGCACTCGCCGCCGCGCTCCTCACGGACGACGCGAGCATCGTCAGCGAGACCCGGACGTGGCTCGACGCCGTCGGCGACGCCCGCCGCTGCGAGCGGTCCACCCTCGCGGAGGTCTGGGCGGCCGTCACCGAGCAGGTCGCCGACTACCCGTTGGGGCGCCGCATGCTCGCCGACGCGGCCTGACGGTGCCCCCGGTGGGACTCGAACCCACAACACGCCGGGTTTAAGCCGGCTTCCTCTACCGGTTGGGACACGGGGGCCGGACGGAGCGCGACCCTACAGGTAGGTCTTGCGCTGGTAGATCGCGTGGGCTCCGGCGACCTTGTCGAGGAAGAGAAACCCGTCGCAGTGGTCGATCTCGTGCTGCAGGGCCCGGGCCTCGAAGGCGTTGGCCGTCACCTCGACGGCCTCGCCCGTGCCGGGCAGCTGACCCCGGACGACGATGCGCGACGGTCGCTTGACGTCGCCCGTGAGGTCGGGCACCGACATGCAGCCCTCGCGGGCCTTCTCGTTGCGGCTGGAGGTGACGACCTCGGCGTTGCACAGCACGAACGTGCCGTGGTGGTCGCGGGTCTTGGGGTGCTCGGACACGTCGACGCAGAAGACCTTCACCCCGACGCCGACCTGGGGCGCGGCGAGGCCGACGCAGCCGGGGCTCACGCGCATGGTGGCGACGAGGTCGGCCGCCAGCTGCACGGTCTCGGGGGCGGTGGGGTCGACGCGCTCGCCGTCGGTCGACAGCACGGCGGCGGGCGCGCGCACGACCTCGAGCACCCGGCCCTCGACGCCGAGCTCGGTCTCGCTCCAGCCCGCGACCCGGGCGTCGACCTGGTTCGTGGCGCCCTCGGGGGTCTGGCTCACAGCTCGTCGGCCTCCGCGGCGCGCAGGGTGACGCCGACGCCGAGCCGGGCGCCCTCGTCCGTCAGGGCGGCACGCAGGGCGTCGACGTCCACGCCCGCCGGCAGGTCGACCTCGGCGAGGAGGACGTAGAGGTCCCCCGAGAGCCGGGTCGTGAGGTCCGTGACGTTGCCACCGACGCCCGCGACCACGGCCACGACGCCGGAGACGATGCCGGGGCGGTCGCCGCCGTGGACGGTGAGCACGTGCGGCGTGCCGCCGTCGCCCGCCGCGTGCTCGCCCGACACCTCGCGCACGGTGACGGTCAGCGAGCCGTCCTCCGCGAGGGGTGCGAGCGCGTCCACGATGCGCCCCTCGGTCGCGCCGCCGGCGCAGATGAGGGTCATCGCGAAGTGGCCGCGGAGCAGGGTCATCGAGGTGTCCTCGATGTTGAGCCCGAGGTCGGCGAGGACCGCCGTGGCCTGCGCGATGATGCCGGGACGGTCGTGGCCGAGGACGGTGATGGCGTGCTGCGTCACCCGCGCATCCTCTCAGCCGGGGCCGCGGCGTGCGCGCTCGGCCCCGGTCTCCCGGTCGGCCCCGCCGGACGCGTCAGTCGACGAGCGACGCGGCGATGCCGTCGAGGATGTCGGCCACCGACAGCGTCAGCTCGTCGACACCTGCGCGCTCGAGCACCCGGTCGAGGATGAGCGCCCCGGCGCCGATGACGTCGGCGCGGCCGGGGTGCACGTGGCCGAGGGCGCGACGCTCCTCGACCGTCATGGCCAGCAGCCGGTCCACCTCGGCCCGCACGGCGCTCCGCGGGACGACGGCCTGGTCGAGCAGGACCGGGTCGAAGGCCGGCAGCCCGAGCGCCCCGGCCCCCACGGTCAGGGCCGTGCCGGCCACGCACACGACCTGCGCGACGCCCGCGACGTCCACCGGGCTCGCGTCCAGCGCCGCGTCGACGTCGGCGAGGAGCCGCTGCACCTCGGCGCCGGTCGGCGGGTCGCCCGCGAGGTGCCGCTCGTGCAGCCGCACGGAGCCCACGTCCATCGAGTGCGCGGCCGTCGGCGCGAGCACGCCGTCGGCGTCGCGGTCGCCCCGGACGAGCTCGGTCGAGCCGCCGCCGATGTCCACCACGAGCACGGGCAGCCGGGGCTCGTGGCGCAGGTGGGCCACCGCACCACCGAAGGACAGGGCGGCCTCCTCGGCGCCGCTCAGCACCTCGGGCTCCACCCCGAGGCGCTCCAGCACGCCGGCGCGGAACACGTCGGCGTTGGAGGCGTCGCGGGTGGCCGACGTGGCGCAGAACCGGATGCGCTCCACGTCGTGGGCGGCGATGATCGCGGCGTACTCGTCCAGGGCGGCGAACGCACGCTGCACCGCGGCGTCGTCCAGCCGCCCCGTGCGGTCGACGCCCTCGCCGAGCCGCACCATCCGCGACGTGCGCACCACCGCGTGGGGCGGCGTGCCGACGAAGAGCTTGATGGTGTTGGTGCCGCAGTCGACGGCGGCGATCACGCGTCGTCCTGCTCGGCCGGGGAGCCGACGCAGGGGCCTGCGGCCCACCAGTCGCCGAGCTCGTCGAGCACCTCGTCGCCGAGCGGGTTGACGCCGCGCCCCTGGGCCAGCGACTGGCCGGCGAGCACGTGGAGGCACTTGACGCGGTCGGGCATCCCGCCGGCCGAGATCCCGGCGATCTCCGGCACGCCCCCGACCTGCGGCTCGAGCTCGGCGCGGGCGGCGAGGTAGCGCTCGTGGGCGGCGCGGTACGCCGCGGCCAGCTCCTCGTCGTCGCCGAGGCGCGCCTGCATCTCCTTCATGGTGCCGCCGCCCTCGAGGGTCCCGATGCGGGAGGCGGCGCGGGGGCACGTCAGGTAGTACGTCGTGGGGAACGGCGTGCCGTTGGGCAGCCGCGGCAACGTCGTCACCACGTCGGGGTTGCCGCACGGGCAGCGGTGCCCGATGCCCGCGATGCCGCGCGGCTCCCGCCCCAGCTGGGCGGCGATGGCGGCGCGGTCGGCGTCGGAGACGCTCACTCGGTTCCTTCCTCGGTCTGCTCCGGCGGCGGGACGATCTCGTCCGCCGGCTGCTGCTCGGCCTCCTCCTCGGCGGCGGCCTGCGGGTCGCCCGCGGCCTCCACCGAGTCCCAGGCCGTGTCCCACCACGCGGGCGGGACCTCGTCGTCCGTCGGTGCAGCGACCGGCTCGGAGAGGCTGGCGTCGTTGCCGCCCAGCGGCGCGCCGTCGGGTCCGATCACGACGTAGGACGTCTCGCCGGGATTGACGTAGTCGAGCCGCTCGCGGGCCTGCTGCGCGACGAACTCGTCGTCGTCCCAGCGGCGCGCCTCACGCTCGTAGGCCTCGATGTTCGCGCTCTTCTCCTCGATCTGCACCCGCAGGTCCTCGAGGTGGGCGCGCTGCGTGAGGTAGGCCCGCAGCGACGACGCGTAGGAGACCGTGAGCACGGCCAGCACGAGCACGAGGATCGCGGCGCGGCCGGTGAACCGGGGGCGCGGTCGGGCGGACGCACCGGTGCGCGCCGCCGCCGGCCGCACCCCGGGCGGGGTGCTCCCCCGCCCGCCGGCCCGGGCCCGCCCCGGCCCCGTCCCGGCCCGGGGACCGGGACCGCGGTTGGTGCGACGACGCTCGTCGGCCACGGTCGGCTCCTCTCGGGCGCGGGACGGGGTGCGGGACGGGGTGCGGGACGGGGATGCGGGTGCTGCTGGTGCTGCTGGTGCTGCGGTCGATCAGGCGCGGTAGCGCGGGAAGGAGCCGGCGCCGGCGTAGCGAGCCGCGTCACCGAGCTCCGACTCGATGCGGAGGAGCTGGTTGTACTTCGCCACGCGCTCCGAGCGCGCCGGGGCGCCGGTCTTGATCTGGCCGCAGTTGGTGGCGACGGCGAGGTCGGCGATGGTGACGTCCTCGGTCTCGCCCGAGCGGTGGCTCATCATGCAGCGGTAGCCGTTGCGGTGGGCCAGCTCGACCGAGTCGAGCGTCTCCGTCAGCGAGCCGATCTGGTTGACCTTCACCAGCAGCGCGTTCGCCTGGCCGCCGGTGATGCCGCGCTGCAGGCGCTCCACGTTGGTGACGAACAGGTCGTCGCCGACGAGCTGCGTCTTCGAGCCCAGGCTGTCGGTGATGGCCTTCCAGCCGGCCCAGTCGTCCTCGTCCAGCGGGTCCTCGATCGAGACGATCGGGTAGGCGGCGACGAGCTCGGCGTAGTAGGCCGTCATCTCCTCGGCCGACTTCGACGCGCCCTCGAAGGTGTAGACGCCGTCGGTGCAGAACTCCGTGGCGGCGACGTCGAGCGCGAGCACGATGTCGGTGCCGAGCTGGTAGCCGGCGGCGCCGACGGCCTCGGCGATGAGGTCGAGCGCGGCGCGGTTGGAGGCGAGCTCGGGCGCGAAGCCACCCTCGTCGCCGACGCCCGTGGCGAGGCCGCGCTTCTTCAGCACCGCCTTGAGCGAGTGGTAGACCTCGGCGCCGCTGCGGACGGCCTCGGAGAAGCTCGGCGCACCGATCGGCGCGATCATGAACTCCTGGATGTCCACGTTGGTGTCCGCGTGGGCGCCGCCGTTGAGGATGTTCATCATCGGCACCGGGAGCACGTGGGCGTTCGGGCCGCCGACGTACTTGTAGAGCGGGAGGCCCGCGGACTCCGCCGCCGCCTGCGCCGTCGCGAGCGAGACGCCGAGGATCGCGTTCGCGCCGAGGTCGGCCTTGTTCGGCGTGCCGTCGAGCTCGAGCATCGTCTGGTCGACGAGGCGCTGGTCGTCGGCGTCGAGACCGACGATCGCGGGCGCGATGCGCTCGGCCACGCCGTCGACGGCTCCCTGGACGCCCTTGCCGAGGTAGCGGTCGCCGCCGTCGCGCAGCTCCACCGCCTCGAACGCGCCCGTGGAGGCGCCGCTCGGGACGGCTGCCCGACCGAGCACCCCGTCCTCGAGGAGGACCTCGACCTCGACGGTGGGGTTGCCGCGCGAGTCGAGGATCTCGCGGGCGCCGACGGCGACGATGCTTGCCATGTTGCTCCTGGGACGGGGGTACGCCGCGTGTCGGCGTACGACGGGCCGGACGATGGTCACCGGGGTTGGCCCGGGCGACCGCCGGTCAGCCTAGCCAAGCGACGACCTCCGTGAGACCAGGCGTGCCGCAGCGCGCCGTGCGGTGTCGCCGAGCGTTCACCCAGCGGCCACCGCCGGGCATCCCGAGCGTCGTCCGTCGCACCTGCCGGTGCCCCGAAGATGCGCGCGGGACGGTGCGTGCGCACCGGACCCGCCCCGTCGTCACGCCGTCCCCCGAAAGGGAACCCCGCATGTCCCTCCGGACCGTCCGCCGCTCCGTCGGCACCACCGTCACCCTGGCCCTGGGTGCCGCCGTCCTCGCCGGCGTCGAGCTGGGCACGCCGGGGCTCGCCGCGGCCGCCGTGCGCGGCCCGGTCGCCCCCCTGGCGCCTGCCGCCGACCCCACCGCCCCCGCGGACGGCGCCGCCTACTTCGACCGCACCGCGACGTACCCCGTCCACCTCAACCGGCCCTACGGGGAGCCCGTCGCGACCGAGACGGTCGCCGAGATCTCCGACGTCTCCGACGACGGCCGCACGCTCTACTACACCGACGCGGCCGGCCAGCGGGTCGGCGTCCTCGACATCTCCGACCCGTCCGCACCGGCGGGCCGGGGGACGCTCGACCTCACCCGCTACTTCGACGCCGGCACCCCCGTGCAGCCGACCTCGGTCGCGGTCGTCGGCGACCACCTGCTCGCCGTCGTCGACACCAGCACGTCGTTCACGGCCCCCTCGGGCGCCCTCCTCGCCGTGCGCACGAGCGACGGGAGCCTCGTCCACCGCATCGACCTGGGCGGCCAGCCCGACTCCATCGCCATCAGCGCCGACGGCGCCTGGGCCGCGATCGCCATGGAGAACCAGCGCGACGAGGACGCCAACGGCGCCGCGCTCCCGCAGGCCCCCGCCGGCTTCCTCCAGACCGTGGCCCTCACCGGCGACCCGACGACGTGGACGGCGCGCCCGGTGCCGTTCACCAACCCCGACGGCAGCGCACTGGCGGCCTTCGCCGCGGCCGGCATCGACACCCCCGTCGACCCCGAGCCCGAGTACGTCGCGATCAACGCCGACGGCAAGGTCGCCGTCACCCTGCAGGAGAACAACGGCGTCGTCGTGGTGGACCTGCCCACCGGAGCGATCGAGAAGGTCTTCTCCGCCGGCAACGCCCGCGTCAGCGGCATCGACACCACCTCCGACGGGGTCTTCAACCCGACCGGCTCGCTCGACAAGCCGCGGGAGCCCGACGCGATCGCCTGGGTGGGCGACGGTCTCGTCGCGACCGCCAACGAGGGCGACTGGAAGGGCGGCACGCGCGGCTGGACGGTCTTCGACACCACGAGCGGCGACGTCGTGTGGGACGCGGGCAACAGCTTCGAGCAGATCGCCGTGCGCCACGGCCTGTTCAACGACGCCCGCGCCAAGGCCTCGTCGAAGGGCACCGAGCCGGAGGGCCTCGCGTTCGCCGAGGTCGGGGGCACGCCGTACGCCTTCGTCGGCTCCGAGCGCAGCAACTTCGTCGCGGTCTACGACATGACCGACCCGCGGAACCCGGCGTTCCGGCAGGTGCTGCCCGCCACCAACGGGCCCGAGGGCATCCTCCCCGTCCCCGGGCGCGACCTGCTGGCGGTGTCGTCGGAGACCGACAACGCCGCAGCGGGGGTGCGCGCCAGCGTCAGCCTCTACGAGCTCGGCGCCGACGCCCCGTCCTTCCCCTCGATCGTGGCGGGCGACGTCCCGGGCGCCGACCCGGCGCAGCCCATCGGGTGGGGCGCGCTCAGCGCGCTCAGCGCGGACCCGACGAACCCGGACGTCCTCTACGCGGCGAGCGACTCGGCGTACAAGCCCGGTCGGGTCTACACCGTCGACGTGTCCAGCACCCCCGCCGAGATCACGTCGGTCGTCGACGTGCGGAGCTCCGCGGGCACACGGGAGAACCTCGACATCGAGGGGCTCGCCGCCCGCCCCGAGGGCGGGTTCTGGCTGGCCAGCGAGGGCGCGACCGGGCCGGCGAACGCCCTGGTGCGGATCGACGCCGACGGCGTCGTGCAGCAGACCGTCAGCCTGCCCACCGACGTCACCGCGGGGCTCAGGAACTGGGGCCTCGAGGGCGTCTCGATCGCCCAGGGGTTCGCGAACGAGACCCTGTACGTCGCGCTCCAGCGCCCGCTGGGCACCGGCGTCAGCGGGGCGACGCCGGAGGCCACCACGCGGATCGGCCGCTACGACACCGTGACCGGCGAGTGGACCTGGTTCGGCTACACGCTCGAGCAGACGAGCACGAGCGGGGACTGGGTCGGCCTGTCGGAGATCGTCACCGTCGACGCCGACACCGTCGCCGTGATCGAGCGGGACAAGCTCAACGGCCCGAACGCGCGCATCAAGCGCGTCTACACGGTCGACCTCCCGGCCGGCACGCCCGGCACGGTCACCCCCGTCGAGAAGGAGCTCGCGGTCGACGTGCTGCCGGTCCTCACCGAGCAGCACGGCTGGACGCAGGAGAAGCTCGAGGGCCTCACCATCGCCGCCGACGGCGAGGTCTACGCGGTCACCGACAACGACGGCCTCAAGGACGCCACGGGCGAGACCCAGCTCCTGCGCCTCGGCCGCGCACTCGACACCGAGCTGGCCACCACGACGACCACGCTCGCGGCGCAGCAGACCGGGGCGGGCGCCGTGCGCCTCTCCGCCACGGTCACCGGTGGCAGCGCCGCCGGCGAGGTCGAGTTCCTCGAGGGCGACACGGTCGTCGGCACGGCGCCGGTGACGGCGGGCGCGGCCACGGTCGACCTCACCGGGGTGGCGCTCGGCCCGCACTCCTACACCGCCCGGTTCGTGCCGGCGACCTCCTCCGGCCTCGCGGCGTCGACGTCGGACCCCGGCACCGTGACGGTCACGACGACCACCACCACGACCCTGACGGCGTCCGCCCTCAACCGCGACGTCGCGAACCTCACCGTGGTCGTCGCCCCGGCGGCCTCCACCCCGGTCACCGGCCGGGTGGTCGTGCGCGAGGGCGAGACCGAGGTCGCCGCCGCCGAGCTCGTCGACGGTCGGGCCAGCCTCCAGGCGGCGCTGCCGCCCGGGCGGCACACGCTCACGGCGACCTACGTCCCGGCCGAGGGCGCCCACGCCGCCGGCTCCTCCTCGACCTCGAGCGACGTCACGGTGCTGACGTCGTCGACGACGCTCCTCACCGCGGTGTCGTCCGGCGCCGGTCGGGCCCAGCTGCGCGCCGTGGTGACGCCGCGCGTGGAGTCCCCCGTGCTCGGCAACGTCGCCTTCTTCGAGGGGGTCGAGCTCGTCGGCGTCGGCCCGGTCGTCGACGGCCAGGCGACCGCCGACCTCACCGGCGTCAGCGGCGGTGCGCACACCTACACCGCGATGTACGTCCCCGCCGGCGAGAGCCTCGTGGCCTCCTCGACGTCGCCGGAGGTCGAGCTGGGTGTCGGCGCCGTGACCTCGCTCTACGTCGGGGCGACGCCGGTCGACGCGCCGTACGGCCGCACCCGCACCGTCGGCGTCAAGGTGACCGGCGGCACGCCGGTCGACGGCGTGGCGCAGGTCCACCTCGGCGGCATCCGGTGGAACGTCACGCTGGTCGACGGCGTCGGTCGGATCACCATCCCGTCGGGTCTCGCGGTCGGCACCCACACGGCGCTCGCCGTGTTCGCCGGGGACGCGACCCACGGGGCGTCCTCCGGCACGATCGACCTGGTCGTGCGGCCCGCGGGGACGCGGATCGACGAGGCGCTGCCCGGCACGATCGCGGCAGGCCGGTCGGTGACCAGCTCGTTCTACGTCACCGCGCCCGGGTCGCAGGTCCCGGCGCGGGGCGCGATCCGGATCTACCACGGCGGCCGGCACCTCACGACCGCCGAGGTGCGCAACGGGCGAGCGACGGTGACGCTGCCGGGCCTGGCGCGGGGCACCTACGACCTGCGCGCGGAGTTCGACGGCGGCGCCACGTTCGCCCGGTCGCAGCTCACGTTCCGCACGGTCGCGCGCTGACGCTCGCGTGGGGCCGACGGCCCGGTGCCCCGCGGGGGTGCCGGGCCGTCGGGCTCATGCCCACCCACCCGGGACGTCATGCGCGGTGGCGCCCCGAGCCCGCGGTTCGCATGACGTCCGCAGGTCGTCGGTTGCTCCCACCCCGCTCCTAGGCTGGGCCACGTGGACGCCGCCCCCGCTCCCGCCCCCACGCCCGCCCCCACGCCCGCCCCCACGCCCGCCCCCACGCCGGACCCCGCCGACGGCCACGCTCTCGTCGAGCTCGTCGGGGTGATGGCCCGGCTGCGGCGGGAGTGCCCGTGGAAGGCGGAGCAGACGCACCGCTCGCTGGCGCGCTACCTGCTCGAGGAGGCCCACGAGGTGCTCGAGGCCCTCGACACCGGCGACGCCGCGCTGCTGCGGGAGGAGCTCGGCGACCTCCTGCTGCAGGTCTACTTCCACGCCGCGATCGCCGCCGAGCGCACCGACGCGACGGCCTTCACCATCGACGACGTGGCCGCCGACCTCACGGCGAAGCTGGTGCGCCGCAACCCGCACGTGTTCGGAGCCGACCGGACCGCGGACGACCAACCTCTCGACGCCGCAGCGGTCAACGAGGCGTGGGAGGCCGTCAAGGCGACCGAGAAGACACGCACCGACCCGACCGACGGCCTGCCGCCGACCCTGCCGGCACTGCTGTGGGCCGACAAGGTGCTCGACCGGTCCGCACGGGCCGGTACGCCGCTGGACCTCGCCCCGCGCCGTACCGGCTCCGACGCCGGCACGATCGGCGACCGCCTGCTCGGGCTCGTCGCCGAGGCACGGGAGGCCGGGGTCGATCCCGAGCAGGCGCTGCGCGACGCGGTCCGGGCCTGGCTCTGATGGGCTCGTCCCGACCGGTCGGCCCGGTGCGGCGGCTGCTGCCCCGGCCCGGGGTGAGCGAGCGGCACGTGCAGGTCGACGTGCCCCCGGCGGAGGCGTGGCGCGTCGTCGCCGCTCCCCCGGCACCGGGCTGCGAGCGCTGGTACGCCGACGCCGCCCCCCTCGCGTTCCGCGGGCGGCTCGACGAGGCCGCGCGGACCGTGCTCGGTCCGCCGCCGGCCGCCCCCGTCGCGCCGCCGGGCCCCGCGGGCGGCGACGACCTGCTCCGCCCCGGCGACGAGGCGGGCTTCTGGACCGTGCTGGAGGCCGACCCCGCGGCGTACCGGCTGCGGCTGCACGCCCGCGTCCACGCCCCGGGGACGGTGCGGCTCAGCGTCTGGCTGACCGCGCTCTCCGGCCTGCCGGGGTCCTGTCGCGTGCACGTCCGGATCGGGTTCCGGCCGCGGGGACTCGTGGGTGCGGGGTACCTCGTGGCCGACCTGCCCGCGCGCGAGGTCGTCGTCGAGGGCGTCGCCCGGCGCCTCGCGGCGGACGTGGCGGCGGGCGTCGCCTGACCCCCTCCTCCGGACGTCATGCGGAGCGGCGGCCCCGAGCACCGCAGCGCATGACGTCCCGCGGGGGTCAGAAGCCGACCACGTCGCCAACGGCGCGATTGCCCTCCGCGACGCGGACGACGGTGGACTCGCCGACCAGCCAGATGCGGTCGTCGGCGACGAGCACGCGGCGTACGCCGGCGTAGCCGCTCGGCATGCCCGTGGCGTCGATGGTCGGACCGCGCTCGAGCAGCCCGGGCGCGACGTCCACCGACTCGACCGTCTCCTGCGGTCCGCGGCCCCAGCCCTGGGAGGGCAGGTACGCCCGGTCCTGCCACAGCAGGAACGCGCGGTGGTCGCCCTCGACGAGCGACTGCCGTCCCTCCCACGTCACCGTGGTGACCTGCCGCGGCGCGCTCGGGTCGGTGATGTCGAACAGCGACGCCTGGAGGCCGGTGGTGCGGCCGTCCTCGGTCGCGTGCTGGCCGATGCCGAGGAGCATGCCGTCGTCGAGGGGGTGGAGGTACGCCGAGTAGCCCGGCACCTTCAGCTCCCCCGCCAGCGTCGGGGCCGTCGGGTCGCTCGTGTCCACGAGGTAGAGCGGGTCGACCTGGCGGAACGTGACGACCGCGGCCAGGTCGGGCGAGAGGAACCGCACCGCCTGGATCTGCTCCGTCAGGCCCATGCCGTCGACACGACCCGTCTCGACGAGACCCTCGCCCGGGCGCTCGGCGAGCACGACGAGCGAGGAGCTGGACGGCTCCCCCGGCCTCCCGTCCCGCGTCACGGCAACCCGCACGATGCCGGCGGCCTCGTCGATCGCGAACTGGTCGAGGAGGCGTCCCTCCACGCGGCCGGAACCGACGTACGTCGTCGCGTCGGGCTCGCTGATGTCGAAGGCGTGGAGGTCGGACGACGGGCCCCGGTCGGCGTCCTCGGCGTCCGCGTCGCGCACGGTCGACCAGGGCGAGGAGGCCACGACCATGCGCTCGGTGGAGGCGTAGACGGTGCCGCCGGAGCCCACGACGCCCGCCGACGAGGTCGGCGCGGTGCCGCCGCCGATCTCGAGGCCCGCCACGGAGACGGTGGTGAAGCCGCTGAACTCGGTCGGCACGCCGACGTCGCCGCAGCCGAGCAGCGGTTCGACGTCGCCCCCGTCGATCGAGAGCTGCGGCAGCCAGTCGGTGATGGTGCTGGCCTCGACCAGGTCGCGGTTGGCCTCGAGCGCCGCGTTCTCGTCCTCGAGCGAGCGGCCCTCCGGCGAGACCCAGTCCAGGCCGGGTGGTTCGCTCACCATGACGAGACGCACGGTGTCGCCGACGAGGCGGGCGCTGCGGTACTCGCCCTCGACCCGCGTCGAGCGCACCACCTCCGGTGCGGCCGGGTCCGTGAGGTCGACCTCGGTCAGCACGGTGCGGGCCGGACGCCCAGCCGGGTACGCCGAGTCGCCGATCTCGGTGTCGAGCGGGACGTAGCCCGCCCCCTCCTGCCCCAGGACGAGCAGGGTCGAGACGCGGAGCAGCAGCTCCGACGGGTGGCCGTCGTCGGGAAGGTCGACGGTGGCCAGCGCCTCCGCCGACGCGACGTCGACCACCCGCACCTCGCCGCCGACGACCGCCACCAGCACGTCGCCGTCGGTCTTCACGATGTCGGCCTCGTCGACGCCCTCCTCCTGGGTGTTGGTCGCCGACGTGCCGTGGTCGGGGCCGACGTAGCCGCCGCGCGGCATCACGCTCGTTCGCGGGGAGGCGGCGTCGGCGGCCAGGTCGGACTCGAAGAACCCGGTGGCGGCCGGGATCCCCCCTCCGAGGCCGAGGCCCTCCAGCCCCCACGCCGTGACGCGCTCGAGCGCGTTCTCCTGGAAGTAGCCGAGGAGGTCGTCGCAGCTCGTGAAGCGGACGAGGCTCGCGACACCCGTCGGGCCCGCGGGATCCGGGGCGGCGTCGGGCGTCGACGTACAGGCGGCGAGGAGCAGCGGGGCGGCGACCACGGCGGCCATGCCGCCGCACCTCCAGGCGTCGGGTACGCGGTTCATGCCCCTGGGACGCGGGAGACGGGGTGGCACGTTCCCCGGTCGACCGGGGAAAGTGCCGCTCTGACCATCAAATTCGATGGTCCAAGCGGCGTGTTCCCCGGTCAGCCGGGGAAAGTGCCGCCCGATCGCTCGCTCGACCTAGAGCACGAAGATGCTGAACGCCTGCAGCCCGAGCCCCACGAACAACAACGGGAACCCCATCCGCTGCAGGCGCTTCGACTCCGGCGTCGTGTGCCGCACGGACGGGTGCCGCGGCCACTCGCCCGCGCGCTCCTTGGCGTCGCGGTAGCGGCTGTCGAGCACCTGGCCCCGCCACACCAGCGACCACCCGGCCAGGATGCAGACGAACGCGGCGATCGGAACCAGGGTCGCGGCGCTCACTCCGCGGAACCGCCGCACCGCTGCGCGGCGGGCAGCGCGGCGACCTCCTCGGGCGTGGGCGGGTCGTCGAGGGTGAAGGTCGCGCCGAGCGCGGTGTCGCTCGCGGCGACGCTCACGCCGTCGCCGCCCGTCGACACGGCACCGTCGGCGTAGCTGCCGACCGCCGGGTTCACGGTGACGTCGAGGTCGGCGAGGGTCGAGGAGGCCAGCTGCCCGACCGTCGGGTCCGACAGCGCGTTGGACACCGTCAGCAGCCGCACCGTGAACGACGCGACGTCGGCGTCCGCGCCGACCGCCTGCATCTCGCGGGCGATGTCGTCGGCCGCCGGCGGCGGGTCGAGGGCATCGGGACCGGCCGCCTCCGTCAACGCCGTGTCGTAGAGCCACAGCTCCGTCAGACCGCTCCGCACGATGGCGCGCGGCACCGCCTCGACGCCGACGTCCGCGACGTAGTCGCAGTACGCCGCGGTGGCGGCGTCCAGCCGGTCGACCGTCAACGTCGCCTCGCCGGCGGTGGCGGCGGCACGGGGGTCGCTGTCGCACCCCGCGAGGAGGCCGCCACCGAGGAGCACGACGGCGGTGGCTGCCAGGACGCGGGGGCCGACACGGGCGCGGGACGAGGTGACCACGCTCACACCGTAGCGGCCCATGGTGATCTCCGCAGGTCAGGCATCCTTCGGGTCGAGCACCGAGTCGATGACCTTCGCCGCCCACTCGAGCAGGGCGAGCCCGGTGATGGGCTTGCCCGCGACCACGGCGGTCTGCGGCCGGGGCACGAGCACCGTGTCCGTCGCCGGCTTCACCAACGACTTCGGGTAGAGCCGCTGCAGCCGCACCGCGCGCGACTCCGGCAGCGAGACGGGGGCGAACCGCACGTTCTTGCCCGCCGACGTGACCTCGCGGATCCCGGCGGCACGGGCCCGTGCGCGGAACCGCGCGACGTAGAGCAGGCTCTCCACCTCGACCGGGGGCTCGCCGTACCGGTCGACGAGCTCCTCGCGGATCGTGTCGACGTCCTCGTTGCTGCGCACCTCGGAGAGGCGCTTGTACATCTCCAGCCGCAGGCGCTCGCTCGGCACGTACCCGTGGGGCAGGTGCGCCTCGACGGGCAGCTCGATGCGCACCTCCTCCAGCTGGTCGTCCGGCGCGCCCTTGAAGTCGGCGACGGCCTCGCCGACGAGCCGCACGTAGAGGTCGAAGCCGACGTCGGCGATGTGGCCCGACTGCTCCCCGCCGAGCAGGTTGCCGGCGCCGCGGATCTCGAGGTCCTTCATGGCGATCGCCATGCCGCCGCCGAGGTCGGAGTGCTGCGCGAGCGTCGCGAGCCGCTCGTGCGCGGTCTCCGTCAGGGGCTTCTCGCTCGGGTAGAGGAAGTAGGCGTAGGCCCGCTCACGCGACCGGCCCACGCGTCCGCGCAGCTGGTGCAGCTGCGAGAGACCGAGGGTGTCGGACCGCTCGATGATCATCGTGTTGGCGTTGGAGACGTCGAGGCCCGACTCGACGAGCGTCGTGCAGACGAGCACGTCGAAGCGCTTCTCCCAGAAGTCGAGCATCACCTGCTCGAGCTGCTTCTCGTTCATCTGGCCGTGGGCCGTCGCCACCCGGGCCTCGGGCACGAGCTCGGTCAGGTGCTGCGCGGCCTTCTCGATCGACTGCACGCGGTTGTGGATGTAGAACACCTGCCCGTCGCGCAGCAGCTCCCGCCGGATGGCGGCGATGACCTGGCGGTCCTCGTACGCGCCGACGTACGTCAGCACCGGGTGCCGCTCCTCCGGCGGCGTGGTGATCGTCGACATCTCGCGGATGCCGGTGACCGCCATCTCGAGCGTGCGCGGGATCGGCGTCGCCGACATGGCGAGCACGTCGACGCTGGTGCGGAGCCGCTTCATCTGCTCCTTGTGCTCCACGCCGAAGCGCTGCTCCTCGTCGACGATGATGAGGCCGAGGTCCTTGAACCGGATGTCGGGGTTGAGCAGGCGGTGGGTGCCGATCACGATGTCGACCTCCCCGGTGGTGAGGCCCTCCAGCACCGCCTTCGCCTCCTTGTCGGACTGGAAGCGGCTCAGCGCCTTCAGCACGACGGGGAAGCCGCTCATCCGCTCGGCGAAGGTCGAGAAGTGCTGCGTCACGAGCAGCGTCGTGGGCACGAGCACGGCGACCTGCTTGCCGTCCTGCACCGCCTTGAACGCCGCCCGCACGGCGATCTCGGTCTTGCCGTAGCCGACGTCGCCGCAGACGAGCCGGTCCATCGGCACCAGCCGCTCCATGTCGCCCTTGACCTCGTCGACCGTGGAGAGCTGGTCGGGGGTCTCCGCGAAGGGGAACGCGTCCTCGAGCTCGCGCTGCCACGGAGTGTCGGGGCCGAAGGCGTGGCCCTGGGTGGCCTGACGCGCGGCGTACAGCTTGATGAGCTCCGCCGCTATCTCCTTGACCGCCTTGCGGGCGCGCGCCTTGCGCTTCGTCCAGTCGCCGCCGCCGAGCCGGTCGAGCGCCGGCTGCTCGCCGCCGACGTAGCGCGTCACCTGGTCGAGGGCGTCGGCGGGCACGTAGAGCCGGTCCGGCGGGGCGCCGCGCTTGGAGGCGCCGTACTCGAGCACGAGGTACTCCCGCACCGCCCCCTGCACCTCGCGCTGCTTCATCTCGATGAAGCGGCCCACGCCGTGCTGCTCGTGCACGACGAAGTCGCCGGCCTTCAGCTCGAGCGGGTCGATCTGGCGCTTGCGCCGGGCGGGCATCTTGCGCATGTCGCGCGTCGACGCCTTCTGGCCGGAGATGTCCTCGCCGGTGAGGAGGGCGAGGCGGTTGGGCTCGTCGACGAGGCCGTGCGTGAGCGCACCGCAGGTCACCGTCACGACGTCGGTCGGCGGCAGGGTGTCGACGGCGTCGACGAGACGGGCCGGTACGTCGCGGTCCGCCAGCGCCTCCACGGTGCGCTGGGCGGGACCGTGGCCCGGGTGCACCACCACGACGCGGTAGCCCTGGGTGAGCCAGCCCCCCACGTCGGCGAGCGCCTTCTCGACGTCGCCGCGGTAGGCCTCGGCGGGCTTCACCGACAGCGGACGGCTCGGCACGCCGGCGATGGCGGCCTCGGTGACGGGAGCGTCGGCCGGGGTCGTGCCGTCGTCGGCGATGCCGAACGGGCTCACGCTCCACCACGCCTGGCCGCGGGCCAGGGCGTGCTCGCGCACGTCCGCGTAGGAGCGGTACGACGCGGCCCCCAGGTCGATCGGCGCCTGGCCCCCACCGGCGGCGGCCGCCCAGGAGGCCGCGAGGAACTCCTCGCTCGTCGCGACCAGGTCGGCCGCGCGACGGCGGCCGCGCTCGGGGTCGAGGACGAGCACGTGGGCGTCGGCCGGCAGCACGTCGAGGAGCAGCTCCAGCTCGTCGACGAGCACCGGCGCGAGCGACTCCATGCCCTCGACCGCGATGCCCTCGGCGAGCTTCTCGGTGAGCTCCCGCAGCTGCGGGTGCTGCTCGCCCAGCACGCGGGCCCGCTCCCGCACGTCGGGCGTCAGCAGCAGCTCGCGGCACGGCGGCGCCCACAGCCGCTCCACCTTCTCCAGCGTGCGCTGGTCGGCGACCGAGAAGGTGCGGATGTCCTCCACCTCGTCGCCCCAGAACTCGACGCGCATCGGGTGCTCGTCCGTCGGGGGGAAGACGTCGACGATGCCGCCGCGCACGGCGTACTCCCCGCGCTTCTCGACGAGGTCGACCCGGGTGTACGCCGCCGCCTCCAGCCCGCGGACCACGCCCTCGAGCGACGCCTCGGCACCGGGGGTCAGCTCGACCGGGACCAGGTCACCCAGCCCCTTGACCTGCGGCTGCAGCACGCTGCGCACGGGCGCGACCACCACGGAGAGCGGGCCGTTGGCCGCGTCGTCCCCGGGGTGGGCGAGGCGGCGCAGCACGGCGAGCCGGCGGCCGACCGTGTCGCTGCGGGGGCTCAGCCGCTCGTGCGGGAGGGTCTCCCAGCTCGGGAAGTAGCCGACCGTCGCCGGGTCGAGGAGGTCGCCCAACGCGGCGACGAGCTCCTCGGCGTCCCGGGTCGTCGCGGTCACGGCGAGGACGGTGCGCCCGAGGTCGGCGAGCCCCTTCACGACGAACGGCCGGACCGCGGCGGGACCGGTCAGGTCGAGGACCCGCTCGGAGCGGTCCCGTGCTCCCGCGAGCGCCTCGTCGAGGGTCGGATCGGCCAGGACGGCGTCGGCGAGCCCGGAGAGTTGCACGAGGAAGGAGCCTAGTCGGGGCCCCCGCGCGTCACCATTCGAGGACGGGTGGGGCCGCGGGGGGTCGGGCCCGGGGAAGGAAAACGCGGACCGGGCGCGGGCCCGGGGAATGAAAACGCGGACCGGGCGCGGACCCGGGGAATGAAAACGCGGACCGGGCGCGGACCCGGGGAATGAAAACGCGGACCGGGCGCGGACCCGGGGAATGAAAACGCGGACCGGAGGGCCCGGGACCTCGGCGTGTCGCGGGTTCGGGTCCGCGTTTTCTTCCTCCGCGTCGTGCGGCCCGCGCACTTTCCTCGGCCGTCCGCGTTTTCCTGCGCCGGGCCGGGGCCGGGCGGGGCCGGGCGGGGCCGGGCCGAGCCGGGCCGGGCCGCCGGGGCGGGCCGGGCGGGGCTCAGCCGGCGGAGGCCGCGTACCCGCTCGCTGCCGCGTAGACCGATGCGACGTAGGCGTCGTCGTGGTTGTAGGAGAACACCGCCTCGGCCCAGCCCTCCCCCGTCGCGAGGTCGTGGCCGTCGTGGCAGAGGTAGCGGGCGGCGGCGTAGGCCGCGTCGTCGAGGTCGTTGGGGTCCATCACGCCGTCGCCGTCGCCGTCGGAACGCCAGCGGTCCCACGTCGAGGAGATGAACTGGAGCGGACCGACCGCGTGGTCCCACGTCGGGTCGCCGTGCCACGCGGCGAGCAGCGGGTCGGACGGGATGGCGGCGAACCCGCCGGTCCCGTCGAGCGCCGGGCCCACGATGGGGGGCTCCGCGCGGCCGTCGAGGCCGAGGATGCTGCCGTGGATCGAGCCGTGGTGGGACTCGACCCACCCGATGCCGGCCAGCGTCGACCACCCCATCGAGCACGACGGCGCCTCGGTGCGCAGGCGCAGCTCGGCCACGGCGTACGCGTTGACCGCCACCGGCGGGATCCCCGTCGCCTCGGCGACCTGCGCCGTCCAGGCGGCGTCGACGACGGGGACGACGGGGCGTCCGGCCGGCACGATCGGCGCGGGGTCGGACGCCGGCGGCACCACCCCGCCGGGCGCGGACGTGCCCGCCTCCGGCGCCGGTGCCGGGGTGTCGCGGCCGAGCCACCAGGCGGTGCCGACGAGGGCGAGCCCGAGCACCGCGACGACGAGGGGTACGACGAGGCGCCGTGCCCGCTGCCGCCGCTGCGCCGCCCGGCGTCGGCGCTGGGCGGCGGTCGGCGCGCGACCCGCCGACCGCGACGCAGGCTTCCTCGCCGCAGTCTTCGTGGCGGCCGTCTTCTTGGCGGCCGTCTTCTTGGCGGCCGTCTTCTTCGCCGCGGTCCCCCGCGGCCTTGGCTGGCTCCGCGGCGCCGGCCGCCGCGGACCCGGCGACGTCACCCGAAGCGGCCGTTGACGTAGTCGCTCGTGCGCTGGTCGCGGGGTGTGGAGAACATGGCGTCAGTATCCCCGTGCTCGACGATCACACCGGGAGTGCCCTGCGCGGCGAGGAAGAACGCGCAGGTCTGCGAGACCCGCCGCGCCTGCTGCATGTTGTGGGTGACGATGACGATCGTGATCTCGCGGGCGAGCTCCGTCATCGTCTCCTCGATCACGCGGGTCGAGGTGGGGTCGAGCGCCGAGCACGGCTCGTCCATGAGCAGCACCTCGGGCCGCACCGCCAGGGAACGGGCGATGCACAGCCGCTGCTGCTGACCGCCCGACAGGCCGCCGCCGGGCGCGCTGAGCCGGTCCCGCACCTCGGTCCACAGACCGGCCCGCACGAGCGAGCTCTCGACCAGCTCGTCCTTCTCGGCGCGCGACGCCTTCGTGCCGGTGAGGCGCAGTCCGGCGAGCACGTTCTCCCGGATCGACATGGCCGGGAACGGGTTCGGCTTCTGGAACACCATCCCGATCGAGCGACGGGCGTCGGTCAGCTTCCGCCGCGGGTCGTAGACGTCCTCGCCGTCGAGGAGCACCTCGCCCGCCAGCGCCGCCGAGGGCACCAGCTCGTGCATGCGGTTGAGGATGCGCAGGAAGGTCGACTTCCCGCACCCGGAGGGTCCGATGAGCGCGGTGACGCTCCGTGCCGGCATCGTCAGCGAGACGCGGTCGAGCACCAGCCGCTCGCCGAACCACGCCGACACCTCGCGCGCCTCGAGCTCGCCGCCTGCCGCGACACGGTACGCCGCGGGCGCACCGCCCGGCACCTCCCCGGGGACGGCCGGGATGACGGTGGTGGCCTGGTCGTCGGCGTACAGGTCGAACGCCGCCGGGGCGGGGACGACGGAGTCGTGGCGCATGGGTCTGGTTCCTCTCACGGGGGTGGCCCGCCGCCGCCGGACGGTGTCCGACGACGGCGGGCCGGGGTGTGCGGTGGAGCGGTCCGGCGGGTGGGTCAGCGACCGGTGACCGTGAAGGTCTGGCTGCGGCCGTTGACGCTGCGGTCGCCGGAGTAGACCGCGCGCAGGGTGTGCGTGCCGCGGCCGACCTTCGGCAGGGTGATGGTGGCGACGCCGCGGCTCACCGTTCCGCGGGCGAAGACCTTGCTGCCGGCGTAGATCGTCACGCTGCCGCTGATGGCCTGCTGCACGCCGGGCACGTTGACGACGACGGTCCCCCGGGTGCCGGACGCGCTGGTGGACACGGCCGACGGGAACGTCTCGCCGATGGCCGGCGTCGCCTTCTGGATGGTGTGGGTGCCCGACGCGGAGGCGGGGACGAGGGCGTCGTTGCCGAGGTACTCCATCTTGATGGCGTAGGCGCCCGCGGGCGTCGAGGCCCCGGCGGTCAGGGTCGCCTTGCCGTTGGCGTCGAGGGCCACCGTGGTGCGGGCGCCGCCGAAGGTGAAGCGGACCTGGCCGGTGGCCGCGGCGCCGCTCGGCGTGGTGACCACGGCCGACAACACCCGGGCCTGGCCGAAGCTGCTGCGGCTCGGCGACACACCGGCACGGAGCACGGGCGCGACCCGGACGACGACGGAGGTGGCTGCCGAGGTGGAGCCCTCCTGCAGCACGCCGGCCGCGGGCACGTAGCGCGCCGTGTAGCTGTGGCTGCCCGCGGAGACACCGGTCAGCGTCGTGGCGAACCTGCCCTGCGCGAAGCGCGCCGTGGCGACCTTGGTCGTGCCCTCGAGGAGCTCGACGGTGCCGGCGGAGACGTCGGCGCCCTTCGCGTCGACCGTCGCGGCGAACGCCACGCTGCCCGCCGACGGCGAGGACGCGGCGAGGGTCGTTCCGGTCACGACGACCTCGTTGGTGGTGAAGTTCGACGTGGCGGTCTGGGTCGCCTCGCCGCAGACGCCGCCGAACTCGTCACGGGCGAGCTGGTCGAAGCCCGCGGCCTCGATGAGCGGCCGCGCGTCGGTGGAGCACACGAACCCGTCGGCGCCGAAGACGCCGGCGAGGCGGGTGCGGTCGGCCGCGCGCACCACGTTGTACAGGGCACGCTTGGCGGTGAACCCGCCGACGATGGTGACGGTGCCGGCCAGCTCGGCGCGGCCGGTCGAGAACGGCGCGATCGCGTTGGGGTTTGACTTCACGGTGGCGTCGTCGTGCTCCTGCACGTCCACCACCGTCGCGGCCAGCGTGACGTCGACGCCCCCGTTGAGCTTCTTCAGCTCGGAGGTGAAGAACGAGCGCGTGCCGGAGCCCGACTGGGGGATCTGCGGGACGATCGTGCCCGCCTTGCCGCCGACCTCGCTCCAGTTCTTGATCGTGCCCTGGTAGATCCCGACGATCTGCGCCGACGTCAGGGTGGCCGGCGCGTTGGTCGTGCGGGCCGTCGCGAGCCCGAGACCGTCGACCGCGAACGGGTAGGCGTAGAGGCCGGCGTTGACCTCGGCGTCGTTGAGCGCCGAGGAGGAGCGCGCGAAGTCGATGTTCGGGTTCGAGGGGTTGTAGAGCGTCGCCTTGCCCTGTCCCGAGCCGTTGGGGCGGTTGATCGGCTGCGAGCCCTGGCGCACGACGATCTGCGCGCTGGTGCCGGCCGTGAGGGCGTGGAAGCTCCGCAGCTTGCCGGTGGTGACCCCGGCGTTGTAGCCCGGCACCGACGTGCCGCCGACGGTCGCACCGTCGGCGAGGTTGTCGAGCACGAACTGGCTGGTGTCGGAGCCGACGCCGACGATGTCACCGGCGGCGGGCGGGGCGGCCGGGTCGGCCGAGGCGGGGGCGAGCGAGCCCAGGGCGAGCGCGGCGGTCGCCAGCGACCCGGCGAGCACGGTGGAGAGGAGCGGACGAGCGAACATCGGGTGGATCTCCTGTCATCTGCTGAGCACCGCGATCGCGGTGCGTTCTTCTCGGGTGGGGTGGAGCGGGAGGAGCGGATGGTGCGCGAGGAAGGGTCAGAGGAGGTTGGGGAGGAGCCGGGACGCGCTGTCGGCGGTCGCCCACGCGAGCGCGAGCACGACGGGGGTGCTGACGACCCACACGAGGGCCCCCGTGACCCGGCGGCGGAGCAGGGCGATGCCGACGACGGCGACGCAGAGCCCGCCGAGCTGCAGGGCGAGCAGGGGCAGCGCCGCGGTGTCGACGTGCTGGGGCTTCTCCCCCGCGGGTACGGCGCCGGGCACGCCGCCCGGCGCCGGGAAGCCCTCGCCGTCCACGGGCACGGTGGAGGTGTCGACGTAGAGCACCTCTCCCGTGCCGAACGGACCGAGGGACGTGTCGGTCGCCGCGGTGACGAGCGTCAGACGGGCCTCGCCGTCGGCGAGCGGACCGGGCAGCGGGTCGCCCGCGCGCCGGAGGCCCGTGACGGCGAGGCGCTGGCGGCCCTGGGCTCCGACCACCTCGACCACGTCGCCCACGGCGAGCTCGTCGAGGCGGGCGAAGGGCCCGCCGTAGGTCACGGCCCGGCCCTGCACGACGCTGACGCCCACCTGGCCCGGGAGCACGGTGTCGCGACGGTGCCCCGGGCCTGCCCGCAGGTCGCCCGACGCGCTCCCCTCGACGACCACCTCGTCGACGCCGATGGCGGGGATCGTCAGCAGCGCGACGGCCGAGCCGACCTCGGCCGTGGGCCCGACGGGGACGAAGCCGCCCGCCACGTCGGCACGGAAGGCGTCGTAGAGGACCGCCTGCTCCCGCGCCTGCGAGACCCCGGACAGCACCATCAGGTGGAGCAGCAGGGTCAGGCTCAGCAGCGCGAGCGTGAACGCGGCGGACGAGCCGACCTCGAGCCGCGTGCGTGGCGGTCCGGCTGGCCGTGTCGGGCCCGACGGAGCCGCCTCGGTGGCGCGATCCGCCACGTCGGCGCTCACGACCGGGCTCCCCGCACGACGAGGAGGACCCGCCCGACGGCCCCGCCGAGCGCACCGACGAGGGTGAGGACCAGCAGCAGGGGGAGCAGCGCGCTCGACGTCCAGGGCGAGCTCACGGGCGCGGTGGCGGCGGAGGTGACCGTCGCCGGCGCACCTGGCTGCGGCGCTCCGCCACCAGCAGCAGGGGCGTCCACTGCCGGGAGGGTGCCCGGCAGCGCGCCCACGCCTCCCCCGGCGGGGAACGACGGGGCTCCCCCGCCGGCGCCGGGAGCGACCGGGGGCGCGGCCGGCGGTGCCTCCTGGGCGGCGACCAGCTCGGCCGCGCGCTGCGCGCTGCGCCAGAGCGGAGCGGTCGCGCCGGCGTCGACGATCGGCAGGTACCCCTCCGGCAGCGCCCCGTTGCCGCGCCCGGGCCGCTGGCCCTCGGTCGTGGCCACCCGGAGGAACTGCGCGACGTCCTCGGCCTGCTCCGCCGACAACCCGTGGGTGCGGGCCACCGTGTGCACGACGAGGGTCCCCGGGTAGGCGTCGCCTGCCTGCCGCACCTCCGCCTGGTCGACGACGTACGGCGCGACCCCGGCCTCCGCCACGCCGACGGTGTCGGTGGCGGGCCGGGCCAGGGCGACCGCCTTCGTCAGCCCCTCCGTCGTCGGTCCCACGAACGTGCCGTCCCGGGTCTCGAGCTCGGCGACGGACAGCCCGAGGCGGGCGGCGTCACCGAGGCTGACGATACCGAGCATGAACCGGGTGCCGAGCCCCTGCCGGTTGACGCGCCCCACCTTCCACGGATCGTTGGCCGAGGCCCGCTCGCACTTCGTCTGCACGTTGGGCCAGGCGTCGAGCACGGCCTCGGCCACCCGCCGCAGCGTCGTGACGGGCGCGGCGACCTGGTTGAAGTACACGGTCGGGTTGGCCTTGAGGCAGTCCTGCTCGCTCGGCGGCACGTAGGTGTCGAGCAGCGGGAAGTCCCGCACGGGCAGGGCCATCCGAGCGTAGGAGGGGTTGACCCGCATGCCCGAGGGGTCCGGCTCGCCGCGCACGAAGGCAGCTGCATCGGGGTCGGCCGCGACGTACGCCGTCAGCGCGCCGATGACGTCTGAGGACTCCGAGATCGAGAGCACGGTCGCCGCGGCCTCTCGCGCGATCTGATCGAGGTCGGGGTTGAGCGCGATGAACTCGGGGTCCTGGTTGATCGAGGTCGGGTTGTCCGCCATGCCGGGATGTCCGCGCCCCAGGTCGGACGCGACGTACGACTGCGTCAGCAGCTTCGCGACGAGGCGCGCGTTCAGCCGCAGACCCTCGACGGGTCCGGCGTTGCCGGGCCGGTCGACGACGTAGGCGATGCCGAACCCGGTGACGGCGGTCGGCCCGAAGGCGGTCGTGGTCGTGCCCCGGGCGTCGTGCGGACCGGACACGAGCGCCGCCGCGCCCTCGCCGCTCTCCATGAGGGCGAAGCCCGCCTCGTCGCTCATCCGGTTGTGCTGGAACTTGAAGCGCCCGTCCTCGAGGCAGTAGGCCGGTGCCCACTGCAGCGAGGCCTGCGCGAGCAGCTCGGAGCCGTAGAACCCGACCGGCGCCCGTGGGTCGAGCACGTCGCAGACGTTGGGGGCGAGACCGAAGGTCAGCGGGACGGAGAACCGGTGCTGCCAGTTCGACGCCGACCACCACAGCGCGGGCGAGACGGCGAGGTCGACACCCTCGGCGGCGTAGTTGCTGGAACCCTCGAGCCAGCGACCGCTGCGTCGGCACTCGGGATCGGTGTCGCAGGACAGGCCCATGATCGGGATGACGACGATGGAGCACGGGGTCGTCGCGTTGCAGCCGAGCGAGGCGTTCTCGACGTCGGTGCGCACCTCGAGATCGACCGACCCGCGGCCGTCGGCGTCGGTGAAGGCCGCGACCTCGGCCGGCGGCAGCGCGCCGTCGACCGCCGCCTCGGGCGCCATCGACTCGGCGCTGCAGGAGGCGAACCGGTCGCCGTCCGCGGCGGTGAACCCGGTCGCCCAGGTCGAGAAGCCGTCGGCGGCGGGGCAGGTCGCTGCGTCCGCCAGTGGCGCCGTCCCCGCCCGCGCGGACCGCTCCTCCTCGGTGGCGGCGGTGTCGTGGCGCCACACGGCGGTGCGGTCGGGCAGGCTCTGCGAGCGCTGGGCCCGGGTCGAGGTCCAGCAGGTGTCGCGGGAGAGCCGCTGCGCGGCGGGCAGGTCGGGATCGTCGAGGCCCCGGCACTGCAGGACGACGACCGGGTACTCCTGCGCCAGTCCCGTCTCGCCGTAGGGGTCCGCCGCCCGGCCGCCGCTCGGGCGCGCGCCCGACCAGCTGACGTGCACCCGCTCGCGCGAGCGCAGCTGTTGCGTCTTGTCGACCGTCACGGTGACGTCACGGCTGTCGACCACCTCGCGGGTGCCGTCCGCCTCGGTGAAGGTGCGCTCGAGCGTGCGGGTCTGCTCGAAGCCGTCCGATGCCGGCGCCGCCTGGGCGGGCGGGACCTCGGCGGAGGGCAGCCCGACGAGCACCGCCGCGGCGAGCAGCAGGCCGGCCAGCGCCCGACCGCGGACCGCCGCGAGCCGCCGCCTCATCGCGAGGCCTGCTGACGGCGGCGAAGCCAGACGGTGATCATCGCGGGCAGGAAGACGAGGGCCAGCACCTCGGCGGCGACCACCCAGGCGAACGGTCCCCGGTCCCCCGGCCGGTCGGAGGTCAGCTCGAGCGGGTTCGCGAAGACGGCTCCCCCGCCCGTCGCCGCGGCGGCCACCGGTTGGCCGGTCGTCGGGTCGACCTGCACGTCGGCCGCCACCGGGGCGGTCCCGGTGCCGGCACCGGCCGGGCCTGTCGCCGTACCGCCTCCCCCGGCGGCCCCGCCGCTCCCGCCCGCGGCGGGGTCGTCGGTGGAGGGCTCACCGGTGCCGGTGTCGGTGCCGCACGGTCCCGCGCCCTGCCTGTCGCAGGCCGCCGGTGCCGGCGCGACGGTCGCGAGCCGGTTCTCGTTCAAGTTGCGACCGTTGAAGGTCGGGTTGTTGCAGGACCGTACGTCGCGGTTGGCGAGCTCGACGCCGCTGTCGGCCGTGCCGAGCCGGGCGAGCTGGGTGAAGCCCGCCTGCACGAGGTTGAGCGGCAGCGGCGAGTAGCCGTAGGGACCGGCCTTCGTCTGGCCCTGGCAGAGCGAGTAGTACATGAAGTCGACGAGCGTCTGCCGCTTCGCGGTCGTCATGCGCCGGTCCTGGGCGCCGACCGGGATGATCATGTAGGAGTACGACGACAGGGGGTAGGCCCGCGGGTCCGTCGCGGCGTAGACGCCCCGCAGGTCCTGGGTCAGGTAGTCGGACGCCGACGGGTCCTCGGTCTTGATCCGGGCCTGGGTCAGGGCCACCGCGACGTTGTACTGGGTCGGTTCGACGTAGTACCCGCCCTCGTTGAGCACCTTGACGACCGGGTAGTCCTCGTTGACCGGGTAGGAGTACTCGACGTACCCGATCGTGCCGTTGCCCGACGAGCTCGCGACCGTGTTCATCACCTGGTCGGAGCCGGCCTGGGCGATCGCGCGTCCCTCCCTCGGGAAGTACGACGTCAGCGTGCCCCGGGGGAAGAGGGACTTCCACGTGCTGCCGTGGCGCGCCGCCAGCCACGCCGTGAACTGGGCCGTGGTGCCCGAGCCGTCGGCGCGCACGACCGGCGTGATGGGGATCTTGGGGAACGTGCGGCCGTTGTTGTCGGCCTTGATCGCCGGGTCGTCCCAGCTCGTGATCTGGTTGGTGAAGATCTTGGCGATCGTGTCCCCCGACAGCCGCAGGTTGCGCACCTGCTGGTTGCCCACCTTCAGCTGGTAGGTGAAGGCCGTGCCGCCCGCGACGATCGGCAGGTAGGCGAACTGCCGGTTGCCCGCGGTGTCGGCGTTGCCGAACTCGTCGACCCCCTGGTAGGGGATCTCCGAGATCGCGAAGTCGGTGCTGCCCTGGGCGAAGTTCTTGCGGCCGAGGGACGAGCCCCCGCCCGTGTAGGCGACGCGCATGCCGGTGGCCTCGACGTCGGCGATCCACTGCTCGACGATGAGCTGGCTCCACGTCGACCCCGTGCCCTCGATCTGGGCGTAGACGACCGAGCGCGCGGCGGCCGCGTTGCCGGACGTCGTCCCCAGCAGCAGGAGGAGGGTGGCGACGAGGGCGGCGGGCCGGAGCACCCGGGACGACCGGGCGGCGCGCCGGGGGCGGGGCGGGACGGGGAGTCGCATCAGGACCTCTTCGAGAGCGGGCCACGGGCCAGGAGCCGGGCGGTGACGAACAGCACGAGCACCAGCACGAGCAGCACGCTCGCGGCGGCGAAGCCGCGGGCGATGGCCTGGGGCTCGCCGGAGCGCACGGTGCTGAAGACGTAGAGCGGCAGGGAGTTCATGAACCCCGACGTCGGGTCGAGCGTGAGGAACGGCGCCGCGCCGGACGTGAGCAGCACGGGTGAGGTCTCGCCGACGCCTCGGGCGACGCCGAGGATCAGGGCCGTCGCCAGACCGGGCCGGGCGGTCGGCAGCACGACGTGCCAGACGACGCGCCAGCGGCTGGCCCCCAGGGCCAGGCCCGCCTCGCGGAGCCCGCTCGGCACGACGCGGAGCACGACGTCGGAGGCCCGGGCGATGATCGGCAGCATCATGACGGCGATGGCCAGACCGGCCGCCAGGCCGGAGCGGGGGTAGCCGAGCGCGACCACCATCACCGTGTAGACGAACAGCCCGGCCACGATGGAGGGCAGCGCGGTCATGGCCTCGACGACGGTCCGCACGACGGTGGCGAACCGACCGCCGACCTCCGTCATGAACACCGCGGTGCCGATGCCGAGCGGCACCGTGATCGCGATCGCGATGCCCAGCTGGATGAGGGAGCCCGCGACGGCGTGGAGGATCCCGCCCCGGTCGAAGGCGTCCCGCGGGCCGATGCCCGCCATGTCGTCGGTGAGGAAGTTGAGGTGCAGGAGCGGACGCCAGCCCTTCGCCAGGGTGAAGACCATGACGCTGACGAGCGCCGCGCCGACGACGAGGGCACCGACCGTCACGGCGGACCGCACCAGCTGGTCGGCAACCTCGTTGCGGTCGCCGACGAGGGCCGTGGTGACGGCGACGAGGCCCATGCCGAGCACGAACCACAGCACGAGCAGCCAGCCGACGGAGGGCAGCGGCAGCACCCGCTGTGTCAGCAGCCAGGCCAGGGCGAAGCCCGCGACCCACGCACCCGCGCGGGCGACGCGCTCCTCGGCGGTCGCGCGCCCCAGGCCCGTCCGGCGCACGGGGGGCGGAGCGGTCGGTTCGGTCACGGGCAGCACCGTCCGCGGCGGTACGGCGGCGTGGCGGGCCTCGTCGAGGACGGGGCGCTCGGGAGCCGTGGTCATGCGTCCGTCCCCTGTCCCGAGCGGCTGCGGTTGACGATGATCGCGGCGAGCGTGTTGACCGCCAGCGTGATGAGGAACAGCGCGAACCCGGCGGCGAGCAGGGCCGAGAGCTGGGCGGCGCTGGCGTCGCCGAAGCGGGCGGCGATGAGCGCGGCCACGGTGTTGGTGCCGACCTCGAGGACGTGCGGCTTGATGTCGAACGCGGGGCTGATGATCAGGTAGACCGCGATGGTCTCGCCCAGCGCACGACCCAGGCCGAGCATGGTGCCGCCGACGATGCCGCCGCGTCCGAAGGGCAGCACGACGGTGCGCACCATCCCCCAGCGCGTGGCGCCCAGGGCGAGGGCGGCTTCCTTCTCCGCCTGCGGGGTCTGGCTGAAGACCTGGCGCATCACCGCGCACGACATCGGCAGCACCATCATCGCCACCGCGATCGCGGCGCAGAACGCGCTGGCGATGTAGCGGGTCTGGTCCCAGACCGCGGCGTCCGGGTCGGCGCTCGGGACGTCGAAGAGCGGGATCCAGCCGAGCGTGCCGTGGAGCCAGCGGGCGATCTCCGCGGCGTACGGCTGCACGAGCAGGGCGCCCCAGAGCCCGTACACGATGCTCGGTACCGCCGCCATGAGGTCGACCAACGACACGAGGGTGGCACGCACCGAGTGCGGGGCGTACTCGGAGATGAACAGCGCCGTCAGCAGGGCGAGCGGGAACGCGATGACCAGCGCGACGCCCGCCACGGAGACCGTGCCGACGAGGATCCCGGCGATCCCGACCGTGCCCTGCTCGGGGGCCCAGGCCTCCTCGGTGAAGAACGAGAGCCCGTAGTGCCGCAGCGTCGGCACGGCCTGCCAGGCGAGGAAGAGCCCGATGCTGCCGGTGACGACGAGCACCGTCGCCCCGATCGCCCGGAAACCGTGCACGAACACCCGGTCCGCGCCGGTCGGGCGTCGGGAGATCGCGCGCGGGAGCGCCTCGACCTCGTCGTGCTGCGTCGGAACCGTCGTCACGGGTGGGTGTCCCCCATCGGGTGCGGGCGACCACCTGACGGCCGCGGACCGACGGGAAATCTGGGGGCGGTCCGCCAACGGACCGACCGCTTCCGGTGAACGTCGGACCAACGCCGACCGGCCCCTCGGCACAGCAGCCCGACGGGGCTATCCCGGGTCCCCGGGAGGGGTCAGGAGGGGTGGTGCGGGCATGGCCCGGACGGGCTAGGACCCACCCGTGACGGACGGTCCCCGGACTGGACCGGTCTGGACGGGCCGGCGGGTCTCAGCCGGCCGCGATCGCCGCGAGCACGGCGTCGGCGAGCTCGGTGCGGCAGACGACCAGGTCGGGCAGGTAGACGTCGGCGGCGTTGTAGCGCAGCGGCGACCCGTCGATCCGGCTCGTGTGGAGGCCCGCGGCCCGCGCGACGGCGACCGGCGCGGCGGAGTCCCACTCGTACTGGCCCCCGGCGTGCACGTAGACGTCCGCCACGCCCCGCACGACCGCCATCACCTTCGCGCCCGCGGAGCCCATGGGCACCAGCCGGGCGCCGATCGCGCCGGCGACGACGTCGCTCACCGCCGGCGGGCGGCTGCGGCTGACGACGAGGCGCGGCACTCCCGCGTCGTACGGCGGGGGCACCGGCACGTCGGCGGTGCTCCAGGTCTCGCCGAGCGCGGCCTGGGCGACGGCACCGGCCGTCAGGTCGCCGACCTCGCCCGGGGCGCCGGCGCCCCGCTCCCAGAGCGCCACGTGCACCGCCCAGTCGTCGCGGGGCGGCTCGCCGAACTCCCGGGTGCCGTCGAGGGGGTCGACGATCCAGACCCGGTCCGCGTCGAGGCGGGCCGGGTCGTCGGCCCCCTCCTCGGAGAGGACGGCATCCCCCGGCCTCAGCCGGGCGAGCAGCCCGGTCAGCAGCACGTGCGCGGCGCGGTCGCCCGCGTCCTTCAGGTCGGTCGTGTCCCACGACTCGGCCACGGCCGTCGTGCGCAGGTCGACGAGCCGCTCCCCCGCGAGCGTCGCCAGCCGCTCGGCGAGCCGGTGGTCGTCGAGGCCCGCGAGGGCGGCGACCAGCGGATCGTCGGTGCCGTGCTGGGGGGTGGACCGCGGGGACGGGTCGGACGGGCTCGTGGTGTCGGGCACGCCGCCAGCCTAGAGCGCGCGGGGCCCTGGATCAGACGACGTCCGCAGCCAGCACGTCGAGCAGGGCCGAGGCCGCCTCCACCGCGCGGCGCTCGCCCGCGGCAGCGAGCAACGCGCGCCGTACCGCCATGTCGAGGAGGAACAGGCGGGCGGTCAACGGGCTCGTGCCCAGGGCGGCGGGGCCGTCCGTCGTGCTGCGTTCGAGCAGCGCCCGCGCTGCCGGCCCGGCCGCGACGCGGTCGACGCTCGTGGCGCGCGCGAACTGCCAGTTGTGCCGGTCGAGGGCGACCGGCGCCTCCGCCTCCCCGAACTCCCAGTCCCACGCGACGAGCCGGCGCTGCGCGCCCGTGCCCGTCCAACCGAGGTTCCACGGGGACCAGTCGCCGTGCCGCAGCCCGTGGAGCAGGAACGCGTCACCGTGGTGCCGGTGGTACTCGGCCGCCATCTCCACCGCGCGTCGACCGAGGTGGGCGACGACCGGTCCGACCGGTACGCCGAGCGGCCCCCGTCCGTCGCGCAGTCCCCGGGCGTCGGCGAGCAGGCGCCGCAGCCACGGCGAGTCCTCGAGACGGGGCGCGGACGTCGGGCCGGCCGCCACGAGCCGGTCGAGCACCCGCCACGTCGGGGTCGGGTCCTCCGCGTCGACGGGCGTGACGTCGTCGGGCAGCGGGGTCAGGCCCAGGGCACCCCCCTGACCCGCCCGGTGCAGGAGCACGGGACGGGGCACGAGGATCCCCACGTCCTCGCGGTGGCTGCGGGCCGCCGCGACGTCGGTGGCGTCGTGCTCCCGCTCGAGCGCGGCGAGCCGGGCCGCACCCGCCCCGACCTTGAGGAACAGCCGTGGCCGCCCGCGCCCGTCGGAGACGAGCACCGTGGGACGGGCACTGCCCTCCCGGTCGATCACCGCGAAGCTGAGGTGCACCGTGCCCTCGTCGCAGCCCAGCGCGGCCGCGGCTGCCGTGCGCAGACCCAGCGCGTCGTCGTCCCCGGGCACCGCCACGAGGTCCCCCACCCGGTCGCCCGCGCCGAGGAGGAACCAGGAACCGACGAGCCGCCGGGCCCAGCGACGGGACGGCGCGCGCAGGTCGTTGCCGTAGCGCAGCACCGCCCGGCGCGCGCGGCGGCCCAGCCCGGCGTCCACCGCGAAGCGCACCCTCCCCTCGAAGCGCACGAGCCGGTACCGCTCGCGCGGGACGTCGCCCCGACGCCGCCGCGCCGCGGGACGGGCCGCCGTGCGTCCCGGCTCGTCGACCGACGGCCACACGACCGCAGCCGTGCGCGCCCAGGCGGGGTCCGGGTCGGGGGCGTGCCCCCGGCCCTCGACCTCTCCCGGCGCGACGTGCATGACGAGCGCCACCGCCCTCAGCGCGCCGTGAACCGCGCCAGGTTGGCCTGGCGCTGGTTCTGCACCCAGTCGAACCCGCCGCCCATGACGACCTGCGACCCGTCGCTGGCGAGCGTGCGGGACAGCAGCAGGGAGTCCTGGTTGGACGTCGTGCCGCTCGTGGTCACCTGGAACCCGCTGCGCACCCGGCCCGTGCTCCGGTCCAGCACGTGCATGGCGACGTAGCGGGTCGGGCTGGTCTCGCCGAACCCGCCGGCGGCGCTGCAGTCGTGGGCGTGGGACGCGACGTACACGTCACTGCCCTGGACGAGCACGTCGAAGGTGTCGCCGTAGCAGCGCGCGAACCACCTCACCTGGCCGTTGGAGACCGTGATGGCCTGCACGCCCTCCTTGCGCGCCGACGACCCGGAGCGGTCGTCGCGGCCGCCCATGTAGAGCACCCCGTCCGCCACCTCGAGCGTCGTCGCCCAGTTCGTCGGAGCCAGCAGGTAGCTGCGACCGAAGCCGCTGGCGTTGGCGCCGGTGGTGCCGTTGACGGCGGCGACGCCCTGGTAGGCGACGCCGTTCATCTGCTGGAACGTGCCGCCGACGAAGACCTTGGCGCCGTCACCCGAGACGGCGAGGGCCGTGGGGCGCAGGCCCTCACCGGGCACCGCGACGCTCATCTTCGGCTGCCAGGACGTCAGGCCGCCGCCGGCCAGGTCGAACGCGGCCAGCCGGTCGCGGGAGCTCCAGTTGGCGACGCTGAAGATGCCGCCGACGTAGAGGGTCGCGCCGTCGGGCGAGACCTCGAGCGCCCGCACGCTGCCGTTGACGCCGTTCCAGCCCACCTGGCCGAGGAAGCGCCCGGTCGCGGTGTCGAACGCAGCGAGGTGCTCGGCCTTCTGACCGTTCACCTCGTTGAAGTCGCCGCCCACGTACAGCGTCGCCTTGTCCGGCGACAGCGCCATGGCGTGCACCGTGCCCGGCGATCCGTCCCACGAGTTGCGCAGCACGGGCGCGAAGCCGGTGATGCGCTTGCCCGTCGCGGCGTCGATCGCCACCAGGTGCGCCTGCCCGGACTCGTTCGTGCCCGCCGCCGCGCCCGAGGGTCGCGTCGAGGTGAACGCACCGCCCACGTAGATCCGCCCGGCCGCCATCTCGGAGGCCCAGACGGGCCCGTTCGTCTGCTCCATCGCCGCGGGCGTCGTCGACACCAGCGCCTGCGCGGGCGGCGTCACCAGCTGCAGGCCCAGCGCCACGCACAGCGCAGCCAGGGCGGCCCACCCGCGTGTCGTCATCCGTGTCGTCATCCGTCTCGTCATCGTGCTCACCACCAGATCTCCGTCCCCAGCAGTCGCGCCAGGTCCTTGTTGTGCGGCTCGTAGTGAGCCCTCAGCTCCTCGGCGACCGCGTCGTCGAGGTCGACCCCGGGCGCACGGTTGCGCCTGGTCGACGAGGGTCCGGCCGCCACCGGGTCCATCCCGGCGAAGTCGGTGACCCGGCGGAGCGTGCCCGTCGGGTCGGCGTAGAGGTCCTCGCTGCGCAGCACGAGCACGCGGCCCTCGCCGTACGCCGCCATCCAGGCCGCGACGGGGCCTGCGTACTCGCCGCGCGCGCGGTAGGCGTACCAGTCCCAGGCCCGGGCGTAGTACGCCGGACGCTCGCGCAGGCGGTCCAGCTCACCGGCCGTGCGCCCCGGCTCGGCCGCCAGGGCCTCCGCGAAGGTGAGCCCCTCGACCCCGGCCTTGACCCGCTCGCGGTAGTGCGAGTGCGCCCGGGCGACGGGGTCGCGCAGCAGCACGACGACGCGCGCACCGGGCAGCACGGCCCGCGCGCGGCCCGCGGCCCGCGGGTCGTGGAGCAGCAGCGGGTCGGCCTCCACGGTGAACGCCGCGCCGGCGCGGGCGGCATGCCGACGCCGGGTCTGCTGCGTGGGGAAGTGTCCGCGGTACCAGCTCTCCGGTCGGCCCGAGTACCGCGTGAACCAGTGCGGGCTCTTGATGTGCTGCGCCGCGGGCACGAGCGGGAGCACCTGGGGGTGCGCCAGCAGCGAGGACCACAGGAACGTGGTGCCGCTGCGCTTCGCGCCCACCACGAGCAGGTCCGCCCCGGGACGCAGGGGTGCGGTCGCCTGGCCGGCGAGACGCACGAGGCCCGCCACGCCGGCCTTCGCCGGCTCGGGCACCAGGTCCTTCGCACGGCGGACGAGTCGAGTGTCGTCGAGACTGCTCATCGGTTTCTCCGGTTCGGACGGGGTCGGCGGATCAGGGAACGGACGTCGGGCAGGTCGAGGGGGCGGCGCAGGAGGTGCAGCAGCACGCCGTAGCCGGTGAGCCCGGCCACCACGTGGAGCACCAGCGCCGGCACGGTGGGCGCGGCCAGGAGGTGCACCGCGAGCCCGGGCAGGCCGAAGGCCACCAGCGCTGCCGCGCCGGCGAGCGCGACCTGGCGCACGGGCAGGCGCAGCCCCAGGCGGCGCCCCCGGACGAGGCAGAGCACGGAGTCGAGGGTCAGGCAGCTGGCCCAGGCGACGGCAGCGCCCGTGAGCCCGAGCCACGGCACGAGCGCCAGGTTGAGCGTGATGTTGAGCGCGAGCGCCACCGCGGTGTTGCCGGCGGTGATGCCGCTCCGGCCGGCCATGAGGAGGGCCGCGTTCACGTTCCCCATCGCGACGTAGGCCAGCATGCCCAGCGCCATCACGGTCAGGGCCGGGGCCGCCTCCGCGAACTCCGGACCGACGAGGCCGAGCACGAGCGGCGACCACGTCGCGAGGCCGAGGAACAACGGCCACGAGACGAGCACCAGCCAGACCGCCGTGACGCGGTAGACCTCGTCGTACCCCCGCCGGTCGCCCCGCGCCCACGCCGCCGCCATGGCCGGCGCGCTCTGCAGGCGGAGGGCCTCCATCGCCATCGTGCCGGTGGTGACGAACCGGCTCGCGGCCGCCCACGCGCCCGCAGCGGCCGGCCCGAGCAGCACGCCCACGATGATCACGTCGGCCCACACGATGGCCAGCTCGAGGCACGACGCGACGCCCCGCGGGAGGTTGAAGCCCCAGAGCTCGCGGAGCTCGGCCCGCACCGGCACCTCAGCGTCCGCCGGGGCCGGCTCCCCCGCCGTACGGCGCGCCCTCGCCAACCCCCGCACCAGGAGCGTCGTCGCGACGACGTCGAGGAGCACGAGGGGCAGCGCGTAGCTGAGCAGGAGCCACTCGACCGGGGCGTCGAGCAGCCACAGGAGGGCGACCCCCAGCAGACGGGTGACCGGCAGTGCCACCTGGTAGAGCCACACGAAGGGCAGGACGGAGCCGAGCGCCCGGGTGCCGTTCAGCGACGCCTGCCCGACGGCGGAGACCACGAGCGTCCCGACGAGCACCCAGAGGAACGCCGCCACCGCCGGTCGGTCGTCGGTCGGGAACGTGGCCACGACGTGCTCGACCGAGACCCCCAGCGCGAGGGCGACGACCAGGCTCCACAGGAGCACCGGGGTCAGGGTCCACCGCATCGCCGCGAAGGCGCGGGCGTGACGCCCGACCGCCCGGTGTCCGGAGACCGATCGGACGATGCCGGTGTCGCTGCCCGCGAGCGCGACGCCGTTGAGGATCATGAAGACGGCGACGGCCTGGTAGTAGAGGCCCGCGACGTGGGCACCGAACAACCGCCCCACCAGCACCGTCAGCGCGAAGCCGCCCGCGGCGGCGAACACGGCACCCACGAGGGAGACCGCGCCGCTGCGCGCGAGGTCGCGCCGACCGCCGGCCGCGACGGGCGCGACCGGCTCGGCACCGGAGAGGACGGACGGGACGGACATCGGCTCAGATGCCCCGTCCCCGTGCGTGGAGGACGTCCTGGATGCGGTCCGGACCGACGCCGGCCAGCACCAGCGCCGTGAGCGCGAGACGCGGCTCCCGACGGTTGTCGCTCCAGGCGCGCCGCATCCAGGTGCGCGCCTCCGAGCGCTCCCCCGCCGCAGCGTGCGCGAACGCGATCTGCCCGCTGATCCGCGCGCGGCCCCGGGGAGACGCGGCGAACTCGGGGAAGGCCCCCAGCAGGGTGGAGAGCGCGGCGGACACCGTGCGCCACCGGCTGAAGAAGTGGGACCCCCCGTTCCAGTGCACGTCGGCGACGACGTCGTCCACGAGCCCCAGGGAGCCGCACCGCGCGAGCCGGAGGAGCAGCTCGTAGTCCTCGGCGTAGCCGCCCGGGATGTCCTCGTTCCAGCCGCCGACGACCCGGAGCGGCCGCGTGCGGTAGAGCAGCGCGGAGGGGTGCAGCTCCATGACGCGGGAGTCGAGCAGGTCCTGGAGGTGGACCCGGTGGCGGGGCGCGCGACGCACCGTGTGGACGTCGCCGCGGACGATGCGCACGCTGCCCCCGACGACGAGCAGCGCCGGGTCGGCCTGCAGCGCCCGCACCTGGCAGTCGAGGCGCCCCGGCAGCCAGACGTCGTCGTCGTCGCAGGTCGCCAGCAGGTCGTGCGCAGCGAGCGCGAGCGCCGTGTTCCGTGCCCCGGCCACGCCCTGACGTCGGTCGTTGACGACGACCTGCAGGGACTGGCGGGAGGGGTCGAGCGGCGCGGGCAGGTCGAGGTCCGCCGGCGCGCGCGTGTCGTCGATGACGACGACGACGTCGATGCGCCCGCGATAGGTCTGCGCCCAGATCGCGCCGACCGCGCGACGGAGGGTCGTCGTGCGACCCCGCGTCGCGATGGCGACGGAGACCGGCGGCAGGCTGTGCTCCGCGCGCACGCGGGGCGTCGTGGCCTCAGGCATCGGACGCCACCCGCACCAGTCCGAGCACCTCGACGTCGACCGCGGCCAGGTGGAGACGCGCCACCCGGAGGGCGTCGTTCGACCAGCTCGTGGAGCCGACGAGCACCACGACGGCGTCGCAGGCCTCGAAGTCGACCCGCCACGTGGAGCGACCGAGGTCGACGGCCTCGACCTGGAGCCGGTTCTCGGCCCCCACGACGCGCAGCCCGCGACGGACGATCTCGGCCGAGTCCTCCGGGAGGTCGGGCGTGACGTAGACACCGAGGCGGAACTCCTCGCCCGGGTCCTCCGCCTCGCGCTCGAGCAGCCAGGGTGCGATGGCGACCCCGACGGCGGTGACGTCGCTGCCGTCGGCGCGGCCGTCGCGGACCTCGGCGAGCACGGGCAGACCCGTGTCGTCGAGCGGCTCGCTGCCGTTGCCGCCCCGCTCGCGGAAGAACGTCGCGAGGCCGCCGGTCGGGCGCCGCGGGGCCGCAGCGGGGTCGCGGTCGTCCCGCGGACGGTCGTGACGGTTGCGGGGCGCGTCGGGCGTCGGCTTGACCGGCCGCGGCGGGGCCGCCGCGACGGCGGCCGCCGCGGGTGCCACGGCGGGGGTGGGGCGACGCGGGCTGCGCACCTGGGCGAGGTACGCCGAGGCGACGCCCACGAGGAGACCGCCGAGCCCGCCGGCGACCACGTGGGCCGCAGCCGGCAGCGACGCGCGCTCCGCCGTGCCGGCGGCCTCGCTCGCCACGCTCCCGGGGTCGACGACCGTCTCCTCCAGCTGCATCCGCTCGAGGACGAGCTGGCGGCCGCGGTTGCCCTCGGGGTCGGTCTCGTCCTGGAGACCGGCGAGGCGCGCGTCGTGGGCCCGCCACCGGGTGACGGCCTGCTGCTCCGCCTCGTCCAGGTAGACCTCGGCCGCGGCCTCGGCCCGCGACTCGGCACGGTCGGCGGAGTCGTCGGTCCAGCTGAAGACGAGGTAGTTGCTGCTCTCCTCGACCGTGACGGACAGGCGGTCCGCCACGTCGTCGAGGTCCACGCCGTCGCCGATGCGCTCGGCGATGGCGCGCCGGACCGGGTCCGTGCGGGTCAGCGCGACCTGGTCGTCCGCCCACAGGGTGGTGGTCGAGAAGTCGCCCACGGCCACGAGGCCGCCACCCACCCGGACGGTGGCCTGCGCGTGGTACTCCGGTGCGGACGTCGCCGCCACGGCGGTGCCGAGGAGCAGGCCGACGACGAGGCCGACGACCACGTGGATCCAGCGCCTGCGGACGGCGCCGGCCAGGCTCGGCGGACGACGCAGCTCGGAGCCGGGTCGTGTCTCCGAGGCGAGCTCGGTGTCGTCATGCATGGGTGATCACCTTTCTGGTGTGCGAGTGGTCGAGAGCGCGACGCCGGTGCACGCCGACGACGGCGAGAGCGAGGAGGGTGACGGCCAGCGGGACGGGCAGCACCTCGTAGAAGGCGATCTGCACGAGCAGGGCGGCGCCGGTGGCGTGGAGCCACACGTCGGCATCGCGGCCGGAGAGCGGGCGGGCGTGCCACCACACGAGCAGCACGGCGCCGACGAAGAGGGCGAGACCGGCGATCCCCTGCGAGACCAGGATGGTCCAGAGCTGGCCGTGGGTGCCGATGGAGACGTCGTTGCTGTCGGCCAGTCCCGCCGACGACTGCGGCGCCCCCCAGCCGAAGAGCGGCGAGCGGAGGGCCAGCGACCACGACGCCTCGTACAGGGTCGCGCGGGTGCTCGTGTTGCCGTACTCGAAGCGGGCCGTGATGACGCGGCGCACGGGCTCGACGGCGAGCACGGAGCCGACGATGCCGACGACGCCGACGACGACCGCGGCCAGCGCCCGGAAGTCGCCGGCGGCCGCGCGGCGCACGACCACGTAGCCCACCGCCACGCCGATCGTGATCCAGCAGCCACGGTTCAGGGAGACCAGGATCGGCGGCACCGACGCCAGCACGAGACCGGCCAGCAGGAGCCGCTCGGCGCGGCCGCGGGCCGTGACGAGGGCGTGGACCGCGACGGGGAAGCCGATGCCGACCGCCGCACCCCAGTCGTTGGTGTAGGCGAACAGGGGGCTCGGACGCGGCGAGCCGTAGAGGCCGTCGTACTCCGAGAACTCCGGGTGGGTCAGCGCCGTCACGAACGGGTCGACGAAGCCGACGAGGCGCAGGCCGGCCTCGAACGGGCTGGTGAACTCCAGGTTGTTGACGAGGATCCCCGGGTAGGCGAGCAGCACGGCAGCGCCCCACAGGGCGACCACCCACCGCACCACCGTGCGGCCGGGCATCCCACGGTCCAGCGCGTTCCACACCGCGACGGCGATGACGACCACGGCCGTGTAGAGCACGAGCCGGAACCCGTACGCCGCGAGGTAGCGCGGACCCGACAGCATGACCGCCGAGACGCCGACCCAGCCGAGGAAGAGCAGCAGCGCGACGTACCCGGGCGGCAGCACGAGCACGCGCCGGTTGAGCAGCAGCCACATCCCGACGGGCAGCGCGACCAACGCCCACGCCGGCACCTGCACCCCCAGCGCCCACCACAGCGGGTAGAGCAGGAAGAGCGCAGCGACCGGGCGCAGGGCGCGGCGCAGCTCGGCGACGTCGTTCACGAGCGGACCGTCCCCCCGGTGGAGGCGGCGGCCGGGGCCGACGAGGACGTCGGGCCGTCCACCGGGCGGGCGGGGACGCCCGCGTAGGTGCCGCCGGAGGCGAGGCGCCCCCGCACGACCGCGCCGGCCGCGACGACGGCCCCGCGCTCGACGACGGCGCCCGGCAGCACGGTGACGCGTGCGCCCAACCAGACCTCGTCCTCGATCCGGGTCGTCAGGTAGTCCGCCACCTTCGCCGCACGACCGCCCTCGTCCCGGCCGTGGGTCGCGGTCAGCACCATGACGCCGGGGCCGAGGTGGCAGTCCTCGCCGATCTCGACGCGACCGCGGGCGACGTCGAGGTAGCAGTCGTGGTTGACGAAGGTGCGGCGCCCGATGCGCAGCCCGCGACCGGTGATGCGGACGCCGCTGAACACGTTCGCGGTGCGCACGTCGAGACCCGCCGCGCGGTAGACCGCCCAGCGCAGCGGCCGCGGCACCAGCGCCGAGCCGGCCAGCAGGTCGAGCAGCACGTGGCGCAGCGCGATGGCGAGGTCGAGACGGAGCGCGCCGACCGCGCGTCCGAGGAAGCCGGGCCGCGTCATCGGGCGACCCGCGACAGCAGGGCACGACGGACCGAGCGCACGCGGCGGACCGGTCGGCCGACCACGGGATCGATCTGGCGGGCGAAACGGGCTGCGGACTCCTCGGCGGCGGCCTCGATCTCGGTCACGTCCGCCTGCGGGCCACGCGCGCGCAGCGTGGCGGCGACCTGGTCGGCCAGCGCCGGGAAGTCGGTGGCCAGCCGCACGACGCCGGCGTCCTCGACGACGGCGGCGAACCGCTCCTGGTGGGCGTCGACGTGCTCGCCGCGCGAGGGGTCGCGGGGCACGCACACCGGGACGTGCCCGGCCCGGCGTGCGTCCATGATCGTTCCGGGGCCGCCGTGGCACACGACGACGGCGGCGCGGTCGAGCAGGTCGGTCAGCTGCTCCTGGTCGACGAACTCCACGCCGCTCGCGACCTGCGGCCGGACGCTGTGGCCGTGCTGCACCACGATCTCCGCCCGCGGGCCCAGGGAGGCGGCCAGCCGGTCGAGCCAGCCGACGAGACGGTCGAAGGGGTGGTGGTCCGTGCCCACCATCGCGACGACGAGCGGCGCGCTCACAGCAGCGGTCCCACGACGACGGCGTCCGGGTAGACGTCGAGCTGCGTGTCCCACTGCACGACGCGGCGCGTCGTGAACGGGCCGACGAGCCGCCCCGTCATGGTCGGCGAGTCCACCCGATCGTAGACCTCCACGAACACCGTCGGGATCCGGAGCAGCCAGGCGAGCACGAAGAACGGCACGGCCACGCCCGCCCCCGCGCTGACGACCACGGCGGGCCGCTCGCGCCGCAGCACCCGCCACGCGAGCAGCAGGTTGCGCAGCAGGTTGGGGACGTTGCGCGTGGTCGGCGAGTGCGACGTCACGACGCGCTCGTCGGCCAGGCGGTCGCGCACGTCCGGCGTGTCGGGGCAGACCCACACGCGGTCGCGGATCTCCCACCACGGCCGGAGGGCGAGGAGCTGCGCGAGGTGGCCGCCCTGCGTGCTGACCAGCAGGGCCGTGCCCCGCGGGCCGTCCTCGGGCCGCGCTCGCGCGGCCTCGGCGAGGAGTTCGGACATCAGTACGCTCCCTTCCCGCGCAGCACCGCGGAGACGGTGCGCGCGCAGATGACGAGGTCACCCGCGATGGTGTGGTTGTCGGTGTAGGTCAGGTCGAGGTCGACGCTGGTCGCCCACGACAGGTCGGAACGGCCGCTCACCTGCCACAGGCCGGTGAGGCCCGGCTTCACCCGCAGCCGCCGCCGCTCCGTGGCGTCGTACGCCGCGACCTCCTCCGGCAGCGCCGGGCGCGGGCCGACGAGGGACATCTCCCCCCGCACGACGTTCCAGAGCTGCGGGAGCTCGTCCAGCGACGTACGGCGCAGGACGCGCCCCACCCGGGTGACGCGCGGGTCGGCGCGGATCTTGAAGAGCACGGCGTCGGAGTCGTTGAGGTGCACGACGTCCGCACGGACGACCTCGGCGTCGACGCTCATCGTGCGGAGCTTCACCATGACGAAGGGCACACCGTCGCGCCCGACGCGGACCTGGCGGAAGAACGCGGGACCGGGGCTGTCGGCACGGACGGCGAGAGCCAGGACGAGCAGCACCGGGGCCACCAGCACGAGCGCGACCGAGCCGACGACACGGTCGAGCACCCCCTTGGCGACGGCCCGCGCCCGCGACGCCTGGGGCGGCGCCACGGACACGATCGCGCGACCCGCCAGACGGCCGACGCCCATGCGGTGCGGCGCCACGGGCGGCGCCGGGAAGCCCAGCGGGACACCCGTGGGCTGGAGCTCCCAGGTGAGCCGTCGCAGACCCTCGGCACCGAGGCCGAGGCCGGGGTCGACGAGCACGATGTCGGCGTGCTTCTCCGCGACCTCCCGGGCGAGCGGGGCCTCGGCGAAGCGGGCGGCGCTGCCCGTCACCCGGCCCGTGCGACGCTCGACCGGGAGCCTGCCCACGACCCGCACGTCGCGCTCCGTCGCCGTCATCGCGTCCAGGTCGTCCGGGTCCACCAGCACCAGGGCGCGTGGGCGCCCGCGGAGGACGCCCGCGACGCAGCGGGCGACGACCACGAGGCCGACGAGACCGACGAGCGCGGCGGTCCGCTCACCGGACAGCGTGTCCGGCAGGGCGGCGTCGGCGAGCACCAGCACCCCCAGCGCCACCAACCCGGAGGTCGCGACGGCACCGAGGTCCGTGCTCGAGAGCGCGGGGTGCGGGCGGGTGACACCGACGACGGCGCGGGCCAGCGGCCACGCGACACCCAGGAGGGCGACCGCCAGCACGTCGCCCGTGACCGCGAGGGACACGACCAGTCCCCCGACGATCGCCGACACCTCCGCGCACCGCGGCAGCGCGACCCGTCGCCGGGTCGCGACGGCACCGGACGGCGACGCCGCGCCACGCGCGGCTGTCGGTCCTGGCAGCGGGCGCGACGCCGCGTCGTTCGGCGACGGTGCGAGTGCGCGCGGCACGGCGGCTCCTTCCGCAGAGGGTCCGGTCACTGGACTAGACCGGTCGAGTGAACACTGTTCTCCCAAACGAACAGGGGGCTCAAACGTGACGGCTGTTTCTTTTACTTTTCCGGTGTCGCTCTTCCCGGCTCGGCGCGCTGCGCCGGACGAGCCGCGCCGCGTAGGATGGAAGGGATGGACACGAGCACGGACCACTCGCCCGGTGAGGTGATGTCCGATTCCTCGGCGGTCCCTGACGGCGGTGCCGCCGGACTGTCACGCCGGGACCGCTTGCGCATCGCGACGATCGAGGAGATCAAGGCCGCGGCCCGCGAGCTGCTCCTGCCACCCCCGGGCGGCGGCGACCTGTCGCTACGCGCCGTGGCGCGGGAGATCGGCATGACGCCGTCCGCGATCTACCGCTACTTCGAGTCCCGCCAGGACCTCATCGAGGCACTGGCCCGTGACGCGCTGGAGTCGGCCGGAGCGGCCCTCCGGACCGCTGACGAGGCCGACACCCACGCGAGCGCCTTCTCGCGGGCGGTCGCGCTGGCCTCGGCGTACCGCCGCTGGTGTCTCGACCACCAGGCCGAGTTCGCGCTCGTCTTCCGCGACGGCCAGCGCGCGGACACCCTGCGCCTCGACACCGTCGCCTTCTACAGCGTGCCGCTGCAGATCCTCCTCGAGGAGCTGCGGGCCGAGCGCGTGCGGATCCCCGCCCACACCGACGTGGTGCCGACCGTGCGGGCCGACGTGCTCGAGCTGGCCGCAGGGCTCGCGCCCGAGGGCGTCGAGCCCGCGACGATCGTCTACCTGATCTCGGTGTGGGCCGCCGTGCACGGCTTCGTCTGCCTCGAGCTCTTCGGGCACGTCCCGAGCATCCTCGACGATCCCGAGGACGCTTTCGAGCGCCACGTGCGGCTCGTCCTGCGATCGGTGCTGGAGTACGCCTGACGGCCCGGACCGTCGGTGCCTCGCGTCAGGCGTGGCGCGGGGCGCGCGGGAAGCCCAGTGCGACCTGCACGGCAGCCGAGAGCGCCGCCTGGCCCTGGCGGAGGTCGGGCGACGTCGCGTCCCCCACCAGGGTGAGCAGCCACTGCCGTGCGTCGAGGTCGTAGCCACCGGCGGCGACCAGCGTCACGAGGTCACCCCACGACTCGAGGATCTGGGCGACCTCGGACCCGTCGCCCCGCCAGGCGACGACGGACCCACCCTCGAGCGCCGCCGACGTCAGCGGGGAGTGCCAGGTGATCTCGTGCGCGCTGCGGGCGCGCCGCAGCCAGCTCGGCATGCTCCCGGCGCGCTCGCCCCGGCGTACGCCGCTGGCCATCGTGGTCATCGCCCACTCGCCGCTCCGCCGGCCGATCCACCAGCCCGCGGCGTCGAGCCGCGAGGCGAACCGGTTGCCCACCATGCTCAGCCGATCGACGAGCGGAGCCGCGACCATGTCGTCGAGGTCGTGGAGGCAGCGCTCGAGGGCGTCGACCACGTTGCCCTGGGCCAGCGGCTCCGGAGCGGGCTGCACCTCCTCCCGGGCCGCACGCTCGAGGGCCTCCAGGATGCCCACGGCGAGGCGCCTCTCGAGAGCGGTGAAGTCGCGTCCGTCCCGGCGCAGGACGAGCTCGACGGGGTATCCGGACGGGTCGACGTGCCGGAGCACGAGCAGGTCGCCGGTGTCCGACCCGCGCGGCGAGGCGTCGGGGTGCACGTCGGGGTAGGCCGTGGGGTGGGTGTCGGCGAGCAGCCGGGGCGACCCGGATCGCGTCAGCACCGTGACGTGGTCGACCCCCAGCGCGCCGCGCAGGGTGCGCTCGACGAGGTCCACCCAGTCCGTGACGCGGCACGGCGTCGTCTTGCTCTGTCTCACGATGGTCCTGCCCGTCCTCGCGCCTGCGGCGGGGTTCTCCGCCGTCCGTCGGCTCCGTGGGAGCTGGAGCACCGCGTCCCGGATAGGACTGCGGTGCCCAGCACACGCCGAGATGCGAGCCAGCCGTCCCTGATTGGGTAACGGCTTGTCCATTGAACGAGTGTTTCGTCGACGCGTCACGCCGGTGCGGCGCGGATCACGTCCGTTCCACGATACTCAGCGGTTGAAGCGCTGCTGGGCCTGCTCGAGCCCCTCCGTCACCAGGCACTCCACGGCGTCGGCGGCGTCGCCCACCTGGAACGGCAGCTCCTTCTGCTCCGTGCGCGAGTAGTCCGCCAGCACGAAGTCCGCGACCTCCTGGCGTCCGGGCGGGCGGCCGATCCCGGCCCGTACCCGGTGGAAGTCGCCCGTCCCGAGCGACGACCGCATCGACTTCAGGCCGTTGTGCCCGTTGTCGCCCCCACCGAGCTTGAGGCGCAGCGTGCCGAAGGCGATGTCGAGCTCGTCGTGCACCGCGACGATGCGCGCCGGGGCGATCTTGTAGAAGGTGGCGAGCGCCTTGACCGGCCCGCCGACCTCGTTCATGTAGGAGCGCGGCTTCGCCAGGACCACCCGGGGTCCCGGCGTGCCCGGGGCGCCGACGCGTCCCTCGACGACGTCGGCGCGACCCGTCTTGTGGGCCCGGAACCGGCTGCCCCAGCGCTGGGCGAGCTCGTCGACGACGAGGTATCCCACGTTGTGCCGGTTCTGGGCGTACGAAGGGCCGGGGTTGCCCAGCCCGACGACCAGCCACACCTCGGTGGTCGTGTCGGACATGGGCAGCCCCGGCCTCTCGTGTCGTGCGTGTGCCGGCCCGCGGCGGGCCGGCGGGAGGTCACTCGTCGTCGGAGGAGGCCTCGTCATCGGAGGAGGCCTCGGCGCCGGCCTCGTCCTCGGGCTCGTCGCGCTCGATGCCGACCTCGGCCTCGGCCTCGGCCAGCTCCGCCTCGACCTCCTCGGCGGTCTGCGCGGCGGTCACGTTGACGACGAGCACGTCGGCCTCGGTGACGAGCGTCGAGCCGGACGGGATCTCGAGGTCACCGGCGGTGATCTGCGTGCCGGCCTCGGCACCCTCGACGGAGACCTCGAGGGCCTCGGGGATGTGGGTCGCCTCGGCCTCGAGCTGGACGGTGGCGTTCTCCGTGACGACCAGCGTCTCGGGCGCGGCGTCGCCGACGACCGTGACGGGCACGTCGACCGTGACCTTCTCGCCACGCTTCACGGCGACGAAGTCGACGTGCTCGATGACGCGGCGCAGCGGGTCCACCTGGATGTGCTTGGTGAGGGCGAGCTGCACGGCGCCGTCGACGTCGAGCTCGAGCAGGGCGTTGGCGCCACCGTGCTTGAGGGCGAGCATCGTCTGGTGGCCCGGGAGGGTCACGTGGATCGGGTCGATCCCGTTGCCGTACACCACGGCCGGGATCTTGTTCTCACGGCGGATGCGGCGCGCGGCGCCCTTGCCGAACTCGCTGCGGACCTCGGCGGCGATCTTCTCGCTGGACATGCTCAGGACTCCTCGTCGGACTTCGTCTGCGGCACCGCGAGGTGCCAGGTCGGTCGCGCCACGGCAGCACAGCGCGGCGAACCAGAGGTCCGGCCGGCCCTGTCGATCACGGAACCCGGAGGTTCCCTCGCCGAGGCAACCGCAGGAGTGTAGCGACGCCGCGCCCGAGGGACCAAAACACCCCGTGCGGGGCGTGGCTGCGCGGGGGCGCTGGGGGCGCGGGGGCGCGGGGGGGCGCGGGGGCGCGGGGGCGCGGGGGCGCTGGCGACCGAAGATGTGCGGCTGGGACAGCCCCAGCGCGACCCGAGCACCACCACGCGCACAGTTCCGGCACCGACCCCGCGTCCACCCGTCCGACGTCATGCGCGGCGGTGGCCAGGGGCACCGGACCGCATGACGTCCCGGTACGGCGCGGGGCCGCCCGCGTCGTACCAGGACCAGCCCGGCACCGCCCGACGCAGCCACCCGCCGGACGACGTCCACCGCGGTCGCTCGAAGGAAAACGCGGACCGGGCGCCCCCGGCAGTCCGCGTTTTCCGGTTCCAGCCGGAGCCGGTCCGCGTTTTCTTCTCCCGGGCGTGGCTCCGGCCCCAGGCCCCCGGGCGCGCCGTACCCCGGCGCCGTACCCCTCAGCGGCTGACCGTCACCACGGCCGGGGCGCTCTCGAGGACGCCGAGGACGGCCGACACCTCGCAGCGGGCCGACGGCTGCTCGGCGAGCAGCCCGCCCGAGGCCTGGGGCACGAGGGCGGCGCAGGCCCGGAGGGTCGGGGGTCCGCCGCCGAGCTGGCGGACGGCGTCGGTGAGCGCGGCCGTCCCGGTGGCCGCGCTGTCGTAGACGGGTTCCGTGCCTCCCGCGAACGCCACGTCGACGAGCACGTCGACGGACTCGCCCTGCGTGACCGCACCGCGGTCGACGCGCAGCTCGATCCCGCGGGTCTGCTGCAACGGGAACGCCAGCCGGTTGTTCGACGCGTCGGCGAGGGCGGCGTCGAGGTCGGACCGTGCCTCCTCCTCCCAGCGCTGCAGCGCGTCGTCCTCGGCCCCGAGGTCCAGCTCGACCTCCGCCGCGACCTGGGTCTGGGACCCGCTGAGCGGTACCTCGACCCGCCACGCGCACGCCTGCTGCACGCCGGCGTCGGTCGGCGCGAGGTCCGCCACCACGCCGGGGTCCCAGGTGACCCCCGAGCGCGGGCAGCCCCCGGACGCCGCGGCCGGCAGGAACGTCAGCAGCGTCACCGCGTCCCGCGACTCCCCCGGACGGGTCGGGAGCGTCACCGTCAGCTCGACGTCGACGGTGCGGGCCGCGGGGTCGTACGCCGCGGCGCGGCTCGTGGTCAGACCGCTGGGGTACGACGCGGGGGGCGACTGGACCCGCTGCACGGGCAGCGAGGCGCGGGCCTCCGTGCCCGCCCCGGGATCGGCGTCCCCGTCGCCCCGCACCATCTGCAGGACCAGGGCCGCGACGACCGCGAGGGAGACGGCCACGACGACGCCGAGTGCCCAGGTCGGGACGCGGGACCCCGCGGCGTGCGCCCGGTGGGGCCCCCGCTCGGCCGATCGCCCCGGCTGTGCCGGGTGCTCCGGGTGCTCCGGGTGCTCCGGCTGCCCCGACCGCTCGGGCTGGGGCGGCAGGCCCGCGGCCGTCGGCACCGGGCCGGGCAGCACCGGCCGCAGCTCCGTGCCCCCGGTGGGGACCCCGCCCCCGACCCCGCCCGCGACCCCGCCGGCGACCTCACCCGCGACCTCACCCGCGACCTCACCGGGCGCACCGCGACCGTCGTCCACCACCGCGGGGCCGACGTGGTGACGCACGACGGTGCGCTGGGCGGTGTTCCACGACATCGGCTCCGACTGGGCGGGCAGCGCCGGGGCGTCGAGCGCGTCGGCCGGGAGGTCCCGCAGCGCCTGGGCGGTCGCGGCAGCGGACAACCGGGTGGCCGGGTCCTTCGCGAGGGTGATGGCCAGGACGGTCCAGAGCAGCGGGTGCACCGGGAGCGCGGGCGGCTCGACCGTCACGTGGCGGTTGCCGATGGTGTGGACGGTGCCCTTCCCGGCGAACGGCGTGCGGCCGGCGAGCAGCTCGTAGAGGAGCACGCCCGCGGCGTACACGTCGGAGGCGGGGCTGAACCGGCCGTACTGGAACAGCTCCGGCGGCATGTACCCCGGGGTGCCGATGAGCCCGGTCGCCTGCACCGTCGACTCCTGCGCGAGCCGCGCGATGCCGAAGTCGGAGAGCCGCACGCCGCTCCCGTCACCCGGCACGCCACCCTCCAGCAGCACGTTGTCGGGCTTGATGTCCCGGTGGAGGAAGTTCGCGGCGTGGGCGGCGGCGAGCGCGTCCAGCACGGCGCACGTGACGAGCACGGCCTCCCGCGCGGACAGCGTGCCCACCTCGCGGAGGTGGCGCCGCAGGTCGCGTCCCTCGACGAGGTCCATGACGATCGCCAGGTCGGTGCCCTCGACGACGAGGTCGCGCACCCGCACGATCCGCGGGTGCTCGAGGTTGAGCAGGATCGAGCGCTCCTGGATGAAGCGACCGACGATGTCCGCGTCGTACACGTAGGTCTCGCGCAACAGCTTCGCGGCGACGTGCTGGCCGGTGGTGCGGTCGACGGCCCGCCACACCTCGCCCATGGCGCCGGCGCCGAGCCGCTCGCGCAGCTCGTAGCGGCTGCCCAGGGCCCGCGGGCGCCCCTCCTCCACCGGGCTCACGCGCCCGTGGGGACGGCGAGCCAGTACAGGTGCTGGGTCTCGGGGGCGCCGGTGGCGACGACGCTGCGGACACCCGGGTCCTGGGTCGTGGAGGTCAGGGCGACCACGGCGGCGTCGGGGAGAGCCTGCTGCGTGGCGAACGACAGGGCGGGACCGGCGAGGCCGTCGCCCGCGTCGAGGGTCAGCGCGGGCAGCGCGGCGGCGACGTCGGTGGACGTGCCGCTGCCGGCGGACTCCACGGCGCGCACGAGGGCGACGACCGCGTCGTGGCTGGCGAGGTCGGCGTCGGCGCCGTTGACGTCGAACGGGCGACCGAGCACGTCCACCGCGTCGGCGTCGGCGGTCAACGAGCGGAGCGCCGCGAAGTACGCCGCGGCGCTGTCCCCCGCCGGCCCCTCGGCCAGCGTCGTGGCGTCGCCGGCGTCGGGTCCGGCGGTGAGGAACGGGGCGGAGAGCACGCCGCCGCTGTCGGCGAGCACGTCGGCGAAGACCGGGCTCAGCGCGTCGGGGGTCAGCACGACGGGCACGTCGGCCACGGTCTGGATGCCCTGGACGAACCGAGCCTGGTCGGCGGCGGCGCCCGCGAGCACGACGCTGTCGATCGCCCGCTCGTCCACGGCGTCCGCGACCGCGGTGACCGCGGCGCCGACGCCGTCGGCCCCGAAGGTCCCGGCGCGTGCGCCCGTCACCTGCGGTTGCTCCGCGGCGCCGATGGTGATCACGTAGGGCCGCGACGCGGCCACCGCCGCGAGCGCCGCACCCAGGCCGTCGTCGACCGCAGTGGCCGACGGAGCCGTGCTCCAGGTGCCGTCGGGCAGCTCCGCCGCCGTCAGGTACGGCGCGACGACCGGCACCCCGGACTCCGCGGCCCGCTCGAGCGCGGCGGTCGTGTGGGGGCCGGTCGTGCCGAGCACGATCCCGCTGACCCCGGCGTCGACGAGCTCGTCGACGACGGCGGCCGCACCCTCGGCGGTGCCGCGGTCGTCGCGGCCCAGGACCTCGACGTCGACCCCGCCGTCCGCCAGGCGCCGCTGGGCCACCATCGCGCCCTGCGCGAGCGCGAGCACGTCGGTGCCCTCCGCCCCGGACCCCACCGAGCTCACCACGACGCCGATGCGGACCGGCCCGTCCACGTCGGCCTCCAGCGCCACCCGGGCCGGGGGCACGGGGGTCACCTCGACCGCGTCGTCGTCGTTCGTCTCGTCGTCGTCGCTGCACGCGGCCAGGGGCAGCACGAGGAGGGTCGCGACCAGCGCCGCCGCGGCACGTCGGCCCACGAGCCCGGGCCTCACTGCGGCACCACGTGGAAGGTGTAGACGGTGAGGACGCTGCCGTCGACGTCGACGCCGGCGGTGTTGAGCTCCTCCTGCCGGTCGACGCCCAGCTCGAACTGCCGCTGCTGGCGTGCGACGTCGCGCAGGTCGAGGCGCCGCACGGCGGCGAACCCGGTGGTGCTGCCGAGCTCCTCGAAGACCGTGCGCTGCGACTGGCCGGCCGACGACGCGTTGGACGCGAGGGCGCCGAGGATGCCGCGGCCGGAGGCGGCCGAGCCGAACTGGCGCAGTGCCTCGTCGAGCGAGGCGACGAGCGTCGTGCTGGTGCCGCCGAGGTCGACCCCGGTGGCCCCCATGTCGGCGACCAGCGCGTCGCCCGCGGCCCCCAGCCGGCCCTGCAACAGCTGCGCCGCACCCGTCAGGCGTCGGTCGGCGCGTCCCTCGAGGTCACCGGCGACCGCCGACCCCCAGCCCTCGACGGCGTCTCCGTCGGTCTCCAGGCCCGCGGCGTACTGCGCGATGAAGTCCTGCAGCAGGCCGTCGACGGACTCCTGGGCGTCCGCCAGGTCGAGGCGGTTGCCGTCGAGGTCGGTGCCGACCGCGGCGAGCGCGTCGTCGGCCGTGTCGAAGTAGTCCCCGACGTCCTGGGTCAGCGCCAGGTTCTGGCAGTCGAGCGCCGCCCACGCGGCGGCCAGCAGGTCGAGCGCGGTCGAGCCGGCCGACGTGCCGGGCTCGGGCAGCGTGGCGCAGTCCGTCGTCGGAGCCGTGGCGCCGAGGCCCCCGCCGGCGGTCCGGGCGGCGTCGATCTCGGCCTGCAGCGTCGTCACCGCGGCGACGACGTCGTCGGTCCCGTCCGTCCCTGCGGCGAGGGCGTCGTCGACCGCGTCGAGCGCGTCGGCGAGCAGCCCGACCTGCTCGTTGATGCCCGCCAGGGCACCGGGGACGTCGACGTCGACGAGGTCGCGCACCTCGCTCCAGGCGGCCGTCAGCTCGTCGAGCCGGGTCTCGAGCACCGACGTGCCCTCCGGCGTGGACGGACACAGGTCGAGGCCGGTGACCCCGCCGAGCAGCTCGTCGAGGAGTCCGCCGACGCCGCTGCCGGGTGTCCAGGTGCCGTCCCACAACGGGGCACAGACGACCCCGAGCAGGTCGTCGATGCCCGCGCCCAGCGACACGAGGGCGCTCGGCCCGGTCCCGGTGCCGTCCAGCTGGGCGTCGGCGATCTGCTGGATCGTCGTGACGCTGCCGGCCAGCGCGCCGCCGTCGGCCACGAGGGCCTGCAGGTCCACGAGCTCGCCCCGCAGCGTGGCCAGGGCGGCGCTCAGCTGCGTGCGCAGCTCCTCCACCTCGGTCGCGACCCCGGCGGTGCTGAGGGCGGTGAGCAGCCCGTTGAGCGAGGAGACGGCGGCCTGCACGTCGCCCAGCTCGGTCGCCACGTCACCGAAGCCGGCGGGGCGCACCTCGCCGGCGAGGTCCGTGGCGAGGGTGGCGAGCTCGCCGGCGGTGCCCTCGAGGGCCTGGCCGGTGGCGGCGAGCTGGCAGGTGACGGAGCGCGGGGTGCCGGTCGCGACCTGCGCCGGGCTCGGGCAGCTCGTGGCCGGCGACTCCGCCTCCGCCCGGGTGCCGACGAGGGCCGTGAGCGCCTCGGTCGTCACGGCCGCGCACTCCCCCGACGCGTCGGCGTACGTCGCGAGCAGCGCCCCGACGGAGGTGAAGAGGTCGCGGAGCGTCGCATCGCCGCCGGCGGCCAGCGACGCGTCGACGGCGCAGCTGCCGGCCACGGGGCGCACCGAGATGAGCTCGCGCGGCGCGACGTCGGGCGGCCCGACGAGCGCGCCGAGGTCGCCGAGCGCCGTGTCGAGGTCGGCAGCCCCGGAGCGACCCGCGGCGTCGAGGGTGCGGTCGATCTCCGCGCTCTTCGTGCCGAGGTCGGTCACGATGGTCGCGATCTGGTCCGGGATGTCGCCGCGGGAACCCTGCAGCTGTCCGACGGCCTCGGCGCCGACGCCGCTCGCGGTGCTCTCGAGGTCGGCACGGATGTCGGTGAGCACCGTGCTCGCGCCGGTCAGCACCTGGTTGACGGCGTCGATCGTCGTGATCGTGTCCTGCTGGAGGCGGCGGGCGCTGCCGGCGCGGTCCACGAACGCCGCCTGCACGAGGGCGTCGACCGAGGGGTCGCTGACGAGGCCGGGCTGCACGCTGAGGTCGAACGTGGGCGGCGCGAAGTCGTCGGCCTCGAGCACCAGCCGGAAGGTCGCGGTCGTCGCGAGGCGCGGCGGAGCCAGCATCGCGGCCCACTGCACCACCGGTGCACCGTCGGCGTCGCGTCCGAGCACCCCGTTGGTGACGTCGTCGCCGTCGGCGGCCGCGGTGACGACGCGGGTGGACGCGTCGAGCCCGACGCCGCCGACGACCGTGAGGGGGCTCCCGACGAGGGCGAACTCGTCGTACTGCCGGCCCTCGGAGGAGTAGGCGACCTGCGCCGGACGCACCGTCGTGTTCTGCACCGTGACGTCGATGGTCACCCGGCCGTCGTGCCCGGCGAGGTCGGCCAGGTCGGTCCCCGAGCGGCCGTCGGCCCGGTAGGAGGTCAGCACCCGCACCGGCAGGTCGGCGTCGGCCGGGTCGACGGCCTCGTCGGTGGTCGACACCTCGCCGTCGCCGCCCTCGGTCACGAGACGGTTCGACACGCTGGCGACCCCGCCGTCCCCGGTGAGCGTGACGTCGACGCTCCGGAGGCTGCGGGGCTCGTCGGCGGAGGCCGTCGGGGGCGCCGACACGAGACCGGCGGCCAGCAGGGCCACCGACCCGAGGAGGGCGGTGCGACGCACGGCGGGGGTGACGAGACGACCGCGCGACGGCGCGCGATGCGTGGGTGCCATGCGGCGACCTCCGAGAGGCTCCGCCCCGGGCGGCGCTCCCCCCGGGGCCGTGGACGTGACGGTGTCCCCGGCAGCCTAGGTCGGCGGTGCGGCGACGGGGGTACCTTCGCCGAAGTTCGGCAGTGGTCCAAACCACCCGGACCCCGGTCTAGACCAGGGTCCTCGTGGGAGGGACCGAGGTCCGGGCCGGGGTCCGGGTCGGGTGGTGCTGGTGGGTCCGCCGCGCTCAGGCGTGACCGTCGAACATCGACGTCACGGAGCCGTCCTCGAAGACCGCCTGGATCGCCTGCGCCAGCAGCGGCGCGATGGAGAGCACGGTGAGCTTGTCGAAGCTCTTCTCCTCCGCGAGCGGCAGCGTGTTCGTCAGGATGACCTCGACGGCCGGGCTGTTCTTCAGGCGCTCGGCCGCGGGGTCGGACAGGATGCCGTGGGTGGCGGCGATGATGACGGCCTTCGCGCCCTCCTGCATGAGGGCCTCGGCGGCCTTCACGATCGTGCCGCCGGTGTCGATCATGTCGTCGACCAGCACGCAGGTGCGGCCCTCGACCTCGCCGACGACGCGGTTCGCGACGCTCTCGTTGGGACGGTCCGTCCGGCGCGTCTTGTGGATGAACGCGAGGGGCACGCCGCCGAGGCGGGCCGACCAGCGCTCGGCGACCTTGATGCGGCCCGCGTCGGGCGACACGACGGCGAGGTCGGACTCCGCGCCGTACTTGTCGCGGACGTAGTCCGCCAGGATCGGCAGCGCCATGAGGTGGTCGACGGGACCGTCGAAGTAGCCCTGGATCTGGTCGGCGTGGAGGTCGACCGAGATCAGCCGGTCGGCGCCGGCCGTCTTGAAGAGGTCCGCCACGAGACGGGCGGAGATGGGCTCGCGGCCCCGGTGCTTCTTGTCCTGGCGGCTGTAGCCGTAGAACGGCATGACCACCGTGATCCGCTTGGCCGAGGCGCGCTTGAGCGCGTCGACCATGATCAGGTGCTCCATGATCCACTCGTTGATCGGCGCCGTGTGGCTCTGCAGCACGAACGCGTCGCAGCCGCGCACCGACTCCTCGTAGCGCACGTACTTCTCCGAGTTGGCGAAGTCGTACATCGACGAGGGCACCAGGCCCGTGCCGACGAGCTCGGCGACCTCCTCGGCCAGCCGGGGGTGTGCCCGCCCGCTGAAGACCATGAGGTTCTTCTCGCCTACCAGCTTCATTCCGCTCACGCCGGATGCGCTCCTACCGCTCGATGCCGTCACCACGGCCGGCTTCCCTGCGTCGGCCTCGGCGATTCTCCCGCACCCCTCCGGCGGCGCCAACTCAGGGTCGGCTCCGGCTCACCACGTGGTCACCTCAGGAGAGCGGGGGCTGGCCGTCCGCGGGCTCGTTGTCGACGTCGTGGCTCCCGTCGTGGCTCCCGTCGTGGCTCCCGTCCGCTCCGCCCGGGTACGCCGCGCCCTGCGCCTCCGCCGCGGCAGCGGCCTGCGCCGTACCGGGGCGACGCCGCGCCACCCAGCCCTCGATGGCGCGCTGCGGGCCGGCGGACACCGCCAGGGCCCCGGCGGGGACGTCCGTGCGGACGACGGTGCCGGCACCCGTGCTCGCGCCGTCGCCGATGCTGACGGGCGCCACGAAGGTGTTGTTCGACCCGGTGCGGGCGTGCCGGCCGACGACGGTGCGGTGCTTGGCGATCCCGTCGTAGTTCGCGACGATCGTGCCCGCTCCGATGTTGGTGCCCTCGCCGATCTCGGCGTCCCCGACGTAGGACAGGTGCGGCACCTTCGCCCCGTCGCCGATCACGGCGTTCTTGGTCTCGACGAAGGCGCCGATCTTGCCGGCAGCGCCCAGCCGGGTGCCGGGCCGCAGGTACGAGTACGGCCCCACGGTCGCACCGCCCCCGATGACGGCCAGCTGGCCGTGGGTGCGCACGACGCGCGCTCCGGCGCCGACCTCGCAGTCCTCGAGCGTGGTGTCGGGGCCGATGACCGCGTCCTCGGCGACGACGGTGGCGCCCAGGAGCTGCGTGCCCGGGAGGATCGTCACGTCGGGAGCGAGCACGACGTCGCTGTCGATCCACGTGGTGTCCGGGTCCATGATCGTGACGCCGACCTCGGTCATCCAGTGGTCGAGGATGCGGCGGTTGAGCAGTCGGCCCAGCTCGGCCAGCTGCGCCCGGTCGTTCGCGCCGCGGGTCTGGGTCTCGTCGTCGATGCAGTAGGCCCCGACCGTCAGCCCCGTGTCGCGGGCGATCCCGACGGCATCGGTCAGGTAGTACTCGCCCTTGGCGTTGTCGTTGCCGATCGCCGCCAGGGCCTCGCCGAGGAACGCACCGTCGAAGGCGAGGATCCCCGAGTTGATCTCCCGGATCTCGCGCTGGTCGTGGTCCGCCTCCTTCTGCTCGACGATGGCGACCACGTCGCCCTCCTCGTCGCGCACGATGCGGCCGTAGCCCGTCGGGTCGTCGATCTCGGCCGACAGGATGCTGACGGCCCGCTCGGCCGCCTCGTGGTCGGCGACGAACGCCGCCAGGCTCTCGCCGCGCAGCAGGGGGGTGTCGGCGGTGAGCACGACGACGGTGCCCTCGACGCTGCCCCCGAGCGCGTCGACCGCCACCCGGGCCGCGTGCCCCGTGCCGTCCTGCGACTCCTGCACCGCCAGCACCGCGTCGGGCTCCAGCTCGCGCACGTGGGCCCCCACGGCCTCGCGCTGGTGACCGACCACGGCGACCACCCGGGCAGGGGCGACGGCGCGCGTGGCGGCGAGCACGTGGCCCACCATCGTGCGGCCCCCGACCCGGTGGAGCACCTTCATCGTCTTGGACCGCATGCGGGTGCCGCCACCGGCGGCGAGGACGATGACGGTCACCTGGCTCATGGGGGGACACCCTAGACCGACCGGACGACGCGGGCTTCACCTAAGGTGGTGCCTCGCCCCGCTCCGCGCGCGGGCGTTCCCCGGTTGCTCTGCTGGCACGGGCGGGCGGACTTTGAATCCGTCTTTCGTTGGTTCGATTCCAACCCGGGGAGCCCCTCGTCGCCACGCGCTCCGACGCGGCGCGGCACTCGTCGCGACGGGCCGGTGCCGGGAAAGAACCAGGAAAGAAAACGCGGACCAGGCCCCCGAGCGGGGAAGGAAAACGCGGACTCCGGGGCCGACACGCCCGGCCCCCGGCCCCGTCCGGTCCGCGTTTTCCTTCTCCGGGGCCAGCGCCCCGCGCACTTTCCTCAGCCCAGGATCGCGACGGCATCGTCGGAGGCGAAGAACGGCGCGAGCCGCTCGCGCACGATCCGCTCGAGCTCGCCGTTCTCGCGGGCGACGGCGAGCAGCCGCGGGCCGGCGGTGGTCACGACGGCGGCGATCTCGTCGCGGCCCACCCCGAGGTCGTCGAGCACCTCGGCGAGCGTGTGGGGGCCGTACGTCGCGACGAGGCTCCGCACGACCCCGGCGGTTAGCTCCCGCGCGGCCTCGGAGGCGAGCACGCCGATGACGAGGTCCTGGACGGTGCCGGCGACGCGGCGTACCTCCTCGGCGTCGCCGGTCGGCCGCGGCAGCGGACGGTCCGCGTAGGTCTCGAGGACGCCCACGAGCGCGTCGCGCGTGCCGGGGTCGCGGAGCGTGGCGAGGAGCACGGCGTTGAGCCGCCTCATGGCGATCACGGCGCCCTTGCCGGCGGTACCGCCGACCAGCTGCTCGACCTGGCGGTCCGCGGCGCCCATCACCTTGCCGGCCGCGCTGGCGCCGAACGACACGAGCGACCCGACGCCGGGGATCTTCTCCGCCACGGCCCGGTTGGCCTGCACGACCTCGGCCACGACCCGGGTGAGGAACGTGGCCGCCAGGCCCGCCGCCTCGGGGCTGCGGGTCAGGTCGTCCAGCAGCGCCTCGAGCTCGTCGGTGCGGGCCAGGAAGGCGTCGAGGAGCGCCACCAGCTGCTCGCGGTCGACCAGGTCGTCGAGGGTCACGGGTCCGGACGGTCCCGCGTGCACGGCGTCGGCGATCGCCTCGACGACCGTGCTGACGAAGGCGCTGCCGGGGGCGGTGGCGGTCAGCGCGTGGACCGCGGTCGCGACCTCGTCGGCCTCGACGACCTCCTCGACCCGCACCACGGCGGCGACGGCGAGCACGTCGTCGACGTACCGGGGCAGGCGCTCCGCCGCGCCCGGGCCGGTGAGCTCGTCGAGCACCCACGCGACCTGGGCGTCGAGGAGGCGCTCGGCGGTGGTGGGGGCCTGCTTGTCGGTGGCGACCATCCGCGCAGCATAGGGCGGTCGGGCGACGGGGATAGGGTCGTGCCGTGGACCTTCCGGTGATGCCGCCCGTGCGGCCGATGCTGGCGAAGTCGGTCGCCGGTGTCCCCGATCCGGCACGGCACCCCGGCGGCCTGTCGTTCGAGCCCAAGTGGGACGGCTTCCGGTGCCTCGTCTTCAAGGACGGCGACGAGGTCGAGCTGACGTCGCGCAACACGAAGCCCCTGACGCGCTACTTCCCCGACGTGGTCGCCGCGGCCCGCGCGCAGCTCCCGGACCGGTGCGTCCTCGACGGGGAGCTGTACGTCGCGACGCCCGCCGGCGCCGACGGCGCCGGTCTCCCCCGGCTCGAGTTCGAGGTGCTCCAGGAGCGCATCCACCCCGCCGACTCGCGCGTGCGCATGCTCGCCGCGACGACGCCCGCGGGCTTCGTGGCGTTCGACCTGCTCGCCCTCGGCGACGAGTCCTACGTCGAGCGCCCCTTCGCCGAGCGCCGCGCCGCCCTCGAGCGGGCGCTCGCCCACCTCGCGGGGCCCGCCGACGCGACGGACGACGGACCCGCCCTCACCGGCTGCCACCTCGTCCGCACGACGACCGACCCCGACGAGGCCCGTGCCTGGTTCGAGCAGTTCGAGGGTGCCGGGCTCGACGGCGTCATCGCGAAGCCGCTGGACGCGCCGTACACCGAGAACGGCCGCACGATGTTCAAGATCAAGCACGCGCGCACGGCCGACGTCGTGGTCGCCGGCTACCGCGAGCACAAGACCTCCACGCCGGAGCAGCCGCTGCTCGGGTCGCTGCTGCTGGGCCTGTACGACGCGGACGGCTCCCTCCAGCACATCGGCGTCTCCGCCTCGTTCACCGCCGCCCGGCGGGCCGAGCTCATCGAGGAGCTCGCGCCGCTCGTCTGCCCGCTCGGCGAGCACCCGTGGGGCGCCTGGGAGGAGTGGGCGGTCGCGAACCCGGACCGGGTGCCCGGCACCCAGTCGCGGTGGAGCGCCGGCAAGGACCTCTCCTTCGTGCCGCTGCGGCCCGAGCGCGTGCTCGAGGTGGGCTACGACCACATGGAGGGCCGCCGGTTCCGCCACACCGCGCAGTTCAAGCGGTGGCGCCCCGACCGGGAGCCCACGTCCTGCGGCTACGAGCAGCTCGACGAACCGGTGGGCTACGACCTGACGACCGTGCTGACCCCCCGCACCGACCCCGTGACCGACCCAGGAACCGACGCACCCCAGGAGACGCCATGACGTACCACGTCGTGCTGCTCGTCGAGCAGCCGTTGACCGAGCTGGACGCCCGCCAGGTCACCTCGCTCCACGTGGAGCTGGGCGAGGAGGTGGTCTACGACGTGCTGCTGCCCGTCGACGACGCCGCCGAGCGCATGGCCACCGCGGTCGGCACCCTCGGCTCGGGCGACCTGGTCGGCTCCCCCAGCTACGCCCTGGCGAGCATCGACTTCGACGGGCTCCACGAGCAGAGCGAGGAGGAGGCCCACGAGGGCCTCGCCGAGACGCTCGCCCAGCTGCGGGCCACGGGGGCGAAGGCCCAGGGCGCGGTCGTGGCCGACGACCCGATCGGGGCGCTGCTCTCGACGGTGTCGACCGTGGACGCGAGCGAGGTCATCGTGCTGACGAGCTCGCACGCGGTCGCCGAGTTCTTCGGCGTCGACTGGACGTCGCGGGCGCGGCGCCACCTCGACGTGCCCGTGCTGCACCTGCTCGAGCACGAGACGTTCGCCGAGCAGGCCGACGGCGCCGGCGAGGGCGTCACCGGTCTCTGACCCACCCCGGACGTCATGCGCCCCGGTGGGCGGGGCCGCCGCACCGCATGACGTCCTGGAGGGGTGGGGCGCCCGGCGGCCGCGGGAACGGCTCAGTCGGGCCGTCGGTTGCCCGCGTCGTCCCAGTGCTCGGCCACCTTCTTGCTGGGCTGCACGCGGGGCGGCTCGCCGGGCATCTTCGGGTGGTCCGGCGGGAAGCTCAGCTCCCCGCCGGGCAGCGTCTCCCAGAGCTCCAGCAGCGGGTCGATCGCGTGGGCCGTGGCGTCGATCTCGGCCCACGGGTCGCCGTCGGCGAGCCGCTCGGGGACCGAGAAGAGGTGGAGCTCGCGAGGGTCCGCGAGGTCGGCCAGCTGCTCCCAGGTCAGCGGTGTGCTGACGGGGGCGCCCGGCCGCGGCCGCAACGACCACGCGCCAGCCACCGTCCGGTCGCGGAGGTTCTGGTTGAAGTCGAGGAAGACCGACCCTGCCGGCCGCTCCTCCTTCCACCAGCTGGTCGTGGCCCCGACGTCGCGGCGCTCGAGCTCGCGGCCGAGCCCGATGGCCGCGTGGCGGACCTCCTCGAACCCGTACCGGGGCTCGATCCGCACGTACACGTGGATGCCGCGGTTCCCGCTCGTCTTGACGAACGGCCGCAGGCCGCGCTCCTCAAGCAGCTCTCGCGTCGCCGCAGCGACGCGCCGCGCGTCGGCGAACGTCGCCCCCTCCTGGGGGTCGAGGTCGACGCGGAGCTCGTCCGGGTGCTCGACGTCGGGCGCGCGCACGGCCCAGGGGTGGAACGTCAGCGTCCCCATGTGCGCCGCCCAGACCGCGGCGGCCGGCTCCGTGAGGCACAGCTCGTCGATCGGACGCCCGTTGGGCGTGGTGACGCGGCAGGTCTCGACCCAGTCGGGGGCGCCCTTGGGCAGCCGCTTCGAGTAGAAGCCGTCGCCCTGCTGCTGGCCCCCGGGCCCGACCGTGAGCGTCATCCCCTCCCGCCACCCGTCGGGCCACCGCTCGAGGGCGACGGGCCGCTGCCCGTTGGCGTGCATGAAGGCGTCGCCGACCGCGGCGAAGTACGCGCACACCTGCAGCTTCGTGACCTCCGGCGTGCGGTCCGTGGCCGCGTAGACCACCCGGTCGGGGCTCGAGACACGCACCTCCCGCTCTCCTACGACGACGTGCGCGGCGGGCGTCTTGGCCATGGCTCACCGTAACCGCTCCGGCCACGCGACCTCGTCTGGCACGATGCGCCCGTGCCGACCTGGTCGATCGTGCTGCTCGTCGTGCTGCAGGTGGCGTCGCTGGCCGCGGCCGTGACGTTCGGGGTGCTGCTGGTGGTCGACCGCCGGCGGGTCCGTCGTCTCGACGCCGAGGTCGCCGCCCTCCGCGACGCCGCGGCCCTTCCCCCGGCCTCGCGGCTGCGGCTGCCCCGTCCCCGCGAGGCCGTCCGGGCGGTCTGGGAGACGGTGGAGCTCGTGCGCGACCGCGGCGTCGGCGGTGCGCTCCGGTCCTCCATCGAGGAGCTCGCGGGCTGGGCGCAGGTGGAGCGGCCCGACCTGGTGCGGCTGGCGACCCACGACGGTCGGGTCACCATCCTCTTCTCCGACATCGAGGGGTCGACGACCCTCAACGACCGCCTGGGCGACCGCGCCTGGGTGCGGCTCCTGGCGCGCCACGACGAGGTGGTGCGGCGCGCCGTCGAGGCGCACGCGGGTCAGGTCGTCAAGACGCAGGGCGACGGGTTCATGGTGGCGTTCGGCCCGGCCGCCGACGCCGTCGGCGCCGCGCTGGCCGTCCAGCACGACCTCGCCGGCTGGCGCGCCGAACCGCGCGTCCGCGTGCGGATCGGGATCCACCGCGGCTCGGTGCTGCACCGCGACAACGACCTCTTCGGCCGCAACGTCGCGTACGCCGCGCGGGTCGCCTCCCTCGCCGACGGGGGCGAGGTGCTCGTCAGCGAGGCCGTCGCCGACGCGCTCGACGCCGACGAGCGCGCCACGCTGCTGGACCCCGAGGGCAGCCGGGAGGTGGAGCTGCGCGGCATCACCGGCACGCAGGTCGTCCACCGGCTCGTCCCGCCCACCGTGGCCGGGTGAGCCTGGGCCGCCGCAGTACCGTGGGGCGCATGGGTCACAAGGTCGAGAAGTCCGACGCGGAGTGGAAGGCGCAGCTCTCCCCGGCGGAGTACGCGGTGCTGCGCCAGGCGGGCACGGAGCGCGCCTTCACGGGTGAGTACACGGACACCGAGACGGTCGGCGTCTACCGCTGCAAGGCCTGCGACGCGACGCTGTTCGAGTCCGACACGAAGTTCCACTCGGGCTGCGGCTGGCCGTCGTTCTACCAGCCCGTCAGCGACACGATCGAGTACATCGAGGACAACTCCCACGGCATGAAGCGCGTCGAGGTGCGGTGCGCCAGCTGCGGCTCACACCTCGGCCACGTCTTCCCCGACGGGTACGGCACGCCCACCGGCGACCGCTACTGCATCAACTCGATCGCGCTCACCCTCGAGCCGCGTCCGGAGTCCTGACCGGCATCCCCTGACGACGCCAGGCGGCGAAGCCGCCGACGACGTCGGTGGCCGCGGTCAGGCCGAGGCGCTGCAGCGAGTCCGCCGCCAGCGAGGACGTGGTGCCCTCCGCGTCGAGGACCACGACGGGGAGCTCGTACGACGCGGCCTCGATGCGGCTCGGGCTCCGCGGGTCGAGGCGCCACTCGAGGTCGACGCGCTCGAGGACGAGCGCTCCCAGGCGGGGGTCGATCTCGCCCTGCTCCCGGCGCTGGGCGGCGGGCCGGACGTCGACGAGCAGCGCCCTCCCCCAGAGCACCGCCTGGTACGCCGCGCGCGGGCTCAGCCGCTGCAGGCGGGCCCGGGCGTCCGCGAGCATGTCGTCCACCCCGTCGAACCACACCTCCTCGAAGCGGCTGCCGGCCGGCTCGACGAGCCGGAGGGGCCGCGGGGGGCGGGCGGACGCGTGCCAGGTCTCGATCGCGGCGGCGCTCACAGCTGGACCCCCGCCTGCTCGACACCGACGACCTCGAGGCGGCCGCGGGACGCGACGTACCGCGTCATCGTCGTGAGCCGCGGCGCGTAGGCGTGCACCGACAGCGCCGTGGTCGCGGTCTCGTTGCGGACCTCGTGCACGTGTCCCGTCGTGTAGGCGCGGGACTCGCCGCGACCGACGTACCAGGGGGTCGGGTCACCGAGGGCCCAGGTGTTCTCGGTGAGGCGCCCGCGCAGCGTGGCGTAGGCGCCCCGCGACTCGCCGTGGTCGTGCCAGCCCGTGCTGAAGCCCGGCGGCCACGTCAGCAGCCACACCTGCAGGTCGGGCGTCGAGCGGAGCTCGAGCGACTGGCGCTCGGGGTGGTCGAGGTCGACGAGCTGGTGCAGGTCGGGGTCCGCGGCGATCTCGCGGAGCGTCTGCAGGAGGGGCAGGAGCGCGAGGCCGGGCGGCACGTCGGCGGAGGTCGCGGTCGAGGATGCGGAGCTGTGCGTGGTCATGGCTGTTCCCTGGGGGCTGTGTCGGCTGTGTCGTCGCCCGGCACGGACGCGGGCGGTCCGGGGCGACAGGGGTGTGGTCGGTCAGCGGGGGCGACGACAACAGCGACACAGCATCAGCACGAGCCAATTCCTACCAGAGGACTCGACTTGCGACCGGCGCGGCGCCCACATGGTGGGACGCGCGCCGGGGTCAGGCCGGCGTCACGGCAGGCGCTCGACCAGCTCGCGCACGGGGGTCAGCGCGCCGGTGTAGAACGGGATCTCCTCGCGCACGTGGCGCCGGGCGCCGGAGGCCCGCAGCTCGCGCATGAGGTCGACGATGCGACCGAGGTCGTCGGCCTCGAAGGCGAGGAGCCACTCGTAGTCGCCCAGGGCGAACGAGCTCACCGTGTTGGCGCGCACGTCGGGGTAGGGGCGGGCCATCTTGCCGTGCTCGACGAGCAGGGCGCGGCGCTCCTCGTCGGGCAGCAGGTACCACTCGTAGGACCGCACGAACGGGTAGACGCACACGTGCTTCTTGACCGACTCGTCGGCGAGGAACGCCGGCACGTGGCTGCGGTTGAACTCGGCCGGACGGTGGAGGGCCATCTGCGACCAGACGGGCTCGAGCCGGCTGCCGAACGCCGTGCGCCGGAAGCGGTTGTAGGCCGCCTGGAGCTGCTCCGACGTCTCCGCGTGCCACCACACCATGAGGTCGGCGTCGGCGCGGAGGCCGCTGACGTCGTAGACGCCGCGCACCACGACGTCGTCGCCCGCGAGGTCGGCGAACAGCTTCTCGACCTCCTTCGCCTCACGACGCCGCTTCGCGTCGGGGCCGAGCACGCGCGCGAGGCGGAACACCGACCACATCGTGTAGCGCGACATCTCGTTGATCTCGCGCAGCTTGGCCGCGTTCGTCTTGACGTGCTCCTGCGGGTCGGCCGACGTCGCGGCAGCCGTGGTCGCGGTCGTCTCCGTGGTGGTCTCGGCGGGCTCGGTGCTCATGCCCGTCATTCTCGCGCAGCGGTCCCGGCGCCGCTCCGGGGGCTCGGTCCGCGGAGGCTCAGGCCGGGTCGAGGCCCAGCGCCGCGACCGCGAGGTCCGCGGAGGCCACCACCGCGGGGATGCCGACGCCGTCGTACGACGCGCCCGCGACCGCGAGGCCCGGGACGCCCGCGACGGCGGTGCGCACGCGTCGTACCCGGTCGGTGTGGCCCAGGGCGTACTGCGGGAGGCCGTCCGGCCAGCGCTGCACGTGGTGGGCGACGGGCTCCGCCTCGAGACCGACAGCGGCGGCGAGCTCGGCGAGCGAGCCGGCCACGAGCTCGGCGTCGGGGCGCGCGGCGTCCGTGTCGCCCGCCCGTCCGATGGACGTGCGCAGGAACCGCAGCCCGGCCTCCTCGCCCGCCGCGGCGACCCAGTCCCACTTGGCCCAGGAGAAGGTCGACGCCTTGATCCTCCGGCCCTCCACCGGCGGCACGAGGAAGCCGGAGCCCTCCGCGCGGGACGCCGCGACGTCCGCGCTGCGGAAGGCGAAGGTGACGACGGCGACCGAGGCCGCGGTGAACGAGCGCAGCCCCGCGGCCGCCGCGGGCGCGACCTCCGCCAGCAGGTCGGCCGACGGCCCGGCGGGGGTCGCCACGACGACGGCGTCCGCGCGCAGGTCCTCCGCACCGGGACCACCGGCGGCCGTCACGACGAAGCCGTCGTCGTCCCGCCGGAGACCGGTGGCCCGCGTCCCGGTGCGCACGGTGCCCCCGGCGGCCACCACGGCGGCGGCGAGCGCGGCCGGGAGCCGGCCCATGCCGCCCGGGATGCCGGCGAAGACGGGCGCGTCGTAGGTGCGCGGCAGGGCTGCGGCCTGCTCGAGGATCGACCCCCGGGCGGCCATGGTGAGCAGCTGCGGCATCGCGGCCCGGGCGGAGATGCGCCGCGCGTGCCCGGCGTAGACCCCGCCGAGCAGCGGCTCCACCAGCAGGTCGGTCACCGCCGGACCGAACCGACGGTCGACGAGGTCGCCGATGGTGATGTCCTCCCCCGTCTCGACGGCCTCGGCGGGCAGGCTCGGCTCGGCGGCGACGCGCGCGAGGTCGGCGGCGTCGAGCAGGCCGGAGGCCCGCAGCTCCTCGAGGTCGCTGGGCACCCCCATGAGGCTGCGGGGCAGCGGTCGCAGGGCGCCGCGGCTCCAGATGCGCGAGGAGGCGAGGGCGGGGTGCACGACCTCGAGCCCCACGTCCCGCGCCAGTGCGACGCCCTCCGGGCGCCGGTTGAGCATGGCCTCCGCGCCGACGTCGACGGTGGTGCCGGCCACCTCCGCGGTGCGCAGCTTGCCCCCGACCCGGTCGTCCGCCTCGAGCACCGTGACGCGGTGGCCCGCGCCGGAGAGCCGGTACGCCGCGGCCAGCCCCGCGATGCCGCCGCCGACCACCACCACGTGCGTGCTGCGCCCGTCGACCGTCATGCCGACCAGCCTGCCAGAGCCCGGCTCCGGCCGAGCCCTGGCCCGGCCCCGACCCGGTCCGCGCTCAGACGAGGGCGCTGAACCCGCTCCGGTGGAACACCAGCGGACCCGGGACGACGGCGTCCGCGGGCGCCAGGGTGGGGTCGACGTGCTCGACCGCGTGGAGGCGCAGCAGCACGATCGTGTGGTCGCCCGCGACGACCTCGTCGTAGATCGTGCAGTCGAAGCTGGCCAGGCCGTCGGCGAGCGTCACCGCGCCCGCGTCGGTGACCGTGACGTCCACCCCGTCGAAGCGCGACGCGACCGGCCCGGCGAGCTGGCGGCACACCGCGCCGTGGTGCTCGGCCAGGATGGTCACGCCCAGGTGCCGGGCGCGGCGGAGGTCGGGCCAGGTCTTCGAGCCGTTGGCGATGGAGAAGGACACCAGCGGCGGTTCCAGGCTCACCGAGGTGAACGAGCTGGCGGCGAGACCGACCAGCGCACCGTCGACCTCGGCGGCGACGGCGACGACCCCGCTGGGGAACACGCCGAACGCCTGGCGCAGGCGCGCGGGGTCGAGGTCCTGGTTGGTGGCGAACGGGGCGAGGAGGGGCGTGAGGCTCACTGGGCCGACACCTCCCGCGCGCGGCCGGCGGCCGGGGATGCCGGAGATGCCGGGGACGCCGCGCCGAACGGCACCGACGACAGGACGGGACGGGCACCGAGCGGGTTCGTCCAGAGCCCCCGCCGCTCCAGCACGGGCAGCACGCCCTCGCCGAACCAGTAGGCACCCTCGAGGTGCGGGTAGGCCGAGAGCACGAACTCGTCGATGCCGACGGCGCGGTACTCCTCGATCCGGTCCGCGATCTCCTCGTAGGAGCCCACGAGGGCCGTGCCCGCACCGCCCCGCACGAGGCCCACGCCCGCCCAGAGGTTCGGTGAGATCTCGAGGCCGTCCTTGGTGCCGCGGTTGAGGTCGAGCATCCGCTGCTGGCCCACCGACTCGCTGCGCCGGAGCCCGGCCTGCACCTGGGCGATCGTCTCCTCGTCGATGCCCGCGAGCAGGCGGTCGGCCTCGGCCCAGGCCTCCTCCGCGGTGTCGCGCGGGATCACGTGGAGCCGGATGCCGAACCGGACCTCGCGACCCCGGCGGTCGGCCAGCTCCCGGATCCAGCGGATCTTCTCGGCGACCGCAGCGGGCGGCTCGCCCCAGGTCAGGTAGACGTCGGCGTGCTCCGCCGCGACCTCGCCGGCCGCGGGCGAGGACCCGCCGAAATAGATGCGGGGGGTGACCTCGGGAACGGACGCGAGGCTCGCCTCCTCGACCCGCAGGTGCTTGCCCTGGTAGGTCACCGTCTCCCCCGCCCACAGGCGACGCACGACCTCGAGGAACTCCCCACCGCGGGCGTAGCGGCCCTCCTTGTCGAGGAAGTCGCCGTAGGCACGCTGCTCCCGGCTCTCGCCGCCGGTGACGACGTTGAGCAGGAGCCGGCCACCGGTGAGGTTCTGGTAGGTCGCGGCCATCTGCGCCGCGAGCGTCGGCGACGTCAGCCCGGGGCGGAAGGCCACGAGGAACTTCAGCCGCTCGGTCACGGGCGCGAGCATCGCGGTCGTGATCCACGCGTCCTCGCACCAGGCGCCGGTCGGCGTCAACGCGGCCTCGAAGCCGAGCTGCTCCGCGCTCCGCGCGACCTGGCCCAGGTAGGCCACCGAGGCCGGCCGGCCCCCGCCGACCACGTCGGCGCCGTGGCCGCCGCCGACGACGTGACGTCCGTCGCCGCCGTTGGTGGGCAGGAACCAGTGGAACTTCAACGACATGGTGCTTCCTCAGATCTGGCCGTGGTTCGGGGGCAGGGTTCCGTCGACGGCGTGGCGGCCCAGGTGCTGGACCTTCCACGCGGCCGGGTCGTGCAGGGTGTGGGTGCGCGCGTTGCGCCAGTGCCGGTCGAGGTTGAGCCGGGCCAGCGCCGACCGGGTCCCGGCCACCTCGAACAGCCGTGTGCCGGCCTCGAGCGACGCGGCGGTGGACGACGCCCGCGCGGCCGCGACCGCGAGGCTGGCGGTGCCCGCCGAGACCGCGGTGAGGTCGGCCTCCGCGGCCTCGACCGCGATGGCCGCCTCGCGCAGCAGCGCCTCCGCCGACCGCACGGCGAGCTCCACCTCGCCGAACGCGTGGACGACGAGGGGGTCCTCGGCGGCCCGCTCGACGCCTGCGTCGGGGTACGGGCGGCTCGTCGTGGTCACGAAGGCCGCCGCGTCGCCGACCGCGGCCCGCGCGATCCCGGTGTCGATGGCGGCGTGCAGGAGCTGCGCGAACGCGCCGTACACCTGGGGACCGTCGAAGGTGAGGTGCCAGGGCGTCACGTGCGCGTCGGGGACGCGGACGCCCTCGAGCCGCACGGTCCCGGACGCGGTCGTGCGCTGGCCGAGGCCGTCCCAGTCGTCGACGACGCTGACGCCCGCGGCCTCGCGCTCGACCCACGCGACGTGCAGCGGTCCGGCCGTGCCGTCCTCGCCCACCCCCCGGTGGGCGAGGACGGGGATCCAGTCGGCGAAGAGGGCGCCGGTGGCATAGCCCTTCTCCCCGTCGAGGCGCCATCCCCCGCCCTCGGCGGCGGGCACCGCGGTCAACGCCGTGCGGAACTCCCGCACGTGCCGCGTGCCGACCTCGGACTGCGCGTTGCCGAAGCGGCGTCCCGCCAGCACCTCGCCGAAGAAGAACGACCGCTGCGCGTCGGAGGCGGCGTGCCGCAGCGCGTTCACGTAGACGAAGTGGCTGTGCGGGATCTGGGCGACATTGGGGTCGCCCGTCGCCAGGAGGCGGGTGACCTCCGCCGCCGCCACCGCACCGAGCCCCGGTCCGCCGAAGACGGTCGGGACGGTGATCCCCTGCAGCCCGCTCGCCGCGAGGCGGTCGAGCGGCTCGGCCGGGAGCACCCGCTCGGCGTCGCGCTCGGCCGCCCCCGCGGCCAGGTACGACGCGAGCTCGGCCGCCACCTCGACCGCCTGGTCGGCGTCGAGGACGGGCGGTCGGTGTCCCTCGGGCAGGGAGGAGAACGGTGCGGTGCCGGCGGCGGTCACGGCTCAGCCCACCCGCTCCAGCTCGGCGGCCTCGAGCTCCCGGACGAGCGGCAGGATGCGCTCGCCGAAGTACTGGACGTCCTCGTGGTAGTGCAGGAAGCCCAGGAGGAGCAGGTTCGCGCCCTGCCGCTTGTAGGTGAGGATCCGCTCGGCGACCTGCTCCGGCGTGCCGACGAGACCCGTGCGGAACCCGTCGTTGTACTGCACCAGGTCGGCGAACTCGGAGTCCTGCCACATGCCCTTGCCGTCGCCCGTCGAGCGGCCGGCCTGCTTGACGGCCTCGCCGAACCCCTCGACGGCCTCGCGGTCCGCCTTGTCGATGATCTCGCGGAGCACGTCGCGGGCCTCGGCCTCGGTGTCGCGGGCCACGACGAACCCGTTGACGCCGAACTTCACCGTACGCCCGTGGACGTGCGCCACCTCCGAGACGTCGCGGACCTGCTCCGCGATGCCCTCGGGCGTGTTGCCGTTCGCGAAGTACCAGTCGGCGACCCGACCCGCCTGGCCGCGGGCGGCCGTCGAGTTGCCCCCCTGGAAGATCTCCGGGTGGGGCCGGCCCGGCAGGTCCAGCGGCTTCGGCTTCAGGTCCACGTCGTGGAGCCGGTAGAAGTCGCCCCGCAGCTCGGCGTGGTCGCTCGTCCAGATCTCGCGCAGGTAGCGGATGAACTCCTCGCTCCGCCGGTAGCGCTCGCCGTGCTCCAGCCACGGCTCGCCCAGCTTGGTGAACTCGTCCTTGAACCAGCCCGACACCACGTTGGTGGCGATCCGCCCGCCCGTGAGGTGGTCCGCGGTCGTCAGCCACTTCGCCAGCACCCCGGGCTGCCACAGGCCCGGGTGGACCGCCGCGATCACCGTGAGGCGCTCGGTGGCCAGGGCGAGGGCCAGGCTGAGGCTCGTGGACTCGTGCTGGTACGCCGCGCCGTACGACGCGAGATAGCGCACCTGGCTCAGGGCGTAGTCGAACCCGTTGTCCTCGGCCAGGCGGGCGAGGGTCTTGTTGTAGTCGTAGGACCAGTCGGTGCGCTGCTCGATCGTGCTGACCACGAGGCCGCCCGAGACGTTGGGCACCCAGTAGGCGAACTTCAGCGGCTCGGCGTGCGCCCGGCGCACCGCCTCCGCGTGGACGTCGGTCATGAGACCTCCTCACGTACGTGGTCGATGAACTCGACCGTAATAGTTGACTTTGCGCGGACCACGGTGGTCCCGCGATGTGGACGCCTGTTCCGTCCATCGGACACCAGGGAGGTCACCCGACCGCCTCCGCGACCGGCACCGCCCGCGGCGTCCAGTCGGCCCGGTCGCGCTCGGTGCGGCCGATCGCCCACGCGTAGGGCGGCGGGGTGCCGTTGACCTCCGCGTCGCCCACGACGCGCGCCTTGAGGATGCGGGGGTTGTGCGACGCGACCGTGCGCGCGTTGCGCCAGTGCCGGTCGAGCCCCTTGTCCTGCGCGGTTCCCGAGGCGCCCAGCGCGTCGAACAGGTCGGAGGTGGCCCGCAGCACCAGGTCGGTGACGACGACCTGGGCGGCCGACGACTCCAGCTCGGCGGCCTCGGCGCGCGCTGCCGCCTCGGCCGCCCCGAGGGTCGCCGCCTCGTGGGCCGCGTCGAGCGCGTCCGCCACCCGCAGCGTGACGGCCTCCGCGGCGTACACCGCCGACGCGATCTCGCCGACCCGCGCCAGCACCTGCGCGTCGTCGCGGACGCGCGGGGCGTTCGCGTGCGAGTAGGTGCGCTCGCGCCCGCGGACGTGGCGCACCACGTCCGACAGCGCCGCCCGACCGATGCCGGCGAGCGTCGCCAGGAGGTTCAGCTGGTAGAGCGCGGTCTGGTAGGGGAACCGCTCCTCGAAGGGCAGCACGTCGGACGCCGCGACCCGGGCGTCGACGAAGACCGCCGTGCCCGAGCCCGTACCGACCTGGCCGAAGCCGTTCCAGTCGTCGTGCACGGAGACGCCGGCCTGGTCCGTCTCGACGACGGCGATCGCGAACCCGCCGACCTCGTCCCCGCGGCGCACGTAGACGTCCGCCCACTCGGCGAAGATCGTGCCGGTCGTGTAGTACTTCGTGCCGTCGAGGCGGAACTGCCCGTCCCCCGCCGGGCGCAGCACCGTGCCCTGCGTGTCGATGGCGGTCGCCCCGACCTCCGACCACGCGTTGCCCGCGATCTGGCCACGGACGAACCGGTCGAACCAGACCTCCTGCCCACCGCGCCGGGCGTGGTGCCACAGCCGGTCCTCCGCGAAGGCGAAGTGGCCGCGGAGCACCTGGGCGAGGTTGTTGTCGGCCGCGGCGAGGTCGATCCAGAGCTGGGTCAGTTCGGCCAGCGAGGCCCCGGCGCCCCCGTGCTCCCGGGGCACGCGGACGGCACCGAAGCCGGCTCGCTTGAGCAGCTCGACCTCCTCGACGGGCAGGCGGCGGTCGAGCTCACGCTCGAGGGCACCGGCGGCGATGGTGGCGAGGACGGGCGCGAACCGGGCGCGCAGCTCCTCCAAGCCCGGCGAGCGCCGGGTGCGATCGAGGGTCATGTCCGGCTCCTCACGTGTACCAGGTCGGCTCGGGCAGCTCGTCGAGCAGCACGTAGCGACCGACCTCGGCGCGCTTGTGCGCCACCGGGTCGTGCAGCGAGTGCGTGCGGACGTTGCGCCAGAAGATGTCGAGGCCGACGTGGTTCGCGCTGGCACGGGCGCCGGTGACCTCGAAGACCTTGGTGCCGATCTCGAGACCGACGTCGATCGCGACCTGCTTGGACGCCGCGATGACGACAGCCGCCTCCCCGCGCTCCTCCGGCGTGACGCTGTCGGCGTGGGCGTTGATCCGCTCCAGGTGCTCCGCCGCACGGTCGGCCAGCGCCTCGGCCGCCCAGAGCTTGGCGGTCAGGTCGCCGTAGGTCTCCTGCACGTGGAACTCGTCGACCGCCCGCTCCTTCACGTCCTTCGCGTAGGGCCACGCCCGCGTCGTCCCCCGGGTGTACGTCGCGGCCGTGCGCAGTGCGCCCTGGGCGATGCCCAGGTAGAGGTTCGTGAAGATCACCTGAATGATCGGCACGTTGAGCGTGTTGTAGACCCGCGGCACGAACTCGTGGCCGGTCGCGGTCGCGACGTACCCGGCCGCCGAGGCCCAGTCGACGCGCACGTCGTCGATCTCCACGGAACCGGACTCCGTGAGTCGCTGGCCGAGGTTGTCCCAGTCCCCCGCGAACCGCAGGCCCGGCTGGTCGGTCGGGACGATCGCGAAGACGTGCTGGTCGGTGCCCTCGATGACGCCCTCGAGCACGGTCACGTCCGAGACCCGGCCGCCGGTCGAGAACGACTTGCGCCCGTTGAACGACAGCTGCTGGCCGTCCGGACCGTCGACGAGCCGGATGACGAGATCGTCGTCCCGCGGGTTGACCGCGCCCCCGAAGAACCACTCCTGCTCGCCCGCCGCCTGCTCGACGGCGGCGACCTGCTCCGGGGTGCCGACGAGGCGGGCTGCCCAGGCCCACAGGTAGTGGTACCCGAGCAGCTGCCCGATGGAGCCGTCGCCCGCGGAGACCGCGCGCACCACGTGCAGGGCCGTGCTCCAGGTCTGACCGGCTCCGCCGTGCGCGGCCGGGGCGAGCAGGGTGACCAGGCCGGACTGCTTCAGCAGCCGCACCTCGTCGTGCGGCGTCGCGCCGCGACGGTCGCGGTCGACGGCATCGAGGGACAGGCGGTTGGCCACGGCGTGGGCGCGCTCGATCCAACCGGCCGCAGTCGTGGGCGCAGGCCCCCACTCCGGGGCACGCGTCACGTCCGCCGGGGCGGCGGACGAGGTGGGGAGGGACATGGTTGCTCCTTCGGGTCGGTACGGCGGGGGAACGAGCCCTCCGCCCTGCAATGTCGATTAACTTAAATGACTTTGCGAGGTCGCTCGTGCCGTCCCACATCGCGGAAGTGGTTGCGGAACCGCTCGGAGCCCTCCGGCGTCGAAGCCGCATGAACCGCACCGGAACCCTCCTCGCCCTCGCCCTCACCACGACGGTCGCCCTGACCGCCTGCAGCAGCAGCGACGGTGGCGACAGCGCCGCCCGCAGCGACGAGGGAGCCTCGAGCGCCGAGCGCCTCGAGGACCGCTCGGGGAGCGCGGAGTCACCACAGGCGGCTCCCTCGGAGGGCGCCGACGAGGGCGCCGGCGGGTCGAGCGGGTCCGCCGAGGGGGCCCCACCACCGGCGACCCCCGCCCCCGACCCGTCGACGGTGATCGCCACGGGCACGATCGACCTCGTCGCCGACGACGTGGCCGAGACCCGGCGCGACGTCCAGCGGCTCGCCGACGAGACCGGCGGCCGCGTGGCGAGCGAGGAGACCACGACCGACCGCGACGGCGTCATGGACGGCAGCCGCCTCGAGCTCCAGGTGCCGAGCGCGACCTTCGACGACACCATGGCCGCCGTCGAGGACGTGGCCGCGACCGCGTCGAGCACGCGGTCCCTCGAGGACGTGGGGACGGAGATCGTGGACACCGAGGCGCGGATCCGCGCCCAGGAGCAGAGCCTGACCCGCATCGAGGCGCTGCTCGCCGAGGCGGAGGACCTCACCGAGCTCGTGGCGATCGAGAGCGAGCTGACCTCGCGGCAGGCCGCGCTGGACAGCCTGACCTCCCAGCTCGACTACCTGCAGGACGCCACGTCGTATTCCACCATCACCGTCTACGTGGAGCGGACCGACGAGGCCGCGGTCGACGAGGCGGACGACGACGAGGACCGCGGGGGGTTCCTCGGCGGGCTCGCGGACGGCTGGGACGGCCTGAGCGGCACGCTCGGTGCACTCGCGGTCGCCCTCGGCCTGCTGCTCCCGTGGGTGCTGCTGCTCGCCGCGATCAGCCTGCCGCTCGCGTGGGGACTCCGCCGCCTGCGCCGCCGCCGCGCGACCGCGGTCACCACGGGCACCGACCGACCCGGCCCGGACCTGCCCGCGCACCCCGGTCGCCCCTGAGCCCGCCGTCCGTCGCGTTCGCGAGTGGAGCGATCTCCGGCGGGCCCCCAAGAGGCTTGGACAGAACCGGCACCAGCGCCGCACCCCCGTCGCCCTGATCCGGCCCGATTCCACGCGATTCGACTCAGAACAGGCTCAGCGAGGCCGCACCGCGCTGGTGCGACGCGAACGGCGCCGTGCGCGACCGATCACGAGGCGCGGTCGAGGTGCCGGTTCTGTCCAAGCCCAGCTCGGCCTCCCGGGGTCCCTCGAGGTCGAGGTGCCGGTTCTGTCCAAGCCCAGCTCGGCCTCCCGGGGTCCCTCGAGGTCGCGGCGCACGCCGCCACGCGTCGCACCGGAGGGTCGCCCGGACCCGCGTGACGCCTGCTCAGGGGGCGCGGTGCGCCAGGTCGTTGCGCAGGGCGGCCTCGACGGCGCCGGCGATGCTGGACGGGTCGTCGCCGGCGTGGGTCACGACCACCACGGTGGCGCCTGCACCGCCGGCCCCACCGGGATCCCCGCGCCGGTCGCCGAAGAGCTCGACGACCTTGGTCATGGCGACGTCGAACTCGGCGACCGGGTCCTCGGCGAGACCACGGAGCCACCGGCGGAGCACGACGTTGTGGGCGGTGATGACGCTGCCCGCCATCAGCTCGGCCCGCAGCTCGTCGCCCATCCAGGTGCGGATGTACTCGCGGAACGCCCGCTGGTACTGCTGCATCCCGGCGATCTCCCGCTCGCGCAGGCTCGGCACCGACCGCGTGAGGTCGTAGCGCCGCTGCGCCAGCTCGCCCTCGTTGAGGTAGTGCTTGAGCACGAGCCGCGACGCCTCGAAGACGGCGACGAGGCTGTGCCGCTCGGAGGCGGCGTCCAGCCGTCCCCGCACCTGCTCGAGCAGCTCGTCGTGGTGGGGGAAGATCACCTCCTCCTTCGACCGGAACGCCCGGAAGAAGGTGGTGCGCCCGACGCCGGCGCGCTCGGCGATCGCGTCCACGGTGGTGCCGTCGTACCCCTGCTCGTCGAAGAGCTCGAAGGCCGCCTGCTGGAGGCGCTCCCGCACCGTCGGCCGCGGCCGCCCGCCCTCGCTCGTCGCCATGGTCCGCATCCTAGGCACGTGTACGCCGGACCACGTGTACGGTACTCAGTACCGTACTGAGAAGGAGGACCAGGGTGAACCACACCAGTGCCACCAACGTCGGCGTCGTGGGCTGCGGGCTCATGGGCGCGGGCATCGCCGAGGTCGCCGCCCGCAGCGGGCACGACGTCGTCGTCGTCGAGTCGGACGAGGCGCGCGCGAGCGCCGGCCGCGACCGCCTGGAGGCGTCGCTCCGTCGCGCCGAGAGCAAGGGCAAGATCCCGAGCGCCGACGACGTGCTCGCCCGCATCCGGGTCGTCACCGTCATGGACGAGCTCGCCGACCGGGACCTCGTGGTGGAGGCGATCGTCGAGGACGAGGCCGCCAAGACGGCGTTGTTCCGCCAGCTCGACACCATCGTGACGTCGCCCGACGCGATCCTGGCCTCCAACACCTCGTCGATCCCGATCATGAAGCTCGCGGTCGTCACCTCGCGCCCGACCCACGTGCTCGGCATCCACTTCTTCAACCCGGTGCCGGTGCTCAAGCTCGTCGAGATCGTGCCCAGCCTCCTCACCGACCGCGACACCGTCGCCCGCTCGCGCACCTTCGTCGAGGGCCTCGGCAAGGAGCCCATCGACTGCCAGGACCGCGCCGGCTTCGTCGTCAACGCGCTCCTCATCCCCTTCATCCTCTCGGCCATCCGCATGTTCGAGTCCGGGTTCGCGACGGCGGAGGACATCGACCGCGGCCTCGTGCTGGGCGCCGCCCACCCACAGGGCCCGCTCGCCCTGGCCGACCTCATCGGTCTCGACACCACCAAGGCGGTCGCGGAGTCGCTCTACGAGGAGTTCAAGGAGCAGCTCTACGCTCCGCCGCCGCTGCTCGCCCGCATGGTCGAGGCTGGCCTGCTCGGCCGCAAGACCGGGCGCGGCTTCTACACCTACGACAAGTGAGGGGCTGACGATGAGCCGGTTCGACCTGTTCCGCACCAGCGAGGACCACGAGGAGCTGCGCGCCGCCGTGCGCGACGTGGTCGAGGCCAAGGTCGCGCCCCACGCCGCCGCCGTCGACGAGGAGGCGCGCTACCCGCAGGAAGCGCACGACGCCCTGGTCGCCGCGGACTTCCACGCACCGCACGTGGGCGAGAAGTACGACGGGGTCGGGGCGGACGCCCTCGCGACGTGCATCGTGATCGAGGAGGTCGCCCGCGCCTGCGTCTCGTCCTCCCTCATCCCGGCGGTCAACAAGCTCGGCTCGATGCCGCTCGTCCTGGGCGGTTCGGACGAGCTGAAGGAGCGGTACCTGCCTCCGCTCGCGCGTGGCGAGGGCTTCTTCTCGTACGGGCTGTCCGAGCGCGACGCCGGCTCCGACACGGCGTCGATGAAGACCCGCGCGCGGCCCGACGGCGACGACTACGTGCTGTCCGGCCAGAAGTCCTGGATCACCAACGCCGGCGTCTCGGAGTTCTACACGGTGCTCGCCGTGACCGACCCCGACGCGCCGCGCGGCAAGGGCATCAGCGCCTTCGTCGTGGAAAAGGGCGACGCGGGCTTCACGTTCGGCGAGAAGGAGAAGAAGCTCGGGATCAAGGGCTCCCCCACCCGCGAGCTGCTCTTCGACGACGTGCGCATCCCCGGCGACCGGATGATCGGCGAGCCGGGCACGGGGCTCCAGCTCGCCCTCCGCACGCTCGACCACACCCGCGTGACCATCGGTGCCCAGGCCGTCGGCCTGGCGCAGGGGGCGCTCGACTTCGCGGTCGGCTACGTCAAGGAGCGGAGCCAGTTCGGCAAGCACATCGCCGACTTCCAGGGCATCCAGTTCATGCTCGCCGACATGGCGATGGAGCTCGAGGCGGCCCGCCAGATGGTGTACGTGGCGGCCGCCAAGTCGGAGCGGGAGGACGCCGACCTCTCCTTCTTCGGCGCCGCCGCGAAGTGCTTCGCCTCCGACGTGGCGATGAAGGTGACGACGGACGCCGTGCAGCTGCTCGGCGGCTACGGCTACACGAGCGACTTCCCCGTCGAGCGCATGATGCGCGACGCCAAGATCACCCAGATCTACGAGGGCACCAACCAGGTGCAGCGCGTCGTCATGGCGCGTCAGCTGCTCACCCGCTGACGCTCGCCGCCCGACGCGACGACGCCCGCCCCGCTGCAGCAACGGGGCGGGCGTCGGTGCGTCGCAGCTCGCTCGTCAGTCGATGACGGCGGGCCCGGTGTGGTCGTCGTCGAGCCAGTCGTCCTCACGCCCGAGGAACGAGCGCGGGTCGTCCTCGTCGCGGTCGCGGCGGCGTCCCCCGGTGCCGCGGCCGGCCGTCGCCCCGCCACCGGTCGCACCGCGACCACCGGCACCACCGGCACCACCGCGGCCACCGGCGCCACCCCGGCCACCGGCACCGCCCCGGCCACCGGCACCGCCGCGGCCGTTGGCCCCCGCTCCGGCCATGCCGCGTCCGGCGGTGGCGCCGCCACCGCGGGCGCCGCCGGCCCCCTGGCCGCCGCCCGCCACGAACGGACGGCTCGACCCGGCTGCGGAACCGCTGCCCCCGAGCAGACCACCGCCCCGCATCGCGGCGGACAGGCCGGCACCGGCCGCCACGCCGCCCGCGACGGCACTGCCCGCGAGGCCACCACCGCCGCCCGCTCCGACGACGCCCGGAGAGGCTCCGCCGCCGAGGGCGGGCGGGACGCCGGGCCGGGCCTCGAGCAGGCCGTTCTCGCCGGGCCCACCAGGGCCGATGACGCCCGGACCGATCGGCTGGACCGGGGTCGTCGGCGTGGGCCAGCCCGGGTCGACGGGCGTCGGGCGCGTCTCGTCGGGGTCGCCCCCGGAGTCGTCGGGACGGTCGGGGTCGCGCGGCTCCCAGACGACCAGGTCGACCTCGCCGCGGTCACGGCCACCGGGGCGCGTGGGCCGGTTGATCCCGGGCCCGACGGGGCCGTTGCCGCCGCCCTCGTTGCCGGGGCCGGCGGGCGACTGCGCGTTGATCTTGGCGTACTCGTCCGCGGCGGTGTCCAGCTCCGTCTGGAGGCCCTGGTAGATCTGGCGACACTGCTCCTCGCGCGCCGCCACCTGGGCGGCGTGCTGGCTGGCCGCCTGGTGGTTCGACTGCTCGATCGCGGTGCGCTCCTCGGGCGTGGCGAGGGGCAGCGGGGTCTCCGGCGTCGGAGCGGACGGCACCGCGGAGACGGCGGCGAACTGCGTCCGCGCGGTCGAGAGCGCCCCGGCCGCGGCGGTCGCCGCGCCCTGGCCGATGGTCAGCCGGCCCGACCGGTAGCTCAGGGCCTGCTTCATCGAGGTCACCGAGGCGGCCATCGCCTGGCGGGTGTTCTCGCCGAGCGCCTCGTCGCCGAGCACGTCCTGCAGCGCCTGCTCCAGGCCCTCGCCCACCGTGGTCGCACCCTCGGCGCCGGTCTGCCACACGACGGGGTCGTCGTTGACCGCGACGTCGTCCACGCCCGTGAGCGCCTGGACGAGGCGCGTCTCCCAGTAGCCCGCGCTCATGCCAGCATCGCCCGCAGGCTGCCGCCGGCCCCCGCGACCGCGGCGGCGACGGCGCGCACGGTCGCCTCGGCGTACTCGTCCGTGAGCCGCAGCTCGGCGGCCGCCTGGTCGAAGGCCTCGATGAGCCCCTCGATCTGGCCGAGGTCGCGCTGGATGGCGGTGCCCTGCGTGGAGACGGCGCCGGTGCGCTGCGTCGCCACCCGGGCCGCGGCCGGGGAGCCGCCGAAGCTGATGCTCGGCAGCGTCCCGACGCTCAGGAGCTCCACCTGGCCCTGCTGGCTCATGCTGAGCAGCAGGTTGCGGATGCGCTGGATCGAAGCCTCGTCCAGCGTCGTGACGTTTCCCATGACGTCTCGCCCTTCCCGAAGAGTGCGGCGCCCCCCGTAAGGCGCCGCGAGGGGTTGTATCCGTACCGCCGGGCGGGTAAACCGGCGGGCTCGACCCGATGCCGGATCGGTCGCGGGTCAGTAGAGCTGCTGCACCGTCTCGTCCACCTTCGCGCCCCAGTAGCGGATCGTGGGCAGGTCGGAGGAGTAGCCGTACGCCGCGTCGGCGCCGCCGACCGGAGCGGTCACCTCGCAGCCCACGTCGTCCACCGGCAGGAAGTCGGCCGACGAGAACGGCTCGCCCTCGACGAGCACCTCGGCCGTCGTCGGGTCCACGACCGAGACGACGTAGTCGGCCGACCAGACCTCCCAGGCGTCGGGCTGCAGGTCGGGGTAGACCGGCGCGTCGCACTTCTTGCGGACCTCGACCGAGTCCGGCACGACCGACATGCACACGATGGCGTTCACGTTCGTGAGGTCCGTCGCCCCCGGCACGCTCCAGTCGAAGGAGGTCGAGACGGGCACGAAGGGCTCGTCCGTGGTCGCGTCGGGGAACGGCAGCGTCTCCTGCAGCAGCAGGGCGGAGATCTGCGAGGGATCGTCGGGGAACGGCTGCGTGCCCGCCAGGGTGGCCTCCCCGCGGCACACCCCCCCGGCCGTGAAGCCGTTGTCCGGGTCCACCTCGGGGAGGTCCTCGGCGGGCTCGTCGGTCGCGGTCCCGGTGGGCTCCGCGTCGTCCGTGGGGGTCGAGGACGACGCGGACGTCGGGCCGTCCTCCGACTCGTCGCCGCCGTCGTCGGCGCACGCCCCGAGCGTCAGCACCAGCGTCGCCGCCACGGCCAGCGCGGCCCGCGGCCGTCGTCCCTGCATCGTCCTGCGCACGTGCACCCTCCCGAGACCAGAGCGAGTCGTCCAGCGGGCCCGTCGAGCCCGCGGGCGAGGATAACCGGGGCGGGTGACCGCCAAACGACCTCCGATCCGCCTGCACCGGCACCTCGCCGAACGGGCATGATGGCGGGGTGACCGACCTCACCCGCTCGCACACCGTCGACGCCGTCCTCCACCGCAGCGCCGCGCGCCACCCGCGGCGTACCGCGCTCGTCGTCGGCGCCGACGCCCCCACGTCGTGGACCTACGCCGAGCTCGACGCCGCCGTGACGGGCGCGGCCCGCGCCCTGCGTGGCCTCGGCCTGGCGCGCGGGGACCGGGTCGCGGCGTACGGGAAGAACTCCGACGCCTACCTCGTCGGGTACCTGGCGTGCGCCCGCGCCGGCCTCGTGCACGTGCCGGTCAACTTCGCGCTGACGGGCGGGGAGCTGCGCTACCTCCTCGAGCAGTCGGGGGCGAGCGCGGTGCTCGTGGACCCGGCACTGCGGCCGGCGTACGACGCGGTGGTCGCCGACCACGGCGTCGACGTCGCCCACGTCGTGCCCCTGCGTGACGCGCCCGGCAGCCTGCTCGAGCTCGCGCGGGAGGCCGGCGACGGGCCGGTGCTGCCCGAGGGCGAGGACCCGGTGGCGGACGACGAGCTGGTGCAGCTGCTGTACACGTCGGGCACCACGTCGCGCCCCAAGGGGGCGATGATGACGCACCGGGCGCTGGTGGCGGAGTACCTCTCGGCGATCACGGCCCTCGACTTCGCCGCCGACGACGACCCGTTGCACCCGATGCCGCTCTACCACTCGGCCCAGATGCACGTGTTCCTGCTGCCCTACCTGGCGGTGGGGGCGACCAACCACCTCGTCGAGGCGCCCGACGTGCCCGTGCTGCTGCGCCTCGTCGAGGAGCGCCGGCTCGGCACGCTGTTCCTCGCGCCCACCGTGTGGGTACCGCTGGCGGGGCACCCCGACCTCGAGCGCCGCGACCTGTCGTCGCTGCGCAAGGCGTTCTACGGCGCCTCGATCATGCCGGTGCCGGTGCTGCAGCGCCTGCAGGAGCGGCTGCCCGACCTCGGGTTCTACAACTGCTTCGGGCAGTCGGAGATCGGTCCCCTGGCGACGGTGCTCCGCCCCGAGGAGCACGCCGACCGGCCCGACTCCTGCGGCCGTCCGGTGCTGCTCGTCGAGCTCGCCGTGCTCGACGAGGAGGGCCGCGAGGTGGGGCCGGGCGGTCAGGGCGAGGTCGTCTACCGCTCCCCGCAGCTCTGCGTCGGCTACTGGGACAACCCGGAGGCGACCGCCGAGGCGTTCCGCGACGGCTGGTTCCACTCCGGCGACCTCGTGCGGATCGACGAGGAGGGCTACATCACCGTCGTCGACCGCATCAAGGACGTCATCAACACCGGCGGCGTGCTGGTCGCGTCCCGCGAGGTGGAGGACGCCCTCTACACCCACCCCGACGTCGCCGAGGTCGCCGTGATCGGCACCCCCGACGAACGCTGGATCGAGGCCGTCACCGCCGTCGTCGTCCCGCGTCCTGGCGCCGAGCTGGACGAGGCCACCCTCGTGGCCCACGCCCGGGAGCGTCTCGCAGGGTTCAAGACCCCCAAGCACGTGCGCTTCGTCGACGCCCTCCCCCGCAACGCGTCCGGCAAGCTGCTCAAGCGCGAGCTGCGGGGTGACTGACGGCGTCCGCTCCCTCGTGGACGCGACGCCCGACGTGCTCGCCGCAGCGGGCGGCGCCGAGCGGGCGTGGGCGCTGCTCGCGCCGTACGAGCGCACCCGGATCGACCGCCTCGAGCGGGCCGGCGACCGCGACGACCACGTCGCGGCCCACGTGCTGGTACGCCGCGTGGCGGCCGCGCTGCTCGCCGACGGCGGGCGCGCCGTGGGGGCCGAGGACCTCGTGCTCGAGCAGCACTGCCCCGGGTGCGGCAGCGCCACCCACGGCCGCCCGGCCGTCACCGGCGAGATCGGCCTGCACGTGTCGCTGTCCCACGCCCGCGGCTGGGTCGCCGCCGCGGCGGCGACGAGGCCCTGCGGGATCGACGTCGAGACCGTCAGGCCCGTCGCACCGCTGCACGGCGTGCTGACCGCGGACGAGGCCGCGGAGCTCGCCGAGCTCCCGGCCGCGGCCCGGAGCTCCGCGTTCCTGCGGCTGTGGACCCGCAAGGAGGCGGTCGTGAAGACCGGCGCCGCCGGCCTCGAGGACCTCGCCCGTCTCGACGTGCGGGGCGCGGAGCCGGTGGCCGGCGTGCGGGTGCGTGACCTCGGCACTCCCCCGGCCGTGCTGGCCGCTATCGCGCTCGCCGGCTGAGCACCCCAGCGGCCAGGGACCGGCTCAGTCCTCGCGGTCGGCGAGGTCGCGCTGCTCCGCGGCGTACCGCGCGTCGTCGGCCTCGTCCTCCGCCTGGCGTCGCACCTTGCGGATGTGGCGGGTCATGCTCACCAGCAGCAGCACGACGGCCACGATGAGCCCGATGAAGACGGCGAACCCGGTCCAGCCGGCCTTCACGTCCTCGGGCTCGGGGCCCTCCTCCCGGTCCGCGGCCAGGCCCAGCACGTCGGCCGGGATCTCGGCGAGCAGGTGGGTGACGTCGTGGACGAGGGCGGTCAGCAGCACCGGCCCATCATGCCACCGGCGCGTCGATGCCCGCGAAGAGGTCGTCCTCCGGCAGCTCGGTCGTGACGTGGGAGACGACCAGCTCGTAGTCCTCCGTCGGCCACACCTCCTGGGCGAGGTCGAGCGGCACCGCGAACCACGCGCCGTCCGGGTCGATCTGCGTGGCGTGGGCGAGCAGCGCCTGGTCCCGCACCCCGAAGTACGCCGCGCACTCGACCCGCGTCGTGATGCGCGCGTCCCACTCGGGCTCCGGCTTCCAGCTCGCCAGGCGCTCGGCGTACGGCGACTCCAGGCCCGCGGCGACCATGGCGTCGTTGAGCGCCTGGGTGCGCGGGCGGTTGAACGTGTGGTGGTAGTAGAGCTTCGCGGGCTGCCACGCCGGTCCTGCGTCCGGGAACCGCTCGGGGTCACCCGCCGCCGCGAACGCCGCGACCGACACCTCGTGGCACCGCACGTGGTCGGGGTGCGGGTAGCCCCCGCGCTCGTCGTACGTCGTCACGACGTGGGGGCGCACGGACCGGATCAGGCGCACCAGCCGCTCGACGGCCTCGTCGAGCGGGACCAGGCCGAAGCAACCCTCCGGCAGCGGGGGCTTGGGGTCGCCCTCGGGCCAGCCGGAGTCGACGAACCCGAGCCAGTGCTGGGTGATCCCGAGGATCTCGCGCGCCGCGTCCATCTCGGCCCGGCGGATCTCGGTGATGTTCTCCAGCACGTCGGGCCGGTCCATGCGCGGGTTGAGCACGGATCCCCGCTCACCGCCGGTGCACGTCACCACGTGCACCTCGGCTCCCTCCGCGACGTAGCGGGCCGTCGAGGCGGCTCCCTTGCTGGACTCGTCATCGGGGTGGGCGTGCACGTGCATCAGGCGCAGACCGGCGCGGTTGGGCATGCGGAGAATCCTAGTGGCGGGCCGGATGGCACCATGGAGGGGTGAGCACGAGCGCCCCCGCCCTGGCCGAGAGGTACGGGAAGAAGCGTCCCTCCCGGCGCGGTCCGGTCGTCGCCCTGGCCCTCGTGCTGGCCCTGGTGGGCGGCGGCTGGCTGGTGTGGACGGCCTGGTTCCACGGCTCCCCCGCGGTGTCGTCCCAGCTGCTGCGCTGGGAGGTCGTCGACGACACGACCGTGCGCATCACCTTCGACGTCGCGCTCGACGGCGACGAGGTCGCGACCTGTCGTGCCCGGGCGCTGGCCGCCGACCACGAGGCGGTCGGCGACATGGTGCTCCAGGTGCCCACCGACGCGGGCGGCGCCGACGGCGGCCAGATCACGACCGAGTTCCGCACCATCTCCCAGGCCACCTCCGTCGAGCTGGTCGGCTGCACCACCGCCAGCCAGAACCGACCGCGCTGAGCGGCGACGCCCCGGTTCTCACCGGGTCGTGGTTAGACTGACCGTTCTGATCTGCCCCGCCGCGGGGCGCCGCCCCGAGGGACGGCGCACCGACACCCGGCGGGGCTTCGCACTACACGGATCGGCCGGGTCGGCGAGAGCCCTCCCGGCCGTGCTGCTAGGAGAGGTTATGACGCAGTCCAGCGACACCGATGTCATCTGGCTGACCGCCGATGCTCACGAGAAGCTGGTGGCCGAGCTGGAGCACCTGAAGGGCCCCGCGCGTCAGGAGATCGTCGAGCGCATCTCCGCTGCTCGCGACGAGGGGGACCTCAAGGAGAACGGCGGCTACCACGCGGCACGCGAGGAGCAGGGCAAGCTCGAGGGGCGCATCCGCCAGCTCGAGGACATGCTCGCCAAGGCCCAGGTCGGCGAGACCCCGGCCGACGACGGCATCGTCGAGCCCGGCATGAAGGTCACCTACAAGTTCGTCGGCGACGACGACGAGGAGGCCGAGGAGTTCCTGCTCGGCGCCCGGGAGATCGAGCCCGAGGGCCTCAAGGTCTACTCGCCGCAGTCGCCGCTCGGCGGCGCGATCCTCGGCGCCAAGAAGGGCGACGAGGTCAGCTACGAGGCGCCCAACGGCAAGACCCTCAAGGTGGTCATCCTCGACGCGACGCCCTACACGGGCTGAGCCGCACGACCTGTCCCCGGCCCTACCAGGGCTGGGTCACCCGGAGGCCCTGCTCACCGAGCCCGGTGAGCAGGGCCTCCGTGTGTGCGGGTCCCCGGGTCTCCAGCTGGACGCGCACCTGCACCTCGTCGATGCCGAGCGCCGGCGAGGTGCGCTCGTGGGCCACCTCGAGCACGTTGGCACCGGCGGCCGCCAGCTCGGCCAGCAGCCCCGCGAGACCACCCGGGCTGTCGGTGAGCGTGACGCGCAGGAAGAGGTAGCGGCCCGCCGCGGCCATGCCGTGCCGGATGACGCGGCCCATGAGCAGCGGGTCGATGTTGCCGCCCGAGAGCACGGCGACCGCCGGGGTGGCGAAGCGCCCCGGGTGCTCGAGCAGGGCCGCGACCGCGACGGCCCCGGCCGGCTCCACCACCAGCTTGGCGCGCTCCAGCAGACCGACGAGCGCGCGCGAGATCCCTTCCTCGCTCACCGTGACGACGTCGTCGACCGAGGCCTGCACGACCGCGAACGGCACCTCGCCCGGGCACCCCACCGCGATGCCGTCGGCCATCGTGGCCATCGCCCCCGCGGGCGTCGGTACGCCGCGGGCGAGCGACGTCGGGAACGCGGCGGCCCCCTCGGCCTGCACGCCCACGACGCGCACGTCGGGGCGCCGGCCCTTGACCGCGACGGCGATCCCCGCGACCAGCCCGCCGCCGCCCGTCGGCACGAGCACGGTCGCCGCCTCGGGCAGCTGGTCGACGATCTCGAGGCCGCAGGTGCCCTGGCCCGTGACGACGTCGACGTGGTCGAAGGGGTGGATGAGCACGGCGCCGGTGCGCTCCGCGTGCTCGCGGGCCGCGACGAGCGCGTCGTCGACGTAGCGTCCGGCGAAGACGACCTCCGCGCCGTACCCCCGCGTCGCCCGTTCCTTGGGGATCGGCGCGCCCTCGGGCATGTAGACGCGTGCGGAGATCCCCAGCATGCGCGCGGCCAGCGCGACGCCCTGCGCGTGGTTGCCGGCGGAGGCGGCGACGACGCCCGCGGCGCGCTCCTCCGGCGACAGCCGGGCCATGCGCAGGTAGGCGCCGCGGATCTTGAACGAGCCCGTGCGTTGGAGGTTCTCGGCCTTGAGCCAGACCGGACCGCCAACCAGGTCGCCCAGCCAGCGGGACTCCTCCATCGGGGTGCGGGTGACGATGTCGGCGAGCACCGCGTGGGCGGCCTCCACGTCGGCCAGCGTGACGGTGGGGATGCTCATCCGGCGATCATTCCGGACGACCGCCCACGGCGTCGAAGTCGCCGACGATGCCCGGGTCCTCGCCGAGCTCCTCCCCCATGTCGTCGTCGCCCGTCGGCGGTGGCGGTGCCGTCTCGTCGGCGAGGTGGAGCACGACGGCGTTGACGGCGGCCGCCAGCGGCACGGCGATGAGGGCGCCCGCGATGCCGGCGACCAGCACGCCGATGCCGATCGCGACGATGACGCCGAGCGGGTGCACGGAGACGAAGCGGCCCATGAGGAAGGGCTGGAGGATGTGGCCCTCGATCTGCTGCACGAGGATGACGCCGCCCAGCATGAGGAGAGCGACGAGCGGTCCCTGGTCCACCAGGGCCACGAGCACCGCCACCGACCCCGCGATGGTCGCGCCGATCATCGGCACGAAGGCGCCGATGAAGACGAGCACGCCGATCGCGGCCACCAGCGGGACGTCGAGGACCAGCGCGACGATCATGATGCCGATGGCGTCGGCGAGGGCGACGATGACGGTGGCCCGCATGAACTGCGTCAGGGACACCCATGCGACCCGACCCGAGCTGTCGATCTGCTCGCGCGCCCCCTTGGGGGCCAGGCGGACGCACCACGACCAGATGCGGGCGCCGTCGGCCAGGAAGAAGAACGACGCGAAGAGCACGATGAAGAAGCCGGCCGCGATGTGGGTCAGCGTGGTGCCCACCTCGGTCACCTGCCGCACGAGCTGCTGGCTGTCGCCGGACTCGGTCAGGTATTGCTGCGCCTGCTTGATGTAGCCGTCGATCTGCGAGTCGCTGGCGTTGAGCGGCCCGTCCTTGAGCCACGTGCGCACCTCGCCGAGGCCGGCCACCACCTTGTCGGCCAGGTCGGTCATGCCGTCGATCACCTGCTGGCTCACGAAGGTGATGAGCAGCGCGATGAACCCCAGGCCGCCGACGACCACCGCGATGGCCGAGAGGCTGGCCGGCACCTTGATCCGACGGCCCCACCGCACGACGGGGTGGCCGAGCGACGCGACGAGCAGGGCGATGAGCAGCGGGAGGGTGACGACGCGGACCTGCCAGAAGGCGTAGACCAGCACGACCGTGGCGGCCACGATCACGAGGAAGCGCCACGCCCAGGCGGCCGCGAGGTCGAGGCCCCACGGCACCTCGGCGCGTGCGAGGTTGGACTCCCCGGCGGCGATCGGCAGCGGCGCCGCACCCACCGGTCGACGCTCGGCGCGGGCCGCTGCCCACTGCGCGGTGAGCTGCGCGCGGAGGTCGCGGCGCAGCGCCTCCTCGTGCTGCCGCTCCTCGTCGCGGCTGCGCCGGGCCAGCAGCGCGGCGAGCCGACGCCGCAGCTCGCCCACCTCGCCGTCGTCCGGCTCCTTCGTCACGGGGCCGCCGATCGGCTCCCGCCCGTCGTCGGCCTGCTCGCCGGCGGTCCTGTCCCCGTCCACCCGCGCCACGTTACGTTGCCGCACCTGCGGCGAGGGAGCGGACCAGGGAACGTGCTACCTCCGGGTGGTCCGCGGCGAGGAGGCCCACCGCCGCGAGCACGTAGGAGCCGTCCAGCCCCGTGCGCGGCGCGGCCGGCACGAGCCACCCGCCGGGTCCGGCCCCGGCGTCTCCCGTCGCGGCGCGGAGCACGGCGCGCGACCGGTCGGTCCCGGCGTGCCGCAGCACCCCGCCCGAGCCGAGGAGCAGCGCGACCTCGCGCAGGTCGGTGCCGCCGCCGTCGGTGCGGTCGCGGTCGCGGTCGACGAAGCGACCCGCGTGGCGCCGCACGGCGGTGCGTACGGCGACCTCGGCGATGCGCAGGTCCACGGCCTGGTCCTCGGGGGTCGCGGGCAGCAGTGCGGGGTCGTCGGCACGGCGCTGCGCGGCCGCGACCAGCGCCGGGTCGTGGGCCACCCCCGGGTCGTCCGCCGCCGCGACGGTCGACGGCGCGGACCACCGCATGCCGAGGTCGCCCTCGACCGTGCGGTTGAGCCGCGTGCGGGCGACGACCTCGCGGCTCGCGTGCTCCGGGTCGACCTCGGTGGCGGAGTAGACGTCGGTCGTCGCGCCGCCGACGTCCACGACGACGACGTCGCCCACGACGTCGGCGAGCAGGGCCACGCCGTCGAGCACGAGGTCGGGGGTGGCGCCGCGGAGCAGCCGCGGGAGCTCGGGCCGGCGGCTCAGGCGACGTCCGCCGATGACGTGCGCGAGGAAGAGCTCGCGCACGCGGGCCCGCGCGGAGGCGGGCGCGAGCACGCCGATGCGCGGCACGACGTTGCCCGCCGTGCGGTGCGCCAGCCCGGCCTCCTCGAGCACCGCGGCCGCGGCCGGCGCCGCGTCGACGTTGCCGGCCACGACGACCGCTCCGTCCCACCCCTGACGGGCCAGCGCGGCGAGCACCCGCGCGCCCTCGACGAGGGGCGTCGGGTTGCCGCCGTCCGTGCCGCCCGTGAGCAGCACGACGTCGGGACGGGCTGCCGCCAGCGCACCCGGGTCCGTGCCGTCCTGGGCCAGCGCGTGCACGGCCACGACCCGGCCCCCGCTCGAGAGCGCCACGCGGCGACCGGCCTCGGCCGTCACCAGCGCCTCGTTGCCGAGCACCCCGATCCGCAGGCCACCGCCGGCCGAGGAGCAGGCGAGCACGACGACGTCGTCAGCGCCCGACCCGCACGGGTACGACGCGGCGAGGGCGGCCCGGCACGCGTCGTACCCGTCCAGGAGGTCGCCGCGGCCCGCGGCGTCGGGGAGCGTGGTCGGGTGGCTGGCGCTCGCGAGCACCGTGCCGGCCGGTCCGGCTGCGCCGTCCTCGAGCGCGACGAGCAGGGCCTTGGTGAAGGTGGAGCCGAGGTCGACGCAGACCGCCAGGCTCACCCGGCTCACCCGGCGACCCGCTCCAGGGCCTGGTCGAGGTCGGCGATCAGGTCGGCGCCGGTCTCGATGCCCACGGAGAGGCGCACGAGGTCGCCGGGCACCTCGAGCTCCGTCCCGGCCACCGAGGCGTGCGTCATGCGGCCCGGGTGCTCGACGAGCGACTCCACCCCGCCCAGCGACTCCCCCAGCGTGAACAGCTCGGTGGCTGCGCAGAGGTCGAGCGCGGCCTGCTCGCCGGCGGCGACGCGGAACGAGACGATGCCGCCGAAGCGCTTCATCTGGCGGGCGGCCACGGCGTGGCCGGGGTGGGACTCGAGCCCGGGGTAGATCACCTCGGCCACGGCCGGGTGGGCCGCCAGGTGCGCGGCGACGAGCTCGGCGTTGTCGCAGTGCCGCTCCATGCGGAGCGCCAGCGTGCGGAGGCCCCGCAGCACCAGCCACGAGTCGAACGGCCCGGCGACGCCGCCGATGGAGTTCTGGAAGAACGCCAGCTGCTCGGCGACCTCGAGGTCGCGCACGACGAGGGCGCCGCCGACGACGTCGGAGTGACCGCCGGCGTACTTCGTCGTCGAGTGCACGACCACGTCGGCGCCCAGGGTCAGGGGCTGCTGCAGGTAGGACGACGCGAAGGTGTTGTCGACGACGAGGAGCGCGCCGGCCTCGTGGGCCACGCCCGCGAGGGCCTCGATGTCGCCGATGGAGAGGAGCGGGTTGGTGGGCGTCTCCACCCAGACCAGCTTGGTGGCGCCGGGACGGATGGCAGCGCGGACGGCGTCGACGTCGGAGACCGGGGCGGGCGTGTGCTCGAGGCCCCAGGGGCGGGCGACCTTGTCGACGAGGCGGTAGGTGCCGCCGTACGCGTCGTCGGGGATGACCACGTGGTCGCCGGGCCGGGCGAGGGCACGCAGGAGCGTGTCCTCCGCCGCCAGCCCGGATGCGAAGGCGAAGCCCCGCTCCCCCTCCTCGAGGGCGGCGAGGTTGGCCTCCAGCGCGGTGCGGGTCGGGTTGCCGGAGCGGCTGTACTCGTAGCCGTTCCGCATCCCGCCCACGCCGTCCTGCTTGTAGGTCGACGTCGCGTAGATGGGCGGGATCACCGCACCGGTCGTCGGGTCGGGTTGGTAACCGGCGTGGATGGCGCGGGTCTCGAAGCCGTGCTTGCCGCTCTGCTCGCTGCTCACCCGGCCGAGCCTACGACGGGAAGGTCCGCGGGCCTCGCGGTGTTGGGCATCATGGAACGACACCGTCGAGACCCGGGAGGACCCGTTGTTGTTCGGATCCAGCACCAAGACCACGCTCCCCACGCCCGACAAGGCCCTCGCGGGTCGGGACGAGCCGTGGTTCACGCTCGGCGAGCACGTCGTGCTCGGCACCCCGGTCGTGACCGACGACGTGCCCGACGGGCTCGAGGTCGCCGTGTTCGGCCTCGGGTGCTTCTGGGGCGCCGAGGAGATCTACTGGCAGAAGGACGGCGTGTGGTCCACGTCGGTCGGCTACGCCGGCGGCTACACCCCGCACCCGTCCTACGAGGAGGTCTGCAGCGGCCGCACGGGCCACACCGAGGCCGTGCGGATCGTGTTCGACCCCGACCGCATCGCCTACGCCGACCTCGTGAAGGCCTTCTTCGAGGTCCACGACCCCACGCAGGGCATGCGCCAGGGCAACGACGTCGGCACGCAGTACCGCTCGGCGATCTACTGGACGACCCCCGAGCAGGAGGCCACGGCGCGCGAGCTCACCGAGGTGTACGCCGCGGAGCTGCGCCGTCAGCGGCTCGGCGACGTCACGACGGAGATCAAGCCCGCCGGCGACTACTACTACGCGGAGCCGGTGCACCAGCAGTACCTGGCGAAGAACCCGCACGGCTACCGCTGCCACGCCAACACCGGCGTGCGGTTCCCGCAGGTCTGAGCCTGCTGGGTCGGCGCGGAGGCGGGACCGTCAGCGTGCGATGACGGTCTCGCCGGCACGCACGCGGATGCCCTCCGCGACGGCCGGCTCGACGCCCGCGGGCAGCAGCAGGTCGACGCGGGAGCCGAACCGGATGAGCCCGATGCGGTCGCCGCGGGAGACCTCGGCACCGGCACCGACGTAGGGCACGATCCGGCGCGCGGCCGCCCCCGAGAACTGCACCATCCCCAGCTCGCCGTGGGGCGTGTCGAGGGTCCACTCCATGCGCTCGTTGACGTGCGCGTCGTCGGCGAAGGCCAGCTTGTGCGGACCCTCGACGTGGGTCTGGGTCACGACCGTCGCGTCGCAGGGCATGCGCGTGACGTGGACGTTGTAGAGCGCCAGGTAGGTCGAGACGAACCAGCGGCCGTCCCGCAGCTCGACCTGGCGGACGAGGCCGTCGGCCGGGGCGAGCAGGCCCTCACCCTCGGCCGCGCGCTCGGGGTCGCGGAAGAAGGCGGTCATGCCCGCGGCGAGCGCGAGCGCGCCGACACGGGGCAGTCCCTTGAGGGCGAGCGGCGGCAGCCAGGAGAGGCCGATCCACCAGGGTGTGCCGCGGGCGGGAGCGAGAGCCATGGGGCCCAGTCTCCCAGGCGGCGGGCTCAGCGCTGCTGGTGGGCCAGCCGCAGCCGGAGCCGCCGGCGGTCCTCCCGGTCGGCGTCGACGTCCTCGTCGTCGTCGGCACGGCTCCGCGAGCGGGCGGCCAGCACGGGCAGCACGAGGAGCACCAGCACCCACGTCGCGGCGACCACGAGGGTGGGCTGCACGGCGTCCAGCGCGGCGAGCGCCGCCAGCACCCAGCCGCCGATCGCCAGCGGCAGCATGTCGCGCCCCTGGTGGGGGAACCGCAGCCGCGACACCATGAGGGCGCCGACCAGCAGCAGCACCAGGCCGAGCTGGAGCGGGTCGACGGTGGTGTACGCCGCGGACACGGCCAGCAGCGCCGCCAGCGGCGAGGGCAGCCCGACGAAGTCGGTGTCCTCGTCCCGCACGGCGCAGAAGTCCGCCAGGCGGAGGAGCGCACCGGACAGGTAGACGAGGAAGCCCGCCACGGCGACCGCGACCGCGAGGCCGCTCCCCCCGCCGGCGAGCGCGATGGTCACGAGCAGGGCGGCGGGCACGAGCCCGAAGGTGATCGCGTCGCTCAGGGAGTCGAGCTGACCGCCCAGGGAGGAGCCGCCGAACAGGCGCGCGGTGGCACCGTCGAGGCTGTCGAAGACCGTGCCGAGCACGAGCAGCAGCGAGACGAGCTGGAGGGTCGAGAGACCCGCCCAGACGTCCTCGGCGTACCCCGCGCAGACGAGCGTCAGCAGCGCGATCGCGCCGCAGGAGGCGTTGCCGAGCGTGAAGGCATCGGGAACGCGGGGCCGCGTGATCCCCCACATCCTCATGGTCGTTCCCCTCCTGGTGGCACGTGCATCGGAGCAACGTTAGGCGCAACCGGCCCCCAGCGCGCGATCCGCGACCCTTCTCACGCCGCGATCTCACCCGCGCGGGTCCCGTGTCGGCCCCGCGGTTCGGTGCCGTGGTCCACCATGGAGGGGTGGACGAGAAGCCCCGCGACCCCCGAGGTCTGCCCCGCCGCACGGCCGCCCGCACGGCCCGGCTCGCCGCGCTCCCGCTCGGGTACGCCGGACGCAGCGCGCTCGGTCTCGGCAAGCGGCTCGGCGGCCGCACCGCCGAGCAGGTGAGCGCCGAGGTGCAGCAGCGCACGGCCGAGCAGGTGTTCCGCACGCTGGGCCAGCTCAAGGGCGGCGCCATGAAGTTCGGGCAGATGCTCTCCGTGCTGGAGGCCGCCCTGCCCGAGGAGTCGATGGCCGGCTACCGGGCGGAGCTGACCCGCCTGCAGGACGCTGCTCCCCCGATGCCGACGGCGGAGGTGCGCCGTGTGCTCGACGAGGAGCTCGGCGGCGCCGGCATCGCCTGGCGGGAGCACCTCGTCAGCTTCGACGGCGGCCCCACGGCCGCCGCCTCGATCGGCCAGGTGCACCGCGGACGCTGGCGCGACGACCCCGCCGACCCGGCGACGGAGCGGGACGTGGCGGTGAAGGTGCAGTACCCCGGAGCCGGCGAGGCCATCGCCTCCGACCTGCGCCAGCTCAGCCGGCTGGCCCGCACCCTCGCGCCGATCCTCCCGGGGATCGACGTGCGGGCCCTCGTGGCGGAGCTGCAGGACCGGATGGCCGAGGAGCTCGACTACCGGCTCGAGGCGGAGGCGCAGCGGGCGTTCGCCGCGGCGTACGCCGACGACGAGCGGTACCTGGTGCCCGACGTCGTCGCCGGCACCGAGAAGGTGCTGGTCTCGGAGTGGCTCGAGAGCACGGGGTCCCTTGCGACCGTGATCGCGTCGGGCACGCCCGAGGAGCGGGACCACTACGGCCAGCTGCTGGTGCGGTTCCTCTTCGACGGGCCGGAGCGCACCGGGATGCTCCACGCCGACCCGCACCCCGGCAACTTCCGCACGGTCCCCGGACCCGGCGGCGAGCCCGGGCGGCTCGGGGTGCTCGACTTCGGTGCGGTCGCGCGGCTCCCCGAGGGCGGGCTCCCCGAGGCGATGGGCCGGCTGCTGCGCGTGGCGGGGCAGTCCGACCTCGACGGGCTCGAGGCCGGGCTGCGGGCCGAGGGGTTCATCCGCGACAAGGTGCGCGTCGACCCGCAGCTCCTCCTGACCTTCCTCGGGCCGTTCGTCGAGCCCACGCTGGTCGAGGAGTTCACGTTCACGCGGGAGTGGATGCGGGAGCAGTACGACCGCCTCAGCGACCCCCGCGACCCCGTCGCCGCCGTGGGGCTGCGGCTCAACCTGCCCCCGTCGTACCTGCTCATCCACCGCACGTGGCTCGCCGGGGTCGGCGTGCTCAGCCAGCTGGGCGCCACGGCACCCTTCCGCGCCATCCTCGTCGAGTCGCTGCCGGGCTTCGCCGCGGACTGACTTCCGGTGCCGCCCACGCCTGTGCCAGAGTTCCGCGCATGGGCACCTGGGGAACCGGCCCCTTCGACAACGACGGGGCGGCCGACCTGCTCGGCGAGATCGAGGACGGCACGTTCTCGTTCGACGCGGTCGAGTGGGCGTTCGACGACGGCCACCTGACGACGGACGGCGGCGAGTTCGCGGGCGCGCTCATCGAGCTCGCGCTCATCGCGCTGGAGGCCCGCGACCCCTCCGAGGAGGTCGCCGACCTCGACCTCGACGACTTCCGCGCCGCGCTCACGCCCGATCGGCTGCGCTGGCTGGTGCAGCAGGGCGAGCGCGCGCTGTCCGAGGAGTCGTCGGAGGTCTACGAGCTGTGGGCCGAGGCGGGCGAGGACGAGCTCGAGGAGTGGCGGATGGCCATCGCGCGCAGCCTCACCGAGCTGCGCGAGCTGGTCTGAGCCCTCCCCCGCTCACCCCTCCAGGCGCGACGCGAGGAACGTCCACTCCAGCGCGGCCTTGTGCGCCGCCTGCGCGTTCGTGGACGCGCCGCCGTGGCCGCCCTCGACGTTCTCCCAGTACGTGACGTCGGCGCCCACCTCGCGGAGCCGGGCCGCCATCTTGCGGGCGTGGCCGGGGTGCACCCGGTCGTCCCGGGTCGAGGTCGTCAGCAGCACGGGCGGGTACGTCACGTCCTCGGCCACCCGGTGGTAGGCCGAGATCTCCTCGACGAAGGGCCGGTCCGCGGGGTCGTCGGGGTCGCCGTACTCCGCGATCCACGACGCGCCGGCGAGCAGCTGCGGGTAGCGCAGCATGTCGAGCAGCGGCACCGTGCACACGACGGCCCCGAGGATCTCGGGGTAGCGCACGAGCATGTTGCCGACCAGCAGGCCGCCGTTGGAGCCGCCCATGATGCCCAGCTGCCCGACCGTCGTCGTGCCGCTCGTGACGAGCGCGCGGGCGACCGCGGCGAAGTCCTCGTAGGCGCGGTGCCGGTGCTCCCGGAGCGCCGCCTGGTGCCACGCGGGGCCGTACTCCCCGCCGCCGCGGATGTTCGCCACGACGTACGCGTTGCCCCGCGCGAGCCAGGCCCGCCCGATGCTCCCCGAGTAGGACGGCGTCAGGGAGATCTCGAAGCCGCCGTAGCCGTAGAGCAGCGTCGGCACCGGGCCGTCCTGCCCGCGTGGCGCCACCACGAAGTAGGGCACCTGCGTGCCGTCGTCGGAGATCGCGAACCGCTGCGTGACCTCGTGGGTCGAGGCGTCGAACCGCGCCGGGCTCTCCTTGAGCACGACCGGCTCGCCGGGAGCCCCCGCCGCGTGGAGGTCGACGAGGGCGAGGCTCGGCGACGTCAGGTAGCCCGAGACGTCGAGCCACGCGAGGTCGCCCTCGGGGCCGTCGTCGGTCGCGTCGACGGCGCGCACCCCGACGGTCGCGTACGGCGGCAGCCCGGTCAGCGGGTGCCGCTCCCAGTCGCCCTCGCTCGCCGTCGGCGGGGTCAGCACCTCGACCTGCTGCACCACGTCGGAGAGCGTCACCAGCACCACCCGGTGCCGGGTGCGGGTCCAGCCGGCGAGCGACGTGCTGGCGGAGGGCGTGAACAACGGCGTGAAGCGGGGCCGACCCGCGTCGTACGCCGCGAGGTCGGTGACGAGCAGCGAGCCGGCGGGGTACGTCGCGGTGCCGTCGCCCCCGGGTGTCCAGTCCTCGCGGAGGTGGACGAGCAGGTGCTCGCGCCACACGGCCGGCTCGGCGGAGTCGGGGACCGCGATGCGGTGCAGGTCCGTGCCCGTGCGGGCGTCGTCGAGCAGCAGCGTCTCCGAGGTGTAGAAGCCCATCATCCGGAAGACGTAGCCGCGCTCATGACCGGGCGTGGCGTCGTACCCCACCCCCACGGCCATGTCGTCGGCCCCGGCCTCGACGAGCACCTCGGACTCCGTCAGCGGGGTGCCGCGCCGCCAGCGGCGGGCCGTGCGCGGGTAGCCGGACGTCGTCAGCGAGTCAGGGCCGGTGTCGGTCGCGACGAGCGCCGTGTCCTCGTCGACCCACGCCATGCCGCCCTTGCCCTCGGGGCGGAGGAAGCCGCCGTCCTCCGGGGCCACGAAGGTGCGGGTCTCGAGGTCGAACTCGCGCGTCAGGTCGGCGTCGGACCCACCGGGCGACAGCGACACGAGCGCGCGGCGGAAGGCGAGCGGCCCGGTGCGGAGCACCTGCGCGCCGTGCCACACCCACAGCGTGTCGTCGGCCGCGCTGAGCGCGTCCACGTCGAGCAGCACGTCCCACGCGGGCGTCGCGGAGCGGTAGGACTCCATCGTCGTGCGCCGCCACAGGCCGCGCTCGTTGGTCGCGTCGCGCCAGAAGTTGTAGACCCAGTCGCCGGCCCGGCTCACCAGCGGGATCCGGTCGTCGGCGTCGAGCACCTCGAGGATCGCCTGCTCGGTGGCGGCGAAGCCGTCGACGGCGCCGATCGCGGCCTCCGCCTCGACGTTCCGCTCCCCCACCCACCCCAGGGCCTCGTCGCCGGTGACGTCCTCGAGCCAGAGGTGGGGATCGACCATGCGGCGAGGCTACCGTCGGGCCCGTGCGCATCGTCTCCCTGCTCCCGTCGACCACCGAGATCCTCTTCGCGCTCGGCGCGGGCGCCGACGTGGTCGGCGTGACGTTCGAGTGCGACCACCCGGCCGCGGCCCGCTCCAAGCGGATCGTGTCGACCTCGGCGATGCCGTCCGGGCTCGCGCCCGCAGAGATCGACGCCTTCGTCGCGGCGGCGCTCGCCCGGGGCGAGGACCTCTACCGGCTCGACGCCGGTGCCCTGGCCGACCTCGATGCCGACCTCGTGGTGACGCAGGACCTGTGCGCCGTCTGCGCGGTCGACGTCAGCGTCGTCGACGACGCGCTCGCCCACCTCGGCTGCCGCGCCGACGTGCTCACCTGCGACCCGCACACCGTCGCGGAGGTGCTCGACTCCGTCCGCTCCATCGGTACGGCGGTGGGTCGCGTCGCCGAGGCCGACGCGCTCGTCGCGGCGCTCGAGGCCCGGTTGGCAGCGGTGGCGACCGGGGTCGCGGCCGGGGTCGCCGCCCGGTCCGGCCCCCGGCCGCGCGTGGTCGTGCTCGAGTGGACCGACCCGCCCTTCGCCCCCGGCCACTGGATCCCCGAGATGGTCGAGCTCGCCGGGGGTGCGTGCGTCCTCGGCACGGCCGGCGAGAGATCCGTGCGGGTGCGGTGGGAGGACGTGCACGCGGCCCGACCGGACGTCGTGGTGGTGGCCCCGTGCGGCTACGACCGCGCGGGGGCGCAGGCGCAGGCGGACGCGTTGGTCGCGGCCGGGACGCTCCCGCCCGGCGTGCTCGTGCACGCGGTCGACGCCGACGCGCACTGGGCCCGCCCCGGGCCACGGATCGTCGAGGGGATCGAAGAGCTGGCGGCAGTCCTGGCTGCCCTTCCCGGCCCGCCCCCGGTCACCCCTCAAACCCCGGTCGTGGTGTGAGACCACCGGTTTCCGCAGGCCTCACACCACGATCCGAGAGAGAGCGGTCAGCCGACCCAGCCGCCGCGACCCCAGCCGCCGCCCCAGCGACCGAAGGTCTCCCCGGCACCGCCGGAGCCCGACCCGCCGTACGGCGAGCGTGACGCCCGGTCGCCGAGGTAGGACCCGACGACCGCGGCGCCGAGGTCGTCCAGCTCGGGCGCGATGACGCGTCCGCCCGCGCGCTTCGCCAGGGCGTCGAGGAACCGGGCCAGCCCGGGGTCCTCCCCCAGCCGGAAGAACGTCGTCTGCGCACCCATGCGGGTGGCCCCGTCGAGCTCGCTGACGGTGCGGGCGAGGGTGACGGGGTGGGGCGGGTACTCGAACCACACGTCGCCGCTCGTCTCGAGGTGGGCCGTGGGCTCGCCGTCGGTGACGACGAGGAGCACCGGCTGCATGCCCGGGTGGCGGCGGAAGTGCCGCTGCGCGAGCAGGAGCCCGTGGTGGAGGTTCGTGCCCTTCTGCCAGATCGCGTCGAGGCCGGTCAGCTCCTCGATGGCCAGCGTCTCCGCGAGGCGTCCGAACCCGATGAGCTCGAGGCGGTCGCCGCGGAAGCGCGTCGAGATGAGCTGGTGCAGGGCGAGCGCCGTCCGCTTCATCGGCACCCACCGGCCGTCCATCGCCATCGAGAACGAGGTGTCGACGAGCAGGGCGACCGCGGCCTGCGTGCGCTGCTCCGACTCGACGACCTCGACGTCGGCGATCTCTAGGCGCACGCCCCGCGCGCCCGGGGCGCGGCCGCCGGACGCGACCTCGCGGCGTACGGCGTTGAGGACCGTGCGGGGCAGGTCCCACGGCTCGGCGTCGCCGAAGGCCCACTCGCGGGTGCCGCCGGTCGCGTCGGCGGAGCCGCCGCCCGCCTGCAGCTCCCGGGCTCCCTGCCGGCCCGAGAGCCGTTCGGCGGCGTCGCGGAGGAGGGCACGGCCGAGCTGGCGCATGGCCTTCGGCGACAGCCGGAGCTGGCCGTCGGAGCCGCGCTGCAGGTAGCCCGACGAGCGCAGCGCGCGCTCGATCTCCGCCAGGGTGCGCGCGTCGACCGCAGCCTCGTCGCCGAGCTGGCGGGCCAGGGCGTCGAGGTCGACGTCGTCGAGGCGCGCGCCGTTGTAGGACTGCTGCAGCTGCTCGGCCAGCGCGTCGAGCTCCGCGATGTCCTGGAGCACCCCGGTGCCGTCGCCGAGCCCCAGGCCCTCGCCGTCGCCGAACTGCTCGGAGCCCGCCCAGTCCTCGCCGGGCCGCAGGCCCTGGAGGTTGCCGTCGAGGCGCGACAGCTGGTCCATGAGCGCCGGGGAGCCGAAGGCCTGCTGGGAGAGCTCCATGAGCTCGGCCCGCTGCTCCGGCGTCATCGAGTTCATCATCCGCTGGGCCGCGGCCGCCCGCTGGGCGAGCGCGTCGATGAGCTCGTCGACGTCGCGGGGCCCCTCCGGGAAGAAGTCGCCGTGCTCCGCCATGAAGTCGGCGAAGTCCTCGGGCGTGTCCTCCCCGCGGGCGTGCTTCTCCAGCAGCTCGTTGAGGTCGGCCAGCATCGCGGCGATCGCCGCCCGGTCCTCCTCCGTCGCGCCCTCGAGCGCCTGCTTCATGCCCGCGAACCGCTGCTCGAGCAGCTCCCGGCCGAGCAGGTCCTTGATCTGCTCGAACGTCTCCCGGGCCTCCGACGACGACCACTCGTAGGACGACAGCTCGCTCACCGCCGCGGCGGGCGAGGGCGGCAGGTTGTCGAGCTGCATCTCCCGGAGGGCGCGGTCGCCGTCGTCCATCTCGACGTCGCGCGCGAGCTGCCCCCGCTCGGCCAGCACGGCCTTCTCCAACAGCTCCTGCACCTCGCGCAGCGTGCCGTCGAGGTCGTGGCGGTCGAGCAGGTCGCGGCGCCGCTCGGCGATCCGACGGGCCAGGTCGTCGAGGCCGCGGCGGTCGGCGTCACCGCGCCGCAGGTACTCCCGCATGGCGCGCTCCGGCGAGTAGCCCGCCATGACGTCCTCGCCGATCGCGTCGAGCGCCTCGGCGAGGTCGACGGGCGGGGCCAGCGGATCCCCGCCCTCGTAGCGCTGGTACCGGGATCCGCGGGCCATCAGTCGATGCCGTACGTCGTGACGCCGGTCGCGCTGTCCTTGCCCACCTTGCGGGCCAGGAAGAGCCCTTCGAGCGCCAGCTCGACGGCGGCCGCCCGCGTGCCCGGCGAGGTCGCGCCCAGCCGGGCGGCGATCGCGTCGTAGAGGTCGCCCTCGCCGGCCTGGTCGGGCGGCAGCGCCGGGAGCCCGTCGAGCAGCTCGGCCGCGCTCACCTGCTCGCCCGTCGTCACCGAGCCGCCCTCCTCGAGCGCCGCGACGAGCGGCGCCAGGTCGAGCCCGCGGAGGTGGCGCCGCACGGTCTCCGCGGTCGAGGTGCGCAGGAGGTGCTCGAGCACGGCACGCTCGCGGCCCTCCTCGCCCGACTCGAACTCGACCTTGCCGCCCAGGACGTCGACGGCGGTCTCGAGGTCGACGACGCGCGCCACCGCCTCGTCCTCGCCCTGTCGCGTGGCCCGGTGCAGCGCGGCGGCGGCGATGGTCTCGGCGCCCGCGATCGCGAAACGGGCGGAGACGCCCGAGCGCTGGTCGACCGACGACGACTCGCGCAGCGCGCGGGTGAAGCGGGCGAGCACCTCGAGCAGGTACTCCGGCACCTCCGCGACGAGCTCCGCCTCCTGGCGGACGACGGCGATCTCGTCGTCGAGCTCGGTCGGGTAGTGCGTGCGGATCTCGGCGCCGAAGCGGTCCTTGAGCGGCGTGATGATGCGGCCGCGGTTGGTGTAGTCCTCCGGGTTGGCGGAGGCGACGACGAGCACGTCGAGGTCGAGGCGCACGACGTAGCCGCGGATCTGGACGTCGCGCTCCTCCATCACGTTGAGCATCGCGACCTGGATGCGCTCGGCGAGGTCGGGCAGCTCGTTGATCGCGACGATGCCGCGGTGGCTGCGCGGGATGAGGCCGTAGTGGATCGTCTCCGGGTCGCCCAGCAGGCGACCCTCGGCGACCTTCATCGGGTCGACGTCACCGATGAGGTCGGCGACCGAGGTGTCGGGGGTGGCGAGCTTCTCGGCGTACCGCTCGCTCCGGTGCACCCAGGTGACCGGCAGCGCGTCCCCGTGCGCCTCGACGAGGCGGACGGACGCCGCGGTGACCGGGGCCAGCGGGTCCTCGCCCAGCTCGGAGCCGGCGATGACCGGGACCCACTCGTCGAGCAGCCCGACGAGCGTGCGCAGCAGGCGGGTCTTGCCCTGCCCGCGCTCGCCGAGCAGCACGATGTCGTGCCCGGCGATGAGGGCCCGCTCCAGCTGCGGCAGCACCGTGTCGTCGAGGCCGTGCAGACCGGGCCACGGGTTCTCCCCCGCGGCCAGCAGGGCCAGCAGGTTGGCGCGGATCTCCGCCTTGACCGAGCGCGGCTGGTAGCCGGTCGCCCGGAGCTCCCCGAGGGTCGCGGCGGTGGGCGGGGCGGAGGTCGGTCGGGTCACGGTCACACGCTAGTCCCGGGAGCAAACGCGGTGGGGGTGGCAGCAGGGTGCCGCGGAGCGGCCACCTGCCATGACTCGGGCTCCCGAGGACCCCGCGTCTCCGGTATCGCCAACGCCGCCAACGCCGCCAACACCATGCCCCCGGAGATGAGGGCGAACCCGATGACGTAGCCGTCCTCCGCTGGTAGCCCGCCGAGCCCGACATGGGCCGTCACCACTCCGGCCATCACAGCCGAGCCGATCGAGCCGCCGATCGTGCGGATGTTGGCGTTCATGCCCGAGGCGACGCCCGTCTGCGAGGCCGGGACGGATGCGATCACGACCCCGGCAAGAGAGCCGAAGACGAGGCCGTTCCCGACTCCCTGCAGGCTCGTCGCGGCCAGGATCTGACCGACGGAGTCGTGCCAGAGAGCGACGGAGCCGAAGGCCACGGCGGTCATGAGGGACCCCGTGACGATCACGAGGCGTGCGCCGAGGCGCTTGACGAGCGCGGCGGCCACGAACCCGATCAGGAAGGACATCACCGCCGAGGGCAACAGGATGAGGCCTGATTCCGCCACCGTCGACCCGAAACCGTAGCCAGAGGACTCCGGGGTCTGAAGCAGCTGAGGGAGGAAACCGAGGCTCGAGAACATGCCGAAGCCGACGAATCCCGACACGAGATTGGTCGTCCACACCCCCCGTCGGCGCATCATCCCCATGTCGATCAGAGGGACTGCCACGCGGCGCTCGGTCGCGATCCACGCCGCGGTCAGGACGAACGACCCGCAGAGCAGGCCCAGCACCAGCGGTGACGTCCACCCCCACTCGTTTCCGCGACTGACACCGAGGAGCAGGGGCACGAGCCAGCCCGCCAGGAGCACGGCCGGAAGCAACGGCAGACGCCCGCGTTCCGTGACGGGCGACTCGGGCACGAGGACAGCAGTGGCGAGGGCACCGACGGCAGTCGCGATCATCGGCAGCCAGAAGAGCCAGTGGTAGCTGAGCGTCTCGACGATCGGGCCCGCCACCACGATGCCGACCGCGAAGCCGACCCCGCCGAGTGCGGCGATGATGCTCAGCGCAGAGTCGCGATGGCGCCGGGGGAACTCGTCGCGGATGATGCCGAAGGCCAGCGGCAGCACCCCACCGCCGGCCCCCTGGAGCACCCGCGCGACGATCAACACACTGACCTCCGTCGCCAGTGCTGCGACCAGCGACCCCACGGTCAGGGCCACCATCGTGGCGACGAGCACCTTCTTCTTGCCCACGATGTCGCCGATGCGACCGAGCAGGGGGGTGAAGATCGACGCCGACAACAGGTAGGCCGTCAGGACCCACGTGGCCGTCGACATGTCCGTGTCCATCTCGACCGCGATCAAGCCGAGCACGGGGATGACCATGGACTGGAGCAGGGTGAACGCCGACACCGCGACCGTGAGCACCGCAAAGGTGACCGCCCAGTGGCCGCGTCGCGTCCCCTCCTGCTGCTCCACCTGGTTCGTCCCTCCGCCGCCGAGATAGTTGCGAGTTTCAACCATTGCAGGTTCCACCATATTCCACCCGACGGCGGCCGGCCCACGATGCATACCGGTGGGCGGTACGCCGTCGCCCCTCCGGTGCTGCGGCGCACGCCGGTACCGTCGGCCCCGTGCAGCTCGAGCGCCCCTGTCCCTGCGGGCTCCCCGCGACGTACGACGCGTGCTGCGGCCGCCTCCACCGCGGTGCCGCGCCCGCGGCCACGGCCGAGGAGCTGATGCGGTCGCGCTACGCGGCGTACGCGGTCGGGGGTCTGGTGGGCGCCGACCACCTGTTCCGCACCTGGCACCCCCGGACGCGCCCCGACGACCCGACGCCCGACGACGGCCTCACGTGGACGGGGCTCACCGTCGAGGCCACCGAGGCCGGCGGCGAGGCCGACACCACCGGCGTCGTCACGTTCACTGCGCGCTACAGCGATGCGGCCGGGGAGCCGGGCGCGCTGCGCGAGCGCAGCCGGTTCACCCGACGCGCGGGGCGGTGGGTGTACGTCGACGGGGACGTCGACGCCTGACGAGACGCCTGACGACCCGCCCGCGCCGCGTCGCCGCCGGGGCCCCGGTCACGCGTCGGCCCACGCCTCGCCGACGACGACCGGCCGCGCCGTACCGCCCGTCAGGGCCGCGACCCCCGCCTCGAGCGCGGCGACCTCCGCCGGCGGTACGACGAGGCGCAGCGTCACCTCCGCGCCGTACTCCGCGCCGCGCACCACGACGCCCCGCGCGCGCAGCTCGCTCTCGACGCGTCCGGCGTCGGCGTGGGCGACGTCGAGCACCAGCTCCGCCACCCGCGTCCGCTCGCGCAGCCCGACGGCGTCGAGACCGGCCCGCGTCGCGTCGCCGTAGGCGCGCACCAGGCCGCCGGCGCCCAGCAGGACACCCCCGAACCACCGGGTCACCACGACCACGACGTCCGCCACCTCACGGCCGCGGAGCACCTCGAGCATCGGGGCGCCGGCCGTGCCCGACGGCTCGCCGTCGTCGCTCGAGCGCTGCACGGCGCCGGGACCGCCCCACGGACCGAGCGCGAACGCGGAGCAGTGGTGCCGCGCGTCCCAGTGCCGTCGGCGCAGCTCGTCGACGACGGCCCGCGCCGCGGTCTCGTCCTCGACGCGTCGCACGGTGGCGAGGAACCGCGAGCGTCGCACCTCGATCTCGGCGGCGCCGTCGGCGGCCGGCACGAGGTAGCGGGTCACCGCTCCCCCGGCGCGTCCTCGGCCCGCACCGTCGTCATCGCCACCGTGTCGGCGTCGTCCCGCTCGACCGGCTTGAAGGTGACGGTGACCTCCTCGAACCCCTTGTGCCGCTGCGCCCGCGCGTAGGCCGTGTAGGCACGCTTGTCGGCGTCGGTGAGGTCGACGTCGTCGGTGAAGGGGGTCAGGAGCGCGCGGGGGTAGAGCTTGCGGGCGAGCACGACGTTCACCTCGATCGCGAGCACCACGACGATCGAGGCCACGTAGATGAGGCCCATGAGCCCGAGCACCAGCCCGAAGGTCTGGTTCATCTGCGAGGTGCGACCCAGCACGTGGGTGACGTAGGCGGCGCCGGCGTACTGCAGCCCGTGCCACGTCGCCGCGGCGAACAGCCCGCCGGGCAGGGCGGCGAGGAGGCTGTGGCTCCGCGCCGCGGACAGTCGGAAGAGCACGCTGAGCACGAGCCCGGTGGCGAGGATGGTGGCCAGGCTGATGAGCAGGCGGCCCACCAGCCCGAGCGCGCCGAACACCTCGGTGTTGTTGCCGATCACGGACACCGCCGTCACGGCGAGCACCGAGATGCCGCCGGCCGCCAGCAGCACCAGGCTCTTGAAGCGGAGCAGGAACGGGTTGGGGCGGCTGTTGCGCGGCACGGCCCAGGCGATGTTCATCGCGTTCTGCAGCGCGAGGCCGAGACCCATCGAGCCGTAGAGCGCGGCGACCGAGCCGACCACGATGGCCGACACCGAGCCCTGGATGCCCTCGGGCCGCCCGAGCTGGTCGCCGACGATCGGGAAGTTGCTCAGCGCCGAGTTGAGCACCTCGGCCCGCAGGTCGGGCTGGCCCTGCAGCACGAAGCCGAGGATCGACGTCGCGAGGAGCAGGAGGGGGAAGATCCCGATGAAGGCGTAGAACGAGATGATCGCGGCCAGGTACGCGCCCTGGTCGTCGCCGTACTTGTAGATCGTCGCCAGCGGCATGGAGACGGGCGGGAAGCGCCGCTGGAAGCGGTCGATACCCCCCACGATGCTCACGCCGCGACCCTAGGGCACGCCACCAGCGCTCAGCCCCAGAACCCGAGCACCTCGCCGCCGATGCGGACGACGAAGCCGCTGACGATCACGATGAAGAAGACCCGCACGAAGCCCGCGCCCCTGCTCACCGCCGTCCGGGCGCCGAGGTAGCTGCCGGCGATGTTGGCCGCGCCCACGGCCAGGCCGACCCCCCACAGCACCGCGCCCTGCGGGATGAAGACGACGAGCGCCGCGACGTTCGTCGCCCAGTTCGCCAGGCGCGCGTTCGCCGACGCGGTGAGGAAGTCGTAGCCGACCAGCCCGACGAGGGCGAGCACGAAGAACGAGCCGGTGCCCGGCCCGAGCGCCCCGTCGTAGAAGCCCACGAGCAGGCCGGTGACCACGGCCGCGACGAGCTGGCCGCGGCGCTCCCAGCGCAGCCGCGTCTCCGAGCCGAGGTCCGGGCGGAACAGCACGTAGGCGCCCACCCCGACGAGCACCACCAGGATGATCGGCTGGAAGGCCGCCCGGGGGATGAACGACGCGACGGCCGCGCCGCCCATCGACCCGAGGAACGCCATGAGCATGAGCGGACCGAACGTCGCCGGGTCGGGCCGCACCCGCCGGAAGTACGTCGTCGCGCTGACCGTCACCCCGAGCGCGGAGGCCAGCTTGTTCGTCGCCAGCACCTGCACGGGCGTGGCGCCGGGCAGGGCGAGGAGCAGGCTCGGCAGCTGCACGAGCCCGCCGCCGCCGACCACCGCGTCGACGTACCCGGCCGCGAACCCGGCGACGACCAGCAGGGCGAGGACCTGACCGGAGACGCCGAGGTCGATCACCGGCCGCGCACGCGGCGGTGCAGCACGTCGGGCGAGAAGCCCTTGTCGAGCGCCCAGAGCACCGCCTGGCTGCGACGGTTCACCTCCGCCTTGCGGTAGGCGTGACGCAGGTAGGTCTTCACCGAGTTGATGCTGACGTGGAGGAGCTCGGCGATCTCCTGGTTGCTGTGACCGACGGCGAGGAGGGCCATCACCTCGGACTCCCGCTCCGTGAGGCCCTCCGCCCGACCGGGCCAGTCCCGTGCGCCCTCGCCGCCGGAGGCGTTGTCCACCGTCGGGGCGGCCGTGTGGCCGGGGTCGGGGGTGTCGCCGCGGTGGATGCTCTCGAGCGCCGCCACGAGCCGGGCGGCGGACAGCGTCTTCGACAGGCAGGCCACGGCGCCCCAGTCGAGGGCGCGCTGCCACACGTCGGGCTCGCTCTCCCACGTGTAGGCCACGACCGGGATGCCGACCGGTGCCACGTCCTCGACCGACACGTTGTCCATCGACTGAGCGAAGGTGTCGAACAGGACGAGGTCGGCGTGGTCGCTGACCGGGATGTTGGCGGCGATCTCGACGACGCGCACCTGCGCGGCGTACGGCGCGAGCATGCGCGTCAGGCCGGCGACCACGACCTCGTAGTCGTTGACGACCGCGAGGCGGAGCGGGCCGCGCATCAGGCACCCGCCAGCTGGGCGAGGAGGTCCTGCCTGGTCACGACCCCGACGGGCTTGCCGTCCTCGTGCACGAGCAGGGCGTCCGCGTCCTCGAGCAGCGTCACGGCGTCGCTCGCGGCGGCGGACGAGCCGATGGTGGGGAGCGCCGGCGACATGTGGTCCTCCACCCGGTCCGTCAGGCGCGCCCGACCCGTGAAGAGGGCGTCGAGCAGGTCGCGCTCGGAGACCGAGCCGGCCACCTCGGCCGCCACCACGGGCGGCTCGGCACGCACGACCGGCATCTGGCTCACGCCGTACTCCTGGAGGATGTGGACCGCCTCGGCGATGGTCTCGCTGGGGTGCGTGTGCACCAGGTCGGGCAGCTGTCCGCTCTTGCCGCGCAGCACGTCCCCCACGGTCCGGTCCGAGCTGGGGGCGAGGAAGCCGTACTGGCCGAGCCACTCGTCGTTGAACACCTTGGTGAGGTACCCACGACCCGAGTCCGGTAGCAGCACGACGATGACGGCGTCGCGTCCCTCCGGCGTGCCCTCGAGCTCGGCCGCCACCTGGGCGGCCGCGAAGGCGGCCATGCCGCTCGAGCCGCCCACGAGGAGCGCCTCCTCGCGCGCCATGCGGCGGGTGAAGGCGAAGGAGTCGGCGTCGGACACCTCGATGACGCGGTCGGCGACCGAGCGGTCGTAGGTCTCCGGCCAGAAGTCCTCCCCCACGCCCTCCACCAGGTACGGCCGACCCGTGCCGCCCGAGTAGACCGAGCCGGCCGGATCGGCGCCGATGACCTGGACGTCGGGGTTCTGCTCCTTGAGGTAGCGCCCCACGCCCGAGATCGTGCCGCCGGTGCCCATGCCGGTCACGAAGTGCGTGATCCGGCCCTCGGTCTGCCGCCAGATCTCGGGACCGGTTGTCTCGTAGTGCGACCGCGGGTTGTGCTGGTTCGCGTACTGGTTCGGCTTCCAGGCGCCCGGCTGCGAGGAGAGGCGGTCGGAGACGTTGTAGTAGGAGTCCGGGTGCTCCGGCGCGATCGCGGTGGGGCAGACGACGACCTCCGCGCCGTACGCCCGCAGCACGTTCCGCTTGTCCTCGCTCACCTTGTCGGGGCAGACGAACACGCACTTGTAGCCGCGCTGCTGGGCGACCATCGCCAGGCCGACCCCGGTGTTGCCCGACGTCGGCTCCACGATCGTGCCGCCGGGCTGCAGCTCCCCCGACGCCTCGGCCGCGTCGATCATGCGCGTCGCGATGCGGTCCTTCACGGACCCGCCGGGGTTGAGGTACTCGACCTTCGCGAGCACCACCGGGCCCTCGCCGGGAACCGCCGGGGGGCGGTCCAGCACCCGGGAGAGCTGCACCAGCGGGGTGTCGCCCACGAGGTCGAGGACAGAGGTCACGAACTCCATGGGTGCAATCTACTGTCGTCGGGTCCGTAGAGTGGCGGGGTGGGGAAAGCAGCAGCAGCCAGGAAGCTCGCGGCCGCCGCTGCCTACGGGGGCGGCGGGCTCTCCGTGGTGGGCGCGGGGCTCTACGGGCTCCTCCGCGCCGAGGCGACGATCGCGCGCAAGACCATCGGGGAGCCACGCCAGGACCCCCCTCCCGACGCGACCGGGTGGTACGGCCGCGGACGGCCCGGACCCGCCTTCAAGGTGGTGCTGCTCGGCGACTCGCTCGCGGCGGGGTACGGCGTGGAGCGGGTCGAGCAGACCCCGGGCGCCCTGCTCGCCTCGGGGCTCGCGCAGCACGCCGACCGACGGGTCTACCTGCGCACGCTCGCCGTCGTCGGCGCGCAGTCGAGCGGGCTCGCGCCGCAGGTGGACCGGGCGCTGCCCATCGAGCCCGACGTCGCGGTCATCGTGATCGGCGGCAACGACGTGACCCACACGGTCAAGCCGTCCGACTCGGTGCAGCACCTCGCCGAGGCCGTGCGCCGCTTCCGGGCCGCGGGCTGCGAGGTCGTCGTCGGCACCTGCCCCGACCTCGGCACCATCAAGCCGATCCCCCCGCCGCTCAAGCAGATCGCGCGCTCCTGGTCGCGCCGGCTCGCGGCCGCCCAGACGATCGCGACCGTCGAGGAGGAGGGCCGGTCCGTCTCGCTGGGCTCCGTGCTGGGGCCGGAGTTCGCCTCCGCGCCGGCGCTCCTGTTCGGCCCCGACCAGTTCCACCCGTCGGCCGACGGCTACCAGCAGATGGCGGCGCTCATGCTGCCCTCGCTGCTCGCCAGCCTCGGCCAGGAGCCCGACGACGAACGCCTGCCCGAGGCCTTCCGCGGCGAGCGCGTGCTCCCGATCGCGCAGGCCGCGATCGAGGCCGTCCGCACCCCCGGCACCGAGCTGGGCGGCACGGAGGTCGCCGGCAACCGGCGCGGCACCCGCGGGCGCTGGGTCGAGCTGCGCCACCGCCGGCGTCGCGCCGACGGGCCCTCCGACGGCCCCGACGAGCGCGAGCACGACGCCGTACCGGCCCAGGAGACGGCTGCGGGTGCGTAGGGGTTCGCCGTCGAGCCGGGATGCTCGGTCGGGCGCGCGGCTCTCGGAAGGAAAACGCGGACCGGACGAGCCCGACGCCGGCGTGTCGCGGCCTCGGAGTCCGCGCGTTCTTTCTCGCCGACCGTCGCAGGCTGGGCCCGCCCGAGGGCCGGGCAATGTGCGGCTGGGACCGGTGCCGCGCGATCCGAGGCGCACCAACTGCACCGTTCCGGCGTCTCCCGTGCCCTCGCCCCTCGGACGTCATGCGCCGCGGTCGCCCCGGGCACCGGTCCGCATGACGTCGCGGGTACGGCGCCGTGTCGCCCGCGGCGTACCCGAACCCCATCGGCCCCACCCGAGAGCCGCTCGGTCCGGCCCCACGCGCGGACCCCGGCCCGCCCCACACGGGTGCGCGAGTGTGCGGCTGGGACCGGTGCCGCGCGATCCGGAGCGCACCAACCGCACAGTTCCGGCGTCTCCCGTGACCTCGCCCCCGCCGTCCATCCCCATGCGACGCGACGGACGCCCACGAACGCGACGACGGCGCCGACCCCGCGGGGTCGGCGCCGTCGTGGTGCTGCGGGTGGGTCAGTCCTGGCTGAAGATGGCCAGGAGGCGGAGCAGGTTGGTGTAGATCCAGACCAGGCTCACCGTCATGGCGAACGCCGCACGCCACGACTCGCGCTCGTCGATGCCGAAGCGGATGCCCTGCTCGACGTAGTCGAAGTCGAGGATCAGCATGAAGACACCGAGCACGAGGCCGGCGACGGCGAACAGGATGCCGAGGCCACCGAAGCCGAACAGGCCGAGCTCCGCGCCGAAGGCGGAGAGCAGCAGCTCCATGAGGCCGAGGCCGAGCATGCCGAACATGGCCGCGACGACGAACTTGCGGAACTTGTCGCCGACCTGGATGTTGAGCACCTTGTAGGCCGTCAGCGTGCCCGCGAAGGCCGCGAAGGTGCCGATGACCGCGCCGGTGACGACGCCGCCACCCGCGAAGCTGTCGAACACCTTGCTGATCGCGCCCATCGCGACGCCCTCGGCGACCGCGAAGACGAGGACCAGCGCGGGGCTGACCGTGCGCTTGAACGAGTTGACCAGCGACAGGCCGAACGCCGCGATGCCGCCGACGAAGGCGAGCATCATCGCGCGGGAGGCGCCGACGTTGGTCGCCACGTCACCGATCACGATCCAGGTCGCGAGGGCGCTGAGGATGACCACGCCGAGCGTGATCGCGGCGCTCTGCACGACGGAGTCGATGGTCATGCGGCGCGCGGGCGTCGAACCAGGGCCCGTGGCGCGGGACATGTCCCACGTCGACGGGTCACCGTTGCCGTACTGCCCCTGGCCGTAGCCGGCACCGCCGGCGTAGGTCTGCTGTCCGTGGGCGTTGGCGGCCGACCCGTTGAACTCGGCCGAACGCCTGAACACCGGGTTGTTGCTCTGCATGGGGAGTCACTCCTTCATAGGGGCTCGTGCCTTCATCAACGCACGAGTCGTCTCCGACGTTCCCGAGAACGACGGACGGTCAGGTCCTCACCCACCCGATTTCGCGCTGCGTCGCACGCTCAGGTAGCCGAGGAGGACGAAGACGGCGGTGAGGCCGCCCAGGACGAACAGGTCGAGCACCCACTGGTCGACGTCGCCGGCCCAGAGCGCGTCACGCGACTCACCGTCGAGCAGGGTGCCCTCGGTCGTCTCCTTCGCGCGGTTGAGGTCGACCGTGGACGCCGCCGCGGCGTACCCCCAGCGGGCGGGCGCGAGCCACGACAGCTGCTCGAGGACCGCGCGACCGTTGACCGCGATGATCGCGCCGGAGAAGACCAGCTGCGTCATGACCACGCCGATCACGGCGGGCATGCCCTGCTCGGAGCTCGACAGGAGCCCGGAGATCGCGAGGCCGAGGATGGCCACCGAGGCACACGTCATGCCGACGGCGATGGCGATCTCGAACCACCCCAGGCCGACCACACCTCCGTCGTCGGGTCCGGGCAGCCCGACCGTGCCGACGAACGCCGTGATGACGCCCTGGCCGAAGCAGAGCACGCCGTAGACGCTCACCTTGCTGAGCAGGTACGTCCCGGGTGACAGCCCGACGGCGTACTCCCGTTGGAAGACCGCCTTCTCGTTGACCAACGCCCAGATGGTCATCACCGCCCCGATGAGCGCGGCCGCCACGATGAGCACCGTCAGGCGTTGCGTCACCTCGGCGGGCACGTACACGCCGCGGTCGGCGTCCGCCGTGGCGTCGAGGCCGAAGCCGGCGTCGCCCACCGCGAGGCGGCTCAGCGCACCGATGACGGGCGGCGTCAGGAGCAGCATCGCCAGGAGCATCTTGTCGGAGGCGATGACCGAGAGCGTGCGCTTGACCAGGGTGGCGAACTGCCGCGCGAACGACTGGCGCGGCGGCGCCGGCAGAGGTGCGTTCGCGAGCACGGGCAGCGCACCCGTCTCGGCGCGCCCACCGGGCGGCGGCGGGATCCGACGCCACAGGTCGGGCTCGTCGAGGAGGTCGAACACCTGCGGGTAGTCGGCGCAGCCGAAGTGGGCCAGCACCCCGCTCGGCGGGCCGAAGTAGGCCACCCGGCCGCCGGGCGCGAGCACCAGCACGTTGTCGCAGACGTCGAGCGCGAGCACCGAGTGCGTCACCACCACGACGACGCGTCCCTCGTCGGCGAGGCCGCGCAGCAGGTGCATGACGTCGCGGTCCAGGCCGGGGTCGAGGCCCGAGGTCGGCTCGTCGAGGAAGAGCAGCGGAGGCGCCGTCAGCAGCTCGGTGGCGATCGAGACGCGCTTCTTCTGCCCGCCCGAGAGCTGCGTGCCGATGCGGTTGTCGACCTGGCGCTGCAGCTGCATCTGCGCGACCACCTGGTCGACCCGCTGGGCCCGCTCCTCCTTCGTGGTGTCGGGCGGCAGCCGCAGCCGGGCCGCGTAGTTCAGCCCCTGCCGCACCGTCAGCTGCGGGTGCTGGATGTCCTGCTGCGGGACCAGCCCGATCTGGTGGCGCAGCTGGTCGTAGTGGGTGTAGAGGTCGTGCCCCTGCCAGATCACGTTGCCGTACGTCGCGGGGCGGGTGCCCGTCAGCGCACCGAGCGTCGTCGACTTGCCGGAGCCCGACGGCCCGATGACCGCCGTCAGCGAGGCGGGGCCGAGCTCGATCGAGACGTTGTCGAGGAGCCGCCGACCGCCCTTGACCACCGTCGTCAGGTTCTCGACGACGAGCGTGCGGTCCGAGGTCGAGTTGCGGGCGAGGAGGTTGTCACCGGTGAAGGTGAAGGTCTGGTTGCCGAGGATGACCTCGTCACCGGGGTGGAGCAGCACGCCGCCCTCGAGGCGTCGGCCGTTGACGAAGGTGCCGTTGAACGCCCCGAGGTCGCGGAGCACGATCCCGGCGGGGGCCACCTCGACCTGGACGTGGCGGCGGGAGACCAGGGGGTCGTCGACGACGATGTCGCAGGCGTGGTTGCGGCCGATCACGAGCGGCTGGCCCACCCGGGGGCCGTGGGGCAGCAGCACCTGGCCGTGGGCCAGCTGGCCCGGCGCCGTGCGGGCTGCCCGTCCCCCGCCGGGCGCGGGTGCGTGTGCGGCCATCGTGCGGTCGGCCGGCGGCGGGAGGTCGGGCCCGGGACGAGGCGGACCACCAGGTCCTGCCGGACCCGCCGGTCGCGGAGGCCCGCCCGGCCGCTGCGTGGCCGGAGGACCCGTCGGGGGCGCCATCGGGGGCGGACCCGTCGGGGCTCCCGTCGGGGCTGCCGTCGGGGGCGCCGTGCGAGCCGTCATCGGCGGCGGCCCCGCAGGCCCCCCGGGACGGGGCGTCGCGCCGGGAGCCGCGGCCACCTGCACCTGCACGGCCACGCCGCGGTTGCCGCCCACCATCACCTGCAGCGGCTCACCGGGGGCCAGCGGGATCGAAGCGATGCGCTGCCCGTCGACGAGCGTGCCGTTGGTGCTGCCGAGGTCGGTCAACCACCAGGAGGCGCCGTCGTGGTGCAGCTCGCAGTGGTGGCGCGAGATGTCGCCGTGCGCGAGCACGAGGCTGGAGGCCTGGTCGCGCCCGATCGTCACCACGGTCCCGGGGGCGAAGGAGCGGAACTCACCCCCGACCCCGAGCCGCAGGGTCGGACCACCTGGTCCAGCCGTCAACGTGACCAGTCCCCTCTGAGCGCCGGAGCCCCGACGAGCCGGCTCGGGGCAGGTCGGACTGCCTCGCCGCGGCTCAGGGGGCGGTGTCGGACGACACGGTAGTCCACGCCGCACCGGCGCGGGCGCGCGCACGCGCCCACCCGTGGAAGGTGGCCACGATCTCCGCCGCTGCGCGTCCCCCCGCGGACGCGGTCACCACGAGGTCCGCGGTCGTCCAGCCCTGCTCGTCGAGCTCGCCGTGCGCCGGCCGCACCGCGTGGTCGGCTGCGGCCAGCATGCCCGCGTCGAGCCACGAGTCGCCCGCCGCCGCGACCGCGGCCGCGCCGACCCGACGGGCGACCTCGGCGACGGCCGCCTCCTTCGTGAGGCCCGGCGGGATGACGTAGACCTTGCGGCCCTGCACCGAGACGACCCATCCCAGGTCCCGGGCGGCGCCGTGCACCTCGTCGTACCACGCGGCCGGAGCCTCCGCCGGCTCCACCACGGCGTAGCAGAAGCGCTCCTCCGCGTCGCGCACCTTGCGCACCCACGGCTGGTCCCAGACCGGCGCGAGCACGCGCAGCGCCTCCGCGAACGATGCCCCGTCGGCGCAGCGCCGGCGCACCTCGGCGTCCCAGTCGCCGCAGGGCCGGCCGTCGACGAGCACGACCGCGCCGTTGGTGGTGACGGCGTGCTCGACCCGCACACCCGGCAGCACGATCCGGCCGTACTGCTCCTGCGTGCGCGTCGTCACCGGCACGAAGGGCACCTCCGCCGCGAGCTCGGCGAGCGCCGTCAGCGCAGCGGGGTCGATGAAGCTGGTCGGGGCGTCGGCGTAGACCTCCACGCAGACCGGGTCCGTCACCGCTCGTCCCAGCCGCATGGCCGCGGCGGAGTAGATGAGCGTCCGGTCGAGGTCGGAGGCGACGAGCAGCGGGGCGGTCACGAGCCGTCCTGCTCGGTCGGCCGGATGATCCCGACACAGCTGTAGGGCAGGGACGGGTCCTCCACCACCGGTACGCCGCGGTCCGCCGCCAGCAGCCGCACGTGGCGGAGGTCCTGCTCGCGCCCGGGCGCCACCACCACGCGCCACGGCACCCGGCGCAGGAGCACGCGGGTCGTCTCCCCCACGCCCGGCTTCACCAGGTTGACGCTGGGGAGCCCGAGCTCGACCTGCAGCTTCTCGGCGGAGGCCCAGCCCGACCACGCCGGGGTGCGGTCCGTGCGCTGCAGGCGCTCGGCATCGGCGACCGCCGCCGCCTCGACGTCGTCGAAGCGGGCGCTGACGGCGTCGAGGTACGCCGCGGAGACGTCCTCGTCGGCCAGCTCGGCGTAGAACTTGGCCCCGTGCAGCTGGTGCGGGCCGATCAGCTCGTCGTTGAGCACCGTGCGGGAGACGAGGCCCGAGACGGTGCTGTTGAGGCACGCCGACGGGATGAGGAAGTCGTCACGGGTGCCGTGCAGCGGCACGCACTCCCCCGGGTCGGCGAGCACCGCGAGGTCGGCCGAGAACCCGGCGCCCACGCCCGATCCCGCCGCCCCCAGCCGCAGCGCGTCGTTGGCACCGCCGTCGCCCTCGACGGCGGCGACGAGCTCGCGGGCGATCGCGCCCTTCCCGGTCCACCCGTCGACGACGAGCACCCGGGCCGGGTCGTACCGGTCCGCGATCCAGCGCAGCGCGACGAGGTCGATGCCGCGGTCGCGCACGATCGACACGGCGTGGTGCGGCCAGTCCCAGCCCTGCCGCGCCGCCCAGCGCCGCATGAGGATGCCGATCGGGGTGCCCGCACGCGCCAGGGAGACGAGCACGAGGTCGTCGCGCCCCCGCTCCCGACGCGCGAGCTCGCTCACCGTCACGACCGCCGCCGCGACCCGGTCGGCGACCGCGACGACCTGCTCGTCGTAGAGCTCCCGGTACGCCGCGTCCGGCCGGTACTCCGTCGGCAGCGACTCCGCGTAGTGCGCCTCGCCGGACTGGATGCGCCGCTCGCGCTCCTCGCGGTCGCCCTCGAGCCGCACGTGGGAGAGGTCCTGCAGCAGCCAGGCGACCTCGTCGGCGGCGTAGGAGCCGAACTCCGGGCCGCGCAGCGGGCGCGCCCCGGGCGGGTCCACCGGGAGCACGACGGGGAGCACATGCGGGGCGTGGGGCGCCAGGGCGGCGAGCAACCCGCCGGGACCGGCGAGCGCCGCGGTCGCCGTGGGCCGGTCCAGCACGACGACGATCGCGGCCCAGTCCCGTGCGGCCACGTTGTAGGCGAAGCGGTCGGCCGCGCCGTACCCGTCCGCGTCGCGGTCGTGCGCGAGGAACCGCACGCCGGAGCGCACCGCGTAGCCCTCGACGTCGCGCACCTGGACGGGGCTGCGGGTCGTGGTGGAGAAGTACGTCGCGCGTCCGGCCCGCCGCAGCGCCTCGGCCACGGCGAGCGGTGCGTACATCAGCTCCTCGGTGCCGAGCACCAGGACGTCCCCGGCGGCGTCCACGCCCGCTGCCTCGAGGCGCTCCCCCACCCGGGCGGCCACAGCGGCGGCGGCGTCGGCGAGCGGGGCCTCGTCGGCGGGCGCGAACCCGTGGCGACCCGACGTGCGCACCGCGACGGGCCAGGCGTCGCCCGGGTCCGCGCCCGGCACGAGCGCGCCCGAGCGTCGGGACTCCTCCGCGGTGAGGGGTGTCTCCGGCTCCGGCGCGACGGCACCCTCCGGCACTCGCACCTCGCCCTCCGCCAGCGCGACGACGGAGATCCGCGTGCCGAGGTCGGCGGCGACCTGCTCGATGTGGCGACGGTCGACCGCGCGCCGCGCGTCGACGAGCGCGGCGACGACGTACTCCGCCCGCGGGGCGTGCGCGTGCAGCGCGCGGATCGTGGCGAGCGCCGTGCGCCCCGTGCTCAGCTCGTCGTCGACCAGCACGGCGGGCCCGGGCGTCGCGAGCAGCAGCGCCGGGTCCTCCGCCAGCACGAGGTGGGTGGTGGCGTGGGAGTGGGACTCCTCGAACCCCAGCACGCTCACCACCCCCGGTACGGCGCGGCGCGTCGAGTGCACCGAGGGCAGCCCGAGGGCCCGACCGACGAGGTGGCCGAGGGCGGTCGCGGTCTCGGCGTAGCCGAGCACGAGCCCGTCGCCCTCCTCGACGGCCGCGAGGGCGGCGCCCGTCGCGGCGGCGAGGCCGTCGAGGTCGGCCGCAGACGCGTCCGACGTCGTCAGCGCCGTCCGCAGGCGGGTGGCCACGTCGGCGCTGCCGCCGGTGCCGAGACGACCGAGGTGCTCCGCCACCCGGAGCCCGAGCAGGTGCCCCGCCGCGTGGACGAGGCGCGGGTCGGTGGGCACGTGCTTGGCCAGCACGGTGGAGACCAGCAGGTGCGGGCGCTTGGGGTTCACGCGGAGCGCGAGGCCGACCAGGTCGGTGAGCGCCAGCGGCGCGCGGTCCCCCGCGTCCTCGAGCTCGATGCCCAGCCGCTGCGCAACCCAGGTGCCGCTCCAGCCGCTCACAGGCACAACCCGGCCTCGAGCAGGTCGACGAAGGTGACGTCCTCCGCCGCGACGCCGAAGGCGCGGGCACGCAGCAGGGTCGCCTCGGCCCAGGCGAGGTGGGGGGTCGCCTCGTTCATCTTGTTGCCGTACTGCGAGGCGGCCACGCCCCCTCCCCGCTGCGCCCGGACGATGTCGAGCGCGTCGGTGTGGTCCTCCTTCGTCACGACGCTCAGCGCGTGCACCGCCGCGACGTGGGTCGGGTGGATGACGGTCTTGCCGAGCAGGCCGTTCGCGTGGTCGAGGGCGATCTCGCGGATGAGGCCGTCGAGACCGCGGCGGATCAGCCTGCGGCGGAGCACCCGCTCCGCCGGCGCCGTGAACGGCGTCTCCCGGAGCTGCGGCTTGAACATGCGCTCACCGTTCTCGAAGTGCTCCCACACCGGGCCCGTGACGACGAACCCGGTGCCGTCACGGCGGCCCAGGACGTTGACGATGTCGCCGATCACCGAGGCGAGCGGCGCGACGTCGTACACCGTGATGTCCGCCGGTCGGCGCAGCCCCAGCATCGACGACAGGTCCGTGGCCCCGATCCGCACGGCCAGGATCGGCGCCTCGCTCCGGTGCAGCAGGTCCCGAGCCGCCGTCAGCGCCTCGAGCCGCGTCTCGAGGCGGAAGACCTCGGGCGACTCGATGACGGGCATGACCCAGAGACGGTGGTCGAGCCGCACGGAGGCGGCCACGACCGCGTCGAGGAACGGCTCCGACGCGGCGGTGAACTTCGGGACCACGAAGCCGTCGAGGTGGCGTGCCAGGTCACCGAGACCGTCGACGAGCCGCCCCACCTGCTCCGGCTCGCGCACCCGCACGAACACGAGCGGGCGCGGCGCCCCCGCCTCCACCGACGCCGTCAGCTGGTGCACGAGGTTCTTCTCGGCGAACGCGACGTCCGCGTCGGCGATCGCGTCCTCCAGGCAGAGCACCGAGCAGACCACCCCGCGCTCACGCGCCTTCCGCAGGTCGGCGTCGATGGCGGGACGGGTGGCCGGCGTGTACAGCGTCGCGCCGAGCGCGACCGCGAGCAGGTCGCGGTCGGCCGAGCGGTCGAACGACTCCGGCTCGACGCTGAACAACCCCTCCCGCAGGCTCGGCTCGAGGTGGTCGAAGTGCCGCACTTGCCCTCCCTGGTGCGCGAGAGGAAACGCTCCCCCAGCGGCGTGCAGGGCAGGATACGGGTGGCGCGGAAACGCCCGGCGGCGTCCGGATGACCATCGGGGGCGTCAGGACGCGCTCTCTACGCTCGGGCGCATGACGATCTCGTTGCAGAAGGGTCAGACGGTCTCCCTCGCGAAGCGCGGGGGCGGCAGCCTCACGCGCGTGCGGATGGGGCTCGGGTGGGACGCCGTGGTCAAGAAGGGCTTCTTCCGCTCCAAGCAGGCCGAGATCGACCTCGACGCCACCGCGGTGCTGTACGACGCGCGTGGCGCCGTCGTCGACCAGGTCTGGTTCCAGCAGCTGCGGAGCAAGGACGGCTCCGTCGTGCACACCGGCGACAACCGCACCGGGGCCGGCGACGGGGACGACGAGTCCATCGTGGTCGAGCTCGGCCAGCTGCCCGCCCCGGTCACGTCCATGGTCTTCGTCGTCAACTCGTTCACCGGGCAGGACTTCACCCAGATCGAGAACGCCTTCTGCCGCCTCGTCGACGAGACCAACGGCGAGGAGCTCGCGCGCTACGACCTGACCGGATCGGGCACGCACACGGCGCAGATCATGGCCAAGGTGACCCGCGACGGCGCCGGTTGGTCGATGACCGCGATCGGGGCGACGGCGACCGGTCGCACCTTCCGCGACCTGCTGCCGGCGATCAAGCCCCACGTCTGACGGGTCGGCGGGCGGCGCGGCTCAGCCGCCGGCGCCCGCGCGGCTCGCGCGGAAGTCGGCCACCAGACGGTCGACCCCCTCGTGCAGGCGGTCGATCCTCGTCAGAAACGCCCAGTAGTCCGGGTGCGTGGCCTCGAGCAGCCCCTCGAGCGCGATGAGCTCACGCGCGAAGGCGTCGAGACGCCCGCCCCACGGCTGGGGCGGGCCGGAGCGCAGGAGCAGACGCGTGTCGCGCAGCACGAACCTCGCCCGGTCGAAGAGCGCCGCCGGGTCGCGCTTGACGTCGCGCAGCCGCTCCAGCCTGCGACGGGGTGCGTCGACGAGGTCCGAGGCAGCCTCGACCGCGGTCTCGACCTCCTCCAGCGCGGCCAGTGCGGCGGGCTGGTCGCCGGCCGCGTGCAGGGCCCGGAGCCGGTCGAGCGCGCTCCGCGCCTCCGCGACGTGGGCCTTCAGCTGCCCCTCGGCGTCCGCGATGTCCTTCCAGCTCTCGTAGGAGAACTCGCGCCGCAACCCGGACATGAACTCGGCGGTGCGCTCCGAGCGCGTCACCACCGCGTCGATGCGGGTGGCGAGCGACGGGATGCGGTTGCCCACGGCGGCCGCCCGGCGCGGCAGCTCCAGCGCCAGCTCGCGGGCCTCCTCCGCCAGTCGCTCGACGACCGCGGCCGGCTCGTCCACGTCGTCGGGACCGAGCCGGTCCCCCACCTCGGCGAGCTTCCGCCCGGCGACGCGGGCCCGCACGACGGCCTCGTCGGCGGCGGGGAACGAGCCGCCGTCGGCGGTCATCGCGCGCCAGGCCGCCTCGGCGGCGGCGACCGCCGCCTGGGCCTGCTCCAGACGCCGGGCGACGCGTGCCCGCACCTCGCCGACGCGGCCCAGCTCCGCGCCGTACGACGAGGTGAAGCGCTCCATGTCGTCGGCCAGCGTGCGCAGCGCGGGCACGCCCTGCTCGAAGGCGGCCGTCGCGGCGGCCACCTGGTAGGGGTCGAGCTCCTCGACGGGGTCGTGCTGGTCGAGGAGCCCCAGGTAGTCGAGCACCGCCGCCTGCGCACGCTCGTCGAGGTGCCGCCACGACGGCACCACCCCGGTCGAGCGGGCGCGGTCGGGCAGGAGGGCCGCGTACGACGCGACCGTCTCCCCCACGTCGCGCTGCAGCTGGTCGACCCGGAAGAACTGCTCCTGCAGCTGGCCGCGGACGTCGAGCGCACGCTCGAGCGCCCCGCCGTCCCCGCGCCGTCGACGGCGATCGGGACGCGAGGAGCTCATGCGCTCATCGTAGGAGTCGCACCCGCACGGAGGGGGACGGGCGTCAGCTCGCGTTCACCCCGAAGTCCTGCACGATGCCGAGCAGGCCCGAGGCGTAGCCCTGCCCGATCGCGCGGAACTTCCAGTCGCCGTCCCGGAGGTAGAGCTCGCCGAACACCATCGCGGTCTCGGTGCTCGCGTCCTCCGTGAGGTCGAAGCGGGCGACCTCGCTGCCCCGCACGGCGTCGACGACGCGGATGAAGGCGTTCGTCACCTGCCCGAAGCTCTGGCCCCGCGCGTGGGCGTCGTGGATGGAGACCGGGAAGACGATGCGCTGCACCTGGGCGGGCACGAGCGTCAGGTCCACCTCGATGGCCTCGTCGTCGCCGTCGCCCTCACCGGTCAGGTTGTCGCCGGTGTGGTGCACCGAGCCGTCGGGGGACGTCAGGTTGTTGTAGAAGACGAAGTGCTGGTCGCTCAGCACCTTGCCGGTCTCCCCGAGCAGCAGCGCCGATGCGTCGAGGTCGAAGTCCGCACCGGTCGTCGACCGCACGTCCCAGCCCAGGCCGATGCTCAGCTTCGTCAGCGGCGCACCCGCGGCCTTCGCCAGCGAGACGTTCCCGCCCTTCTGCAGCGTGATCCCCATCGTGCTCGTCGCCCCTCTCCTCGTCGACCTGGTCCGTCGTCGAGCCTAGTGGGGCGACGAAGCACTCAGACGAGGACGTCGTGCTTCTGCTCCGGGTGCAGCCGGTTCTCGCGCACGCTCCACCCGACGGCGGACAGGATGATGACGACACCGATGAGGCCGGTGACGACCTCGGGGATCTCGACGCCCATCGTCACGAACAGCAGGATCGCCAGCGCGCCGATCGCCCAGTGGGCGCCGTGCTCGAGGTAGCGGTACTCCGACAGCGTGCCCTTGCGCACGAGGTAGACCGTGATCGAGCGGACGTACAGCGCGCCCACGCCGAGGCCGATCGCGATGACGATGGGATCCGTGGTGATGGCGAAGGCACCGATGACGCCGTCGAACGAGAAGCTGGCGTCGAGCACCTCGAGGTAGAGGAACATGAAGAACGCGGCCTTGCCCGTCGCGAGCACGACCTGCCCGGTGCCCACCTCGCGCTGCGGGCCCATGTCCTCGTCGTCCGCCAGGCCCGAGGAGCCCTCGAAGGCCTCCCCCAGGCCACCCACCACGAGGTAGGTCAGCAGGCCGAGGATGCCGGCCAGCAGCACCGAGCCGAACTTGTCGTCGGGCAGCTTGTCCGGGGCGATGTTGCGGAACAGCTCCGCCACCAGCACCAGCGAGCCGAGCGCGATGGCCACGGAGACGCCACCGACGGCGCTGAGCCGCTGGAACGGCCGCTCGATCGGGCCGAGCCAGTGGTGCTCCTTCTCGTCGTCGATGAAGAAGTCGAGGAAGATCATCATGAGGAACATGCCGCCGAAGGCCGCGATGATCGGGTGCGCGTCGTGGAGGATGTGGGCGTAGGTCTCCTGGCCGGCGGGCACGTCGTTGCCCTGCATCGCCAGGTCCCACGCGTGGACGGGATCGAGCCCGGCCGAGGCCCACACGACGATGAACGGGAACACCAGGCGCATGCCGAAGACGGCGATGAGGATGCCGACGGTGAGGAACATCTTCTGCCAGAAGGGCGACATCCGGCTCAGCACCTTGGCGTTGACCACGGCGTTGTCGAACGACAGCGACACCTCGAGCACGATGAGGATCGCGGCCACCGTCATGGCGGACAGGGCGGCCGACGAGCCGTCCTTCCAGCCGTAGAGGAACGCGCCGGCGAGGCCGGCGACGGTGATCGCGAACGACCACCCGAAGGTCTTGAGGATCACGGGTCGCGCCTTTGCTGAGGTAACGGCAGCCCGGAGGCCGTGCGCCACCCGAGCGGCGACACGCTACCTCCCGCCGTACGCAACCCCGGCATCGGCCAGCGCGGCGCGCCCGCCGTCGACGGCCGTGAGCACCCACAGCCCGTCCGGCGTCGCCGTCACGGTGTGCTCGAAGTGCGCCGCGACCTGGTGGTCCCGCGTCACGACCGTCCAGTCGTCGTCGAGGGTGTCGTTCGCCTGGTCGCCCAGCGTCACCATGGGCTCGATGGCCAGCACGAGGCCCTCCGTGAGGCGCAGGCCCCGGCCGGGCCGCCCGAGGTTCGGCACGTCGGGGGGCTGGTGCAGCGCCGTACCGATGCCGTGGCCGGTGAAGTCCTCCACGATGCCGAAGTCGCTGCGCCCCCGGACGTGGGACTCGACCGCGTGGGAGATGTCGCCGACCCGCCCACCGAGCCGGTACGCCGCGATCCCGGCCCACAACGCACCCTCGGTCACCTCCAGGAGGTCGGCGACGGGCGCCGGCACCTCGCCGAGGGCGACGGTGATCGCCGCGTCGCCGTGGTAGCCCTCCACGATCGCGCCGCAGTCGATGGAGACCACGTCGCCCTCACGCAGCACCCGATCGCCGGGGATCCCGTGCACCACCTCGTCGTTCACCGACACGCAGAGGGTGCCGGGAAAGCCGTGGTAGCCCAGGAAGGAGGGCGTGGCACCGTGACCGCGGATGTGGTCCTCGGCGATCCGGTCGAGGTCGCGGGTCGTCATGCCGGGCGCGACACGCTCGGCGAGCAGCTCGAGCGTCAGGCCGACCACGAGGCCGGCCCGACGCATGAGGTCGAGCTGTTCCGGCGTCTTCAGCTCCGCACCGCGGCGCAGCAGACCCACGACGTCGGGACCCGCGGGTCAGGCGCGGACGTCGTCGAGCTCGGCGGCGATGCGCTTCGCCACGTCGTCGACCTCGCCCATGCCGTCGACCGTGCGGAGGAGACCGCGGTCGGCGTAGACCTTGATGAGCGGAGCGGTCTGCTCGTTGTAGACGTCCTGCCGGTGCCGGATGACGTCCTCGGTGTCGTCGGTGCGGCCGTCGGTCTGCGCGCGCCGGACGAGGCGCTGCACCAGCTCCTCGTCGTCCACGGTCAGCACGAGCACCGCGTCGAGGGACACGCCGGCCGCCTCGAGCATGCCGTCGAGCTCGCCCACCTGGGCCAGGGTGCGCGGGTAGCCGTCGAGCAGGAAGCCGTCGGTGGCGTCGGCCTCGGCGAGCCGGTCACGCACCATGTTGTTGGTGACCGAGTCCGGCACGTAGTCGCCGGCATCCATGTAGCGCTTCGCCTCGAGGCCGAGGGGGGTGCCCTGGGAGACGTTGGCGCGGAAGATGTCGCCCGTGGAGATCGCGGGGATCTCGTAGCGGGCGGCGATCCCGGCGGCCTGGGTGCCCTTGCCGGCCCCGGGGGGGCCCATGATGATGAGACGCATCAGCGGAGGAATCCTTCGTAGTTGCGCTGCTGGAGCTGGCTCTCGATCTGCTTCACCGTGTCGAGCGCGACGCCCACCATGATGAGGATGGACGTGCCGCCGAACGGGAAGTTCTGGTTCGCCCCGATGGCGGCGAAGGCCATGAGCGGCACGAGCGAGATGAGGCCGAGGTAGAGCGCTCCCGGCAGCGTGATGCGGGACAGGACGTAGGACAGGTAGTCCTCGGTCGGCTTGCCCGCCCGGATCCCGGGGATGAAGCCGCCGTACTTCTTCATGTTGTCCGCGACTTCCTTCGGGTTGAAGGTGATCGAGACGTAGAAGTACGTGAAGAAGATGATGAGCGCGAAGTAGACCGCCATGTAGAGCGGGTGGTCTCCGCGGACGAAGTGGTCGTTGATCCACTGCACCCAGCCCGAGTCGGACGTCTGGTTGAACTGGGCGGCCATGGCCGGCAGGTAGAGCAACGAGCTGGCGAAGATGACCGGGATGATGCCGGCCTGGTTCACCTTGAGCGGGATGTAGGTCGAGCTGCCGCCGAACATCCGGCGACCCACCATGCGGCGCGCGTACTGCACCGGGATGCGGCGCTGCGCCTGCTCGATGAAGATGACCGCCGCGACGAGCGCGAGCCCCACCACCATCACGATCGCGAAGGTGCCCCAGCCCTGCGACTGGCGGACGGCCCACAGCGAGCCGGGGAAGGTGGCGACGACCTGGCAGAAGATGAGGATCGACATGCCGTTGCCGATGCCGCGGTCGGTGATGAGCTCACCCAGCCACATGATGACGGCGGTGCCGGCCGTCATGGTCACGACCATGACGAGGAAGGTCAGCTTGCTGTCCTGGTTGTGGAGCAGCGGCTCCGTGCAGCCCTGCAGCAGCTGCTGGCTCCGCGCCAGCGCCACGATGCCCGTGGCCTGCAGGACCGCGAGGGCCAGCGTCAGGTAGCGCGTGTACTGCGTGATCTTGGCCTGGCCCGACTGGCCCTCCTTCTTGAGGGCCTCGAGCCGCGGGATCACCACCACCAGCAGCTGCAGGATGATGCTCGCCGTGATGTACGGCATGATCCCCAGCGCGAAGATGGTCAGCTGCAGCAGCGCTCCACCCGAGAAGAGGTTGATCAGGGTGTAGAGCCCGTCGTCCTCGACACGGTTGAGGCAGGTCTGCACGTTGTCGACGTGCACACCGGGCGACGGGATCTGCGAGCCGAGCCGGAAGATCACGACGACGCCCAGGACGAAGAGCAGCTTGCGTCGCAGATCCGGCGTCCGGAAGGCGTTGGCGAAGGCGCCGAGCACAGGGTCCTCTTTCTTCAGGGGCGGCACGCAGCCGCTGGCCAGCCTCCCCCCTCAGGAGAGCCGCGGCTGAGCCTAACAGGCTGTTTGTTGCAGTCAGGTTGGAGTACGACGAGAGGGCGCCGTCGGGCTGGTTCGCCCGACGACGCCCTCGTCGATCAGTCCTTCGTGGTCACGCACCGACGACGGTGACGCTACCGCCGGCCGCCTCGATCTTCTCCTTGGCGGACGCCGAGACGGCGTCCGCGGAGACCTGGACCGCCACGGAGATGTCCCCCGTGCCCAGCACCTTCACGGGCTGGTTCTTGCGCACCGCACCCTTGGCGACCAGCGCGTCCTTGGACACCTCGCCCCCCTCGGGGAACAGCTCGCCGATGCGGTCGAGGTTGACGACCTGGAACTCCACCTTGAACGGGTTCTTGAAGCCCTTGAGCTTCGGGAGCCGCATGTGGATCGGCATCTGGCCACCCTCGAAGGCGACCGGAACCTGGTAGCGAGCCTTGGTGCCCTTGGTGCCGCGGCCCGCGGTCTTGCCCTTGGAGCCCTCACCGCGACCGACACGGGTCTTCGCGGTCTTGGCACCCTTGGCGGGACGCAGGTTGTGGATCTTCAGCGTCATGTCAGTCGACCTCCTCGACGGTCACGAGGTGACGCACCGCGTTGACCATCCCGCGGATCTCGGGACGGTCCTCCTTGACGACGACGTCGCCGATCCGCTTCAGACCCAGCGAGCGCAGGGTGTCGCGCTGGTTCTGCTTGCGGCCGATCCCCGACTTCTTCTGCTCGACCTTGAGGTGCGCCATCAGTCGGACACCCCCGCGGTGGCCGGCGCCTCGGCGCGGGCCTTGAGCAGCGCCGCCGGAGCGACGTGCTCGACCGGGAGGCCGCGACGCGCGGCGACCGACTCGGGCTCCTCGAGGAGACGCAGCGCCTCCACCGTGGCGTGCACGATGTTGATCTGGTTGGACGAGCCGAGCGACTTGCTCAGCACGTCGTGGATGCCCGCGCACTCGAGAACCGCGCGCACCGGGCCACCGGCGATGACACCGGTACCGGGGGCCGCCGGGCGCAGGAAGACGACGCCAGCCGCCTTCTCGCCCTGGACCGGGTGAGGGATCGTGCCCTGCACTCGGGGGACGCGGAAGAAGCTCTTCTTCGCCTCCTCGACGCCCTTCGCGATCGCGGCGGGCACCTCCTTGGCCTTGCCGTAGCCGACGCCGACCAGGCCGTCGCCGTCACCGACGATCACGAGGGCGGTGAAGCTGAAGCGACGACCACCCTTCACGACCTTGGCGACACGGTTGATCGCGACGACGCGCTCGATGTAGGCGGTCTTGTCGGCGCCGCCACCACGACGATCGTCGCGGCCGCGACGGTCACCGCCCTGGCGCTCGCCGCCGGCGCGTCCGCGCTGGGGTCCGCTCATGAGACTTTCCTCTTCTCTCTCTGGCTTGTCTTCGCGATCAGAAGGTCAGGCCACCCTCGCGGGCACCGTCCGCGAGGGCCGCGACGCGACCGTGGTACTTGTTGCCGGCACGGTCGAAGACGACCACGTCGACACCGTTCGACTTCGCGCGCTCGGCGACGAGCTCGCCGACCCGCTTGGCCTTCGCCGTCTTGTCGCCGTCGAGCGAGCGGAGCTCGGTCTCGAGGGACGACGCGGAGACGAGGGTCTTGCCGACCACGTCGTCGACGACCTGCACCGAGATGTGCTTGGCGCTGCGGGTCACGACCAGACGAGGACGCTCCGCCGTGCCCGAGACGCGCTTGCGTCCACGGACCTGGCGACGCAGGCGCGCCTTGACGCGCGCCGCGGTGTGCTTGTTGTTGGCAAGGGAGATGGCCATCGTCACTTACCTGCCTTTCCGACCTTGCGGCGGACCTGCTCGCCCGCGTAGCGAACGCCCTTGCCCTTGTAGGGCTCGGGCTTGCGGAGCTTGCGGATCTTGGCCGCGGTCTCACCGACGAGCTGCTTGTCGATGCCCTGGACACCGAGCTTCGTCGGGCCCTCGACCGCGAACGTGATGCCCTCGGGGGCGTTGACCGTGATCGAGTGGCTGTAGCCGAGCTGGAACTCCAGCTGCGTCGGGCCCTTCGACAGGACGCGGTAACCCACGCCGACGATCTCGAGCTTCTTCTCGTAGCCCTCCGTCACACCCGTCACCATGTTGGCGACCAGCGTGCGGGTGAGGCCGTGCAGCGAGCGGCTCTCGCGCTCGTCGTTCGGGCGCTTCACCTCCAGCGTGCCGTCGGCCTTCTCGACGGTGATCGGCGCCGGAACCGTGTGGGTCAGGGTGCCCTTGGGGCCCTTGACCGTCACCAGGCTCGCGTCGATCGCGACGTCGACTCCGGACGGGACCGGGATGGGGAGCTTGCCAATGCGCGACATGCTTCGTGTCTCCTCTCTCGGTCTCTCGTCACCAGACGTAGGCGAGGACTTCCCCACCCACGCCCTTCTTGTTGGCCTGACGGTCGGTCAGGAGGCCCTGGCTCGTCGAGATGATCGCGACGCCCAGGCCACCGAGGACCTTCGGCAGGTTGGTGTGCTTGGCGTACACCCGCAGACCGGGCTTGCTGATGCGCCGGACACCGGCGATCGAGCGCTCGCGGTTGCGGCCGTACTTGAGCGTGATGCGGAGCGTCTTGCCGACGGCCGGCTCGCCGGTCTTCGGGTCGAGGTTGTCGGTCACCTCGAAGGAGGTCACGTAGCCCTCCTGCTTCAGGATGGCGGCGACGCCCTCCTTCAGCTTGCTGTACGGCATCTCGACAGCATCGTGGTACGCCTGGTTGGCGTTGCGCAGACGCGTGAGCATGTCTGCGATCGGGTCAGTCATCGTCATGGCCACAAGGCCTTTCTCCACCGTGGTTTCCCACCGCCGTCACGGCGGTGGGACCTACAGCGACTCGTGCTGGAACGGAAACGGCTGGTGCGGGAGGGGCTGGGTCACCAGCTCGACTTGGTCACGCCGGGCAGCTCGCCCCGGTGCGCCATCTCGCGCAGGCAGATGCGGCACAGACCGAACTTGCGGTAGACCGCCTTGGGCCGGCCGCAGCGCTGGCAGCGGGTGTAGCCACGAACCGCGAACTTCGGCTTGCGCGCGGCCTTGACCTTCAGCGACGTCTTCGCCATGTCAGTTCTCCTTGAAGGGGAAGCCGAGCTGCTTCAGCAGCGCCCGACCCTGCTCGTCGTTCGTGGCGGTCGTCACCACGGTGATGTCCATGCCGCGCGAGCGGTCGACCTTGTCCTGGTCGATCTCGTGGAACATGACCTGCTCGGTCAGACCGAACGTGTAGTTGCCACGACCGTCGAACTGCTTGGGCGAGAGGCCCCGGAAGTCGCGGATGCGCGGGAGGGCGAGCGACAGCAGCCGGTCGAGGAACTCCCACATGCGGTCGCCGCGCAGCGTGACGTGCGCACCGATCGGCATGCCCTCGCGCAGCTTGAACTGCGCGATGGACTTGCGGGCCTTCGTGACCTGCGGCTTCTGGCCCGTGATCGCGGTGAGGTCGCGGATGGCGCCCTCGATCAGCTTCGAGTCGCGAGCAGCCTCGCCGACACCCATGTTGACCACGATCTTGGTCAGGCCGGGCACCTGCATGACGTTGGCGATGTCGAACTCCGACTTGAGCGCGGGGAGGATCTCCTCGCGGTACCGCGTCTTGAGACGCGGGGTCGGGACGGCGACGGTGGTCTCGGTCATGTCAGATCTCCTCGCCGGTCTTGCGCGACACGCGCACGCTGCGGCCCGCGGCGTACTCCGAGCCGTCGGCGCGACGCTTGGTCGCCTCGACGCGCTTGAAGCCCGCGCGGGTCACGCCGTCACCCTCGACCAGCATCACGTTCGAGATGTGGATCGGGGCCTCGGTCGTGATGATCCCGCCGGTGGCCTCGCCGCCCTGCGGCGCCGCCTTGGTGTGCTTCTTGACGCGGTTGACGCCCTCGACGATCACCCGGTCCTCCTCGCGGAGGACGTTGATGACCTTGCCCTGGGCTCCCTTGTCCTTGCCGGCGATCACCTTGACGGTGTCGCCCTTCTTGATCTTGAGCTTCGCCATGTCAGAGCACCTCCGGCGCGAGCGAGATGATCTTCATGAACTTCTTCTCGCGCAGCTCGCGGCCCACGGGGCCGAAGATGCGCGTGCCACGCGGCTCGCCGTCGTTCTTGAGGATCACGGCGGCGTTCTCGTCGAAACGGATGTACGAACCGTCCGGACGACGGCGCTCCTTGACGGTGCGCACGACGACCGCCTTGACGACGTCACCCTTCTTCACGTTGCCACCGGGGATCGCGTCCTTCACGGTGGCGACGATGACATCGCCGATTCCGGCGTAGCGCCGACCCGAGCCACCGAGAACGCGGATGCAGAGGATCTCCTTCGCACCCGTGTTGTCGGCGACCTTGAGTCGCGACTCCTGCTGGATCATCTTCTCTCCTGGATGTCGTGCCGGTTCTCCCCCTCACGCGGAGGGGGAGCCTGGCCGAACTAGTGGGGTTTCTGGCTCGCCGTGAGGCGAGAGGTCACTTCGCCTTCTCGAGGACCTCGACCACGCGCCACCGCTTGGTGGCGGACAGCGGACGGGTCTCCATGATCAGGACGCGGTCGCCGGTGCCGCACTCGTTGGGCTCGTCGTGAGCCTTGAGCTTGCTCGTGCGCCGCATGACCTTGCCGTAGAGCGCGTGCTTGACGCGGTCCTCGACCTCGACCACGACGGTCTTGTCCATCTTGTCGCTGACCACGATGCCCTCGCGGACCTTGCGCGCGCCCCGAGCGGGAACGTCCTGGTTCGTCTCGGTGCTCATGCAGCGCCGTCCTTCGTGATCTCGTCGGAGCCCGGCGCGGTGCGGATCCCGAGCTCGCGCTCACGGAGCACCGTGTAGATCCGGGCGATGTCCTTCTTCACCGTGCGGAGACGGCTGTTGTTCTCGAGCTGGCCGGTGGCCGCCTGGAACCGGAGGTTGAACAGCTCCTCCTTGGCCTCACGCAGCTTCTCCGCGAGATCGGCGCCCTCGAGCTCGTCGAGCTCGAACGCCTTGCTGACCTTCTGCGACATCAGAATTCACCTGCCTCGCGGGAGACGAAGCGGCACTTCATCGGGAGCTTGTGGATCGCGCGGCGCATGGCCTCGCGGGCAACTTCCTCCGAAACACCGGAGAGTTCGAACATGACACGACCAGCCTTGACGTTGGCCACCCACCACTCGGGCGAGCCCTTGCCGGAACCCATGCGGGTCTCGGCGGGCTTCTTCGTGAGGGGACGGTCCGGGTAGATGTTGATCCAGACCTTGCCGCCACGCTTGATGTGACGGGTCATCGCGATACGGGCCGACTCGATCTGGCGGTTGGTCACGTAGTGCGACTCGATCGCCTGGATACCGAAGTCGCCGAAGTTCAGCGACGTACCGCCCTTGGCGGCACCGGTCCGCTTCGGGTGGTGCTGCTTGCGGTGCTTGACGCGACGGGGCATCAGCATGGGGATCAGCCCTCCGTGGCTGCCGGAGCGGCAGCGGTCTCGGCGGCAGCCGGGGCCGGAGCCTCGGTCGCCGCAGCCTCGGCGGTGCCGGCGTCGCGGCCCGCACGCGTCGGGCGGTCGCCACGCGAGCCACGGCCCGGGCGCTCTCCGCCACGCGCCGGACGGCCACCGCGGCCGGGCGCACCGGCACGGGCCGCAGCCTGCGCCTCACGCTCGGCGCGGGTGCCCGCGACCTCGCCCTTGTAGATCCAGACCTTCACGCCGATGCGGCCGAAGGTCGTGCGGGCCTCGTAGAAGCCGTAGTCGATGTCGGCGCGGAGCGTGTGCAGGGGCACGCGACCCTCGCGGTAGAACTCCGTGCGCGACATCTCGGCGCCGTTGAGGCGGCCCGAGCACTGGATCCGGATGCCCTTGGCACCGGAGCGCATCGACGTCTGGATCGCCTTCTTCATGGCGCGACGGAACTGCACGCGACCGGAGAGCTGCTCGGCGACGCCCTGGGCGACCAGCTGCGCGTCGATCTCGGGGTTCTTGACCTCGAGGATGTTCAGCTGCACCTGCTTGCCCGTGAGCTTCTCGAGCTCGCCACGGATGCGGTCGGCCTCGGCGCCACGGCGACCGATGACGATGCCCGGACGCGCGGTGTGGATGTCGACGCGGACGCGGTCACGCGTGCGCTCGATCTCCACCTTCGAGATGCCGGCCCGCTCCATGCCCTTGCTGAGCAGCTTGCGGATGGCGACGTCCTCGCCGACGTACGACTTGTAGAGCTTGTCGGCGTACCAACGGCTCCGGTGGTCGGTCGAGACGCCGAGGCGGAAGCCGTTCGGGTTGATCTTCTGACCCATCAGGCGGACCGTCCCTTCTTCTTCGTGCCGGCCACCACGTCGGCGGGCTGAACGGCGAGGGTGATGTGGCTGGTGCGCTTGTTGATGCGCGTGGCCCGACCCTGGGCCCGCGGCCGCCACCGCTTCATCGTGGGGCCCTCGTCGACCAGCGCGACCGAGATGACCAGGTCGGCGGCCTTGAGGCCCTCCGTGGTCTCGGCGTTCGCGATGGCCGACTCGAGCACCTTGGCGACGGTCTCGGAAGCCGCCTGCGGGGCGAAGGCCAGGATGGCCTGCGCCTCGGCGACGGGAAGACCGCGCACCATGTCGACGACGCGACGCGCCTTCAGCGGGGTGATGCGGACGAAGCGGGCGCTGGCGAACGCACCCGGCTGGTCGCCGAGGAGGGACTCCCGGCGGGCGCTCGTGCGCTGACGCTCGGTGGTGCTCATCGGCGACGCCCCTTCCGGTCTTCCTTCACGTGCCCGCGGTAGGTGCGGGTCGGGGCGAACTCGCCCAGCTTGTGACCGACCATCGAGTCGGTGACGAACACGGGGACGTGCTTGCGACCGTCGTGCACGGCGATCGTGTGACCGATCATGTCCGGCACGATCATCGAGCGGCGCGACCACGTCTTGATGACGTTGTGGGTGCCCTTCTCGTTCTCGGCGTCCACCTTCTTGGTGAGGTGGCCGTCGACGAAGGGGCCCTTCTTCAGGCTGCGAGGCATCTCGTTACTTCCCTATCAGCGCTTCTTGCCGGACTTGCGACGACGGATGATCTGGGCGTCGCTGGCCTTGCGCTTGCGCGTGCGGCCCTCGGGCTTGCCCCAGGGCGAGACGGGGTGGCGACCACCGGACGTCTTGCCCTCACCACCACCGTGCGGGTGGTCGACCGGGTTCATGACGACACCACGGACGGTGGGGCGACGGCCCTTCCAGCGCATGCGGCCGGCCTTGCCCCAGTTGATGTTCGACTGCTCGGCGTTGCCGACCTCGCCGACCGTGGCGCGGCAGCGCACGTCGACGAAGCGCATCTCGCCCGAGGGCAGACGCAGCGTGGCGCGCGAACCCTCACGGGCGACCAGCTGGGCCGAGTTGCCCGCCGAGCGGGCGATCTTGGCGCCGCCGCCGGGCCGGAGCTCGATGCAGTGGATCGTCGTGCCGACCGGGATGTTGCGCAGCGGCAGGTTGTTGCCGGTCTTGATGTCGGAGTTGGGACCCGACTCCACGACCGTGCCCTGCGTCAGGCCCTTCGGCGCCACGATGTAGCGCTTCTCGCCGTCGACGTAGTGCAGCAGCGCGATGCGCGCGGTGCGGTTGGGGTCGTACTCGATGTGCGCGACCTTGGCGGGCACGCCGTCCTTGTCGTAGCGACGGAAGTCGATCAGCCGGTAGGCGCGCTTGTGACCGCCACCCTGGTGCCGGGTGGTGATCCGGCCCTGGTTGTTGCGGCCGCCCTTCTTGGGCAGCGGGCGCGTCAGCGACTTCTCGGGCGTCGTGCGGGTGATCTCGACGAAGTCGGCGACCGACGAACCGCGACGACCGGGCGTGGTCGGCTTGTACTTACGGATAGCCATAGTGTCTGTCCTTGTCTTAGGCAGCCCCGGTCAGGAGACCGAGCCCCCGAAGATGTCGATGGAGTCACCCTCGGCGAGGCTCACGATGGCCCGCTTGGTGCTCTTCCGCTTGCCGATGCCGTTGCGCGTGCGCCGCGTCTTGCCCGCACGGTTCAGCGTGTTGACCGAGGTCACCGTGACGCCGAAGACCTTCTGCACCGCGATCTTGATCTCGGTCTTGTTCGCGTCCGGGTGCACGAGGAACGTGTACTTGTTCGCGTCGAGCAGGCCGTAGCTCTTCTCGGAGACGACGGGCGCGAGCAGGATGTCGCGCGGGTCCTTGTTCAGGGCGCTCACTTGGCATCCTCCTTCTGACCGGCGAGGCGCGCGACGAGCAGGTCGTAGGCCGCCGACGTGAAGACCACGTCGTCGGACACGAGCACGTCGTACGTGTTGATCTGGTCCTGGGCCACCACGTGCACGGCGGGCAGGTTGCGGAGCGAGAGCCACGTGACGGTGTCGTCACGGTCCAGCACCACGAGGACGCGGCGACGGTCCGAGAGCGACGCGAGCGCCGTCTTGGCCGCCTTCGTCGAGGGGGTCTCGCCGGTGACGAGGCTCTCGACCACGTGCACGCGACCGTTGGCAGCCCGGTCGGACAGCGCACCCTTGAGGGCCGCGGCCTTCATCTTCTTGGGCGTCCGCTGGTCGTAGCTGCGCGGCTGCGGGCCGTGGACGACGCCACCGCCGACGAACTGCGGCGCGCGGGTCGAGCCCTGGCGGGCGCGACCGGTGCCCTTCTGCTTGTAGGGCTTGCGGCCACCGCCGCGGACCTCGGCCCGCGTCTTGGTGGCGTGCGTGCCCTGGCGGGCCGCGGCCTGCTGCGCCACGACGACCTGGTGGATCAGCGGGATGTTGACCGCGACGCCGAAGACCTCGGCGGGCAGGTCAACGGCGACCTTCTTGACGTCGCTCACTTGCTCGCCTCCTGCTTCTTGGCGGCCGAGCGGAGCACGACGACGCTGCCCTTGGGGCCGGGGACGGCACCCTTCAGGAGCACGAGGCCCTTCTCGGCGTCCACCGCGTGGACGGTGATGTTCTGCGTGGTGACGGTCGCGCCGCCCATCCGGCCCGACATGCGCGTGCCCTTGAAGACACGACCCGGCGTGGCGCAGGCGCCGATGGAGCCCGGCTTGCGGTGGTTGCGGTGCGCACCGTGCGACGCGCCCACACCCGAGAAGCCGTGGCGCTTCATCGTGCCCGCGAAGCCCTTGCCCTTGCTCGTGCCCGTCACGTCGATCTCGTCACCGGGGGTGAAGACATCGGCGGGGCTGAGCTCCTGGCCGACCGAGTAGGTCGTGGCGTCGGCGGTGCGGATCTCGACGACGTGGCGGCGGGGCGTGACGCCCGCCTTCGCGAACTGACCGGCCTCGGGCTTGTTGACCTTGCGGCCCTCGATCTCGCCGAAGCCGACCTGGATGGCGTTGTAGCCGTCCACGTCGGGGGTGCGGATGCCGGCGACGACGTTGGTCGACGCGGCGATCACCGTGATGGGGACGATGCGGTTGTTCTCGTCCCAGGTCTGGGTCATGCCGAGCTTCGTGCCCAGCAGGCCCTTGACGTTGCGTTCGATGGTCATGGCTCTGTTGTCTCCGTCCTGCCCGAACTCAGAGCTTGATCTCGATGTCGACACCCGCGGGGAGGTCGAGTCGCATGAGCGAGTCCACCGTCTTCGGGGTCGGGTCGATGATGTCGATGAGGCGCTTGTGGGTGCGCATCTCGAAGTGCTCGCGGCTGTCCTTGTACTTGTGGGGCGAACGGATGACGCAGTAGACGTTCTTCTCCGTCGGCAGCGGCACCGGGCCGGCGACCTTCGCGCCCGTGCGGGTGACCGTGTCCACGATCTTGCGCGCCGAGGTGTCGATGACCTCGTGGTCGTAGGCCTTGAGCCTGATGCGGATCTTCTGTCCCGCCATAGGTCTCTCTCGTCCTTACTCGTTCGTACCCGCGCTGGGGCACCGCGTGCTGTCCTGTCACGACGCCGCCCCGGGTGGGGCCGCACCGCCGGTCGCTCACCGTGACATCTCCGACCCACGCGGTCGGGCGTGTCGCGGCCTCGGCACAGAACTCTGCGCCAGGCGCGACAGGACCGGGGTCCTGCGATGTCGTTGTCGGCACCCGACCGGTTCGTCGGGATGATCGGGTCTCCAGGTGCGGTGCGGCTTCACGCTCGAGCACCGGACGCACGCCAGGGCGAGCCCGGCAGGAGACGCGATTCAGTGATCAAGGTGGAGCCACACGTGCCCGACTACCCGTCGAAGCAACCGGGCTATCTTGGCAGACACCTGCGGGCGACGCCAAATCGGGTCCGTCACCGCGTGCGGGGGCCGTCCCGGAGCCACCCGGTAGCATGCCGGACGACCACGGGGAGGGCCAGACGGCGCTGCCTGCACCGAGCGACGGGGGCACGATGACGGGGACCCAGGACGCGCCCGGCGTCGCGCCCGGCAGCACCGGTCCCGAGTCGCGGCGTCCCTCGCCGTACGCCGCGGAGCTGGCCCACCTGCTGGGGCCCGAGGCCCCCGGGCGGGCCGGGTCCCCCGACCGTCGACCCGTGGTCGATCCGCAGCCCGGTCCGATCCCCCTGCGCCCGCTCGGTCTCGGCGACGTGCTCGACGCGGCGCTCACCGTCGTCCGTCGCGCGCCGGGCCCCACCATCGGCCCCGGGTTCGTCGTCGCCGCGCTGGCCCTGCTGGTGCCGGCGGCGGTCGTGGCCCTGGTCGACGGCCTCGGCGGTCGTCTCCCCCGCGGCGACGGGGCCTCCGCCTCCCTCGCCGCCCTGCTGGAGTCCGGCGTCGTGGTCGTCGCCAACGGCGCGCTGTCCTTCGTCGGCACCGTGCTGCTCACCGGTGTCGTCGTGCACGTCGTGCACGCCGCCGCGACGGGTCACCTGCTCAGCCTCGAGGAGGCCTGGCGACGCACCCGCGGGCGGCGCTGGGCGATGGTGGGTGCCTCCGTCGGCCTGACCCTCCTCCTCGGCGTGCTGCTCGCCGCGGTCGTCGCGCTCGCCGTCGCGGTGGGAGCGGCCGTCGACGTCGGGCTGTTCCTCCTGCTGTGCCTGCTGGGCGCTCCCCTCGTGCTCGTCGCCGCCTCCTGGTTCACCGTGCGGCTGACCGTCTACGTGGTGCCGGCGATCGTGGTGGAGCGGACGGGGCTCGTCGCGGGCGTGCGTCGCGGCTTCCGCCTCAGTCGGGGCGGCTTCCTCCGCACCTGGGGCGTCCTGGTGCTCGCCGGCCTCGTCGCGGGCGTCGCGACCACGCTGCTCGCGGTCCCGCCCTTCCTCGTGGCGGAGCTGGCGCCCGGCGCCGGCGGCGGCGCCGGCGAGGTCGTCGCCACGGTCGCGCTCGTCGTGGCGACCGTCGTCCCGCCCGCGCTCGCCACGCCCTACCTGGCCGCCGTGATCGCGGTGCTCTACCTCGACCGGCGCATCCGCACCGAGGGCTACGACGTGACGCTCCGCGCCGAGGGCGCCCGGTGACCGGCGCCCCGCGGTGGGACCCGCCGCTGGAGCCGACGCCCGCGGAGGCACGCGACCTGCTGCAGGACGAGCTGCTGCGTCCGGAGTACCGCGAGAGCGACCTCCTCCAGCGGATCCGGGACTGGCTCGCGGAACGGCTCACCGGTCCCACCCGCACCCCGGACGCCGGTGGCTTCGCCGTCGCGCAGTCCATCGCGTCCTGGGTCGTGCTCATCGTGCTGGTCCTCGTGCTGGCGTGGCTGCTCAGCCGCGCCCGCTGGTCCCGCTCGGAGCAGGCGGCCCGCCGTCGTGCCCTGTTCGGCGAGGAGGTCGTCTCCGCGGCCGACCTGCGCCGTCGGGCCGAGCGCGCCCTCGCGGAGGGTCGGCACGGGGACGCGGTCGTGGACGGCTACCGCGCCCTGGCGCTGCGCCAGATCGAGGTGGGCGTGATCGAGGACGTCCCCGGCGCCACCGCCGGCGAGGTGGCCCGTGCCCTCGCGGCGGAGCTCCCGGCGCGGGGCGCCGAGGTGCTGGGCGTCGCCCACCACTTCGACGAGGTGATGTACGGCGAGCGTCCGACCGACGCGGACCGGGCGCGCGGCGTGCTGGCGCTCGACGACGTCCTGGCAGGAGTCCGATGACCACGACCGCGCCCACCGCGCCCACCGCCACGGGCGGTGCCTCCGGGGCGTCCGGCGGGTCGTCCGGACGCCGGTTCCGACGGCCGCGGCTCACGACGGTCGTCGTGCTGCTGGCCCTCGTCACCCTCGTCGTGGGCGGTCTGCTCGTCGGCACCCAGGAGCCCGGCGCGGGTCGCCTGGACCCGGACGAGACCGGCGCCGACGGGGCGCGGGCCGTGGCCCGGGTGCTCGCCGACCAGGGCGTGGACGTCGAGGTGGTGCGCGACGCCGACGCGCTGGAGGACGCCCGGGTCGACGAGGACACCACCCTCCTCGTGAGCGACCCGGCGGCCCTGGGACGCGACGCCGCCGAGGACCTCGCGACCGATCACGGCGCGGCGCGGCTCGTCGTCGCCGACCCCCGCCGCGGCGTACCGGAGCTGTTCGGGTTCGAGGACGGTCGCCGCCTCGGCGCCGTGGACGGCGTCGCGGCGGGCTGCGACGACGCCGCCGGGGTCGACCTCGACGGGCTCGAGGTCGCCGTCGACGCGCCCGTCGCCTTCGACGGCGCGTCCGGCTGCTTCCCCACCGAGGACGGGGTGCTCCTCGCCGTCGACGGCGACGTCGCGCTGCTCGGCGTCGACGAGGTCCTGACCAACGGCCAGGTGCTCGAGGGCGACAACGCGGCCCTCGCCCTCCGGCTGCTCGGCGCGGAGGACCGGCTGGTCTGGTACGTCCCCGACCCCGCCGACATCTCCGGCGAGGAGGGAGCCTCCCTCGGTTCCTTCGTGCCCGACTGGGTCGTGCCCGCCGTGTGGCTCGCGGCCCTGACCGTCGTGGCCGCCATGCTGTGGCGCGGGCGCCGCTTCGGCCCCCTCGCCACCGAGCCGCTGCCGGTGGTCGTGCGCGCCATCGAGACCACCGAGAGCCGCGGTCGGCTCTACCGCCGCAGCGGGGACCGCCAGCACGCCGCCCGCGCCCTGCGCGACGCGACCCGCGAGCGGCTCGCGCAGCAGGTCGGCACCACCCGTGGAGCCCCGGCCGCCGCCGTCGTGCACGAGGTGGCCCGCCGTTCCGGCTGGCCCGTCGGGCTCGTCGGCCTCCTGCTCGACCCCGCGGCCCCCGTGCCCACCGACGACCAGCAGCTCCTGCAGTTCGCCCACCAGCTCAGAGACCTGGAGAGAGAGGTACGTCGCGCATGAGCGAGACGCCCCCGCCCCCGCCCTTCACCCTCGGCAAGCCCGGCGGCGACGCCCGCGAGCGGCTCGCCGCCGTGCGGCGCGAGGTCGCCAAGACCGTGGTCGGACAGGACGCGGCCGTCTCCGGCCTCCTGGTCGCCCTGCTGTGCGGGGGCCACGTCCTCATGGAGGGCGTGCCCGGCGTGGCGAAGACCCTGCTGGTGCGCACCCTGGCCGCCTCGCTCGAGGTGGACACCCGTCGCGTGCAGTTCACGCCGGACCTCATGCCGGGCGACATCACCGGCTCCATGGTCATCGAGTCGGGCGGCGGGGAGCTGGTCTTCCGCGAGGGCCCGGTCTTCACCAACCTCCTGCTCGCCGACGAGATCAACCGCACGCCCCCGAAGACGCAGTCGGCGCTCCTCGAGGCGATGGAGGAGGGGCAGGTCTCCGTCGACGGCGTGTCACGCCGGCTGCCCGCCCCGTTCCTCGTCGCGGCCACGCAGAACCCGGTGGAGTACGAGGGCACCTACCCCTTGCCCGAGGCGCAGCTCGACCGCTTCCTCCTCAAGGTGGTGCTCCCGGTGCCGGACCGCGGCGCCGAGATCGAGGTGCTGCGGCGCCACGCGGGCGGGTTCGACCCGCGCGACGTCGCCGGCGCGGGCGTGACCGCGGTCGCCGGCCCGGCCGACATCGTCGCCGGCCAGGCGGCCGTGCGCTCGGTGCAGGTGCGGGACGAGGTGCTCGGGTACGTCGTCGACATCGCGCGCGCCACCCGCGAGTCCCCGTCGCTCGACCTCGGCGTGAGCCCGCGCGGCGCCACCGCGCTGCTGCGCACCTCGCGGGCGTGGGCGTGGCTCCAGGGCCGCGACTACGTGACGCCCGACGACGTCAAGGCGCTGGCCCACGCGACCCTCGCCCACCGGCTCACCCTGCGTCCCGAGGCGGAGCTCGAGGGCGTGCAGGTCGGTCAGGTGCTGGCGACGGCACTCGCCAGCGTGCCCGTCCCCCGCTGAGGCTCCCGTGACGATCACCGGCCGCGTCCTCGTCCTGCTCGCCCTGGGCATCGTGCCCGTGGTGCTGCAGCCGGACGCCCTGACGCCGTGGGCCTGGGCGCTGGTGGTCGCGGTCGTGGTGGCCGTGGACGTGGCGCTCGCCCCGTCCCTGCGGGACCTCGAGGTCACGCGCTCCCCCGTCGGCAGCATCCGTCTCGGCACCGGGGCGACGAGCCGCCTGCTCGTCCGCAACCGGGGGAGCCGCGCCGTGCGGCTCGTGCTGCGGGACGCGTGGCAGCCCACCGCGGGCGCGACCGAGAACCGCCACCACCTGCGGCTGGCCGCCGGAGGTGGCGCGCGCGCCGCGACGCCCCTGCTCCCCCACCGCCGCGGCGACCTCCGGGCCGCCGGTGTGACGCTGCGCGTCCGCGGTCCCCTCGGCCTGGGCGTCCGCCAGCGCACGCTCGACGTGCCCGGCTCCGTCCGCGCCCTGCCGGCCTTCGACTCCCGCAAGCACCTGCCCAGCCGGCTGGCGCGGCTGCGCGAGCTGGACGGCCGCTCCGCGCTGCGCGTGCGCGGCCAGGGGACGGAGTTCGACTCGCTGCGGGAGTACGTGCGGGGAGACGACGTGCGCTCCATCGACTGGCGGGCCAGCGCGCGCACCCGCAACGTCGTGGTCCGCACCTGGCAACCCGAGCGGGACCGGCGGGTCGTCCTCGTGCTCGACACCTCGCGCACCTCGGCCGGGCGCGTCGCGGACGTGCCGCGCCTCGACTCGGCCATGGACGCCGCGCTGCTGCTCGCCGCCCTCGCCTCGCGCGCGGGTGACCGCATCGACTTCGTGGCGGGTGACCGCGTCGTGCGGCGCCGCCTGCGCACGGGCGGCGGCACCAGCGTCGTGCACCCGCTCTCCGAGGCCATGGCCGACCTCTCCCCCGTCATCGCCGAGGCGGACTGGCGCACGCTCGCCGGCGGGGTGCAGGAGCTCGGCCGCCGCCGCGCGCTGGTCGTGCTGCTCACGCCGCTCGAGCCCGCCTCCATCGAGGAGGGGCTGCTGCCCGTGCTGCCGACGCTGACCCGCCACCACCGGGTCGTCGTCGCCTCGGTGCGCGACCCCGCGCTCGACGCGCTCGCCGCGGACCGCTCCGACGTCGACGCCGTGTACGCCGCGGTGGCGGCCGAGCAGGCTGCTGCGCGCCGCCAGGCCACCGCCGACCTGCTCCGCGCGCTCGGCGCGGACGTGCTCGACACCGACGCGGAGCGTCTCCCCCCGGTGCTGGCCGACCACTACCTCGCGCTCAAGGCCCGCGGCCAGCTCTGAGCCGTCAGGCCGCCGTGGCCACGCGGTCGCCCGCCATGCTCGCCGCGACGTCCCCGTCGTGGCCCTGGGCGGCCGCGCGGCGGCCGAGCACGAAGACGTACGCCAGGAACGTCAGCTCCGCGAGCACACCGATGCCCACGCGGACCGGCGTCGGCAGCGGCGACGGCGTCACGGCCGCCTCGAGCACGCCCGAGACCAGCAGGACGACGACGAGCCCGAGGGCCACCGTCATCGCCGTGCGCCCCTCCCGCGCCATCGACTGGCCCCGCGTGCGCGGCCCCGGCTCGACCCACGACCAGAAGAGCCGCAGGCCCACGCCCCCGGCGACGAAGATCGCGGTCAGCTCGAGGAGCCCGTGCGGCAGGATGAGTCCCCAGAACTCCGTGCCCGCGTCGTACCGGGTCATCAGCGCCGCGGCGAGCGCCACGTTGGCGACGTTGAGGAACAGCAGGAGCACCACGGGCACGCCCAGCACGCCGAGCGCGAGGCACAGGCCCGCCACCCAGGAGTTGTTGATCCACACCAGGCTGCCGAAGCTCGTGGGGGCGTGCTCGCTGTAGTAGCCGGCGAAGTCCTCGTCCACGTACTGCTGGATCTCGTCGGGGCCGAGCAGGGAGCGCTCCACCTCGGGGTTGGCGAGCAGCCACAGGAAGCAGACGAGGAAGAGGACGACGTTGGCGGCGATCGTGCCGCCCCACCACCAGCGCAGGCGGTAGAGCGCGGCCGGGAAGCGGTGGGTGAAGAACCCGGCGAGCGCCTGCCACGTGGTGGTGCGCGTGCCGACGGCGCGGTTGCGCGAGCGGGCGAGGAGCGTGGAGAGGAACCCGACGACCTCGGCGTCCGGAGCGGCCGCGCGCACGACGCTCAGCTGGGTGCTGACCCGGTCGTAGAGCTCCATGAGCTCGTCGACCTCGGCACCCGAGAGCCGCCCGGCCCGCGACAGCTGGTCGAGGCGGTGCCACTCCCCCGCATGCATCACGGCATAGGCGTCCAGGTCCACGGCGCCCACCCTATGCTGGGACGCGATGAGCGCACCCACCACGAGCCCCTCGACCTCCCCCCGCCGGGCGGCTGTGCGCCCGTGGCCCCGATCGGGGCGGATCGGGGACGCCGGGGCGCTCTCCGCCCTCGGCGACGACGACCTCGTCACCGGCGAGGCGGTCGCCCTGCAGCTGCGTCCCGCGACCATCGGCTCCCGCGTGCTCGCGGGCTTCATCGACGTGGCCTGCGTGGCGGTCGCCTACGTGGCGATCTCGACGGTCCTCGCGCTGGCGACGATCACCACCGACCCGGCGCTCTTCGAGGCCGCGACGATCCTCTCGTTGATCCTGTCGTTCATCGTGCTGCCGGCGGTCGTCGAGACGCTCACCCGGGGCCTGTCCGTCGGCAAGGTCGCCCTCGGCCTGCGCGTCGTGCGGGACGACGGTGGCCCCATCGTCTTCCACCATGCGTTCACCCGGTCGCTCATCGGTGTCGTCGAGCTCTACGGGACGCTGGCGGCGCCGGCCTTCCTGACCGCGCTCCTGCACCCCCGCGGCAAGCGCCTCGGCGACCTGGCCGCCGGCACCTACGTCATCTCCGACCGGGCGAGCCTGCGCCTGGCCCTGCCCGCGCCCATGCCGCCGCCGCTCGCCCCGTGGGCCGCGACCGCGGACATCGCCCCGCCCCCCGCGCACCTCACGCTGGCCACGCGGCAGTTCCTCGCACGGGCCCACACCCTCGAGCCGCGCTCGCGCCACGTCCTGGCGCTGCAGCTCGCCGACCAGCTCCACGCGTACGTCGCTCCCCCGCCCCCGCCGGGCACCCCGGCCGAGGCGTTCCTCTGCGGCGTGCTGGCCGCACGACGCGAGCGGGACCTCGAGCGCCTGCAGCGCGAGACCCGCCTGCGGCTGCGGTTGCTGCAGCGCAGGCGGGCCTGACGTCTCCGAGGAGCGCGTGGTTCAGCGGACCGAGACGTCGTCCACGAGGAACGACGTCGCCAGCGACGAGTCCTCCGTCGCGGTGAACGTCAGCGGCACGGTGCCGGACACCCCGCTCAGCGTCACCGTCCGCGTGACGTAGCCCGAGGAGGCGTCGGCGTTGCTGAAGCTGGCCACCCGGGTCCCGCCCACGGAGACGCGCAGGTAGTCGTACGGCGTGCGGCCCTCCTGCGTCGTGACCCGCAGCTTGAAGGTCAGCGTCGCGGTGCGCCCCGACGGGATCGTGACGGACTGGGTCAGCGCCTCCGTCGAGGTCGCGCCGTACCCGCCGAACCAGGCCTTCCAGCTGCCGGTCGCGGCAGCGGAGCCCGAGGTCGTGACGACGTCGGTGTCACCGGACCAGCCGGACGGGCCCGACTCGAAGCCTCCGTTGGTGACGAGCTCGCCGCCCGGCTCCGGCTCGGGCTCCGGCTCGGGGTCGGTGCCGCCACCGCTGGCGCCGGTCTGCAGGAGCAGGTTGGGCGAGCCCTTCGGGTCGGCGATCTTGCCCGGCACCGCCGCACCGAGGAGGCCGCTGGTCACGGTGGCCGGGGTCGCTCCCGGGTGGTCCTCCAGGTACAGCGCCGCGGCGCCGGCCACGTGCGGGGACGCCATCGAGGTGCCGCTGATGGTGCGGGTGCCGCCACCGGTCCAGGCCGAGGTGATGTCGACGCCCGGGGCGAAGACGTCGACGCAGCTGCCGAAGTTGGAGAACGACGCGATGCGGTCGGAGCGGTCGCTCGCCGCGACGGTGATCGCCGAGGCCGCCCGCGCCGGCGAGACGTTGCAGGCGTCCTGGGTCTCGTTGCCCGCCGCCACGACCGTCGTCACGCCCGCGGCGACCATCCGGTTCACGGCGGCGTCGGACGCGGAGTCCGCGCCGCCGCCGAGGCTCATGTTGGCCACGCTGCCCGCCGGAGCGTTCTGCGCCACCCAGTCCATGCCGGCGATGACGCCGCTGTTGGAGCCCGAGCCCTGGCAGTTCAGCACCCGCACGGCCACGAGGTCGACGTCCTTCGCCACGCCGTACGTCGTGCCACCCACGGTGCCCGCCACGTGCGTGCCGTGACCCTGGCAGTCCTCCGTGCCCCGACCGTCGTTGATCGAGGTGAAGCCCGACGTCACCCGACCACCGAGCTCCGGGTGGTCGGAGTCGATACCGGTGTCGATGACGTACGCCGTCACCCCGGCACCCGTCGCGTCGTAGGTGTAGCTCCCGTCCAACGGCAGGTCCGGCTGGTCGATCCGGTCCAGACCCCAGGTCGCACCGGTCTGCGTCGCCGTGGCCTCGACCTCCGCGGTCGTGACCACGGAGTCCTGCTGCACGAACGCCACCGACGGGTCGCTGCGCACGGCCGCCAGCTCCGTCGCGGTCAGGTCCGCGACGTACCCGCCGAGGGCGTCGTACCGTGCCACCAGGTCGCCGCCGGCCGCCTGCGCACGGCTGCCCGCCGACGCGGCGGTGGCACCGTCGTCGAGGAACACGATGTAGCGGCCCCCCACCGCGTCCTGCGCGGTGTAGAGCGGGGCGGTGTCGTCCGCGGCCGCGCTGGCCGACGGTGTGGCGGCGAGCGCCGCGGTGCTGAGCCCGACGGAGGCCACGACGGCACCCGCGAGACCCGTGCGCGTGATGGAGCGCATGAAGGTTCCTCGATCCTCTGCGACGCGCCCGTGGGGCGCGCGAGCCAGACCGTCCCGAGAACGGACAGCCACCGCCGGTCACTGCTCGGACCGCGGTGCGAGGAGGCTAGCCAGGCGATGTCGCCGCGGGAACGCCGTCGTGGCGTTGACATTTGACGCAGCGAAACGGCGCCGTCACCCGCCCGGTCACGAGGACCGGACGGGCGACGGCGCCGGAGGTGCGTCGGCGCTCGCGAGCGCCGTCAGGCGGTCACCGGGTCACGGCACCTGCAGGAGCAGGTTCGGGGAGCCGGCCGGGTCGGCGATCTTGCCGGAGGCGGCCGAGCCGAGCAGGCCGCTGGTCACGCTCGCCGGGCTCGCGCCCGGGTTGCCCTCGAGGTAGAGCGCCGCGGCGCCCGCCACGTGCGGGGAGGCCATCGAGGTGCCGCTGATGGTGCGGGTGCCGCCACCGGTCCAGGCCGAGGTGATGTCCTCGCCCGGGGCGATGATGTCGACGCAGCTGCCGAAGTTGGAGAAGTAGGCCAGCTCGTCGTCGATCGTGCTCGCGGCGACCGTGATGGCCTCGGGGGCGGCGGCCGGGGAGCTGCTGCAGGCATCGGTGGACTCGTTGCCCGCCGCCACGACGGTCGTGACGCCGGCGTCGACGAGCCGGGTCACGGCCTCGTCGGTCGCGGAGTCGGCCGGACCGCCGAGGCTCATGTTGGCGACGCTGCCCGCCGGAGCGTTCTCCGCGACCCAGTCCATGCCGGCGATGACGCCGCTGTTGGAGCCCGAGCCCTGGCAGTTCAGCACCCGCACGGCCACGAGGTCGACGTCCTTCGCCACGCCGTACGTCGTGCCACCCACGGTGCCCGCCACGTGCGTGCCGTGACCCTGGCAGTCCTCCGTGCCCCGACCGTCGTTGATCGAGGTGAAGCCCGACGTCACCCGACCACCGAGCTCCGGGTGGTCGGAGTCGATACCGGTGTCGATGACGTACGCCGTCACCCCGGCACCCGTCGCGTCGTAGGTGTAGCTCCCGTCCAACGGCAGGTCCGGCTGGTCGATCCGGTCCAGACCCCAGGTCGCACCGGTCTGCGTCGCCG
>NZ_JAAGXA010000006.1 GCF_010686755.1 Nocardioides zeae | reverse complement strand
CGGCGGGCCGGGGCACGGTGCGGGCCGGGCCGCGCGCGGCGGCGGGGGCGGCTGCGGCGACCGAGGCACCGACCGCGAGGCCGGCGCCCGCGACGAGGGCGCGGCGGGAGGGCCGGGTGGTCCGGGTGGGACCCGAGAGATTGTCCGAGACCATCGCCCCATGGTGGGACAGACGGGCCGGGACGTCGACCCCTCGGGCGCCGGCCCACCCCTCCGGAGGAGGCTCAGCTGAAGTCGAGGTCCCCCGTGCGGGTGCGCTTCAGCTCGAAGAAGTACGGGTAGTCGGCGAGCACGACGGACGCGTCCCACAGCTTGCCCGCCTCCTCGCCGCGCGGGATCTTCGTGAGCACCGGGCCGAAGAACGCCGTGCCGTCGATAGCGATGACGGGCGTGCCCACCTCCATGCCGACCTGGTCCATGCCGGCGTGGTGGGACTTCTTCAGCGCCTCGTCGTAGTCCGTCGAGTCGGCGGCGTCGGCCAGCTCGGTCGGCAGGCCGGCCTCGGTGAGCGCCGCCTCGATCACCTCGCGGGTGAACTCCTGCTCCTCGTTGTGACGGCGGGTGCCGAGCGCCGTGTAGAGCGGGAGCAGCACCTCCTTGCCGTGGGCCTGCTCGGCGGCGATGCAGACGCGCACCGGACCCCAGGCCGTCTCGAGCATCTTCCGGTAGTCCTCCGGGATGTCCTTGTCGGCGTTGAGGTAGGCCAGGCTCATGACGTTCCACGACACCTCGATGTCGCGGACCTTCTCGACCTCGAGGATCCAGCGGGACGTGATCCAGGCGAAGGGACACAGCGGGTCGAACCAGAAGTCGGCGCGGGCGGACGTCGCGGGCACGGGAGCAGTCGTCATGAGAGCAGTCAACACCGGGGGCGAAGCGGGGATTCCCGGGCGAGCAGCGCCGTACGGCCGCGTCGTGCGCGACGCCCGTGGGACCGGGGTGCGAGGATCGGGCGCATGCCTGGAACCAACCTGACCCGTGACGAGGCCGCCGCCCGCGCGGCCCTTCTGGACCTCACGTCGGCGACCGTGGAGCTCGACCTCACCGTCGGCGAGACCCACTTCGGCAGCACCACCGTGCTGCGCTTCGCCTGCTCCGAGCCCGGCGCGACGACGTTCGCCGACCTCGTGGGCGCGGAGGACCTGACCATCACCCTCAACGGCACGTCGCTGGACCCCGCGGCGGTCTACGCCGACGCGCGGATCACGCTCGACGACCTGGCCGCCGAGAACGAGCTGACGGTCACGGCGCGGCTGCCCTACAGCCGCACCGGCGAGGGCCTGCACCGGTTCGTGGACCCGGCGGACGACCGGGTCTACCTCTACACGCAGTTCGAGGTGCCGGACGCGCGGCGCGTCTACGCGTCGTTCGAGCAGCCCGACCTCAAGACCACCTTCACCTTCACGGTCACCGCGCCGGCGCACTGGACCGTCGTGTCCAACGCCGTCACCCCCGAGCCCGCTCCCGCCGGCGAGGGCCGCGCGACGTGGGCGTTCGGCGAGACCGACCGCATCTCGACCTACATCACCGCCCTCGTGGCCGGTGAGTACGTCGCGGTCCACGACACCTACGTCGGCGCCCACGGGGAGATCCCGCTCGGCCTGTTCTGCCGCGCCTCGGTGCAGCCCTACCTCGACGCCGACGAGCTGTTCGAGCTGACCAAGCAGGGCTTCGCGTTCTTCGAGGAGAAGTTCGACTTCCCCTACCCGTTCGGCAAGTACGACCAGCTGTTCGTGCCGGAGTACAACATGGGCGCGATGGAGAACGCGGGCTGCGTGACCTTCCGCGACGAGTACCTCCCGCGCTCGCGCCAGACCCACGCGTTCTACGAGCAGCGCGCCAACACGGTGCTCCACGAGATGGCGCACATGTGGTTCGGCGACCTCGTGACGATGAAGTGGTGGGACGACCTCTGGCTCAACGAGTCGTTCGCCGAGTGGGCCTCGCACTGGGCGCTCGTGGAGGCGACGAAGTACGTCGACGCGTGGACCGGCTTCACCAACGCCCGCAAGAACTGGGCGTACCGCCAGGACCAGCTGCCCTCGACCCACCCCATCGCGGCCGACAACCACGACCTCGAGGCCGTCGAGGTCAACTTCGACGGCATCACCTACGCCAAGGGCGCCTCGACGCTGAAGCAGCTCGTCGCGTGGGTCGGCATCGACGAGTTCCTCGCCGGCCTGCGGGCCTACTTCAAGGCGCACGCCTTCTCGAACTCGACCTTCGGCGACCTCCTGGCCGCGCTCGAGCGCGCGTCGGGCCGTGAGCTCACCTCCTGGGCGGCCGAGTGGCTGCAGACGTCGGGCGTCAACACCCTGACGCCCGTCGTGGAGACGGACGCCGACGGTGTCATCACCTCCTTCGTCGTCGAGCAGACGGCCGCCGAGGACTACCCGACCCTGCGACGCCACCGCCTCGGCATCGGCCTGTACGACGTGGTCGACGGCCGCCTGCAGCGACGCACCGAGGGCGCCGGGTACGTCGAGGTCGACGTGCGCGGGGAGCGCACCGAGATCGCGGAGCTCGTGGGCGTCCGGCGCCCCGCGCTCGTGCTGCTCAACGACGGCGACCTGACCTACGCGAAGATCCGACTCGACGACGTCTCGCTGGCCACCGCGGTCGAGCACGTCGCGAGCGTCGAGGACACCCTGGTGCGGGCCCTGCTGTGGGGGGCGACGTGGGACATGACCCGCGACGCCGAGATGCGCGCGACGGACTTCGTCGAGCTCGTGCTCCGCGGCCTCGCCACGGAGACGGACATGACGGCCGTCGGCCGCCTGCCCGTGTACGCCGGCACCGCGGTCGGCTACTACACGGCGCCCCAGCGCCGGGCCGAGGTCGCAGCCCGCTGGGAGGCGGGCCTGCGCGAGCTGGCCGAGGGCGCCGAGGCGGGCTCGGACGCCCAGCTCGCCCTCGTGCGGGCCTTCGCGTCGGCGGCACGCTCCGAGCCGGCCCTCGACCTGGTCGCGAGCTGGCTCGACGGGACCGCCTCGCTGCCCGGCCTCGAGGTCGACGCGGACCTGCGCTGGGCCCTGCTGACGTCCCTGGCGGCCGCCGGTCGCGCCGACGAGGCCGCGATCGCCGCCGAGCTCGAGCGGGACACCACCATCTCCGGTCAGGAGCGGGCCGCCGCGGCCCGCGCCGCGCGGCCCACCGCGGAGGCCAAGGCCGCCGCCTGGGCCGCAGCGGTGGAGCGGGACGACGTGCCCAACGAGACCCAGCGCCAGGTCGCCTACTCGTTCGCACGCTCGGACCAGGCCGAGGTGCTGGCGCCCTACCTGGAGCGCTACCTCACCGCCGCGGAGACGCTCTGGGAGGCCAAGGGCGTCCAGCGGGCCTCGACCGTCCTCGTCGGCATGTTCCCGCTGCCGCTCGTCTCCCCGGAGACGCTCGCGCGGGTCGACGAGTGGCTCACGACGTCGAGCGCCAACCCGGCGGCGAAGCGGTACGTCGCGGAGGGGCGCTCCGACATGGCCCGGGCCCTCGCGGCCCAGGAGCGCGACGCGGGCTGACCGCGCCGTACGCCGTCTCGGACGTCATGCGCCCCGTGGGTCGGGACCCACGGGGCGCATGACGTTGCGGGAGGTGCTGGGCTTCGGGAGGTGCAGGGCCTCAGGGGGGCGGGGCCTCAGGAGGGGCGGTTCCTCACGAGGAGGGGAGCGAGCGGCGCGCCATCTCGGCGAGCTTCGAGATGCCGCGCACGATGCCACCGACCAGGTCGCCCTCGGCGAACTCCGCCTGCATGACGGCGACGACCGACAGCACCTCGGAGTCGGGGAGACGCTCACGGACCTTGCGGCCCGTCACGACCTCGAGCACCCGCTGCTGCGGGTCCACCATGATCAGCAGGCTCTTCTGCGGCACCACGAGGGTGTTGTGCAGCTGGGTGGCGAAGGAGCGCGGGTCACCGGCCACGGAACCCACGTAGGTCGAGAACTCGAAGCGGGAGAGCTGCTCCGCCGTGCGGATCGTCGTGTCGATCTGCCGGCGGTCGTCGTCGGAGAACAGCTCACCAGCGGCCACTTGCGCCACCTGCCTGCGACTCGGAGTCGTCCGGGGCGGCCAGCTCGTCGTGGCTCTTGCGGGGGCCGCCGAACCACTCGGCCTCGATCGCCCGGGCGGCACCCGGGCGGATGTCCTCGCCCCGGGCGGCGGCCGGGACGTAGACCGCGGCGACGATGAGCAGGATGCCGCCGACGATCGCCAGCACGATCCACAGGACGTGGAGGCCGTCGACCGGCTGCTGCTCCGGGTCCCACCCGAGGGGGACGTCGGCGTGGGCCGGGAGCGACCCGGCGGCGGTGAGGAGGGTGGTCGCCAGCAGGAGCGCGGCGACGCGGCGGACGGGCCCGCGCGGGGTCTGTCGGGCGGGGCGGAGCTCACGGTGCTGGTTCACGGACCCGAGGATATCGCTGGTGGGCCCGGCGCCGATACTGGGCGTCATGTTGTCCGCGACCACGCCCCTGATCGCCGACGCCACGGAGTGCGCGCCCGACCAGACGCTCGCCTGCCGCGTGACCTTCCAGATGACCGGCAACGAGGTCGTCGCCGACCTGGCGAGCACCGTGCTGTCGGCGCTGATCGCCCTCGTCGGGATCTTCCTCGTCGCCTGGATCGCCCGCTGGTTGGCGCACCGCGCCATCGACCGGATGGTCTCCCGCGCCGCGACCGGCGTGCTCCCCGCCGGCATGGGGCGGCTCAGCCGCGGCGACCGCACCGCCGGCACCAGCGCCGACAACCCCGTCGCCACCTCGCGCCGCGCCCAGCGCACCCGCACGACGGGATCGCTGCTCAAGAGCATCGTCTCGGCGATCATCGGCGCCATCGTCGTGATCATGGCGTTGGCCGAGCTCGGCTTCAACGTCGCACCGCTCATCGCCAGCGCCGGCGTCGTGGGCGTCGCCCTCGGCTTCGGCGCCCAGAACCTCGTGAAGGACTTCCTGACCGGGATCTTCATGATCTTCGAGGACCAGATCGGCGTGGGCGACGTCGTCGACGTCGGCACCGTGTCGGGCACCGTCGAGGCCGTCGGCCTGCGGATCACGCGGCTGCGGGACACCGACGGCACGGTCTGGTACGTCCGCAACGGCGAGATCGTGCGCGTCGGCAACAAGTCGCAGAACTGGGCCCGCGCCATCGTCGACGTGGGCCTCCCCTACGCGACCGACGTGCGCCGCTTCATCGAGGTGCTCAAGGACGCCGGGCACGAGCTCTGGGAGGACGACGACTACCGGCACGTGCTCATCGAGGAGCCCGAGGTGTGGGGCGTCCAGGAGCTCACCCACGACCTGCTCACGGTGCGGATGACAGTGAAGACCGCGCCCCTCGAGCAGTGGCGGGTCGCCCGGGTCCTCCGCGAGCGCATCAAGCTGCGCCTCGACGCCGCCGGGCTCGAGGGCACGCCGCTCGCCTGAGCGTGGCGACCCTCCCGGACGTCCGCCCCGTGGCCGGGGTGGGATCATGGCGGGGATGACCACCACCTTCTACGACGAGATCGGCGGCGAGCCGACCATCCGGGCCATCGTGCACCGCTTCTACGAGGGCGTGGCGACCGATCCGCTGCTGCGCCCGATGTACCCCGAGGAGGACCTCGGCCCCGCCGAGGAGCGCTTCCGCCTCTTCCTGGTGCAGTACTGGGGTGGCCCGTCGACCTACTCCGAGACGCGCGGACACCCCCGGCTGCGGATGCGGCACGCGCCGTACGCCGTCACCCCGGCCGCAGCGGAACGCTGGCTGGTGCATTTCCGCGCCGGTCTCGACTCCGTCGACCTGACCGACGAGCAGGACGCGCAGTTCTGGGCCTACGTCACCCACGCGGCGCAGTTCATGGTCAACACCATGGAGGCGTGAGCGTCCCGCTCACCCCTCCAGCTCGGCGAGGAGCACGTCGCGGTAGGCCTGCGACGGCTGCGCAGCCCGCTGCGTCGTGGTGTCGAAGGTGACGAGGGTGGCCCGCGAGCGGGCCATGACGGTGTCGCCGTCGACGATCTCGGCGTCGACGTCGTAGGACGACCGGCCCACGCGGGAGATCCAGCTCCGCACGGTGTACGGCGCGGGCCGCAGCACGATCGGACGCCGGTACACGACGCTCATCTGGGCGATCACGACGCTCTGGGTCTCGGCGGACGCGACGTCGCCGAAGAGCCGACGGAAGGTCGAGATCCGCGCCTCCTGGAAGTACTCGAAGTAGGTCACGTTGTTGACGTGCTGGTAGGCGTCGACGTCGGTGAACCGCACACGCGCCTCCCAGCGGTGGGTCCGCTCGGGCGCGGCCGACCGCAGCGCACGATCCTGCTGGGCCGAGCGCGACGGCAGCGCGGACTCGCCCGGCTCGAGGAACCGCGAGAGCACCTCGACCTCGGCCGGCGTCAGGCGACGCGGCCGGGCCTCGCCGAAGAGGAACGGGGCCGTGACGGACGTCGCGCGGAAGTAGACGACGCGGTTGCCCTCCGCGTCCACGTCGAAGACCTCGTAGGCCAACGTGAACGACGCCGCCTTGATCTCCGTGACCCACACCTCGATGGCGACGCTCTCCTGCAGCATCAGCGGAGCGAGGTAGGACACGTCGTTGCGCACGATGAGAGCCCCCTCGACGAGGGCGTCCCGCTGCTCGGGCGCATGGGTGCGGAGCATGTCGATCCGCGCCTCCTGGACGTAGTCCAGGTAGGCGACGTTGTTGACGTGCCCCAGCACGTCGAGGTCGGCCCAACGGACCTGGCAGGCGTAGAGGTGGCGCACGGGAGGGATGCTGCCAGAAGCCCGCCCCCGTCGGGGGCCCGGATGCCCGCGAGCGGCCGCCGCTCCCCGCGTAGGATCGGGGTCGTGGGCGACGAGACGACCTGGCTGAACGCCGACGAGCAGCACTCCTGGCGGGCGCTCCTCATCGCCACCACGCTCCTCATGGACAAGCTGGACGAGGAGCTGCGCACGGAGTTCTCGCTGTCGCTGACGGAGTACGAGATCCTCGTCCGGCTCTCCGAGCGCCCCGACCAGGCGCTCCGCATGGCCGTCCTCGCCGACTCGCTGCGCCACAGCCGCAGTCGCATCACCCACACGGTGGCCCGCATGGAGAAGATGGGCCTCGTGCAGCGGAGCACCTGCCTCGAGGACGGCCGCGGGGTGCTCTGCAGCATGACCGACGCGGGCTGGGACCTGCTCCGCCGCGCCGCCCCCGTGCACGTGGCCGGCGTGCGTCGCCACCTCGTCGACCGCGTGTCGACCGACGACTTCGCGGCCGTCGGACGCGTCATGGACGCCGTCGCCGACAGCCTCATCAGCGCGCGCCCCGGCCTCGACATCCGGTAGGCCGCCGGACGTCATGCGGTGCGGTCGCTCGGGGCGCCGGACCGCATGACGTCCCGGGTGAGGTGGGACGAACGCAGCGGGGCCCGGTCACCTCTCGGTGACCGGGCCCCGCGTCGTACGTCGCTGGATCAGTCGCGCGTCAGGCGGCGGTGGGTCACGCGGTGCGGACGCGCGGCCTCGGCACCGAGACGCTCGATCTTGTTGGCCTCGTACGACGCGAAGTTGCCCTCGAACCAGAACCACTTGGCCGGGTTCTCCTCGTCGCCCTCCCAGGCCAGGATGTGCGTCGCGACGCGGTCGAGGAACCACCGGTCGTGGGACGTGACCACGGCGCAGCCCGGGAAGTCGAGCAACGCGTCCTCGAGGGAGGACAGCGTCTCGACGTCCAGGTCGTTGGTGGGCTCGTCGAGGAGCAGCAGGTTGCCGCCCATCTTGAGCGTCAGCGCCAGGTTGAGGCGGTTGCGCTCGCCACCGGACAGCACACCCGACTTCTTCTGCTGGTCGGGGCCCTTGAAGCCGAACGACGCGACGTAGGCCCGCGAGTTCATCTCGAAGTTCGCGACCTTGATGAAGTCGAGCCCGTCCGAGACGACCTCCCACACGTTCTTCTGGGAGTCCAGGCCGCCGCGGCTCTGGTCGGCGTACGAGATCTTGACGGTCTGGCCGACCACCAGCTCGCCGCCGTCCGGCTGCTCACCGCCGGTGATCATGCGGAACAGGGTGGTCTTGCCGACGCCGTTGGGACCGATGACACCGACGATGCCGGCCCGCGGCAGGGAGAACGACAGGTCGTCGATGAGCGTGCGCCCCTCGAAGCCCTTCGTCAGCTTCTTCGCCTCGAGCACTATGTCACCGAGGCGGGGGCCCGGCGGGATGTTGATCTCGCTGGTGTCGATCTTGCGGGCGCGGTCGGCCTCGGCCGCCATCTCCTCGTAGCGCGCCAGGCGCGACCGGCTCTTCGTCTGGCGGGCCTTGGCGTTGGAGCGGACCCACTCCAGCTCCTTCTCGAGCATCTTGGCGCGCTTGGCGTCCTTCTGCCCCTCGACCTTGAGGCGCTCACGCTTCGTCTCGAGGTAGGTCGAGTAGTTGCCCTCGTAGCCGTGGATGCGGCCGCGGTCGACCTCGGCGATCCACTCGGCGACGTTGTCCAGGAAGTACCGGTCGTGGGTGATCGCCAGGACAGCACCCTTGTAGGTCTTCAGGTGACCCTCGAGCCACTGCACGGACTCGGCGTCGAGGTGGTTGGTGGGCTCGTCGAGGAGGAGCAGGTCGGGCTCCTGGAGGAGCAGCTTGCACAGCGCGACGCGCCGACGCTCACCACCCGACAGGTTGTCGACGATCGCGTCGGCCGGCGGGCAGCGCAGCGCGTCCATCGCCTGCTCGAGGCGGGAGTCGATGTCCCACGCGTTGGAGTCGTCGAGCTCCGTCTGGAGGTTGCCCGCCTCCTCGTTGAGCGCGTCGAAGTCGGCGTCGGGGTCGCCCATCGCGGCGTACACCTCGTCGAGGCGCGCCTTCTTCGTGAGCGTGTCGGCCACCGCCTCCTGCACGTTCTCCAGGACGGTCTTGCCCTCGGTGAGCGGCGGCTCCTGCTGGAGCATCCCCACGGTCGACTCCGGGTCGAGGAAGGTCTCGCCGTTGTTGGGGTGCTCGAGCCCCGCCATGATCTTGAGGAGCGTCGACTTGCCCGCGCCGTTGGGACCGACGACGCCGATCTTGGCGCCCTTGAGGAACGACTGCGAGACGTTGTCGAGCACGACCTTGTCGCCATGGGCCTTGCGGACGTTGCGCAGGGTGAAGATGAAGTCGGCCATGCGTCCGAGCCTAGTTGAGGCCGCGCTGCGGCCGCCCGCCGGTCTCCCCGCCCGGCCGGCGGCCACGGCACCTCTTCAGGCCGCCGGAGCCTGCGGCTCCTCGCCCGTCGGGCCGGCCGCTCCGGGCACGCCGACGCCGCCCGCGACCTCCTGCGGGTCCAGCGGACGGGCGTCGGCCGGCCGGGTGTCGGGAAACACGGTCGAGAACATCGGTCGGGCCTGGTCGGCCAGCGCCGCGTCGTGCTGCACCGAGGGGACACCCTGGGGTGCGGTCACGGGACGCGCGGCGCGCATGAAGGCGGAACGACCCTTGGTGAGGTCGTGACCGAGCGCCGTGGCCTCGATGATGTGGCGCTCCCCGATCGAGCCGTCGGCGCGGTCCCAGCGCTCGAGGACGAGACGGCCCGTCACCACCACCGGCTCACCCTTGTGGAGCGAGGCCCCGACCTGCTCGGCGACCTGGCGCCACACGCGCACCGTCCACCAGGCCGTCTCCCCCGGCTGCCACGTGCCGTCCCGGTCCTGTCGCGACGGGGTCGAGCCCAGCCGGAACGTCGCGACCGTGCGGCCGCTGCTCGTGATGCTGCTCTCGACCTCCGTGCCGACCCAACCCTGCACCGTGATGTGCGTCGTGCTCACGTCCGTCCCCTTCGTCTCCACCCGACCTGGTGCCGGGCACACGACGAGCCAACCCGACCGGGCGCGGCTCGGCGAGGGGCCAGGGCGGACCTGGGGACGACGGGGACACGGAGGTCGCCTGGGGACGGGGAGCGGGTCGGTTGGCGGGCCGGGTGGCGGGCCGGGTGGGCCGGACCCGGCCAGCACGAACTGTGCCGTTGAGGCATCTCGGATCCGGCCCAGCCCGGAAATGTGCACCTGGTGCACGCCGCATCGCGCCGGAGGCACCCCCAGCGCACATTTCTGAGCCCGCCTCACGGCGAGCACCGAGGAGAACTCGGCGTCGGGCGAGGCGTCGGGGGGGGCCGCGTCAGTCGCGGCGTACCTGGGCGACCGCGAGCCGCTCCCGGACCACGCGGTAGGCGTCGATCTCGGCGCGGACCGGAGCGAGCACCGTGGCGTCGACCGCGACGTCGGTGGCCTGTCGCAGCTCGTCGTCGACCTGCGCGGCGGCGTCCCGACCGGCAGCCGCCGCGCCGGCGCGGCCCGCCACGCCGAGCACGAGGGACAGCACGAGGGCTCCGACCGCCACCCCGAAGCCGACGGCGGGACCGGGCACGGCGTCCACGCCGGCGACCGCGGCGATGCCGGCCAACAGGCCCAGCACGACGAGCACGAGCAGCACCCACTGCACGACACGCACGGCCTTCGCCCACCCGGGCAGCCAGCCGGCGCGGAGGTCCGTGCGCTGGAGCGCGTCGTCGACGCGCCCGGCGAGGCCGTCCACGTCGCTGGTCGCAGCTCGCTGGACCGCCTCGGCCCAGGCCGGCACCAGACCGTCGGAGACCCGGTCGCCGAGCGCACGGGCGGCCATCTCGAGCCGGGAGCGCTGGACGCGCCCGGCCTCGGGCGGCCGGTTGCCCGTCAGGAGCGCGGCGGCCTCACCGAGGTCCACCTCCACGCGGCGGAGCGGGTCACGGGTCACCCAGGTCTGCGGTGTCGGGGCGACGGCCCGGCGGGTGCGGCCGGCCACGACCTGCTCGACGCTGTCGACGAGCGGCGGGACGCCGGCGGCCGCGGCCACCGCAGTCCGCAGCTCGCTCGCCGCATCGTCGGTGAGCTCGGGGGCACGGGCGTCGCCCGAGGCGGCGGCCAGCCGGTCGGCGGCCTCCACGATGTCGGCGTCGAGCCGCGCCACCATCGCCTGCTTGGCGGCCACGCGCTGCACGATCTCGCTGCGCAGGTCGGCGATCCCCCACCCCTCCTTGGCGCTGACGGGGAAGATCCGGACCCGCTCGAGGCCGTCGTCGTCGAGGAGGCGGCGCACGTCGGCGATCATCGCGTCGCGGCGCTCCTCGGGCACGGAGTCGATCTGGTTCAGGACGATGAGCATGACGTCCTGCTGTGCCGCGTAGGGCGCCAGGTACCGCTCGTGGATGGCGGCGTCGGCGTACTTCTGCGGGTCGAGCACCCACACGAGGAGGTCGGCCTTGGTGACGAGACGCTCGACCTCGTCGTGGTGGGAGACCTCGGTGGAGTCGTGGTCGGGGAGGTCGAGGAGCACGACGCCCTGCATGTCGCGGGTCTCGTCGCTGGTGTCCAGCATGGAGTCGCGGCTCGTGCGGTAGCGGGGCGGGATGCCGAGCCAGTCCATGAGCTCGTCGGCCCCGTCGCTGCCCCAGATGCACGCGCTCGCCCACGAGGTGGTGGGGCGACGCACGCCGACCGACGAGAGCTCGAGGCCGGTCAGGGCGTTGAAGGTCGACGACTTGCCGGAGCCGGTGGCGCCCGCGATGCCGATCACCGTGTGGGCGGCCGACAACCGGATGCGCGTCGTGGCCCGGGAGGCGACGCCCTCGATCTCCGCGACCAGGGCCTCGTCGAGCCGTCCGCGGGACGTGGCGGCAGCCTCCTCGAGGGCGGTGACGCGGGCGCCGAGGTCGGCCCGGGGGGCCGAGCTGGAGCCGTCGGGGGCGTGGGACAGGGTCATTGTCTCCCTCGGGTGCGCGGGTGCGCGGCGGATCGGCGGGCAGGCGCGGCCCACCCTAGTGGAGCGGCCGCGCCACGTGGGGCGGGACGGCCGCAGGAGCCGGCCGGAGTCAGCGGCGCGTGGTGCCGGGGGCCGTCCCGGCGGCTGCGCTCCGCAACGCGGACCGGTCGGCGAAGCGGATGTCGTCCACCCGGCGGGAGGCACCGCGGACCCGCAGGCTCGCGTCCTCGCCGATCTCGAGCCGGTCGACGACGCCTGCGTAGCGGGCGCGTTCCGCCTCGAGGACCGCGCGCACGCGCTCCCGCAGCGACGCCGTGGCCGCGGTGACCAGCCGACCCGTGGTCTCGGGCCCGAGCACCGCGTCGAGCAGCTGCCGCCCGCCCGACGACGAGGGGCCGCCGAGCACAACGACGGCAAGCGTCGAGCCCAAGCCGTCGACGCCGAAGGCCATGAACCTGGCCGAGGTGCGCTTGTCGGCCGACTCGTCGCGCACCAGGTCGGTGATCTCCCGCTGCCACTCCCGGACCGTGCGCTCGGCCGCGCGGGCCACCTCGCGGGACGGGCGCTCGAGCCGGTCGCCGGTCGCCACGAGGGCGGCTCCGGCCTCCGACGACCGCCACCGCTCGACGAGCTCGGTGGTGGCGCGCTCGGCCTGGGCGACGACCTCGGCGCCCGCGGTGGCGGCAACCGCCACCGCGACCTGCTCGGCCTGCTGCGGCTTGCCCTTCACCGCGTTGACGATGCGGTCGCGGATGAGACCGACCCTCGTCTCGAGGGAGCGGAGCAGCTCGCCGTTGCCGACGAACTCCTGCCACCGGGCGAGCAGCTCGCCCGCCATGAGCGAGCCGTCGACGACCTGCTGCTCCAGGTCGAAGGCGACCTCGTCGTAGACGCTGTCCACCGCCGCACGGAGCCGGCGGGCCTCGTCGACCTGCTTCTCGGCCGCGTCGGCGATCTGGTGGCTGTGGCGCGACAGGGTGCGGATCGTGCCCGACAGCGTCTGGCGCACGACGGACTCGCGCGCCTTCTGGTCGGCGGCCAGGCTCGCCAGCCAGGTCACGACGTCGTTGACCTCGGCGGGCGGCAGCACGCCGTCGGTGCCGGGGTCGCCCTCGTGCACGATGAACAGCGGCGAGTCCTTGAGGCCGCGGCTGGCCAGCATCCGCGCGAGGTGGGCGGCCACGGTCTCCACGGCGTCGGCCGGCGTGCGGTCGAGGACGATCGCGACGGCCGTCGAGCGCTCGCCCGCCTCCTTGAGGAACTCCCACGGCACCTGGTCCGCGTACCGCGCCGCCGAGGTCACGAAGAGCCAGAGGTCGGCTGCCGCCATCAGCTGCGCGGCGAGCTCGCGGTTGTGCCGGTCGACGGAGTCGATGTCGGGCGCGTCGAGGATCGCGAGGCCCTTGGGCACGGCGTCGGTCGACACCAGCTGCAGGCAACCCGGGTCCGTCGTCGGGTCCTCGACCCGACGCAGCTCGGGCAGCAGGCGGTCGGGACCGAACCACGAGCGGTCGTCGGGGTGGTGCACCAGCACCGCGGAGCGCGTGGTCGGCCGCAGCACACCGGCCTGGGACACCCGGTGGCCGACGAGCGAGTTCACCAGCGTCGACTTGCCCGCCCCGGTCGACCCCGCCACGACGGTCAGCAGCGGCGCCTCGACCGCCATGAGCCGCGGGATCGCGTAGTCCTCCAGCTGGTCGATCATCTCGGTGCGCGCCGCGCGGACGGCCTCGACGCCGGGCATCTCCAACGGGAGCTGCGCCGCCTGGAGGGCGCTGCGGAGCTGCACGAGGGCGGTGAGCATCTGCGCGTTGCCCGTCTGGGCGACGCCGCCCGGCTCGGTCGCGCCGGACCGGGTGCCGCGGCGCGGCGGACCGCCGGGTCGTCCACGGTCGTCGGGAGTGCTCATCTGACGGTCACCACCTGTGCAGGAATCGGGATGAGGGGCCGGGTGGCCCGCATGCGACGCAGGTGCACCTGCCCCCGTTGGACGAAGTCACCGGGCGCGGTGCCGCGGAGCACCCGGTGGTGGAGGAAGCCGAGCTCCACCGCCGCCTCCTGATACTCCCGCACGATGCCCGCCGCCCGCGCACCGCCTCCCCGCCGGGCGTCGGCACGCACCTGCCGCCGCAGCCGCAGGTCGGCGATCCAGGGGATGTCGCCGGCGGGCAGGAGGCCCCGCGCGGCCGCGTCCTCGAGCGCGGCGGTGAGCACGCGGCGCTCCAGTGCCCGGCACCAGACGGCGACCGCCACGAGGAGCAGGAACGCGGGCAGCATGAGCAGCCCGTAGGTGCCGAAGAAGCCCGTCGGGAGCATGGTCGAGGCGTTCCAGAGCGCGTGCCAGCCCACGGCGACCCCGTACCCCACCACCGGCGCACCCAGCCGCACCGCGCGCGAGCGGGACGTGACGGCCAGCCCGATCCCGATGCCGAGGAAGGCCGTGAAGAAGGGGTGGGCGAACGGGCTCAGGAGGCAGCGGAGCACGAACGTCGCCGTGAGCGCGTCGACGCCCCCGGGCCCGAGGCCGTCGGCGCCGTCGTAGGCCGCGGCGAGGTAGAGGATGTTCTCGGTGAAGGCGAAGCCGACGCCCACCATGCCCGCGTAGACGATCCCGTCGAGCACGCCGTCGAGCTCGTGGCGGCGCCACCACAGCAGCAGCACCAGGAACAGACCCTTGGTCGCCTCCTCGGTCACGGGAGCGACGAGCACCGCGGACGCCGCCCGGTCGAGCGGCGCCACCAGCCCGCCGACGCCGCCGAGCAGGACCGCGGCCGACGTCGCGACGCAGGCGCCCCAGAGCAGACCCGCGACGAGCAGGCTCCGTGGCTCCGGCTCGTAGCGGTCCAACCACAGGTAGGTCGCCACCACCGGCCCCACCGGCAGGGCGGCCAGCGCCGCCGCGAGCACGAGCGTGCCGGCCGCGCCGGAGAGCGCCAGCACGAGGAGGACGGCCGCCGCGCCGAGGGCGACCAGCACCCACACCACCACCGTGAAGGCGATGTTGTCGCGATGGCGGGCCGGCATGGGCGTCACCCTAGTGGAGGACGGGGACACCGCCGGAGCCGTTCCCGGGCTTCTCCACAGGCCGGGTTCGCACCCCGCGACAGGGCGTCGCCGCGGCGTACTGTGGCGTCATGACTGCGGAGACGGACGCCAGCGCCCCGACCGGCCCCGAGAAGGGCACCGAGTCCCACGACCCGGCGGTGCCGGCGGCGTACGCGGCGTTCATGCGGACCGGCTGGGCCGAGGTGGAGCGCGACGTCCCGGCGCACCCGATCCAGCCGTGGGCCGCGGCGCGGCGCGAGCGGCTCGCCGCGGCCTTCCCCGGCGAGCGCCTCGTGCTCCCCGCGGGCTCGTTCAAGCAGCGGTCCAACGACACGGACTACCGCTTCCGCCCCGACACGGCGCACACCTACTTCAGCGGCAACCACACGACCGACGCCGTGCTGGTGCTCACCGACGGGGAGCCGGTGCTCTACGCGCGGCCGCGCTCGGGGCGGGACTCCGACGAGTTCTTCCGCGACCGGCAGTACGGCGCGCTCTGGGCCGGCGAGCGGCCCTCGCTGGCCGAGCTGGAGGCATCGCTGGGCCTCCCGGTCCGCCACCGCGACGACCTCGACGCCGAGCTGCGCCGTGGCGGCAAGACCCGGGTGCTGCGCGGGGTCGACGCCTCGGTCGACGCGACGACGGGCGCGGACGGGGACGCGGCGGCCGACGGCGAGCTCGCCCGGGTGGCCTCCGAGCTCCGGCTCGTCAAGGACGCGTGGGAGGTCGAGGAGCTGCAGGAGGCCTGCGACATCACGACGCTGGGCTTCGAGGACGCGGTGCGCGAGTGGCCGCGGGTGCTGGAGCACGGCGAGCGCTGGCTCGAGGGCACGTTCTTCCGGCGGGCGCGGGCGATGGGCAACGACCTGGGCTACGACTCGATCGTCGGCGCCGGCGCCCACGCCACGACGCTGCACTGGATCGACAACACGGGTCCCGTGCTGCCCGGCCAGCTCGTCCTCCTCGACATGGGCGTGGAGGGTCGCAACCTCTACACGGCCGACGTGACGCGCACGCTCCCGGTCGACGGCCGGTTCACCCCGCTGCAGCGCGACCTCTACGAGCTGGTGCTGACCGCCCAGCAGGCCGGCATCGACACGGTGCGGCCCGGCGTGGCCTTCACCGCGGTCCACCAGGCGGCGATGACCGTGCTCGCCCACGGCCTCGGCGACCTCGGGCTGCTGCCCTGCACGCCGGAGGAGGCGCTGGACCCGGACAGCCGGGTCTACGCGCGCTGGACGCTGCACGGCACGAGCCACATGCTCGGCATGGACGTCCACGACTGCGCCCAGGCGTCGGTCGACGTCTACCCGCGGGGCGACCTCGCCGAGGGCATGTGCCTCACGGTCGAGCCGGGCCTCTACTTCCAGGCCGACGACCTGCTCGTGCCCGAGGAGCTGCGCGGCATCGGCATCCGCATCGAGGACGACGTGCTCGTGACGGCGGACGGCTGCCGCAACCTGTCGGCCGCGCTCCCCCGCACCGTCACCGACGTCGAGGAGTGGATGGGGCGGCTCGTCCCCTGAGCCGACTGCTCACGACGCCGTGAGCACGACCAGGAGCACGAGGGCCAGGAGACCCAGCAGCAGCAGGCCGACGCAGCCGAGGAGCGTGGCCTGCAGTGCCGTGCCGCGCGACCGCACCGTGCCGGGCAGCCCCAGCTCGCCCGCCATGGCGAGGTGGCTCGGTCCGCGGTACTCCAGCGCGAGGTCCGGCCCGGGCGGCAGCACGATCGAGGCGACCCCGACGGTCCCGTTGCGCCAGGCCTGGCTGACCTGCAGCGCGACCGGACGGTCCGCGGGCAGCTCGAAGGCCGAACGGCCCCAGGGCAGCGGGTACGCCGCGCCGTCGACCGTGACGACCGTGGAGGCCGCTGCGAGCATGCCCCGCCGCGTCTCGAGGTGGAGCACCCGCACCGGGCCGCTGGTCCCACGGGCGTAGGGGACGACGGGCGGGACGGCGGAGGCCTTCGGGTCGCGACGCACGGCGCGGTCCTACCCCGCCCGCAGCGTCCCCACCCCGACCGGGGGCGCCGGCTCAGGCGGCGCGGCGGCGCACCGACGCGCAGAAGCGCGCCACGCCGACCTCGGAGGCCAGACCGAGGCGGTGGCGCGTCGAGTCGTCGATCCCGGGCTCGGCGAGGTCGCACAGCACGGACGTGGCCCAGCGCGACCGGCGGGCGACGTCGGGGTGGTCGGCGACGCGGCCGTCGTCGGTCACGACGTCGCAGGCCATCGCGCCCTCCACGCACAGGTCCACCCACCGGGACCGCGTCGTCGCGGCGGGACGCACGAGCTCGTCGACGGCGCGGGCCACCTGCTCGACGAGGAGGACGTGGAGGGCGATGGTGTCCATGCCCCGTCAACGACGCGACGTGCCGGACGTCACCAGGGGCTGGGCTCGTAGTCCTTCACGAAGCAACCGAACAGGTCCTCGCCGGCCTCGCCCCGCACGATCGGGTCGTAGACACGGGCGGCACCGTCGACGAGGTCGAGCGGCGCGTGCCAGCCCTCGGCGGCGATGCGCAGCTTCTCCTGGTGGGGGCGCTCGTCGGTGATCCAGCCCGTGTCGACGGCCGTCATGAGGATCCGGTCGGTCTCGAACATCTCCCCCGCGCTCGTGCGCGTGAGCATGTTGAGCGCCGCCTTGGCCATGTTGGTGTGCGGGTGCCCCGGACCCTTGTAGCGCCGGGAGAACTGGCCCTCCATCGCCGAGACGTTCACGACGTAGGCGCGGCGGGCCCCGCGTCGTACGGCCTCCCGCATCGCGGGACGCAGCCGGCTGATGAGGAGGAACGGCGCGATCGAGTTGCAGAACTGCACCTCGAGGAGCTCCAGGGGGTCGACCTCGTCGACCACCTGGGTCCAGGAGTTGGTGGACTGCAGGTCGGGCAGCAGACCGCCGGCGTCGACGGCCGTGCCAGCCAGGTGCGCCTCGAGCGAGGCGTTGCCGGCCTTGAGCGCGAGCGCGGTCAGCGACGCGGCGTTGTGCATCGCCTGGGCGTGCTCCGCCGACTCGCCCTCGTGGTGGGCGACAGCGACGTCGGCGAGCGCCCCGGCGATCGCGGCGGGGTGGGCCTCGGAGACCCGGTCGAAGGTGACCATCTCGGGCAGCACGCGGTCGGTCGGGAGCGGTGCCGACTCCATCTCGACCAGCTGGGAGTACGCGCCCGGCGAGCGCCGCACCGTCTGGCACGCGTTGTTGACGATGATGTCGAGCGGGCCGCCCGCCGCGACGTCGTCGGCCAGCGCGAGCACCTGGGTGGGATCGCGGAGGTCGATCCCGACGACCTTGAGGCGGTGCAGCCAGTCGTCGGAGTCCTCGAGGGCCGCGAAGCGCCGTACGGCGTCCCGCGGGAACCGCGTCGTGATCGTCAGGTCGGCGCCGTCGCGGAGGAGCCGGAGGGCGATGTACATGCCGATCTTCGCCCGCCCGCCGGTCAGCAGCGCGCGCTTGCCCGTCAGGTCGGTCCGCTGCTCGCGCTTGGCGTGGGACTTCGCGGCGCACGAGGGGCAGAGCCAGTGGTAGAAGGCGTCCACGAGCGTGAAGTCCTGCTTGCAGATGTAGCAGCCGCGCGCCGTGATGAGCTCGCCCGCGAAGGCGCCCGGCGCGGTCGACACGAGCGGGATCCCCGCGGTCTCGTCGTCGATCCGCATGCGCGAGCCCGTCGCGGTGCGCTCGATGATCTCCTGGTCGTGCGACTGCCGCTCCATGCGGATCTCGGCGCGGCGGGTCTTCTTGATGAGCTTGTACATGTACGACGCGGCGCGCTTCACCGTCGTCACGTCCGGGTGGTCCGGGTGCAGCGCCGAGACCTCCTGCAGCACGCGGAGCGTCGTGGCGAGGTCGGCGGGGTCGATGCCGTCCGGGGTGGGACCGGGGGTGGAGGCGGGTCCAGCGGGGTCGATCACCGGTCGATGGTAGGCGGACCCGCGGCGTACCGCGGAAACGTCAGGTCGGCCTCGACCCGCCCACGAGCGACCCCCGCCTCAGCCGGTCGGTCGCGGCCACGCAGGTCACGAGCCGGTCGCCCTCGTCCCAGGACTGCCGGGAGGGCCAGTAGAAGGTGATCCACAGGTCCGCAGGCGCGGCGTCGGGGGCCACGTTGTCGTCGAAGGCCGACCAGCACCGATCCTCGAGGTCGAGGAAGAACGACTCGTTCTGGCGCGGGAGACGATCACCCGTCAGCTCGAACTCGCCCACGACCTCCAGCGGGTGGCGGTCGGCGCAGTCCACCACGTCGACCTCCCAGCTGCTCCCGATGTCGCCGTCCCCCTCGTACGGGCCGTCGAAGAAGCAGTCCCCCACGGCCAGGTCCTCGACCCACACCGCCGTGGAGTCGAGCTCGTCGACGAACCAGGGGTCGCTCGCGTCGACGTCCTCCATCGTGGTGCCGGCGTTCGGGCTGCTGAGGGCGTCGTCGACGAGCATGAGGCCCACACCGAGCGCGGCAGCGGCCACGGCGATGCCGACCACGACGGCGAGGCCCGTGCCCGAGGTGCGGCGGGGCGGCACCGGCCCGCCCCAGGGCACGGGGTACGGCGCGGGCACGGGGTACGGCGACGCCGGGGGCGCGACGTGTGGCGGCGGGGTGGCGCTGGGCTCGACCTGCGGGTAGGGAGCGGGCCCCGGCCGCAGGAACTGCTCGGGCGGCGGCCCGGGCGGGACGTCGTGGTCGCCCACGTCAGCCGGCCTCGACCGCGCGCAGGGAGCCGGACGTGAGGCCCTCGCTGGACGCGAAGCAGGCGATGGCGCGCTCGCCCGCGTCCCACGCTTCCTCCGACGGGGGGACGAAGGCCGCGTAGGTCTCCTCCGCGTCCCAGTAGCCCGCGTCGCCGGCGTAGTCGTAGAACGCGTCGTCGCACGCGTCCCACGCGAAGTCGAGGAACGGGTCGCTGTCCCAGCCGTCCTCGGCGATGCGGTCCGGGACGGTGATCGACCCCACCATCTCGGCGTCGTGGACGTCCGCGCAGTCGACGGTGGCGAGCACCGTCGGGAGGTGCTCCCCCGTCCACAGCACCTGGTTCAGGGCGGGGTCGAGCACGCAGGCGCCCGTCGCGAGGTCGGCGACGGGCACGTCCTCGGCGAGGAGCTCGACCGCCGCCCGCTCGTCCTCGTCGTCCAGCTCGGAGAGCACCTCGGTGTCGGAGTAGGCGCCGCCGGGGCCCATCGCCGCGAAGAGGTCCCCCCGCAGGTCGTCGATCTCGTCGCCCAGCTCCGCGACCCGGGCAGCCGTGTCGGGGTCGGCGGACCCGTCGCGGTCCCCTGCCCACACGGCGACGCCGATGCCGGTCCCGGCCGCCATCCAGAGCGTGCCGACGACGACGGCGGCGACGGACATGCCCCAGCGCGGCCGCACCCGCGGTCCGGCGGCCATGCCGACGGCGCCGAGCACGACGCCGAGCGCGTTGGTGACGCCGAGCGGCAGGCACGCGAGGGCGAGCGCGGCGGAGGCCAGGCGGCTCCCGTCCCCGGCGGGGGCGTGCGGCGACGGGCCGTCCGTCGGGAGCGACGGGGGCGGCGGGGCCAGGTGCTGGGGAGCGAGCGATCCCACCGGGTACGACGGGGGGTGGGGTGCGGCGTACGGGCCCGGCTCCCCGGGGTAGGGGGTGGGCGGTTGGTCGGACACGTGCACTGCTCCCTCGTCGACGCCCGGCGGTGCGGACGCTGCTGCTGTTCTCGGCGAGCATCCTCCCAGTCGCTGGCCGACGGCACAGCCGATCGGAGCAGACGACCCCTACAATCTCCCCGGAGACCGCGGCCGTGCCGCGGGTCGCCACGCCTCCGTAGCTCAGCTGGATAGAGCAGCGGCCTTCTAATCCGCCGGTCGCAGGTTCGAATCCTGCCGGGGGCACCCTCCAGCTCCGTGCGACACAGGTCACACCGCACCGCTCCGTTTCGTTTGGCTCGGACGAAGGTAAAGACTCCCCGGCGCCGCGGGGAGGCGGTGCCTCCCCGACAGAAGTGGAGCACCCCCATGCGTCACCGCCGCAAGCTGGCCGCCGTCGCGGTCGCGACCGTCCTCACCGCCGCCCTCAGCGCCTGCGGGAGCGACGACGCGGACGACTCGACCGAGGACGAGACCAGCGAGTCGACCCCGTCGCCCTCCGAGGACGAGACCAGCGACGACGAGTCCGACGACACCGAGACGGACGACGCCGACGACGAGAGCGACACCCCGGCGGCGTTCGACGGCGAGCTGACGGAGCCGGGCTCCGACCTGGCCCTCGGTGACACCGCCACCGTGCCGTTCGACTACGCCGGCAACGACGGCGTCATCGAGATCACCGTCGTCGAGATCCGCGAGGGCGACCCGGCGGACGTGGCCGACGTCGACGGCGCGGACGGGATGACGCCGTACCACGTGACCTACGAGGTGACCGGGGTCGAGAACCCCGAGGGCCTCGGCGGCATGGTCATCAGCCTCGACGGCCTCACCGCGGACGGCAACGGCGCCTCGCAGCTCATCAACTTCGGCAGCGGCGTCGGTGGCTGCGACGAGGAGAGCCCCGACTCCGACTGGGACGGCGCGACGTTCGAGACCTGCGACACCTTCGTCTCCGACCAGGCCGTCACGCAGGTCGCGTTCGCCGAGGGCGACGACTACAGCCTGTGGGACGACACGCAGGTCACCTGGTCCTGACCCCTCCTCGAGACGCCCTCGCCCGTCCGGGCGGGGGCGTCTTGTGCTGTCCGGGCACGATCGAGCCATGGACGACCACCAGCGGCCCGACGGCGTCTCGGACGCCACCGTCAGCGCACTCGGCAAGCTGTCCGAGGCCCTCGAGGCGGTGGAGGTGGCGCGCGGTCACCTCTACACCTTCCACCGGCTCTCCGGCACCGCCGACCTGACCGTCGGCCAAGCCGTCGACGAGCTGCGGGAGGCCGGCCACGGCGAGCTGGCGGACCGGGTCGAGCGGGAGGTCGTCGGCCGCAACCTGCTCCACGGACGTTGGTCGTTCCAGATCGTGGAGGAGTACGACGACGGCTACTACGCCACCTTCCGCCGCATCGAGAAGGAGGCGCGCGACGAGCTCGTCGAGGGCCGTCGCCACCTCTTCGAGGCGGAGATGAAGGAGGACCGGCGCACGCACGGCCACCCCGGCCACGAGCAGCACCCGTGACGCTGGCCCGCCACGCGCTGCGCGTGGTGCTCGGCGTCTTCCTCGTCGCCGCCGGCGTGCTGCACCTGACGTCGCTCCGCGCGGAGTTCCAGGCCCAGGTGCCGTCGTGGTTCCCCGCCGACGCGGACCTCGTGGTGGTCGTCTCCGGCGTCGTCGAGATCGCGCTCGGACTGGCCCTGCTGCTGACACCGGCCCGTCAGCGCCGCCTCGTCGGCCTCGTGGTGGCGGTGTTCTTCGTGGCGGTGTTCCCGGGCAACGTGGCCCAGTACGTCGAGGGCACGTCCGCGTTCGGCCTCGACACCGACGGCGCCCGGCTGACGCGACTGTTCTTCCAGCCGGTGCTCGTGGTCGCGGCGTTGTGGGCGTGCGGGTGGTTCGACCCGCGTGGCGCCGAGCTGTCACGTACGCCGCGGTGAGTGCGTCGAGGTTGGTCGTATGGCGCGGCAGGCGCGTCGCGTTTGGTCGTATGGCGCGGGTCGGGGGGTGTCGAGTTGTCATGTACGCCGTGGCGCGAGTGAGGACACGTCGCTGTGTACGTGACAACTCGGTGCCGGCCTCGGGTTGGTCGTCCACAGGTCACCATTCAGAGGTGGTGATCGTATGTCTGTTCGACTAGGGTCGGGGGCATGGATCGGGGGACCCACACCACAGCGACCGCGTTGATCAACGCGGTCCGCGAGCGCACGGCTGCTGCGCGTGTGGCGGAGGCTGATGCGTTCGTCGCGGTGGGTGACTGGGCTGCGGCGCACACCGCGGACGAGGTGGTGGGTGATCCGATCACGACGCTGGGCGAGTGGGACGCCGAGGCTCTGGCTGGGGATCAGTTCCTCGAGCTGGGTGGACCGGGGGCGCCGGTGGTGGCGGAGTTCTGCATCGGCGAGGTCGCGGCCGCCCGGGGATGTTCGTTCGATGCGGCCCGTCGGCTGGTGGGCGATGCGGTGGAGCTGCGCTGGCGGCTGCCGCGGGTGCATGCGCGGGTGGCTGCGGGTGAGGTCGACGTGTGGCGGGGCCGGCGGATCGCCCAAGCCACGCGGACGTTGACGTTCGACGCGGCGGGGTTCGTCGACCGGCACATTGCGTACGTCGCGGGCAAGGCCACCGGTCCCGAGGTCGACCGGCTGGTGGCGGAGGCCGCGACGCGGTTCGACCCCGAGACCACCGAGGCCGAACGGCATGCGGCTGACGGGGATCGGTACCTGGCGATCGACCTGGGCGAGGTCGGTTATGCGGACCCGTTGACCGGGACGCTGCGCGGCACGGTGAACGTCCACGGCTCCCTGGATCTGGCTGATGCGCTCGACCTGGAGCGGAGCATCGCGCACGTCGCCCGGCAGTTGGGCGAGCTCGGCTGCGACCCGAACCTCGACATCCGCCGCTCGATGGCCCTCGGTGAGATCGCACGGCGCTGCGACGGGGTGACGACGTTGGAGTACGACGCGGGTGAAGCGACGACCGAGACCGAGCCGCGACCGGTGCACCGGGCGCGGCGCGAGGTGGTGCTGTTCGTGCACCTCGACCAGGCGGCGATCACCGGCACCCTCAACGGGATCGGTCCCGGGATCGATGCCTGCACCGGCATGACGGGCATCGACCTCGCCCGCCTTGACACCCCAGGCGCGCCCCGCGGGGCCGTGACGGTCGAGCAGGTCCAGTCCTGGTGCGGATTGCCCGACACCCGAGTGACGGTCAAGCCGATCATCGACCTCACCAAGCACGAGGCCGTGAACGGCTACAACCCGCCCGACCGGATCGCCGACCACGTCAGAGCCCGCTGGCCCAGGTGCGTCTTCCCCTACTGCACCCGCAGCTCACGCACCGCCGACCTCGACCACTGCCACCCCTACGACCCGCAAGGCCCACCCGGCCAGACCTCCACCCGGAACCTGTTCCCGCTCTGCCGACGCCACCACCGCATGAAGACCCACCGCGAGATGGCAACAGGGAAACGGTGGACCTACCGGCCCACCGACCCCAGCGCCGGAGAGCTGCCCAACGCCGTCATCTGGACCAGCCCGCTGGGCCTGCGCTACCTCGTCGACCGCGACGGCACCCGACCGTGGCCGCCACCGGGTCCAGGTCGCGAGCCCGACAACACCTGACGAAGACCGACCCAGCGCCACCCGCCGCCCGCCCACGCCCGTGGCCGGGCGGCGCAGCATGCCCCGACGCACCCAGCCAGATGGTCAGGCCCGAAGACGTCATGCGCGACGATCGCCCGGGCCGCCGCTTCGCATGACGTCCGGCGACCGGGCTCGGGGACGTCATGCGCTCCGGTCGCCGAGCGCACCGCCTCGCATGACGTCCGACGAGGGGCATGTGCCCGACGGGCCCAGCCAGGCCCGACCGGCCCGACCGGCCCGACCGGCCCGACCGGCCCGACCGGCCCGATCCGCCGGCGCCCGTCACTGGCCGTGCGTCGAGGCGTCGGCGTAGTCGGTGTAGGTGTACGGGTTGTCGAGGATCTTCGACTCCGGCACGTCGGGGTTCATCCCCGCGATCCACTCCTCCTCGCCGAGCGTGGCGCGCAGGTGCTCGACCGTCGCACCGACGGCCTCGCGCGCGGCGCCGAGGTCGATCCCGACGAGCTCGTGCTCGTGCTTCACGACCCGGCCGTCGACGAGCACGGTGTGCACGTCGCCGCGCTGCGCCTGGAAGACGACGTGGCCGTAGGGGTTGAGCAGGGGGAACATCGCCGGCGAGCGGTCGTTCTTGACGAGGACGAGGTCGGCGCGCTTGCCGACCTCGATGCTGCCGACGACGTGGTCGAGCCCGAGGGCCTTGGCGCCGCCGATGGTCGCCCACTCGACGACCTCCCGTGCGCGGAGCCCGACGTGGGTCACCGTCTCCCCGCGGGCGTGGGCCTCGTGGTGCTCGCGCGTGCGGTCGGACGACAGCGTGGACCGCATGGCGGCGAACGCGTCGGCGCTCCACCAGACGCTGGTGTCGACGGAGAGCGAGACGTCGATGCCGTGCCGTCGGAGGTTCCAGCTCGACGGGTAGCCCTGACCGCAGCTGGCCTCGCTCTCGGCCGAGACCGAGGCTGTGCCTCCGGTCGCCGCGATCCGCTGGTAGGAGTCGTCGGACAGCGTGGCCGCGTGGACGTAGACCGTCTCGGGCGTCATGAAGCCGTGCTCGTGCATGAGGCGGATGCCGTCGTCGTTGGTCGCGCCCCAGACGCCGGCGTGGGTCGTCACCGCGGCGCCGAGGTCGCGTGCCGCCTCGAAGGCCGCCTTCTCGGGGAAGGCCGGGTCGCCGGTCACGTCGAACGCGAGCTGGAAGCCGAGCATGTCGGTGCGCGGCATGCGGCGCTCCACGAAGCTGCGGAAGTCGGCCGACTGCGTCCACTCCCACGGCGCGGCGTGGATGTTGCCGTAGGCGAGGACGAAGCGCCCCGGCACCGCCTCCAGGGCGTCGACCGCTGCGTCCGCGTGGTCGACGGTGGAGAGCCCGTGCGACCAGTCGACCGTCGTGGTGACGCCGGCGTCGAGCGCCTCCACACCGCTCAGCAGGTTGCCGGCGAAGATGTCCTGGGGCCGGAACTTGATGCCGTGCTCGAGGTAGTTCCACACGAAGTACTGCGTGAGGGTCCAGTCCGCGCCGTACCCGCGCATCGCGGTCTGCCACATGTGCCGGTGGGTGTCGACCATCCCGGGCATGAGGATGCCGCCGGCGGCGTCGATCTCGGCGGTGCCCTCGGGGACCGCGAGGTCCGGGCCGATGGCCTCGATGGTCGTGCCGACGACGAGGACGTCGGTGCCCTCGAGCACGCGACGCCCGGTGTCCATCGTGAGCACGAGCGCGTTGCGGAACACGACCGCCGGCGCTGACGCGACGGCGGAGGTGGCTGCGGACTGGGTCATGGGGGTGCCTCTCTGGCGGAGCGTGGGACGGGTGGCGGTGGCCGACCGACCGGACCGACCGACCGGCCGGACCGGACCGACCGACCGGCCGGCCGGACCGGACGACCGGACGACCGGGCTCAGGTCGTGATGTCGGGGTACGGCTGCGTGACGTGCGCGAGGCGCGCGGCGTAGTCGAGCTGCATGGCGAGCGGCTCCGGGTGGTCGCGCTCGAACATCGCGATCCAGAGCGTGAGGGTGAGGAACGGGTGCGCGCCCATCTCGAAGAGCGCCACGTGGTCGTGCCCCACGAGCGCCTCCCGCTCCGCGTCGGTGAACGACAGCCAGGTCGTGCGCTCGGCGTCGATCGCGTTGAGCAGCGTGCCGGCCATCTCGACTTCCCACCAGGCGACCGTGCCGGCAGGGTCGGTCCGGTAGCGCTCCGTGAGGTCGTGGTCGCGGTCGACCGTGTAGAGGAACTTGTTGACGAGGTACTTGCTCACGCCGTCGCTCCGATCGTGGGGACACCGCCGAGCGGCGGGTCGACCAGGTGGGGGTTCGGGTACCAGGTGAAGTAGGCCTCCATCGTGTGGAAGAGGCTCAGGTGGTCGGCGTGATCGGCCTTCTCGTGGCCCGCGACGCCCATCATCAACATGAAGTCCATGAACCCGTGGGTGGCGTTGCCGGGGGCGTGGAGGCTGTCGAGCGTCACCTCGCGCAGGCAGCCGTCGATGTCGCCGTTGCTGATCCACTCGACGGCGCGGTGGTCGAACTCCGGGTCGGGTCCCGTCGGACCGAACTGGCGCGGCCCGCCGAGCTCGAGCGACAGGTGGCCCGAGCCGATGACCGCCACGCGCAGGTGGCTCGGCCAGGCGTCGATGATCTCGCGGATCGTGCGCCCGAGCTGCACGAAGCGCTCGGGCTTCGGCAGCGGCGGGGCGAAGATGTTGGTGTAGATCGGCACGATCGGCAGGTCCGCCTCGGGGCGCACCGTCAGGATCGGGCAGGTCACGGAGTGGTCGATGCGCAGCTCGTTGGAGAACGCCAGGTCGAAGCCGCGATCGAGCCCCTCGCGGAGCATGTACGCCGAGAGCTCCTCGTCGCCCTTCAGCAGGAGCTTCGGCATGCCGAACTCCCGGATCTCGTTCTCCCAGTTCGCGTCGTAGAACGGCGCCTTGCCGACGAGGAACTGCGGCATGTTGTCGAGCCAGAGCTGGTGGAAGTGGTCGGAGCCGACCATCACGAGCACGTCGGGCCGTGCCCGCGTGAGGGTCTCCCGGTAGGTGGCGATCTTGGAGATCCACTCCTCCGCGAACGGAGGCCGCTCCTCGGGGGGCAGCTGGCTGGTGCGGTAGTAGAACGGGTGGTGCGTGGTGGCGAGCACCGCGACGAGGTCGGCCATCGGGGGTCCTCCGGTTCGGACGGCAGGCGGATCGAGACGCGTTCGGGTGGGGTCGGCTGGTCAGGCAGGACGGGCGGTACGGCGGGTGGCCCGGCGGGCGCTCCCCCGCCGGCAGGCGCTCACCCGGTGCTGCCTCCGGCCTCCTCCTGCCGCGCCAGCGCCTCCGCGGGCGGCACGAAGACGGCGTTGTGCTCGACCGCGAGGTAGGTGTCCATGCCGACGGGCATGCGCAGCTCCTCGGCGAGCTGGCCCAGCAGGCCCGCGGCGCGGGCGAGGAGCGCGAACCCTCGGAGGAGCTGCATCGGCAGGCCGAGGTCCGCGAGGGCGGCGCCGACGACCCCGGCTCCGTTGAGCACCAGGCGGCGGCCGATGAGCTCGGGGTGCACCCGGCCGATGGCCTCGAAGAGGGCCAGGTGCGCGCCGTACACCTGTTCCTCGGTCGCGATGCGCACGAGCGCCGGGGTGCGGGGATCGAGCTCCTTGTGCACCGGGTGGCCGAGGCCGGGGATCGTGCGGCGCTCCGCCCGGGCCGCGCGCACGACCTCACGGGCGACGTCGTCCCAGCCCGCAGTGTCCGTGGGCAGGTCGTCGAGGCCCTCGATGACGCCGTGCAGGAACTGGCCCGCGTCCTCCGTGACGCCCAGGAAGCGGGAGCCGCCGCCGAGCAGGCCGGCCGCCATGGCGCCCTGGACCGAGTCGGGGGCACTGAGGAAGGTGAGCCGCGCCGCGATGGCGGTCGGCGTGAACCCGTGGTCGGCGAGCGCGAGGAGGCAGGCGTCGAGCATCCGCACCTGTCCCGGCGTGGGGGTGCGCAGCGTGACCATGCGGTAGACGAGCTCGGTGAGGCTCACCGAGCCCATCAGGTCGGTGGCGAGGTCCTCCCCCAGCAGGGTGATGCTCGAGGTGGTGGACATCCCGAGCGAGGTCGGGAAGCGGAGGTCGTCGCTCATCGGTCCCCCTCCGTCCCGACGGGGGCCTGCTCGGACAGCCACGCCCGCACCTCGGCGCCCTGCTGTCCGACGGTGGGCGGCGGCAGGTCGTAGCGGACGCCCGACCGCGAGAACGTGATGGGGTTCCGCACGAGCGGCACGGCGTCGGCGCCCTCCCCGACCTCGACGACCGGCTCCAGGCCGAGCCCGGTGGCGAACGCGACGCCCTCGTCCACGGTGTTGATCGGTCCGGAGGCGACGCCGGCGGCCGACAGGGCCTCGAACCACTCGGCCTTCGTGCGCTTCGCCAGCAGCTCGACGAGGAGCGGACGCAGCTCCTCGCGGTGCGCGGTGCGGTCCTCGTTGTGCGCGAAGCGTGGGTCCTCGACGAGCTCGGGCGCCCCCAGCACGGTGGCGAGCGCCGCGAACTGCCGGTCGTTGCCGGCGATGATGATGATGTCGCCGTCAGCCGCGGGGAGCGGCTCGTAGGGGAAGAGCGACGGGTGGGCGTTGCCCATCCGGAACGGCACGGCACCGCCCGCCACGAACGCCCCGGTCTGGTTGACCAGCCCCGAGAGGGCGGAGGACATGAGGTTGACCTCCACGTGCTGGCCACGTCCCGAGGTCTGGCGCTCGTTGAGCGCCGCGAGCACCCCGACGAGTGCGTGCATCCCGGTCATCACGTCGAAGACGGAGATGCCGGCCCGGTACGGCTGCCCCTCGGGGTCGCCCGTGAGGCTCATGAGGCCCGACATGGCCTGGACCATGAGGTCGTACCCCGGCAGGTGCGCGCCGCCGCCCGAGCCGAAGCCGCTGATGGAGGCGTAGACGAGTCCTGCGTTCTCCGCGCTGACGCTGGCGTAGTCGAGGCCGTACTTGGCGAGGCCACCCGGGCGGAAGTTCTCGACGAGCACGTCGGCACGGCGGGCGAGGTCGCGGGCGACCTCCACGTCGGCGGGGTCCTTGAGGTCGAGGGCGATGGACTTCTTGTTGCGGTTGACGCTCAGGTAGTAGGTCGAGACGTCGTCCCGCACCGGCGGCACCCAGGTGCGGGTGTCGTCGCCGGCCGGGCCCTCGACCTTGATCACCTCGGCCCCGAGGTCCGCCAGCAGCATCGTGGCGTAGGGACCCGCGAGGATCCGCGAGAAGTCGGCGACGAGCAGCCCGCTGAGCGGCCCGTCAGTGCGCGTGGTCATGAACCAGAACCCTTCGTGTCCGCCTGGCGGTCACTTGTCCGCCAATGCATGCCCGTCACTGTGGTCGTCGTCATGCGCGCTGTCAAGGGCCGTACAGTGACCCGCGATGCGACCGACCGAAGGAGCGAGATGAGTCCCCGTGGCACCGGTCCGGACTTCATCGAGGCGCTCGCCCGCGGGCTCGACGTGATCAAGGCCTTCGACGCGGCGCGCCCCACCCTGTCCATGTCGGAGGTCGCCGCCCGCACCGGGCTGGCCCGCCCCACCGCGCGCCGGATCCTGCTGACCCTCGAGGAGCTGGGCTACGTGCGCGCCGGGGAGAGCGGCTACACGCTCACCCCGCGCGTGGTCGAGCTCGGCATGGCCTACGTCCACTCGACCGGGCTCTGGGAGCTCGCCCGCCCCCACATGGAGGACCTCGTCCGCCTGACGGGCGAGTCGTCCTCGGTCGGCCAGCTGGACGGCTCCGACATCGTGTACGTCGCGCGCGTGGCCGTCCCCAAGATCATCGCGCTCGCCGTGACCATCGGCACCCGCTTCCCGGCCACGTCCACGTCGCTCGGCAAGGTCATGCTGGCCGACCTGGACCCCCAGCAGGTGGACGAGGTGCTCGCCGAGCCCAGCCGTTCCGGGGTCACCGTGCAGCGCACGCCCGGTCCCGCGGACCTGCACCGCGAGCTCGCCGAGATCCGTGAGCGGGGGTGGTGCCTCACCGACCAGGCGCTCGCCGCGGGCGTGCGCTCCGTGGCCACGGCCATCCGCGGCGCCGACGGCCGCACCCTGGCGGCGCTCAACGTCACCGTGCACGCTGCCGAGACGACGGTCGAGACCCTCGTCGAGGAGCACCTCCCCCACCTGCTCGCCACGGCCGCGGCCATCAGCGACGACATCGCGCGCCGGGCAGCCATCCCCTCGGTGCAGACGACCTGAGAGACGCAGAAGGCCCCGCACCAGTGGTGCGGGGCCTTCTCGATCGGTACGCCATCAGGGACTCGAACCCCGAACCCGCTGATTAAGAGTCAGCTGCTCTGCCAATTGAGCTAATGGCGCGCGGTGAAGCGGGTGCAACATTAGCAGCGAGTGACGCCCCAGAAAAATCGAGGCTCAGATCGAGGCCAGGACCGCCTGGGCGGCGTTGTGTCCGCCGAGCCCGGAGACCGCTCCGCCGCGGCGCGCGCCGGAGCCGCACAGGAGCACGCCGTCGTGCGCCGTCTCGACCCCCCACGCCGCCGCCGGTGCGTCGAGCGCGGCGCGCGCGGGCGCCCAGGGCCACTCGAGGTCGCCGTGGAAGATGTGGCCGCCGGGCATCTGGAGGTCGGCCTCGACGTCGAGCGGGGTCTTCGCCTCGATGCACGGCTTGCCGTCCGCGTCCCGGGCGACGACGGAGGCGATCGGGTCGAGGAGCACCTCGTCGAGGGAGGCGATGGCCCGCTCGACGGCGACCTTCGCGAACCCGGGGTCACCGGCGAAGAGCCCCGCCGGCGTGTGGAGCCCGAAGTAGGTGAGCGTGTGCGCCCCGGTGCCGGCCAGCGGGCCCAGGATCGACGGGTCCGTGAGGGAGTGGCAGTAGACCTCGCCCGGCATCCGCGTCGGCACCCGGCCGGCGACCGCGTCGGCGTGGGCCACCTCGAGCTCGGCCGCGCCCTCGGCCAGGTGCAGCGTGCCCGCGAACGCCACCGCGGGGTCCACGCCCGAGCGCAGGCGCGGCAGGCGGTCGAGGAGGAGGTTGATCTTCAGCTGCGACCCCTGGGGCTTCACCACGCCGTCGAGCGGGTCGCCGACGAGCCCGGCCAGCGTCCACGGCGCGACGCCCGACAGCACGAAGCGCGCACCGACCGTGTGCGTCCCCTCGGCGTCGACGAACGTGACCTCGGCCCCCGACCCTCCGGCCCCCGCGCCGGCGGAGGCGGCGTGCACGCGGCGTACGTCGGCGTGCGTCAGCACCTCGGCTCCCGCGCCCACGGCGGAGGAGAGCAGCGCGTCGGTGACCGCCCCCATGCCGCCGACCGGCACGCGCCACTCCCCCGTGCCGTTGCCGACGAGGTGGTAGAGGAAGCAGCGGTTCTGCACCAGCGACGGGCTGTGGAGCGAGGCGAACGTGCCGATGAGCCCGTCCGTGGCGACGACGCCCCGCACGAGGTCGTCCGCGAACCGCCGCTCCACGGCCTCCCCCAGCGGGCGCTCCACGACGTCCCGCCAGATCGTCGCGGGGACCCGCGCGGCCAGGTCGTCCACCCGGGGCAGGGGCTGCGTCAAGGTCGGCGCGACGACCCGTGCCAGCTCCTCCACCTCGCCGTAGAACGCCGTCCAGGCCTCGTACGCGTCGTCCGAGCCCGTCAGCGCCGCGAACGACTGACGCGTGGCCGGACCCTCGGGCCGCTCGACCAGGAGCCCGCCGTCGACGCCGTCGCGTCGGTAGGGCGAGTACGACGCGGTCGAGCGCGACACGAGACGCAGGTCGAGCCCGAGGTCGCTGACGACCTGCTCCGGCAGGAGGCTCACGAGGTAGGAGTAGCGGGAGAGCCGCACCGGCACACCGGGGAACGCCTCGGCGGACACGGCGGCGCCGCCGGTGCGTCCGAGACGCTCCAGCACCGCGACCGACAGGCCGCGGCGGGCGAGGTAGGCCGCGGCCACCAGGCCGTTGTGACCGCCACCCACCACGACGACGTCGTACTCACGCCGCCCGAGCCGGGGCGACCGGGTCTCCGTGCTCTCGTCCATGTCGGCCACCCTAGGGCGCGGCCCTCCAGGACCGGACAGAGCGGCGTTCCCCTGCCAAGCCCCGCCGTTGGGGTGAGAATGTGCGGCAACGAGGGGCCGGCGATGCCGGCCCGGCAGGGAGGACGCGTGAGCAGCACCAGCGAGACGGGCACCGCCCGTCCCGGGACGGGCGACCCGTTCACGGGCCTCCGCCTCCCGGCGTCGCTGCTCCTCGTGGTGCTCGGGCTCGGGTTCACCGCGACCTACTGGGGCGAGTCCTGGGTGGTGGCGTTCACCCAGTGGCCGGTCGGCCTGGTGACGGTCGCGGTCATCGTGGCGCCCCGCCGCTGGGCGCCGGTGCCGATCGTGCTCGGCGGCCTCGTCGGCTGGTGGACGATGTCGTTGTCCGAGGTCCGCCCCCTCACCGCTGTCGGCTTCGGGGTCAGCGTGGCGGCACAGGCGCTCGTGGGATCGGTCGTGCTGCGTTGGCGGGGGCGTGGACGGCCGTGGCTGCGGAGCCAGGGCGACCTGGCCCGCTGGCTCGTCGCCGGCACCCTCGGGCCGCTGCTGGGCGTGCTCGCGCTCGCCGGCTTCGTCGCCGCCGCCGGCGTGCAACCCGGGCCCAGCCGGTCGATGCTGGTCGTGCTCGCCACCGCGTTCTCCCAGCTGCTGCTGGTGCTCCCGTTCCTGCGCCTCGACCGGGCCACCCTCCGGGTGACCGACCCGGAACGCTGGGCCCAGTGGATCGCGGTGCTCCTGGCGACCAGCGCGGTCTTCACGCTGCAGGACGAGGTCGCGTGGGCGTTCACGCTCGTGCCGCTCCTGGCGTGGGGCGCGCTCCGCCTGACGCTGACGGACATGATCGCGCAGCTGTTCGTGGTCTCCGTCGCGGTCCTGACCTTCGCCTCCCTGGGGGTCGGCCCCTACAGCGTCTCCCTGCGCGAGGGCACGGCGGTGCACGACAGCACGGTGCTGCACCTGTTCCTCGTGAGCGCGGTGCTCCTCGTGGTGCCGTACACCCTCGTGGCGCAGCTGTTCCGCGAGCGCTCCGCGGAGGCGCACCGCGAGCGCGAGCTCGTGGGCCGGATCATGGACTCGGCCACGCGGACCGCCATCATCGGCACCGACCGCGACGGGCGCATCACGCTGTTCAACGTGGGCGCCGAGCTGCTGCTGGGGTACGACGCACGCGAGATGCTGGGGCAGACCCCGGCCTCGTTCGTCCCGAGGTCGGAGCTGCACGCGCAGGCGGAGGCCGTCGGCACCGCGCCCGAGTTCCACCGGATCGCCCGCGCCCTCACGAAGCGCTCGAGCGAGCCGCGCGACTGGCGCATGCGCCGCAGGTCCGGGGAGATGCGCACCCACTCGCTCACCATCACGCGCATGCACGACCAGCGCGGCGAGGTCGTCGGCTACGTCTGCACGTCCGAGGACGTCACCGCGCGGGTGCAGCGCCAGGACGCGCTCCTGGCGGCCCTGCTCAGCGAGCGCGAGGCCGTCGAGCGCCTCGAGCAGGCCGACCGCATGAAGGACGCCCTCGTCTCGACCGTCAGCCACGAGCTGCGGACCCCGCTCACGAGCGTGCTCGGCTACGCCACGATGCTCGCCGACGGCGACCTCGGGGACCTCCCGCCGCTGGTGGCGCAGACCCTCGACCGCATCATCAACAACGGCGAGCGCCTCCGCTCGCTCGTGGAGGACCTCCTCGTGCTCTCGCGCGTCAACGCCGGGCAGCTCGACCTCGCCAGCGAGCCGCTCGACCTGCGGGACGTCGTGCGCTCGGCGTACGACGTCGTGGCCCCCCAGCTCGAGACGCGCGCGCTCGACGTGCGCGTGACGCTGGGTGAGAGCAAGGCCCTCGTCGAAGGCGACGCGGGGATGCTCGAGCGCGTCGTGCTCAACCTGCTGACGAACGCCCTCAAGTTCACCCCCGACGGCGGACAGGTGGACGTCTCCGTCAAGCTCGAGGCGGAGGAGGCGGTGCTCGAGGTCAGCGACACCGGCCTCGGCATCCCCCTGGAGGAGCAGGACCAGCTGTTCACCCAGTTCTTCCGCTCGTCGATCGCGAAGCGCGAGGCGATCCAGGGCACCGGCCTCGGGCTCTCCATCGCGCACGCGATCATCGAGCAGCACGGTGGCGTCATCGGCGCCACGTCGGAGCCCTCGATCGGCTCGACGTTCCTCGTCGTGCTCCCCCGGCTGGGCGTCGGCGCGCGGTAGCGCCGGGACGGAGCCCGACCTGCAGGGACCCTCGGAAATGACGAACGCGCGAGGCCCGAGGGCCTCGCGCGTTCCATGGGGTGAGTAACGGGACTCGAACCCGCGACATCCGCCACCACAAGGCGGCGCTCTACCAGCTGAGCTATACCCACCACGACCGCGTGCGCGACTCTCATCGCGACGGGCCGGGCAGAAGTGTACCGGGTCTCAGGGGGTGCTCTGACCACCCGGGTCAGATCCGGTCTCCGGGTCCCCGATACCGGTCAGTGCGCCGCCGTGGCGGCGGGCGATCTCGCCGGCCTGCGCCGAGCTCGGACCGGGGGACGGGACGAAGACGGCCTCGCGGTAGTAGCGCAGCTCCTCGATGCTCTCCTGGATGTCGGCGAGCGCGCGGTGGTTGCCGCGCTTCTTCGGCGCCTGGTAGTAGGCCCGCGGGAACCAGCGGCGCGACAGCTCCTTGATGGAGGAGACGTCGACGATGCGGTAGTGGAGGAAGCCCTCGAGCTCCGTCATGTCCCGCGCGAGGAAGGAGCGGTCCGTGGCCACCGTGTTGCCGGCGAGCGGCGGGCGGCTGCCGTCCGGGCAGTGGTTCTTCACGTAGGCGAGCACCTCGGCCTCTGCCTCGGCGAGGGTCATGCCGGTGTCGAGCTGCGCGAGCAGGCCCGACTTCTCGTGCATGTCGCGCACGAAGTCGCCCATCTGCGCCAGCGCCTCCGGCTCGGGCTTGATGATGAGGTCCACCCCGTCGCCCAGCACGTTCAGCTCGAAGTCGGTGACGAGCGCGGCCACCTCGATGAGCGCGTCCGCACCCAGGTCGAGGCCCGTCATCTCGCAGTCGATCCACACCAGTCGGTCCGTCACGACGTCGCAGCCTACGCCCCGCCCGCGCCCCCGCCCGCGCCCCCGCCCGCGCCCCCGCCCGCGCCCCCGCCCGCGCCCCTGCCCGCGCCCCCGCACGTGCCCGGCGCGGGACGGCCCGCGCCCGGCACCGGCTCAGGATGGATTAAGGAACCCTGCCTAGCCTCAGGAGCCAGCAACGATCCCGAGCTCCCCGACGAAGTGAGGCGTGGACGCATGGCCCAGGCGCCCGGCAGGCCCGACGGACCGAAGCAGAGCCGGGCGGAGGTCGCGGCCCGTGCCCAGCGCGAGGCGCAGCGCAAGGAGCGCCTCCGCGAGTGGCTGATCGTCGGCGGGGTCGTCGTCGCCGTGGCCGTGGTCATCATCGGTGTGCTCGTGTTCACCGGCGGTGACGACGACGGCGGCGCGGAGGCCGACGCTCCCGGCGTGGGACGCAGCACCGACCCCTCCGACGCTCCCTCCGACGACGCGGGGTCGGCGACGGCCCCCGGCAGCGGCGACAGCGTCAACCTGACGGGCGAGGTCACCTCCGACTACGGGTTCGCGTTCGGCGACCCGGGCGCCGAGCACCGCGTGGTGATCTACGAGGACTTCCTCTGCCCGTTCTGCGGCGCCCTCGAGGCGGCGAGCAGCGACCAGCTGACCCAGCTCGTCGACTCCGGCGACATCGTCGTCGAGTACCGCGTCTTCGACCTCCTCGGCCGCATCAGCGACTACTCCCTGCGCTCGGCCAACGCGATGGCGGTCGTCATGGACGCCGCCGGGCCGGACGCCGCGAAGACGTTCCACGACCTCCTCTACGACCAGCAGCCCTCCGAGAGCGGCCCGTTCCCCGACGATGACTGGCTCGTCGACCAGGCCGTCGTCGCCGGGGCCGACGAGGACGCCGTGCGCCCCGGCATCGAGGACCTCGCGTTCGAGGACTGGGTCGAGGAGGCCGGCACCGCCGCCGCCGACAACGGCGTGCAGGGCACCCCGACCGTGCTCGTCGACGGCCAGCAGGTGGGTGGCGCGAGCATCGACGAGATCACCCAGAACATCCTGGCCCAGGTCTCCTGACCGTCCCTTCGGGGCGGGGTTGGTGGTGGCCTCGCACCGCCCCCTCCCCGTGTAACGCGGTGTTATGGCTACTGGAGAAGCGGTCGACCACTGCTCCAGTAGCCCGGACACCGCGTTACACGGAGGGCGGACAGGAGAAGGCGCCGACGTCAGGCGGGGTCCGTGACGTCGGCGACGACCGCGTCGTACGCCGCGAGCAGGGCCTCCGCCTCCACCGTCAGCCCGACGCCGTGGTCGCCACCGCCGATGGAGATCGTGCCGGTGACCCGGCTGTCGGCGACGACGGGCCAGGGGCCGTGCGGTCCGGGTGCGGCTCCGAACGGCGTGATGGTGCCCCGGGCGTAGCCGGTGGCGCGCTGCGCGTCGGCGGCCGACGGCATGGAGAGCCGCGAGACGCCGAGCAGGGCGCGCAGCCGCGGCCAGCTGATCGTGCGGTCCCCCGGCACCAGCACCAGGAGGTGGTCGTCGTCCCCGCGCCGCACCACCAGCGTCTTGACGAGGCGGTCCGGCGCGACGCCGCGGGCCGCGGCCGCCTCCTCCAGCGATGCGACCGGACCGTGCCGCGTCACCGTGACGGGTACGCCGAGGGCTCGCGCGGCCGCGACCGCTCGCTCCTCGCTCACGCGGGGTCCCCGTCGTCCGCCGGGCCCGTCCACCCCAGCGCGGGCGCCAGGCGTTCCGCGATGTCGGTGAGGATCTGCACGTAGTCCTCGTGGTCGAAGGTGAAGGGCAGCGCGACGACGACCTCGTCGACGGCCTGGAAGCCCGCGTGCGCCCGGAGCTGCTCGGCGAGCTGCTCGGAGGGCCCGACGAGGTCGGGGGCGAAGAGCATCCGGGCCGGCCCCTGGGGCTCCGCGGTGCGGGGCAGTCGCTCCGCGGCGTACTGCTCGTAGCGCCGCCGCTGGTCGGCGGACGCGCTGTCGGTCGGCACGACCACCAGCCCCTGCGACAGCCGCGCCGCGCCGGGGTCGGGGTGGGCGGCCAGGAACGCATCCATCTGGGCGCGCTGCGCCCGCGCGAAGTCGACGGGCTCCCCCGGGTCGCCCTCGTGCTTCACGACGTTGCTGCTCAGCAGCCCCAGGCCCTGCCGCCCCGCCCACGTGGCGGACCGGACCGAGCCGGCGCCGTACCAGACCCGGTCGGCGAGACCGGGCGCGTGCGGCTGCACGCGCTCGGAGAACACCTCGATCCCCTGCTGGCCGCTGAACGTGCTCGCCGGCTCGCCGCGGAGGTGCCGCAGCAGGCGCTCGACCCGTGCGTAGGAGAAGTCCTCCACGTCGGCGGTGTCGGGGTAGAGCGCGCCGCGCACGTGCTCCCACTGCATCGGCGGACCGACGCTGACGCCGGGCTGGAGCCGCCCGCCGGACAGGACGTCGACGGTGGCCAGGTCCTCGGCCAGGCGCAGCGGGTTCTCCCAGCCCAGGGGGATGACCGCCGTACCGAGGTCGATGCGGCGGGTGCGCTGGCTGGCGGCAGCCAGGAACGTGAGCGGCGAGGAGATGCCGTGCTGCAGGTGCCGGTGGCGCACGTAGGCACTGTCGAACCCGAGCCGTTCGCCGAGCTCGATGATGCGGAGCGTCGCCTCGTGGCCGGCGCGGGGCTCGTCGGGGTCGAACAGCCCGATGGTGAGGAAGCCGAGACGGCGCAGCGGTCGTGTCATCGCAGGGTCGACCCCGGCTCAGCGCACGGCGTCGAGGGCCGCGTACTCCTCGTCGCTCAGCTCGATGGCCGCTGCCGCGACGTTCGTCTCGAGGTGCGCCACGGTCTTCGTGCCGGGGATCGGCAGCACGACGGGCGAGCGGCGCAGCAGCCAGGCGAGGGCCAGCTGCGACGGCTCGGCCCCGTGGTCGCGGGAGGACTGCGCCAGCGGGCCGTCGGCCCCGGCGAGCTCGCCGGTCGCGAGCGGGAACCACGGGATGAACCCGATGCCCTCCGCGTCGCAGTAGTCGAGCAGCGGCTCCGCGTCGCGCTTCACCAGGTTGAAGAGGTTCTGCACCGTCGCGATCTCGGCGACCTCGCGGGCCTCCTGCAGCTGACCGAGGGAGACCTCGGAGAGCCCGATGTGGCGCACCTTGCCCTCCTCCTGCAGCTTCTTCAGCTCGCCCACCTGGTCCTCGAGCGGGAAGGCCGGGTCCACGCGGTGGAGCTGGAACAGGTCGATGGCCTCGACGCCGAGGCGGCGGAGGCTGAGCTCCGCCTGCTGGCGCAGGTACGCCGGGTGGCCGACCGGCACCCACTGCGCCGGGCCGGTGCGCACCAGGCCGGCCTTGGTGGCGATGACGAGGTCGTCGGCGTAGGGCCGCAGAGCCTCGGCGATGAGCTCCTCGGAGACGGTCGGGCCGTAGGAGTCGGCGGTGTCGATGAAGGTCACGCCCAGCTCGACGGCCCGGCGGAGCACGGCGATCGCGCCCTCCCGGTCGTCGGGCCAGCCCCAGACCCCCTCGCCGGTGATCTGCATGGCGCCGTAGCCCAGGCGGACGACGGGGAGCTCGCCCCCGATGCGGAAGTGGCCGGACGCTGCTGCGGAGACGTGGTCGCTCATGACCTCCAGCGTCCCACCGGGGTCAACCCGCGGCCGGTCCCGGCCGCTGCTCCGTCTCCACCACCCGCTGCTCGGCGAGGTCGGCCAGGACGCCGGCGGTCGTGGCGTGCACGTCGAGCCCCTCGGGCTCCCCGAAGCGCTCCACCAGGCCGGCGGTGACGACGGTGGCGGCGACCCAGCCGTCCTCGGCGGTCCGCTCGGCGTCGAGGATCTCGAGCACCGCCGTGGCGAGCGCCGACAGCACGACGACGGTGGCGCCCACCATCACGGCGGAGTCCTCGCCCTCGACGTACCAGTCCGCCACCGGCGCCCGCCGCACCCGCAGCCCGCTCACGACAGCCACTCCTCGAGGAGGGGGGCGAGGCTGGCGGACTCGCGGTAGCGCACGCGCCGCAGCCCGCCGCCCTGCTCGATCGTCGCGGCCAGGGCGTGGAGGGGCCGTTCGATGCGGGTGAGGTACGACGTCTGGCCCGCCAGGGTCGCCAGCGCGGTGACCGTGGGCTCGGGCACGACCTCCGGCTCGTCGGGACCCGCCGCGTCGCGCTCGAGCAGGACGACCGCAGCGAGCCGGGGACCGTCCGGCGCCGGCGCGAGCCCGCAGGCTGCGGGCGCGAGCTGGTCCTTGATCGGCTCCCCGGGCACCGGGATCACGGAGAGCGGCTTGGGGTAGGGCAGCAACCGGCCGCGCGCGTCGATGCCGGCGGTCTCGTCGGTCAGGTAGCCGAACGTCGTGCCGAGGGTGCGGGCGAGCGTCGTCTTGCCCGTGCCCGACGGTGCCACGAGCACCGCCGTGCGACCCGTCGCCGGGTGGGCGAGGGCGCAGGCGTGGAGCATCATGAGCGCCCCCGCGCGGCTCTCGATGAGGCGGAGGGTGACCGCCGGCGACAGCTGGTGCATCACGTCGGCGAGCGACGTGCCGGCCACCGCACCCGCCGCGACGGCCGCGTGCCGGTCGGCGGGATCGGCGTCGGGCGCGTCGAGCACGACGTCGAGCGTGCCGGCGTCGACGACGTCACCGGCGCCGCCGGGTGCGGGCGCCGGCACGAGGCACCGCTCCCAGGCCGCACGGACCGTGTCGACCAGCGCGGCCCGCTCCGTGCCGCGGAGCCGCAGCGTCACGACCGCACCCAGGCCGTGCACGGGGACGAGCGTGCCCTCGCCGGGCTCCGCGGTCATGGCACCATCACCCCGTGCGCATCGACGACACGACCACGCTCACCCGCAACCCGTCGGCCCTCGGCACCAGCACCGGGGACACGATGGTGCTGCTCGACGAGCGCGGCGAGTACCTCGAGCTCAACCCCGTCGGCGTGTCGGTGTGGGAGAGCCTCGAGCGGCCGATGACGCTCGGCGCACTGGTGCTCCTCCTGGCCACCGAGTACGGCGCGGCCGCCGCCCAGGTGCGCGGCGACGTGCTGCCCTTCCTCGGCGAGCTGGCCGAGCGCGGGCTGGTGCTGCTGACCTGAGGCGCGCCGGGTCGCAGCCCTCACGCCTCCCCTGCCTGGGCGGCGAGCTGCTCCTCGACGAGCACCGCCACGAGCGGAGCGAGGACGTCGACGGCCGCGGCGATCTGGTCGGCCGCCTCGCGGTGGCGCGCCGCGTCCCGTCCCATCGGGTCCGGCACGTCGAGGTCGTTCCGCGCGACCGCGCCGCGGCGGGCCGAGAGGGCGCGCATCGCACGCCGCACGTCGGGCAGCACCTGCACGTGCTGCGCCTCCTGCTCGACGACGAGTGCGAGCTCCTTGAGCGTGAAGGTGCGGTGCAGCACCGCGGGGGTGATGCCCACGACCTGCTTGCGCACCTCCGTGGTCGCCGTCAGCACGAGGTCGGACCCCACCAGCATCGCGTCCGTGACCGAGCGGGCGACGAACCCCTCGGCCGACCCGCCGAGGCGCTCGAGCTCGGCGGCGGCGTCCGGCTCCATGGCCCGACCCTCCAGCGCTCCCGTGCCGGCGCTCGTCACCTCCACGAGACCGGCGGCGACCTCGTCGGCCAGCGCGAGTCGGAGCAGACGTTCACCAAGAGGCGAACGACACACGTTGCCGACGCATACGATGAGGATCCTCACGGGCCCAGGCTCCCACGAGACGGTGGGGTCACGAAGCCGAAGTCCCGGTTCCGTGAGGTGCGAGACCCTCCCGATGGAAGGACCCCATGTCCCTCAGCGACTACCTGCGTGCGCTGCGCAACCACTGGCTCGGCGCCGGGGTCATCGTCGTCGCGTGCCTCGTCCTGGCCCTGGCCTACTCGCTGAGCCAGCCGGCGGTGTACGCCGCGAACGCGACCGGGCTCGTCACCTCCGCCAACCCCGATCCCTCGATCGCGGGGCAGTCGGTGGCCGACTCGCTGGCGAAGTCGCAGGCGAAGTCGTTCGTCGAGGTGGCCACCAGCCGCCCGGTCGCGGAGCGGGCCATCACGACCCTCGGGCTGGACGTGTCGCCGCAGGCGCTCATCGGCCGCATCTCGGTCGAGCAGCCCGTCGACACCTCCCTCATCCGCATCACGGCCCAGGCCGGTGAGCCGCAGGCGGCCCGGGACCTCGCGGACGCGTGGGTGCAGGCGCTGGCCGACGAGATCGACGAGATCCAGAACCCGGACGGCGTCGCCGCGAGCACCGGTCTCGTCGTGCGTCCGGTCGAGGGCGCTGCTCTGCCCAGCACCCCCGTCTCCCCGGTGCCGGCCCGCGACGGCGGCATCGGCCTCGTCCTGGGCCTCCTCCTCGGCGTCGCGTACGCCGCGGTCCGCTCCCAGCTCGACCGTCGCCTCCGCACGGCGCAGGAGATCGAGAAGAAGTTCGGCGTGGCCGTCATCGGCGCCATCCCGGCCACCAAGGCGCTCGAGCACGCCCGGGGGGAGGCGGCCGACCTGGCGGTGACGGAGACGGAGCAGAACTCTGCCTTCATCGCGGGCGAGGCCTTCCGCAAGCTACGCACCAACCTGTCGTACATGGACATCGACAACCCGCCGCGCATCATCGTCGTCACCAGCTCCCGGCAGTCGGACGGCAAGTCGACGGTGTCCACCAACCTCGCCGCCGCCATCGCGACGTCGGGCCAGCCGGTCATCCTCGTCGACGCCGACCTGCGTCGTCCCGTCGTCGCGCCCACCCTCGGTCTCGTCGAGGGCGCGGGCCTCACGGACGTGCTCATCGGGCGCGCCGAGCTCGACGACGTGCTCCAGGACCACCCCGACGTGCCCGGGTTCCAGGTGCTCGCCGCCGGCGGCGTGCCCCCCAACCCGAGCGAGATGCTCGGCTCGCAGTCGATGCGCAACCTGCTCAAGCAGATGGCGGAGTCGGCGCTGGTGGTGCTCGACGCCCCGCCCCTGCTGCCCGTCACCGACGCCGCCGTGCTCTCGACCGTCGCGGACGGCGCGATCGTCGTGGTGTCCTACGGCAGCACCGTCGACACCGAGCTCGAGACGTCGCTGGGCAACCTCACGGCGGTGCGCGGCCGCGTGCTGGGCGTGGTCTTCAACCGCGTGCCGCGGCGCAACTCGGCCGGGGGCTACTACTACGGCGGCTACTACCGCGAGGAGCCCGCCACGGACGGCGGCAAGGACGGCGCGAAGGTCCGCAGCCGGAAGGCACGGGAGTCCCGGCCCGACGGCAGGGCGAGCCGGTGGTGGCGCCGCAGCTGACGGCGGCGTCGGCGCGGGACCCTCAGAGGTAGAGGCCGGTGGCGGAGTCGCCGAGCCGGCCCGCCGCCACCGCGTGCACGTCGCGCTCGCGCAGCACCACGTAGGTGTCGCCGTGCACCTCGACCTCGGCACGCTCGTCGGGGTCGAAGAGCACCCGGTCCTCGACCTCCACCGAGCGCACCTGGGGACCGACACCGACCACGCGCGACCAGGCCAGCCGCTTCGCCCCCATGGCGGCGGTCGCCGGGATCACGATGCCGCCCGACGAGCGCCGCTCCCCCGCCTCACGGTCCAGCTCGACGAGGAGCCGGTCGTGGAGCATGCGGATCGGCGTGCCGTCACCGGCGCCGCCGGCGGAGCTCACTTGACGAGCTTGCGGACGACCACGACCACCGCGACCACGCCCGCGACCCCGCCGACGACCTTGAGGATGTTGTCGGTGCGGGGCGCACCGCTGGCCTCGTCGACGAAGTAGCCCTTGACGGCGTTCGCCTCCTTGCGGGCGATCGTCTTCGGGTTCGTGCGGTGCAGCAGCTCGTCGATGGTCGAGGCGAGACGCTCCCGCGTCTGCTCGATCTCGCCCTCGAGGGAGTTGAGGTCGTTGCTCACGTACGCACCACTTTCGACAGGCTCAGGTCAACACTTCGGCGGTCGGGCTGAACGTTACCAACGCGCGCCCGGGCGACCCGCCGTGCGGGGATCGAAGCCGAACGGCAGCTCCAGGCGGTGCGCGGCCATGGTCGCCTCGTCGGTGAGCACGTCGTACGTCGCGGCGTCCGCCACGACGACCCCGTCGGAGAGCACGACCGACCGCGGACAGAGCTGCAACGCGTAGGGCAGGTCGTGGGTGACCATCAGCATGGTCACGTCGAGGCCGAGCAGGATCTCGGCGAGCTCCCGGCGCGAGGCGGGGTCCAGGTTGGACGAGGGCTCGTCGAGCACGAGCAGCTCCGGCTCCATCACCAGCACCGTCGCGATGGCGACCCGGCGACGCTGCCCGAAGGACAGGTGGTGGGGCGGCCGGTCGGCGTACGCCGCCATCCCGACCTGCTCCAACGCTGCCTCCACGCGGCGGTCCAGCTCGGCGCCGCGCACCCCGGCGTTGCGGGGCCCGAAGGCGACGTCGTCGCGCACGGTGCCCATGAACAGCTGGTCGTCGGGGTCCTGGAAGACGACCCCGACGCGGCGGCGCACCTCGGCGAGGGTGCGACGACCGACGTCGAGCCCCGCCACCCGGACCGTGCCGGCGCCGGGGCTGAGGATGCCGTTGAGGTGGAGCACGAGGGTCGTCTTGCCGGCGCCGTTGGGCCCGAGCAGGGCGACCCGCTCGCCACGCTCCACGTGCAGGTCGACGCCGAAGAGCGCCTGGTGGCCGTCGGGGTAGGCGAACGCGACGCCGTCGAGGGCGAGGACAGGGTCGCTCACGGCGCCCCCTCCCGCGCGGGGCGAGCCCCGACGTACCCACGGGAGAGCATCGCGAGGTGCACCCGCTCACCGCGCTCGTAGGAGCGCACGAACAGGGCCCCGAGGGCCCGGCCGAGGGCCGGCCAGTGGCGGGGCGAGCGGGGCTCGCAGCCGCGGGACCGCAGGGCCACGAGCATGCGGCTCCACTCCCCCGTCACGACCTCGGCGTAGCGCAGCATGAAGCCCATGATCTCGAGCAGGAGAGCGGGGACGCGCAGCCGCGCGAGGCCCGCGAGGAGGTCGCGGGCGGTCGTCGTGGCCGCGAGGGTGAGAGCCGCGGCGACACCGATCGTGCCCGTCGCCAGCAGGTGACCGGCTTCGGCGAGGCCCGGGGCCGAGACCTCCAGCCCGAGCACCGGAAGCGTCGTGCGCGGGCCGTGGGCGACGAAGGGGACGAGGAGCGCGAAGACCACGAACGGGATCTCGACCACCATCCGCCGCAGCACGAACAGCAGGGGCACCCGCGCGACGAGCACCGTCGCGACGACGAGGGCCGCGGCGACGCCGTACGCCTCCGGTGCCCAGCCCGCGTCCCCCGGGATCGCCACCACGAGGAGCATGAAGGCCAGCAGCGCCAGCACCTTGAGGTGGGCCGGTGCCCGGTGGACCCGGCTGGCGCCGGCGTGGTGGAGCGTCAGTCCCCCGCCCGGTCGACCGTGTCCCGCTCCCACGGCGTCAGTCCTGCGCGGAGCCGCGGCGGCGTACGACGAGGGCGAGCCCACCCGCCAGCACGAGGACGACCGCGACGCCGACGATGCCCGCGATGGCCCCGCTGAGCCAGGCGTGGTCGACGCCGGCCGTGCCGTAGTCGGCGAACGGGCTGCCCGACGTCGCGGAGTCGCGGGCGGTGTCGCCGAACCCGGTCGTGGCCGCCACGTGCTCGAGGCCGTCGGGGTGCGCCGACGCCAGGTAGCTGAGACCGCCGGCCACGAGCAGCGTCACCACGAGGACAGCGGCGAAGAAGCGGCCGCGGGACAGCCGCGGACGGGCGGGCGAGGTCGGGGTGTCCGTCGCGGTGCTCATCCCGCCACCTCCGCCCCGGCCGGTGCCCCGGGGCGACGGATCTCGAGCGTCGAGGCCGCGAGGAGCGGACGGGCGCCGTGGACGAGGTCGGGGCGCGTCGCGACGACGGCGCTGACGACGAGCGCGGTGACCGCGGCCTCCCCGAGGCCGATGACCGTGTGCCAGCCCAGCATGGCGACGGCGACGTCCCCGATGCCGACGGAGGCCTGGCCGCCGACGGCGAAGAGCAGGGTGAACACGGCCGCCGCGGCGGGCACGCTGACGAACGCGCCGACGGCTGCCGCCGGCACGACCATCGCCGGGCGCCGCGGCAGGACCGCGCGGACCGCGACGAAGACGAGGTAGCCCGCCCCCACGCCGACGATCCCCATGAGCGTGACGTTGGTGCCGAGGGCCGTGATCCCGCCGTCCGCCATGAGCAGCGCCTGGACGAGCAGCACCGTGCTCAGGCACAGCACGGCCGACCACGGTCCGACGAGCACGGCGGCCAGCGCACCGCCGAGGAGGTGGCCGCTCGTGCCGGCACCCACCGGGAAGTTCACCATCTGCGCGGCGAACACGAACGCCGCCACGAGGCCCACCATGGGCGCGGTGCGGTCGTCCAGCTCGCGGCGGGCGCCGCGGAGCGCGAGACCGATGCCGGCGGCGGCGACCACGCCGGTCGCGATCGACGTCGGTGCGTCGAGAAACCCGTCAGGCACGTGCATGCCTGCCTCCTCTAGGTTGGGGTCAACCAGTGCGTCCGGACCCCCGTGCCGGGCTGCCCACGAAGAGTACGTTGTTGCAGATCCATTGCAATAGCCGTCCGACCAGAGAGGTGCCTGCCCGATGAGCCAGTCCCCGGCCCCCGCACAGCGGCTCGCCCCCGGCGACGTCGCCCCCGACTTCACCCTCACCTCCGACTCCGGCGACGAGGTGACGCTGTCCGGCCTCCGCGGGCGCAAGGTGATCGTGTACTTCTACCCGGCTGCCATGACCCCGGGCTGCACCACGCAGGCCTGCGACTTCCGCGACTCGCTCGACGCGCTGCAGGCCCAGGGCTACGAGGTGCTCGGCATCTCCCCCGACCAGCCCGAGAAGCTCGCGAAGTTCCGCGAGCGCGACGGCATCACCTTCCCGCTGCTCGCCGACCCGTCGAAGGAGACGCTCAGCGCCTGGGGCGCGTTCGGGGAGAAGAAGAACTACGGCAAGATCGTCCAGGGCGTCATCCGCTCGACCGTCGTGGTCGACGAGGAGGGCAAGGTCGCGCACGCGGCGTACAACGTGCGCGCCACGGGCCACGTCGCCAAGCTGCGCCGCGACCTCGGTCTCGACTGAGGCGCGGCGCCGCGCCGGAGTGGTGGAACGGCAGACACGCAGGTTTTAGGTACCTGTGCCCCAGGGCGTGCGGGTTCGAGTCCCGCCTCCGGCACCCATCGAGATGGGTCGTACGGCGCGGCAGGCGCGCCGAGCTGGGCCGTACGGCGCGGCGCGGAACCCGCGGGGCCGGAAATGGGACGGTACGTCGCGCTCCAGGCCCCTCGACCCGCACCAGCCGCACAGTTCCAGGCCCCCGCGCTGGCGCCGACGGGGCAGACCGGCCCTACCCCTCCTCGCGCAGCCGCGGCGGCGTCGCGAGCTCGGGCTTGAAGCCCCGCTTGTCGGCGTAGAACGCGCGGACCCGGTCCATATCGGCGCGCACGTCCTCGGTCGCCGGGAAGGTCGGTCCCCAGCCCACGGTGCGGCTCGGGGCGTCGAGGAACGCCAACGTGATCGGGATGCCCGTCTGTCGCGAGATGCGGTGGAAACCCGACTTCCAGTACTCGCCCCGGCCGCGCGTGCCCTCGGCGGCGATCCCGAGCAGGAAGGACTCGTCGGTCTCCGCCTCGGCCAGCAGCTCGCGGATGGTGGCGCCGGGGTTCGCCCGGTCGAGCTCGACGGCCCCCGTCGCCCGCAGCAGCGGCCCGAGCGGGCCGCGGAACAGCGAGTGCTTGACGAGCAGCCGGATGCGGACGCCGGAGTCCCACGCCAGCAGGAGCGTGAGCACCCAGTCCCAGTTCGAGGTGTGCGGAGCCCCGACGAGGATGCCGCGCCGCGGCACCTCGCCCACCGTGCGCCACCGGACCGCCCGCAGCACGAGGCGCGCGAGGCGGCGGCGGAACCGCGTGCCGGCGCTCACGCGAGCGTCGCCGCGACGACGGGGCCCAGCTCGCGCATCGCCTTGCCGCGGTGGGAGATGGCGTCCTTCTCCTCGCGGGACAGCTCGGCCGTGGTGAGGCCGGGGCGGTCGTCGGCGACGAACAGCACGTCGTAGCCGAACCCGCCCTCGCCCCGGACCTCGCGGATCACGCGCCCGGGCATGCGCCCCTCGACGACGACCTCGCCGCCCGGGTGGACGAAGGCGACGGCGCAGCGGAAGTGTGCGGTGCGGCGCTCGTCGGGAACGTCGGCGAGCTGCGCGAGCAGCAGCTCGTTGTTGCGGGCGTCGCTCTTCGGCGGGCCCGCCCAGCGGGCCGAGAGCACGCCGGGCATGCCGTTGAGCGCGTCGACGCAGATGCCCGAGTCGTCGGCGACGCTCGGCAGCCCGGTGGCCGCGAGGCCCGCGCGGGCCTTGAGCAGCGCGTTGCCCTCGAAGGTGGGCTCGTCCTCCACCGGCTCGTCGTAGGCCGCCACGTCGTCGAGCCCGAGCACCCGCACGCCAGGCAGGTGCGCGGCCAGGATGCGCTCCATCTCCTCGACCTTCTTGCGGTTGCGCGACGCCAGGAACACCTCAGCCACGGGTGACCTCCTGCGCGAGGGCCTCCTGCTGCAGGCGGGTCAGGTCGGCGCAGCCGCCGGCGGCCAGGTCGAGCAGCGCGTCCAGCTCGGCCCGGTCGAACGGCACGCCCTCCGCGGTGCCCTGCACCTCGACGAAGCGCCCGTCGCCCGTCATGACGACGTTCATGTCGGTCTCGGCGGCGACGTCCTCGACGTACGGCAGGTCGAGCCGCGGGCGGCCCCCCACGATGCCGACCGAGACGGCGGCGACCGAGCCGGTCAGCGGCTCGCCCTTGAGCGCACCGGTGGAGCGGAGGTGGGTGATCGCGTCGGCGAGCGCCACGTAGGCCCCGGTGATCGACGCCGTGCGCGTGCCACCGTCGGCCTGCAGCACGTCGCAGTCGAGCTGGATCGTGTTCTCGCCGAGCGCCTGGTAGTCCACCACCGAGCGCAGCGAGCGCCCGATGAGGCGGGAGATCTCGTGGGTGCGCCCACCGATGCGGCCCTTGACCGACTCGCGGTCGCTGCGGGTGTGGGTGGAGCCGGGGAGCATCGCGTACTCCGCCGTCACCCAGCCCAGGCCCGAGCCCTTGCGCCAGCGCGGCACGCCCTCGGAGGCCGAGGCGACGCACAGCACCTTGGTGCTGCCGAACTCGACGAGGACCGAGCCGGCAGCGTGGTCGAGCCAGCCGCGCGTGATCCTCACGGGGCGCAGCTCGTCGTCGGCGCGCCCGTCGGGACGTGGCTCGGCCGGGGGCGTGGCGGGGGTGGCGGTCATGCCCGTGAGGTTAGGCCATCCGCGGCGGTCGCCCGGTGCCGACGGCCGCGGCCTGTGGACGAGCGGCCGACCGATACCCTGGCCCCCATGCCCAGCAGCACGTCCGCCTCGTCGCGCCGCGGACCCGTCGAGCCCGCGCCCTCCCGGGGCCAGGTCGTCGCGGCGCTCGTCGGCGCCGGGCTCGTGGCCGCCGTGCTCGCGGCCGACGCCGCGGGCTCGCTCGACGACAACCGCTCCGTCGGGGTCGTGCTGGCCATCGGCGGCGCCGCCCTCACCGCGGGCATCACGTACTCGTTCTGGGGCGCTGCACCGACGCGCACGCTCCGGATGCACGCCGCCCTGCTCGCCGCGATGATCGGCGGCTTCACCACCGTCGCCGCCTCGACCGCGGAGGCCGACGGGGTCTACAGCCACGTCGCGCTCGGCACGCTCGGCCTCGCCGGGCTCCTGCTCGCCGTCGTCGGCCTGCTCGCGCAGGCCCGCGCGGCCGGGCTCCCCACCAGCCGCACCAGCACCGCCCGCTCCGGCGGGTCCGCCCGAGGAGGCGACCGATGATCGAGCTGCTCTCACCCCGCCAGATCGACGAGATGCGCCCGGCCGGCGAGTTCGTCGCCAGCGTGCTCACCCGGCTGGCGGAGACCGCCGACGTGGGCATGAACCTCCTCGAGCTCGACGCGCTCGCGCACGAGATGATCAAGGAGCGCGGTGCGGAGTCCTGCTACATCGACTACGCCCCCTCGTTCGGCCGGGGCCCCTTCGGCAAGGTGCTCTGCACGTCCGTCAACGACGCGGTGCTCCACGGCCTCCCCCACGACTACACGCTGGCCGACGGCGACCTCCTCAGCCTCGACTTCGCCGTGAGCGTCGACGGCTGGGTCTGCGACTCCGCGGTCAGCGTCGTCGTCGGTACGCCGCGGGAGGAGGACCTCCGCCTCATCCGCACCACGGAGGAGGCCCTCGCCGCGGCCATCGAGGTCGCGCGCTCCGGCAACCGCCTCGGCGACATCGGCGAGGCCATCGGCACCATCGCCCGGGCGAACGGTTACTCCGTGAACACCCAGTTCGGCGGTCACGGTGTCGGTCGCACCATGCACGGCGAGCCCCACGTGCCCAACGACGGCCGCGCCGGCCGCGGGTTCAAGCTGAAGCCAGGCCTCGTCATCGCCATCGAGCCGTGGCTGCTCGCCACCACCGACGAGATCGCGATGGCCGACGACGGCTGGACGATCCTGTCAGCCGACGGCTCGCGCGGGGCGCACAGCGAGCACACGATCGCCATCACCCACGGCGACCCGATCGTCCTCACCGCCCGCGGCTGAGCGGCCCGGCGTCCGCCCCCGGACGCCGGCCGGCACGGGCACCCGGTCCCACGCGGCACGGGCCGCCCAGGGCCCGAGGTCGCGCACCCGGCGCCCCATCCACGGCACGGCCTCGGTGACGACCCACCCGAGGTCCTCCCGCCAGGTGACGACGCGGTCCGTGTCGGGCTCGGCGCGCGGCGGCTCCACGCTGAGCCCGGCCGCCGTCAGCTCCTCGGCGAAGCACCGCGCCAGGGCACGGTGACCGCGCTCGGAGGGGTGCATCCGGTCGACCGACCACGAGGCCCGGTCCCGCACGGCCGCGCAGGTGGCGAGGTCGACCCGCACCCCGCCGTACGCCGCGTGCACCTCGTCGTACACCGCGTTGACCACCTCGATGCGGCGCTGCATCGGCCGCCGCAGGAACGCCGGCAGGCCCAGCACCGCGCCGTGGTCGTGGAACCGCGCCGTCATGAGGAGCGCCCCGCCCGCGGTCAGCCGGTCGGCGGCGTGGAGGAGGTCCGCGCGCAGCTGCGCGGGGCTCCACGTGGAGCGCATCGTGTCGTTGAGGCCGACGACCAGCGAGACCAGGTCGGGGTGGTGGTCGACGGCGTCGGTGAGCTGGTGCTCCACCACGTCGCGCGCCGTCGCCCCGGAGACGGCGAGGTTGCAGAAGGAGACGTCGTACGACGCGTCGAGCGCCCGCGCGAGCAACGTCGCCCAACCGCGCCACGTGCCGTCCTGGCCGGTCGCGCCCGCCCCCAGCCCGAGCGGCGTCCCGGGCATCGGGTCACCGACGCCGACGGTGGTCGAGTCGCCGAGGGCGGCGAAGCGGAGGTACCTGCGTGCGGTGGTGCGCTGCGCGGTCACGAGACGCAGCGTGGCGGCGCAGCGGGAACACTGCGCCGCCACGGGGGTGACAGGCCGGTCAGGGCTCGGTGAACACTCCCCTCAGATGTCGCCGAGCCCCGACCGGGGTCAGGGGGCCGCCGGAGCGGCCGGGCTCACTTGATCTCGGCGCGCAGCATGCGGAGGACGCCGAGCACGAGCGGGAGCCCGAACCAGAGGGCGACCGAGGTGGTGAACTCCGGCCACTCGATGGCACCGAAGCCCAGCTCGCTGTCGGGCTGGCCGAAGTCGGACAGCGGCATGATCGCCATGTTGAAGTCGATCCAGGGCCGGATGTCGTCGAACCACGACATCAGCGACGCAGCCGCGGCGATGATGCCCGGGATGATCGTGTAGAACGCGATGTAGAGCACGATCGCGGCCGGGGTGTTGAGCAGCAGGGTGCCGAACGCGAAGCCGATGAGCAGGCTCATCACCTGCAGCAGGGCGAAGCCCAGCAGCAGCTCCGGGCGCGGGTCCCAGGTGGTCTCGGCGCCGAGCAGGCCGGACACGCCCGTCATGAGGGCGCCGATCCCGACCGCCACGACCAGCGCAGCCAGGCCGACGAGGACAGCGGCCAGTGCCTTCGCCAGCACGACCCGGCCGCGGCGCGGCTCCAGCGTGAACGTGGCCATGTTGGTGCGCTGCGACCACTCGGTGGTGACCGCCATGATGGCCATCACCGGCAGGAGGAGCTGGGTCACGCCTCCGGCGATCGACGTGAAGTCGAACAGCGCCGCCGTGCCGTCGTTGCGTGCGATGACGACCGCGAGCACCAGCGAGCCGATCGCGATGAGCGCAGCCTGCACGATGAGCAGCCAGCGGCCCGACCGGGTGTCGACGAGCTTGCGCACCTCGACGCCGACGAGGCGCGTCAGCGGGATCGGGGCGGTGCCGGAGATGTCGAAGGTGCCCGTGCCGAGGTGGGGGGCGGGGGCGGTGGCGCTCATGCCGAGGCTCCTTGGTGGTAGGGCGATCCGGGCGGGAAGGCGGCGGCCGCCTCGCGCTGGGTGTCGGCGGTCAGCTGGAGGAACAGGTCCTCGAGGCCGGAGGCGTCGGCCGCCCGCAGCTCGAGGAGCACGGCCTGCGCGGCGAGCGCGAGCTCGCCGATGGCCTGCGGCTCGGCGTCGACGATGAAGCCCTCGCCGGACGGCGTCACCGCGAGGCCCTTGGCCTGGGCGGCGGACGCCAGCGCCGCGGTGTCGACGGCCTTGACGAAGGTGCCGGCCGACGCGAGCAGCTCCGACTTCGTGCCGGCGGCCACGATCTTGCCGCGGCCGATGACCAGCATCTCGTCGGCGATCTGCTCGACCTCGTGCAGCAGGTGGCTGGAGAGCAGGACGGCGCCGCCACGCTCGGCGTACCCGCGGAGCAGGCCGCGCATCCACCGGATGCCGGCCGGGTCGAGACCGTTGGCCGGCTCGTCGAGGATCAGCACCTGGGGGTCGCCCATGAGGGCGTGCGCGATGCCGAGGCGCTGCCGCATGCCCAGCGAGTAGTTGCGCACCCGGCGCTTCGCCTCGTCGTCGCTGAGGCTGACCAGCTCGAGCATCTCGTCGACGCGCGAGCCGGGCAGGCCCATGGTCTTCGCGGCCAGCGTCAGCACCTCGCGGCCCGTGCGGCCCGCGTGCTGCGCGGACGCGTCGAGCAGGATGCCGACGTGCCGGCCGGGGTTGGGGATGTCCTGCAGGCGGTGACCCCCGACGGTGGCGACACCGGCGTCCTGGTGGGTCAGGCCGGCGAGGATCCGCATCGTCGTCGTCTTGCCGGCGCCGTTCGGGCCGAGGAAGCCCGTCACCTGGCCGGCCCGCGCCACGAAGCTGACGTCGTCGACGGCGGTGAACCCGCCGTACCTCTTCGTGAGTCCTTGGACAGTGATCATGCAGACGATGCTGCCTGCCGCCGCCCGGTGGCACATCGTCCGCTGGGCCTGACCGCGTACGACGAAAGTAGGTGGCGCCCGCGCCCCCGGTCCGCTGCCGCGCGACCCGGGTCGCCCTACGCTGACCGGGTGACGGACCCCGCCGAGTACCAGCCGCGCGTCAGCGCGTGGGGCCGCACCTGGCGCGTGCTGCTCATGCTGGTCTTCAGCGGTCTGGTCGCGGTCGAGTCGTACCCGCTGCTGGTGCAGCGCGGCCACGCCTGGTGGATCGCCGGCGACCTGCTCCTGGGGCTCGTCGGGTTCGTGGCGGTCCACTTCCGGCGGCGGCGGCCGATGCTCGTCGTCGTCGTCACCATCGCGCTGGCCTGCGTCTCGTCGTTCGCCGCCGGCCCGTCCGTGCTCGCGCTGGTCTCGCTGGCCACGCGACGCGTCTATTGGGAGATCGCCGTCGGCAGCGTCCTCAGCGTCGCCGGGGCCGAGGTCTACTTCCGGGTCGCGCCGTCGACCGGCTCCAACCCGATGTGGATCAACTTCACCGCCAACGTGGCGGCGGCCGGGGCCATCGCGGCGTGGGGCATGTACATCGGATCGCGGCGCGAGCTCCTCTGGACGCTGCGCCAGCGCGCCGAGCGGGCGGAGGCGGAGCAGGACCTGCGGCTCGCCAAGGCCCGGGTCGACGAGCGCTCGCGGATCGCCCGCGAGATGCACGACGTGCTGGCCCACCGGATCAGCCAGGTCTCCATGCACGCGGGGGCGCTGTCCTACCGCACCGACCTCGACGCCGACGCGCTGCGCGAGGGCATCGCCGAGGTGCAGGTGCGGGCCAACGAGGCGCTCGACGACCTCCGCGGTGTCCTCGGCGTGCTGCGCGACCCCGCCACCGGCGAGGTCACCCACCGCCCGCAGCCGACCTACGAGGACATCGCGGCGCTCGTGGCGGAGGCGGTCGAGGCGGGCGCACGGATCGCCTTCGAGGACGAGCTCGAGGAGGCGCCGCCCACCCCGGTCGGCCGGGCGCTCTACCGCGTCGTGCAGGAGGGCATCACCAACGCGCAGAAGCACGCGCCCGGCGCGCTGCTGTCCATCTGCCTCCGCGGGACGCCCGGGGACGGCGTCGAGGTGCGGCTGCGCAACCCCTACGGCTTCAGCGCCCCCGGCGTGCCCGGCTCCGGTCTCGGCCTCGTGGGCCTGACGGAGCGCGTCGACCTCGCCGGCGGGCACCTCACCCACGGCCGCGACGGAGATGCGTTCGTCGTCCACGCATGGCTACCGTGGGCCCCGTGACCGCCTCGAGCCCCGAGCCCGTGACGACCCCGATCCGGGTGCTCGTGGTCGACGACGACCCCCTGGTGCGCTCCGCGCTCGGGCTCATGCTCGGCGGGCAGCCCGACCTCGAGGTCGTCGGGGAGGCGCGCGACGGCCGCGAGGGCACCACCCTCGCCGCCTCCCTGCGGCCCCACGTCGTGCTCATGGACATCCGCATGCCCGTCATGGACGGCCTCGAGGCGACGGCGGCGCTCCACGCCCGCCCCCAGCCGCCGCGGGTCATCGTGCTCACGACCTTCGACGCGGACGACTACGTCGTGGGCGCGCTCGCCGCCGGAGCCGACGGCTTCCTCCTCAAGGACACCCCGCCCCCGGAGATCGTCGCGGCCATCCGCAAGGTCGCCGACGGTGAGCCGATGCTCTCCCCCTCGGTCACGCAGACCCTCATCCGGCAGGTCCGCCAGGGCAGCGACCCCCGCACGGCCGAGGCCGAGGCCAAGCTCGCGACCCTGACGGAGCGCGAGCGCGAGGTGGCCGTCGCCGTCGGTCGCGGGCTGTCCAACGCCGACATCGCGGCCGAGCTCTACCTGTCGGTACCGACCGTCAAGGCCCACGTGTCGCGGCTGTTCGACAAGCTGGGCGCCACCAACCGCGTGCAGATCGCCATCTGCGTGCACGACGCCGGGCTGGTCTGAGGTCGCGCGCCTCGAGGTCCAGGCCGACCTCGGGGGAAGGAAAACGCGGACGCGGCTGCGGGCCGGGGAAAGAAAACGCGGACCCGGGCACCCGACACGCCGAGGTTCCGGCCCGGCCGGTCCGCGTTTTCTTTCTCACGAGGCGCGATCCCGCGCACTTTCCTCCTCCGCGGCCGGCGCAGCGTTGCCGGCGGGGGCGCTCACGCGGCGTACGGCGGGGCGATCGGCTCGTCGTGACCTCGCGCCCGCTGGGTTCGTCGCCCGGCGCGTCCCTGCGCGGCGCGCGACCAGCGCTCGGCGTGCCGGGCGCGCCCGGCCGGCGTGAGCAGCGAGTGCTGCAGCTGTGCCTCCCAGAAGGCGAGGCGGGCCGGGTCGTGCTCCCGGCCGAGGGCGATGTCGATGTCGCGCAGCAGGTCGCGGGTGCGGACGAGGAGGTCGTGGCTGGTGTACCCGTTGCGCTCCCACCCGCCCCCGACCAGCAGCCGCCCGCGGCGCAGGTCCCGGCGCTGCTGGTCGCGGTCGAGGTGGTGGGCGCCGTCGTACTCGTGCAGCCGCCGCGTCCCCCGCAACCACAGGTCGGCGTAGGCCGTCGTGCCGTCGGGCAGCGCGATCGGGTGCTGCGGCACGACGTCGACCCCGACCCCCACGTGGAACATCCGGTTCACCGCCTCCCAGAGCGACTCGGCCCGGGCGTCGGCGAGCAGCAGCGCCTGCCTGAGCAGGGGCGCTCCGCGGCGACGCAGACGAGCGGTCGCGACGAGCTCCGCGAGGTCCTCCCCCACGGCCAGCGCTCCGTCGAGCAGCACGACGAGGTCCAGCAGGCAGAGGTCCCAGCAGCCGAGGAGCACCTCGCCCGGTGTTCCCGCGCGAAGGTCCTGGCGCGCCTCGAGGGCGGGTGGTACGGCGTGGCGCGTCACCACCAGCCCGCGCCGCTCCGGGTGTGGCGCGGTCTCGGGCACGGCCGCGAAGACCGGTAGTCCGTCGGGGGCCGGGAGCGACCACCATCCCCGCGCCTCCGCGCCCGAGAGCCCCGTCAGGCACCCGCTGGGCGGCAGGGCCTCGAGCGCGCGGACGAGCTCCGCCCGGCGCTCGTCGACGACCGGGCGGCGGGCCACCAGGGGCCGGGTCCGCGGATGGACGGCGGCAGCGAGCGTGGTGCCCGGGGGTGGGAAGGCGGTGCGCGGAACGTACGGCGAGGACATGACCGCGACGTACCCCGTGGCGGCCGCGCGTCCCGCCCGTCGCGGGGGCGGTGGACAGACCCGCCGGATCGAACGCTTGTGGACGCTTGCCGGGCTGGCCGCCCGCCCGAGGGACCGAGGCCCGCGAACCTCGGAGCGAGAAGAATGCGCGGGCGCGGAGGAAAGTGCGCCGAGCCGGGAGGCGGGGCGAGAAGAGTGCGGGATGCGAGGCGCGACACGCCGAGCCCTGGACCGTACGCGTCCGCGTTTTCCTTGGCCCTCAGCAGGGCCGGTCCGCGTTTTCTTCGACCCTCGGGAGGGCCGGTCCGCGTTTTCTTCCTCAGACCTCGAACACCGCGCCGGTGGTGGCGAGCCAGGTGGGGCCGTCGTACTTCTCGACCGCCTCGCCGTGGGCGACGAGCGGGTCGAACCAGGCGGGGACGTGGGTGAGCACGAGCTGGCCCACGCCGGCCCGGGTCGCCAGGTCGCCGGCGTCCGCGCCCGTGAGGTGCACGCCCGGCGGGTTGTCGTCCTGGCTCCGGAACGCTGCCTCGGCCAGCAGCAGGTCGGCGCCCGCGGCCGCCTCGTCGAGCCCGTCGCAGGGCGCGGTGTCGCCCGAGTACGTCAACGTGCGGCCGGCGGCGGTCACCCGCAACGCGTAGGCCGTCACCGGGTGGTAGACCTCGAACGGCTGCACCGTGAACGGCCCGACCTGCACGGCGGCGCGGTCCGCGGCGTACTCCGTGAAGTCGAACTCCTCGGTCATCCCCGGGTCGAGCGGGAGGTCGTAGGCACGCGCGAGCCGCGCCGCCGCCCCGGACGGGGCCCAGACAGGGATGCGCGGCTGGGCGCCGGTGGGGTGGTACTTGCGCAGCACGTAGTAGCCGCACAGGTCGAGGCAGTGGTCGGCGTGCAGGTGGCTGACGAAGACGGCGTCGATCGCGAGCGGGTCCGCGTGGTTGTGCAGCGCGCCCAGCGCACCGTTGCCGAGGTCGAGCAGGATCCGCCAGCGGCGGGTGCCGCCCGCGCCGTCGTCGCCGTCGGCCTCGAGGAGGTAGCAGCTCGCGGGCGACGTGGGGCCGGGGTACGACCCGGCGCAGCCCACGACGGTGAGGCGGAGGCCCGCGGGGTCGTCGGCGGTCACGCGAGACCTCCCGCGAACTGGCTGGCGATCGCGAGCTCGGGGCCGAGGAAGCGGCGGCCGATGCGCTCGAACTCCCCGGGCTCGCCCGTCGTCACGAACTCGTACGACGCGTCGCCGCCCGCCCGCATCAGTCCGGTGGTCGCCAGCATCCGGTACACCGCCTTCGCGCTCTCCTCCGCACTGCTCACCAGCGTGACACCGTCCCCCATGATCGACGAGATCACACCGGTCAGCAGCGGGTAGTGGGTGCACCCCAGGACGAGGGTGTCGACGTCGGCCGCGATCAGCGGGTCGAGGTAGGCGTGGGCCGCCTCGAGGAGCTCCGGCCCGGACGTCACCCCGTTCTCGACGAACTCGACGAACCGCGGGCACGCCTGCGTGACGAGCTCGACGTGGGGAGCAGCGGCGAACGCGTCGTCGTACGCCATCGAGGCCGCCGTGGCCCGCGTGCAGATGACGCCGATGCGCCCCGACCGGGTGGCGGCGACCGCGCGACGGGTGGCCGGGTAGATGACCTCGACGACCGGCACGTCGTAGCGCTCCCGGGCATCGCGCAGCATGGCGGCGCTCGCGGAGTTGCAGGCGATGACGAGGGCCTTGACGCCCCGTGCGACGAGGTGGTCGAGGCACTCCAGCGCGTACTCCCGCACCTCGCCGATCGGCTTCGGGCCGTACGGCTGCCGTGCCGTGTCGCCGAGGTAGAGGACCGACTCGTGGGGAAGCTGGTCGATCACCGACCGCGCCACCGTCAGGCCGCCGAACCCCGAGTCGAAGATGCCGACCGGTGCGTCAGCCACGTCGTCCACCACAACGAGCCAATCTACGGGGTAACACGCACGCAACGCGACGACGCGTCACGGACGTCACGCAGGCATCCGGCGGGCGTCGGTCTCAGCGCTCGCTCGGCAGCGGCCACGGGTTGAAGCGGCAGCCGCCGAGCCCCTTCGACTGCTGCATCATCACCGGGGCCAGCGCGCCCTGCCGCGAGCAGCCGACGTGGCCGCGCCCCAGCCAGTGGCCCGTCTCGTGGTTGACGACCATGTGGCGGTAGTCGCGCAGCGAGCCGCCGGCCGCGTTCCACGCCGGCGACGCGGTCTTCCAGCGCGTCCAGTTGATGATGACGTTGCGTCCCACCCGGCAGCTCCACTGCGCGCTGCAGACGCTCGAGTAGGAGGTCATCCGGTCGGAGGTCGCCAGCACGAGGGTGAACTGCGACTGGGACCGCGAGGTGCGGGTGAAGGCGGTGCCGCCGGCCCGCCACCCGCGGGCGTCGTCGTAGGTCTGCTGCGCCTGGGTCACGAAGGTCTCGACCTCGGCCGCCGGGATCGTGCCGGTGGCGTCCACCCGCACGTCGTAGCGGACCGTGCGCTTCAGCGGGCTCGCGTGCGCGATCGGCGGCGTCGGTTGCGACACCGCGCGCTGGGTCTCGAACCCGCTGCGGGTGAGCATCGCGACGAAGCGGATCTTCTGCCCGACGTCGGCCGCCGTCGGCTTGTAGGTGCGCCCGGTCGCGCCGGGGATGGCGGTGCCGCCGCGGTACCACTGCAGCGTGCCGCCCGTGAACTGGGGCTGGCGGGCGGCGACCATCGCGGTGAGCGTGCCGCCGTAGCTGGCCGAGCCCTTCATGTAGTCGGGGCCGGTCGCGACCATCGGGGGCGCGACGGCGGACGACGCGGGCGAGGCGGAGGCAGCGGCGCCCGAGGGGGCCGGCGACGCGAGCGCCAGTGCCGCAGCCAGCGCTACGAGACCGGCCGCGAACCGTGCCCGACCGCCCGCTCGCCCTACGCCCACAGCTGACCCTCCAAGCGCTCCTCGGCCTCGTCGACCGTGCCCTCGTAGGCGCCGGTCGACAGGTACTTCCATCCACCGTCGCACACCACGAACGCGATGTCAGCCCTCTCGCCGGCCTTGACGGCCTTCGCCGCCTGGCCCAGTGCGGCGTGCAGGATGGCGCCCGTCGAGATGCCCGCGAAGATGCCCTCGAGCTCGAGGAGCTCCCGCACGCGGCGTACGGCGTCGCGCGGGCCCACCGAGAACCGGGCGTCGATGAGGTCCGCGTCGTACAGCTCCGGGACGAATCCCTCGTCGAGGTTGCGGAGCCCGTAGACGAGCTCGCCGTAGCGCGGCTCCGCGGCGACGATCCGCACGTCGGGCTTGGCGCCCCGGAAGAACCGGGAGACGCCCATGAGGGTGCCCGTCGTGCCGAGACCGGCGACGAAGTGGGTGATCTCGGGGAGGTCGGCCAGGATCTCCGGGCCCGTGCCCTCCTCGTGGGCGAGGGCGTTGGCGGCGTTGCCGTACTGGTAGAGCATCACCCAGTCGGGGTGCTCGTCCGCCATGCCCTTGGCGACGCGGACCGCCTCGTTCGAGCCGCCCGCCGCGGGGCTCGAGTAGATCTCCGCGCCCCACATGCGCAGCAGCTGGCGGCGCTCCTCCGAGGTGTTCTCCGGCATGACGAAGACGGCGCGGTAGCCCTTGAGCTTCGCCGCCATCGCGAGCGAGATGCCGGTGTTGCCCGACGTGGGCTCGAGGATCGTGCAGCCGGGCCGCAGCAGGCCCTCCTTCTCGGCCTGCTCGATCATCTTCATCGCCGGGCGGTCCTTGATCGAGCCCGTCGGGTTGCGGTCCTCGAGCTTCGCCCAGAGGCGGACGTCGGGGCTCGGCGAGAGCCGGGGCAGCCCCACGAGGGGAGTGTTGCCGACGGAGGCGACCAGGTCGTCGAAGCGCATGACCGCCATCCTCCCACCGTCGTGGGCGGCGCCCCGACCGTGCCCACGGGCACGGCCGGAGCGGGACCTCAGCGCAGGAAGACCTCGGGGTCGAAGTCCTCGAGGGAGATGATCCGCACGCGCGGCAGCGGCACGTTGAACGCCCGCACGTCCTCCTCGAGGTCGTGGATGGGCACGCCGAGCGCGGTGAAGCCCGAGCTGGCGTACTCCCGCAGCGCCAGGAGCGCCACGCGCCGGCCGGCGTCGGAGACGAGCGGACGCAGGTCCTCGACGAAGTCACCGTCGTGGCTGACGAGCAGCACGTCGGCGTCGTGGCCGACGAGGGCCTGCAGGGTGCGCTGGATACCGAGGTCGACGACCTTCTGGTCGCTGCGCCCCGACAGGGGCACCGGCCGGTAGCCGAGCGCCAGCAGCGCCTGCACGAACGCGCTCGGGAGCGTGCCGTGGCTGGCGTTGAGGAAGAACAGCCCGGTGACCGGCTGGTCCCAGAGCTTCTCGGCGTACGCCGTGACGCGCTCCCAGCGCGGACGCTCCTCCGGCGTCGGCCGTCGGTTGAGGAGCGAGTTGCCCAGCGTCGCGTCGATGTTCTCGCCGTCGACGAGGATGATCGTGCGTCGCGGCGCGGGCGCCGCCACGGGCTCGGTGGGCTCGGTGGGCTGGGTGGGCACGACCGGCCCGGTCGTCGCCCCGTCCTCGGTGGCCTGCACGGCCTGCTCCGTCATGACCGGCACCCTACCGACCCGTGGCCGGACCACGGACGGCTCAGCAGCCGCCGGCGACGGCCGGGAGCACGACGACCTGGTCGCCGTCGGAGAGCTCGGCCTCGAGGCCGCCGATGAAGCGGACGTCCTCGTCGTTGATGTAGACGTTGACGAAGCGACGCAGGTCGACGCCGTCGCCCTCGCCGCTCTCGACGAGGCGGTCCCGGATGCCCGGGTGGTTCGCCTCGAGGTCGTCGATGAGGCTCGCCAGGGTGGCGCCCTCGGCGGAGACCGCCTTCTCGCCGCCCGTGTACGTGCGCAGGATCGTCGGGATCCGGACCTCGATGGCCATCAGGACTCACTCTCCACTGTTTCGTCGGCAGCTGCTGCGTCAGCAGCTGTGTTCGTCGGCAGGTGCTCGACGACCTCGACCGGTTCCTCGGTGACGACGCCGTCGACGATGCGATAGGACCTGAACTCCACCGGGCCCTCGTTATTCCCGTGCTCGCGCGTGCTGACGAGCACGTAGTGCGCGTTCGGCTCGCTGGCGAGCCCGATGTCGGTGCGGCTGGGGTACGCCTCCGTCGCCGTGTGCGAGTGGTAGACCACCACTGGCTCCTCGTCACGGTCGTCCATCTCGCGGTACAGCGCCAGCAGGTCCAGCGAGTCGAACTCGTAGAACGTCGGGCTGCCCGCCGCGTTGACCATCTCGACCAGGCGCTCGGCCCGGTCGCTGCCCGCGGGGCCGGCGACGATGCCGCACGCCTCGTCCGGGTGGTCCCGCTTGGCGTGGGCGACGATGGCGTCGCGCGTGGCGCGCTCGATCCTCAGCACCCGGCCAGGGTACGGCGCGGGCGACCGCTCCCCCGACCCGGTGGCAACCTGTGAGATTCGTGTGAGGATGCCCCCTCCCCTGGCGTGCGCCGCGCCGATCGTGTTGCATCGGAATGGTTGCACCGTCAACCATCGCTTGCAGCCCGCAAGCAATGACGTCTCGGACCAGGAGCCCCCGCATGTCCTCGCACTCCCCCGCCCGCCGCTGGCTGGTCACCGCCGCCGCCGTCGCGACCCTCTCCCTCACCGCCGCCTGCGGCGTCGGGCAGAGCAGCGACGAGTCCTCCTCCGACGGTTCCTCCGACGCGGGCTCAAGCTCGAGCTCACAGGAGTCCACCGGGTCCTCGGACGCGTCCGACGGGTCCGGAAGCGAGTCCGGCTCCTTCACCGCCGGCACCTACGACGCCGAGGGCGGCTACACCAGCCCCGGCGGCCAGCAGTCGGTCGGGGTCGAGGTGACCCTGGACGCCGACGGCACCGTCACCGACGTCGAGGTCACCCCCGAGGCCTCCGACAGCACGTCGGAGCGCTACCAGTCGCAGTTCGCCGGCGGCATCGCCGACGAGGTCGTCGGCAAGCGGATCGACGAGCTCGACGTCTCGACCGTCGCCGGTTCGTCGCTGACCAGCGGCGGCTTCAACGACGCGATCGACGACATCATCAGCCAGGCCCGGGCCTGATCCAGGCCATGGGCGGCGACTGGGTCTTCGAGGCGATCGGCACCCGCTGGCGCCTGACGACCGAGGCTCCGCTGACGGACGCCGTGCGGCACGCCGTCGCGCTCCGCATCGACGCCTTCGACCGGGACTGGTCACGCTTCCGGCCCGGGTCGGTCGTCGACGCGGTGCGCACCGCCGCGGGGCGGCACCGGATGCCGGACGACGCCGGCCCGCTCCTCGGTCTCTACGACCGGCTGCACGCCGCCACCGCCGGGGCGATGTCCCCGGCGGTCGGCGACGGCCTCGAGCACCTGGGGTACGACGCGGGCTACACCCTCGCCGCCCGTCCCGGCCACCGCCCGGCGGTGGACTGGGGCGCGGTGGGCTGGGACGCGCCGTACCTGGTGACCGCGGAGCCGTTCGTGCTCGACGTCGGGGCGGCCGGCAAGGGCTACCTCGTCGACCTCGTCGCCGACGTGGTCCGCGGCTTCGCCGAGCACCGCTCCGGCGGGGTCACGGTCGACGCCAGCGGGGACCTCGTCCACGTGCCGGGGCCGGGTGCCGCGCCGTACCGGGTCGCCCTGGAGCACCCGGAGCGGCCCGGCTTCGCCGTCGGCGTCGCCGCGCTGGACGGTGCGGCGCAGCGCCGCGCGCTCTGCGCGTCGGCGACCAACCGCCGCACCTGGGGCGACGGCCTCCACCACGTGCTCGACGCACGCACCGGACGGCCCGTCGACGACGTGCTCGCCACGTGGGTCGTGGCCGGCTCCGCCCTCGTCGCCGACGGTCTCGCGACCGCCCTGTTCCTGCTCGACCCCGACGCGGCGGCCGCGCTCGCCGCGGCGGAGGGCGCGGCGTACGTCCGCCTCGACCGCGGACCCGGTGGCACCGGCCACCGCCTCCACGTCTCCCCCGACTTCCCCGGAGAGGTCTTCGCATGAGCACCCCGACCACCCTGACCACCGGCCCCGGTGCCGTGACCGGACGGCTCGACGCCGCGCTCGGACGCCTCCCCATGTATCGCGTCGTGACGCTCCTGCTGGGGCTGCTCGCGGCGTACGCGCTCCTGCTCATCGGCACCGACCGCCTGCTCGTCGGCTTCACGACGGTGGGCGCCGCAGCCCTCACGCTCGTCGTCGCCGTCGCCGCAGCGGTGCTGTCGAACGCGGCGATCGCACTCCCCCTGGGCGTGAGGCCCCACACCGAGTCGTCGGTCATCACCGGCCTGCTGCTCTTCTTCCTGCTGCTGCCCGCGGCCGATCTCGAGGGCCTGGTGTGGGTGGCGGCGACGGCGGTGGCGGCGAGCGCGTCGAAGTACGTGATCGCCGTGCGGGGCCGCCACGTCGTGAACCCGGCGGCCGCCGGCGTCGTCATCGTCTTCACCGTGCACCACTTCTGGCAGCAGGGCGCCGGCATCGCCAACGGCTGGTGGATCGCCAACGAGGCCATGGTCGTGCCGGTCGCCCTCGCCGCGCTCGTGGTGCTCTGGCGCACCCGCAAGGTCGCGCTCGGCCTCGTCTTCGCGCTGCTGGGCTCCGGGCTCGTCGTGCTCGGGCAGGTCAACCTCGGCAGCACGCTGTCGGACGCGCTGACCTTCGCGTTCGTGTCCTCGCCGGCGATCTTCCTCGCGGGCTTCATGCTGAGCGAGCCGCTGACGCTCCCGCCGCGGCGGGCCCAGCAGCTGGGCGTGGCCGTGCTGGCGGCGGTCGTCTACGCGTGGCCGAGCTTCCAGTCGATCTTCGTCCTCGACCCCCCGACCTACTGGTTCTACACGCTCAAGTCCGAGCTGGCGCTCGTGCTGTCGGGCGCGGTCGCGTTCTGGCTGGGGCAGCGCGGCGGCGTGCGGCTCCACCTCACCGGCCGCCGACGGGTGGCGGGCGACGTGTGGGAGCTGTCGTTCGCGCCGCGGCGCCCCGTGCGGTTCGCGCCGGGCCAGTACCTCGAGCTCGCCGCTCCGCACCGCGGTGTCGACCGTCGCGGCGTACGGCGCGCCTTCAGCATCGTCAGCCCCGCCGGCGCCGACGAGGTCGCCGTCGCGCTGCGCGTCCCCGAGCCGTGCTCGTCCTTCAAGTCGGCGCTGCTCGCCACCGAGGTCGGCTCGCGCCTCACCGCCACCGCCGTCGGCGGCGACTTCGTGCTCCCGCGCGGCGACCGGCCGCTCCTGCTCGTGGCCGGGGGCATCGGCGTCACCCCGTTCCTCTCCCAGCTGCGCTCCCCCGGGGCCACCGACCGCGACGTGGTGCTCGTGTACGGCGTGCCCGACCCCGACGACGTCGCCTACCGCGACGAGCTCGCCGCCACGGGCGTGCCCGTCGTGCTCGTCGCGCCCGGTGCGCCGCGGGACCTACCGGCCGGCTGGCGGCACGTCGACGCGCCGTACGTCACCGCCGACCTCGTCGCGGACGCCGTGGCCGACCTGGGCGAGCGCGCGGCGTACGTCTCCGGGCCGCCGGCCATGGTCGCCGCCCTGCGCGGCGGCCTGCGCCGACGCGCCGCGAAGGTGCGGACCGACGCGTTCGCGGGCTACTGAGGGGCGACACATTCCCCGGTCGACCGGGGAAAGTGTCAGCCCCCCTCAGCGCACGAACCGCGTCGCGGTCTCGTCGCTGGCGCCGGCGTCGATCCGCTCGCGCATCTCGTCGCTCATCGGCGGCAGCGCGTCGAGCGCGAACCAGCCGACCTCGGAGGACTCGTCGTCCGCGACGTACGCCTCCCCCGCGACCCACCGGCACGCGAAGGTGTGGTCGAGGTAGCGGTTGCGGTCGCCGTTGGGATAGACCACGAGGCCCGTCGTGCGCACGAGCGCGAGCCGGTCGACGACGATCTCGACACCGGTCTCCTCGAGGGCCTCGCGCCGCGCGGTGACGGCGGGCTCCTCGCCCGGGTCGCAGATGCCGGTGACCGGGGTCCACGCGCCGTTGTCGGAGCGGCGCACGAGCAGCACCTCGCGGGCCGCTGCGCCGGGACCGTTCCCGGGACGCACCACCACGGCGGTGACGCCCGGCAGCCACAGCTCGGCCGTGCCGATGCGCTCGCGGAGCGCCGCGATGAAGTCGGGGACCGGCATCAGCAGGTGAAGGTCGCGACGAGGCGCACCGGGTCGCCCTCGAGCTCGGGAGCGACGAGCTCGACGTCCACCTGGGCTCCGCCGCCCGCCGGGTCGATCTCGACGCCGTCGCCGCCGGGGACCGAGCCGAAGAACGCTCCCCCGGAGGTCAGGTACGCCGCCGCGTCGAACCCCTCACCGGCCGCGACGAGCGTGACGCCGTGGTCCTCGTGGGTCGACTGGTAGGTGACGGTCGGCCCGTAGGCCCCGCCCTCGGCGACGACGCCCTCACCCTCCCAGCTGGACTCGACGGCGCCGCTCAGCGTGACGTCCGCGGAGCATGGCTGCCCGTCCACGGGCGGGAGGGCCTCGCCGGTCGAGGCGGTGTCGGGCGGCTCGGCCTCGGGGGTGCCGCTGCTCTCGGTGGGCTCCGTCGTGCCGGAGGGCTCGGCCGGGTCCGAGGTCGTGGTGGACTCCGGGGGCGCGGAGGAGGTCGGGTCGGCCGCGTCGTCGGGGTCGGAGCCGCTGCACGCGGCGGTCGACGCGAGCACGAGCCCGACCCCGAGGCCCAGGGCGGTGGCACGAGCGGATCGCAACAGGCGCATGCCACCCATCGAAGCACCCTCGGCCTGAGGGGTCGAGCCGCCCTCAGCGCGTCAGCGCGCCGACGAGCGTCTCCTGCAGGTAGCCGACCCACTCGTAGATGTCGTGCGCCTGGGCCCGCGGGTCGTCGTCGGGCAGGGCCATCCACCGGGCCTCGTCGCCGTCCTCGATGCCGAGCCGCGTCGCAAGGGCGAGGCGGATGTCGGTGAACGAGCGCATCCAGGTCACGGCGACGTCCTCGGTGAGCTCGACGTCGATCATGAGGCCGTCCTCACCGAGCTCGTCGGGGAGGCCCGCCTCCTCGAGGTCCTCGATGATGCGGCAGGCCGCGGCCGACTTGCCGTCACGGAGGTGCCCCTCGGTGAAGCGCCGGAACTCGGCCGCCGCCTCCTCGTCGTGCTGGTACGCCGTGGGGAAGAGCCGCGCGAGCACGGGGTCCTCCGGCGCGGTCGTCGGACCGTCGAAGTCGAACATCGCCTCCAGCGGGTCGACCGGGTCGCGGGGCGCGGCGGCCTCGTTGCGCAGCAGCTCGACCAGCTGTCCGGCCAGGGAGCGCAGCAGGTCGGCCTCGAAGCCGGTGAACGCGGCGATGACGCGTCCGCTGCGACGGTGCCGGGTGAACCCGCTCACTCGGCGCGCTCCATGGTGGCCCACAGCCCGTACTCGTGCATCGCCTGCACGTCGCGCTCCATGGCCTCCCGGCTCCCGGTGGACACCACCGACTTGCCGTCGTTGTGCACCTGGAGCATCAGCTCCTCGGCGTGCTCGGTGGTGTAGCCGAAGTAGGTGCGGAACACGAAGGTGACGTAGCTCATCAGGTTGACCGGGTCGTCCCAGACGATCGTGACCCACGGGCTCGCGAGCATCGGCGAGTCGTCCGGGGTGAGCGTCGGCTCGACCTCGACGGGGCTGGCAGCAGACACGCGCCCATCGTGACACAGCGGCGGGGACACCCTTGCGGGGTGACACCCCACCCCTTATATTGTCATCATGACTATTACTGAGGCGCCGGCCACCGCGCTGCTGACGGACCACTACGAGCTCACGATGCTCCAGGCCGCGCTCGCCTCCGGCACGGCGCACCGCCGCTCCGTCTTCGAGCTGTTCGGGCGCAAGCTGCCGGAGGGTCGCCGCTACGGCGTCGTCGCCGGCGTGGGCCGCGCGCTGGAGGCGATCGAGGCGTTCCGCTTCGACACCGCCACGCTCGACTTCCTCGCCGACGAGCGCGTCGTCGACGACACGACGCTCGCGTGGCTGGCCGACTACCGGTTCTCCGGCGACGTCCGGGGGTACGGCGAGGGCGAGGCCTACTTCCCCGGCTCCCCCCTCCTCGTGGTCGAGTCGACGTTCGCCGAGGCCGTCCTCCTCGAGACCGTGCTGCTCTCGATCTACAACCACGACTCCGCCATCGCCAGCGCCGCGTCGCGCATGATCGCCGTGGCCGGCGGGCGCCCGTGCATCGACATGGGCTCGCGGCGCACCCACGAGGAGGCCGCGGTGGCGGCCGCACGCGCGGCGTACGTCGCCGGGTTCGGCGCCACGAGCAACCTGGCGGCCCGGCAGCGCTACGGCGTGCCGAGCACGGGCACCTCGGCGCACGCCTTCACGCTCCTCCACGACACCGAGGCCGACGCGTTTCGCGCCCAGGTCTCGAGCCTCGGCGCCGGCACGTCCCTGCTCGTCGACACCTACGACGTGGCGGAGGCCGTGCGCCTCGCCGTCGAGGTCGCCGGTCCGGAGCTGGGCGCCGTGCGTCTCGACTCGGGCGACCTCGGGGCCCTGGCGGTCGAGGTGCGCGAGCAGCTCGACTCCCTCGGGGCCCGCGACACCCGCATCATCGTCACGAGCGACCTCGACGAGTTCGCCATCGCGTCGCTGGCCTCGGCACCGGTGGACGGGTACGGCGTGGGCACCCGCCTCGTCACCGGCTCGGGCCACCCCACGAGCGCCTTCGTCTACAAGCTCGTCGCCCGCGAGGACGACGAGGGCCGCATGGTCCCGGTCGCCAAGAAGAGCACCAACAAGCTCTCGGTCGGCGGCAGCAAGCGTGCGGTGCGCCGGCTCTCCGACGGCGTCGCGGTCGCCGAGGTGATCGCGGTCGACGCCGACCCCGAGCCCGGCGACGGCACGACGGACCGTCCCCTGCACCGCGACCTCGTCGTCGGCGGCGAGATCGTCGGCCGCGAGACGCTCGAGGCCGCGCGCGAGCGCCACGCCGCCGCGTTCGCCGAGCTGCCGCTGGCGGCCCGCTCGATGACGCGCGGCGAGCCGCTGCTCCCGACCGTCTACCAGTCCTGAACATCCCACCCCACCGTCTGGAAGGCTGGACACCATGACCCGAGCACTCATCGTCGTCGACGTGCAGAACGACTTCTGCGAAGGCGGCTCGCTGGCCGTCAGCGGCGGCGCGGCCGTCGCCGCCGGCGTCTCCGCGCTGCTGGCCGGCGACCACGGCTACGCCGCCGTGGTCGCCACCAAGGACCACCACATCGACCCCGGCGCGCACTGGTCGGACGACCCCGACTTCGTCGACTCCTGGCCCGTGCACTGCGAGGTCGGCACCCGCGGCGAGGAGTTCCACCCCGAGCTCGACACCTCCGCGGTGGAGGCGGTGTTCCTCAAGGGCCAGTACGACGCGGCGTACTCCGGCTTCGAGGGAGCCGCCGACGACGGCACGACCCTCGTGGACTGGCTGCGGGCCCGGGGCATCAACGAGGTCGACGTCTGCGGGATCGCGACCGACCACTGCGTCCGGGCCACCGTGCTCGACGCGGTGCGCGAGCACTTCTCCGTGCGGGTGCTGACCGGGCTGACGGCCGGGGTCGCACCGGAGAGCACCGACGCTGCCCTCGCCGCGATGCAGGACGCCGGGGTGTCCCTTGTCCGCTGAGTGGATCGTCCGCGCCCCGGGCGTCGAGGTCGACCTCGACGCCCGGGGCGTCCTCACGGTCACCTTCGACCGGCCGGAGTCCTACAACGCGCTCGACGCCGCGATGGTCGAGTCGACCGCCGCGACCCTCGAGCGAGCGGTCGGCCGCGACGACGTGCGCGTGGTGGTGCTCACCGGCCGCGGGAAGGCCTTCAGCTCGGGTGCCGCGCTCGCCGGGGCCTCGCCCCTGGACGCGTTCGACGACGAGGCGGTGCACCGCGCCAACCGTCTCGTCCGCGCCGTCACCCGCCTCGACAAGCCCGTGGTCGCGGCGGTCAACGGCGTCGCCGCGGGCGTCGGCGCGTCCCTCGCGCTGGCCTGCGACCTGCAGGTGACCTCGAGCGACGCGTCCTTCGCGTTCACCTTCGCCCGGATCGGGCTGATGCCGGACGGCGGGGCCAGCGCGACCATCGCGGCCGCCGTCGGCCGCGCTCGGGCGATGCGGATGGTGCTCCTCGGCGAGCGGCTCCCGGCCGCCGACGCCCACGCCGCGGGCCTCGTCAGCCACCTCGCGCCCGCCGACGCCTTCGCGGCGGCCGTCGCGCACCTGACGGCGACGCTCGCCGCGGGGGCGCCCCTGGCGTACGCGGCCACCAAGAAGGCGGTCAACGCCGCGACCCTCGTCGAGCTCGAGTCGGCCATGGAGCGCGAGAACCTCGGCCAGCTCACCCTGTTCCGCACCGCCGACACCGCCGAGGGCATGACGGCCTTCGTGGAGAAGCGCGCGCCGAGGTTCGAGGGGCGCTGAGCTCGAGCCGGTCCGCTGTCCGGCTCCGTCGCCCGCGCCGCTCCCGCCGCCGCCGCCGCAAGAAATGTGCGGATGGGGCATGTCGTAGCGAGTCGGGGACGCACCGACGTCCCAGTTCCACGCCTCGCCAGGCCGGCCCGGGCCCGGCCCGGTTCGGGCCGCGCCCTGGCCGCACTTCTGCTGCCCGAAATGTGCGGATGGGGCCGGTCCCGACCAGCCCGGGGCGCACCAACGTCCCAGTTCGGGCCACGGACCAGGCCGACCGGCCTCAGGCCACGTCCGCCCCGCCGCTCGGCGACGCGACGAGGCCGCGCACGACGCGCATGCCGACCGAGAGCCGGGCGAGGTCGGGCTCCTCCGCGCAGACCTCCTCCAGGGTGCTCGCCGCACGGGCCACGACCTGCGGCTGGGTCTCCTCCCAGGTCGCCACCCGCACCGGTGCCGGGTCGTCGTCGGACGACACGGCGAGCGCCTGGCCGGTCAGCAGCGCGTGCACGGCGTGGAGGTCGTCGCGCAGCGCGGCCCGCGCCGTCGTCTCCCAGCGGTCGGAGCGCGGGAGCGCCAGGATGCGCGCCAGCAGGCTCGAGAGCCCGAGCCGCTCGCCGAGCGCGAAGTGCACCCGGGCCACCGTCTCGGCCGGCAGGTCCTCCGAGGCGGCGGTCTCGACGACCGAGAGGAGCGCGTACGACGGCGGGAGCGCCGCGATCCGCTCCGCCAGGTCGCGCGGCACCTCGCCCTCCAGGAGCGCGTCGCGGCGCTGCTCGTACGCCGCGAGGTCCCGCCCGCTGAGCAGCCCGGCCAGCCCGGGGTCGCCCGCGAGCACCTGCTGGATGCGCTCGCCGAAGAAGTCGACGACGCCCTCCGCCCCGCGGTCGGAGCGGCGCAGCACGAGCCAACGGGCCGCGCGCTCGACGAGGGTGCGCAGCTCGATGCGCATGCGGGTCTGCACGGCGGCGTCCAGCCGGTTGTCGAGCGCCTCGATCTCACGGCGGAGCGCGACGGCGCCGAAGATCTCCTCCGCGATGAAGTGCGCCCGCGCGAGCTCGGCCGGGCTCGCCCCCGTCTCGTCGGCCAGCCGGGGCCAGAAGGTCATGCCCGCGGTGTTGACGAGGTGGTTGACCACGGCCGTCACGACGATCTCGCGGCGCAGCGGGTGGGCGTCCATCTGGGCGCGGAACCGGTGGCGCATCGGCGTGGGGAAGTAGCTGTAGAGCAACCCCCGCAGGTAGGGGTCGTCAGGCAGGTCGGACTCCAGCAGCTCGTCGGCCAGCACGATCTTCGTCCAGCTCATGAGCACCGCCAGCTCCGGCAGGCTCAGCCCCTCCCCCGCCTCGAGGCGGCGACGCACCTCCGCGCGGTCCGGCAGTCCCTCGAGCGCACGGTCGAACACGCCGTCGCCCTCGAGGCGCCGCATCCAACGCTCGTGCACGTGCAGCAGGGCCGGTGCGTTGGCGTCCGCGTTGGCGAGCGCCCGGTTCTGCTGGTCGTTGTCCCGGAGCACGAGCGCCGCGACCTCGTCGGTCATCGACGCCAGCAGCTCGTTGCGCTGCTTGCCCGTCAGGTCACCCGCGGCGACCACCCGGTCGAGGAGGATCTTGATGTTGACCTCGCGGTCGGACGTGTCCACACCGGCCGAGTTGTCGATGAAGTCCGTGTTGAGCCGCCCACCGTTGCGGGCGAGCTCGATCCGACCGCCCTGCGTCAGGCCGAGGTTGCCGCCCTCCCCGACGACGCGCACCCGCAGGTCCCCGCCGTTCACGCGGATCCCGTCGTTGGCCTTGTCGCCCGCGTCCGCGTGCGACTCGTGGGCGGCCTTCACGTAGGTGCCGATGCCGCCGTTCCACAGCAGGTCTGCGGGCGCCCTGAGGATGGCGCGGAGCAGGTCGTTGGGCGGCAGGGAGGTGACGTCGTCGGCGAGGCCGAGCACGCGGCGTACCTGCTCGGTGACGGGGATCGACTTCGCGGTGCGGGGATGCACCCCGCCACCCGCCGAGATCTTCGTGCGGTCGTAGTCGCGCCACGACGAGCGCGGCAGGCGGAAGAGGCGCTCCCGCTCCTCGTACGACGCGGTCGGGTCCGGATCCGGGTCGAGGAAGACGTCGCGGTGGTCGAAGGCGGCCACCAGGCGGATGTGGGGCGAGCACAGCATGCCGTTGCCGAACACGTCGCCCGACATGTCACCGATGCCGACCACGGTGAAGTCCTCGCGCTGCGTGTCGAGGCCGAGCTCGCGGAAGTGGCGCTGGACCGAGACCCAGGCGCCGCGGGCGGTGATGCCCATGGCCTTGTGGTCGTAGCCCACCGAACCGCCCGAGGCGAACGCGTCGCCGAGCCAGAAGTCGTAGTCGGCCGAGAGGCCGTTGGCGATGTCGGAGAACGTCGCCGTGCCCTTGTCCGCGGCCACGACGAGGTAGGTGTCGTCGCCGTCGTGGCGCACCACCCGCTGCGGCGGCACCACCGTGCGCCCCTCGGACGACTCGACGAGGTTGTCGGTGACGTCGAGCAGGCCGGAGATGAAGGTGCGGTACGCCGCCACCCCCTCGGCCATCCACGCCTCGCGGTCGCTGGGGTCGGGCAGGCGCTTGGCGTAGAACCCGCCCTTCGCGCCCACCGGGACGATGACCGTGTTCTTGACCATCTGGGCCTTGACGAGCCCCAGCACCTCGGTGCGGAAGTCGTCGCGCCGGTCGGACCACCGCAGGCCGCCGCGCGCCACCGAGCCGAAGCGCAGGTGCACGCCCTCGACCCGGGGCGAGTACACGAAGATCTCGAACGCCGGCCGCGGCGCGGGCAGGTCGGGGATCGCCGAGGGTCGCAGCTTGAGGGCGAGGTGGGACCGCACGCCCCCCGCGTCGGGCTGCTGGAAGAAGTTGGTGCGCAGCGTGGCCCGCACGTGGGTGAGGTAGGCCCGCAGGATCCGGTCGTGGTCGAGGGAGACGACCTCCTCGAGCGCCGAGGTGATGCGCTCGACCAGACGGCCCTGCGTCTCCTCGCGGGACGCGTCGTCCGCGTCCGGGTCGAACCGCGCCTCGAAGAGCGCCACGAGCAGGCGCGTGATGTCGAGGTTGGCCGCCAGGGCGTCCGCCATCGAGCCGGTCGAGAACGGGGAGGCGCCCTGACGCATGTAGCGGCCGTAGGCGCGCAGCACGCTCACCTGCCGCCAGGTGAGGCCGCCGCCGAGCACGAGGGCGTTGAAGCGGTCCACCTCGGCGTGACCGTCCCACACCGCACGCAGGGCGCTGCCGAACAGCTCCACCGCCTCCGACGGCACCGGGCCGTCGTGGCGGAGCGCGAACTCGTAGACCCACGACGGCTCCTCGAGGCCCTCCAGCTCGTAGGGCCGCTCGTCGAGCACCTCGACGCCCATCGAGGAGATCATCGGCAGCACCGTGGACAGCGAGATCGGCGGCCCGACGCGGAAGATCTTCAGCAGTGCCTCACCCGGGGGCGCGTCCACGGGCTGGTGCAGCGCGACGTCGACGCCGCCGTGGGTGGCGGCCTCGCGGCGTACCTGCTCGAGACGACCGATGTCGGAGGCGGCCGTGCGGGCGTCGAAGTCCTCCTTGTAGGCCTCCGGGAACGCCTGGGAGTAGCGGCGGGCCAGCTTCGCGCCGTCGACCTCGCCGTGGCTCGCGATCAGCGCGGCCCGCAGGTCGTCACGCCACGAGCGGGCGGCCTCGTCGAAGCGGTGCTCGAGGTCGGCGACCAGCGCGGCGTCGCTGGGCGCCACCGCGATGCCCTCCCGGGGCCGGACCACGAAGTGCACGCGCACCATGGCGGCGTCGGAGAGCCGCACCGCGTACTCGATGCCGCCCGCGTCGAGCCGATGCCGCAGCACCGCCGTGAAGCGCTCCCGGACCGTCGTGGAGTACCGGTCGTGGGGCAGGTAGACGAGCACCGACAGGTAGCGCCCGTAGGTGTCGCGCCGCACGAACAGGCGCAGGGCACGGCGCCGCTCCCGCGCGTACATCACCGCCTGCGCGATCGGCGTCAGCTCCGCGACCGGCGTCTGGAACAGCTCGTCGCGCGGGAAGTTCTCGAGGGTGTCGAGGAGCGCCTTGCCCGCGTGGCTCGACGGCGCGAAGCCGAGGCCGTCGAGCACCGCCTGCGCCTTGTCGCGCAGCAGCGGGATGCGGGTGAGGGACTCCGTGTACGCCGCGGAGGAGAACAACCCGAGGATGCGGCGCTCGCCCGTGACCGAGCCGTCGGGCGCGAAGGTCTTCACCCCCACGTAGTCGAGGTAGGCCGGACGGTGCACGGTGGCCCGCGAGTTGGCCTTGGCCAGGACCAGCAGGTGGGGCTCGCGCAGGCGTGCCCGCACCTCGTCGGTGAGCCGGCCGGAGGCGCCTGCGACGCGGTGCGGCGGCGGGTCGTCCGGCGACTGCTCGCGCAGGATGCCGAGTCCCGTGCCCGGCACCACCTCGAGGGTGTCGGCGTCGAGCACGTACTCCCGGTAGCCGAGGAGCGTGAAGTGGTCGTCGGCGAGCCAGGCCAGCAGGTCGGCGCCACGGCGCACCTCGGCGGCGTCGACACCGGGGGCCGTCTCCTCCGGCCGCTCGCGCAGGTCCGCCACCACCTGCTCCACGGCGCCGCGCATCGCGGGCCAGTCGGCGACCGCGGCGCGCACGTCGGCGAGCACGCCGAGCACCGCGGCACGGATCTCCTCGGGGTCGTCGGCGCCGTCGTCCGTCGCGAGGCGGCCGATCTCGACGTGGATCCACGACTCGCGCAGGGCCTCGGCGTCCGTCGCCACCTCGTCCTGCCCCGGCGCCGGCGCGGTGCCCTCCTCGACGGCCCGCACGTCGAGGAGCTCGCCCGAGGCGTCCCGCCGAACGAGCAGCTGGGGGTGGAGCACGACGTGGACGTCACGGCCCTGGCGGTCGAGCTCCATCGTCACGCTGTCGACGAGGAACGGCATGTCGTCGGTGACGACCTCGACCACGGTGTGGCCGCCCGCGGTCCACCCGTTCTCGGCCGCCGCGGGGGTGCTCACGCGCACGACCGCCGCGCCTGCGGCGCGGGTCTGGGCGAGGCGGCGGTGGGAGGCGAACGCCCCGTAGAGGTCCGCCGGGGAGCGGTCGAGGATGTCCTCGGGCGCGACGTGGCGGAAGTACGCCGTCATGAGGGCCCCCACGTCCCCCGGATCCACGCCGAGCGCGGCGCACCGCGACCGGGCGTGGTCGGCAGCCTCCGTCACCAGGTCGGTCTTGCTCCGGTCGAGGTTCCTGCCGTCCAGGGTCGTCGCCACCCTGCGACCCTAGGGGGGCCCGACGAGCCCGGACAAGGGATGCGCCCCGGGCTGGGGACGCCGCCGGGGACAGGGCTGGGGACGGGGCTGGGGACGGTGCGCCATGATGACGCCCATGGCGAAGCGCATCTCCCACGACCTCACCTACGACGCCCCGATCGAGGACGTCCGCGCGATGCTCCTCGACGAGGAGTTCCGACGCACCGTCGCGACCGAGCAGCGGGCCCTCCGCTCCACCGTCGACATCCAGGGCACGACGGTGCACCTCGAGACGGTGCAGCCGGCGAACGGGATCCCCTCGTTCGCGAAGAAGTTCGTCGGCGACGAGATCGTCATCGACCAGCGCGAGACGTGGACCGGCGACCAGGCCGACGTGCACGTCACCATCCCCGGCAAGCCCGGGGACATGAAGGGCACCGCCACGCTGAAGAGCGTGGACGGCGGCACGGTCGAGACCGTCGACCTCGAGATCAAGGTCTCGATCCCGCTCGTCGGCGGCAAGATCGAGGGCCTCATCGGCGAGATGCTCGTCAAGGCCCTCAAGGCCGAGAACCGCGCCGGCCGCGCCTGGCTCGCCCGCTGACCCGCGTGCCGGCCGGCGCGGCCCCGCTCACCCCTGGTGGGGGTAGCGGTGGTCCGTCGGCGGCACGAACGTCTCCTTGATGGAGCGGGGGCTCGTCCAGCGCAGCAGGTTGGACGCGGCCCCCGCCTTGTCGTTGGTGCCCGACGCGCGACCGCCGCCGAACGGCTGCTGCCCGACGACCGCCCCGGTGGGCTTGTCGTTGACGTAGAAGTTGCCGGCCGCGAACCGCAGGGTGGCGCTCGCGCGGGCCACCTCGCGGGGGTCACGGGCGAACACCGCGCCCGTCAGCGCGTACGGCGCGAACCCCTCGAGCTGCTCCGTCACCCGCTCGGCGTCGGCGTCGTCGAAGACGTGCAGGACGAGGACCGGCCCGAAGTACTCGGTGCGGAACATCTCGTCGGTCGGGTCGTCCGCCACGACGAGGGTCGGGCGCACGAACCACCCGGTGCTGTCGTCGTACGTGCCGCCGGCGACCACCTCGAGGCCGGGAGTCGCGTGCGCCCGGTCGATCGCCGCCTTCTGCTTGGCGAAGGACCGGTCGTCGATGACGGCACCGAGGAAGTTCGACAGGTCGGTCGGGTCGCCCACGGCGAGGCCGTCCACGTCGGCGACGAGCTGCTCGCGGATCCGCTCCCAGATGGAGCGCGCGACGTACGCCCGGGACGCGGCGGAGCACTTCTGGCCCGCATACTCGAACGCGCCGCGGACGAGCGCGGTGCGGACCGCGTCGGGGTCGGCCGACGGCAGCGCCAGCACGAAGTCCTTGCCGCCGGTCTCGCCGACGAGGCGGGGGTAGGACCGGTAGCCGGCGATGTTCTCCCCCACCGTGCGCCACAGGTGCTGGAACGTCGGCGTGGATCCCGTGAAGTGGATGCCCGCGAGGTCCGGGTGCGGCAGCACGACGTCGGACACCTCGATCCCGTCGCCCGGCAGCATCGAGATGACGCCCGGCGGCAGCCCGGCCTCCTCGAGGAGCTCCATCGTGAGCGAGGCGGCGAGCTGCTGCGTCGGCGACGGCTTCCAGATGACGGTGTTGCCCATGAGGGCCGGGGCGGTCGGCAGGTTGCCCGCGATCGCCGTGAAGTTGAAGGGCGTGATCGCGTAGACGAACCCCTCGAGCGGCCGGTGGTCGGTGCGGTTCCAGATCCCCGGCGCGTTGGCGATCGGCTGCTCCGTGAGGATCTGCCGGCCGTAGTGCACGTTGAAGCGCCAGAAGTCGATGAGCTCGCACGCGGCGTCGATCTCGGCCTGGAACGCCGTCTTCGACTGGCCGAGCACGGTGGCGGCGTTGAGGCGCTGGCGCCAGGGGCCGGCGAGGAGCTCCGCGGCGCGGAGGATCACCGCGGCCCGGTCGTCGAACGACAGCGCCCGCCAGCCGGGGGCGGCCTCGCGGGCGGCGGCTACGGCGGCCTCCGCGTCCGCGCGCGCGGCGGAGCGGAACGTGCCGAGCACGTGGGCGTGGTCGTGGGGCTGGACCACGTCGACCTCGGGGCCGCCGCCGGTGCGCCACCCCCCGACGTACGCCCGCAGGTCGCGGCGCTCGGACTCCTGGCGCTCGATCTCCTCGAGCAGCGCGAGGCGTTCGGGGGCGCCGGGGGCGTAGTGGAGGTTCGGCTCGTTCACGGGGGCGGGCGGCGTCGTGATCGCGTCCATGCCGTCGATCGTCGCAGGACCCCGGTCAGGGCTCAACCGGACCTACACGAGCGTGCGGATCTCCTGCGTCGCAAACCACGCCAGGTCGTGGTCGAGCTCGACGCCGTCGACGACGTCGGGCAGCTCCTCGTCGGAGAGGTACGCCGCGACGACCGCCGGGCTCAGGTCCTCGACGTCCACGTGGGCCGACGCGATGCGCTTCCAGGGCAGGTCGGCGTCGACCTCGACGAGCGTCGGCTCGGTCTCGTCGCCCGCGGGGCGAACGTCGGGCACGTCGGCGGCGAGCACCAGGCGGCGCGGCACGTCGCCCTCGCCGCGCGCGGCGAGCGAGGCGACACCGGCGGCCGCCTGCGCGGCGTACTCCCACTCCTCGTCCTCGGCCTCCGGCCACGCCTCCTGCAGCGCGGCCGTGACCGCGTGGGCCCGGAACGGCCCGTCGAGGCGCCCCTCGGCGACGACCCGGGCGAGCTGGCCCGAGGTCACCGGCACGTACACACGCACGGTCATCGACCGGCCTCCGTCCCTCGGTCGGCCCGACGGCTCCCCGTGCGCCCCCGCGGCGCGCGGCGACGGGACTCGTCGGTCGTGTCGAGCAGCTCGTCGAGCGCGTCGGTGAGGCACTGCCCGAACAGCTCGAGGTCGGTGATCGCGTCGCGGTCGCCCGTCACGCCGTAGTGGACGTGACCGTCGTAGGACGTCACCCCGATCGCGAGCGCGTGCCGCGGGAGCAGCGGCGGCACCGGGTAGGTCTCGAGCATCCGCGCGCCCGCCGCGTACAGCGGGAACTGCGGCCCCGGCACGTTCGTCACCGTCACCTGGAACCGCTTGCTGCGCAGCTCGGCGAGAGCCACCCGCGACCCCAGGGCGTGGAAGGTCGTCGGCGCGAACCCGGCGATGCCGGCCAGCCGGTTCGCCGCCACCGCGCGGCCGGTCTCGCTGTGGGCCTTGAACGAGTACGACACCTGGTGGAGCCGCACCACGGGGCTGGGCTCACCGATCGGCAGGTCGACGAGGTGGCCCTGGATCTGGGTGCCGAGCGAGGTGGCCTCGAGCTCGTCGTCGATCACCGACATCGGCACGAGCGCCCGCACCCGGCGCGAGGGCCCGATCCGCTGGTCGCGCGCCATCAGCCACGTGCGGAGCGCGCCCGCGACCGTGGCCAGCACGACGTCGTTGACCGTGCCGCCGTGCACCTCGCGCACGCGTCGGTGGTCGGCGAGGCTCGTGCGGACGCCGACGACCCGGCGCTGCTGGCTCAGCGTGGCGGGCGTGATGGGCGACTCGGCGACCGGCGGCGGGGCGGCCAGCGGGCCGCCGAGGCGGGCGAGCGGGCCCGCGACCCCGGTGAGCCGCCGCCGCAGGCCGAGCGTGCGGCGCGCGACGGCGTCCCCCGCCGTGCGGGCCGTCGCGAGCACCGTGCCGCCCGAGGTCAGCGACTCCCGCAGGGCGTCGGCGACGAGCGCCGGGTTGGTGGGGCGACGGCGCGCGTGCCACTCGTCCGCCTCCATCACCTTCGGCTCCGGCTGGGCGTCGAGCAGGACCTGGCCGATGTCGACGGTCTCGACCCCGTCGACCAGCATCTGGTGGGACTTCGACAGCACGGCGACGCGCCCGTCCGCGAGCCCCTCCACGAAGTACACCTCCCACAGCGGCCGCGAGCGGTCGAGCGGGCGCGACACGATGCGGGCGACGAGCTCCAGCAGCTCGGCCATGCCACCCGGCCGCGGGATCGCCGAGCGACGCACGTGGTAGCCGAGGTCGAAGCGTTGGTCGTCGACCCAGACCGGGTTGGCCACCGAGCCGGGCACGGTGAGGATGCGCTGGCGGTAGCGCGGCACGAAGGCGATCCGGTCGGCGATCAGCTCGACGAGGCGCGGGTGGTCGAAGCCCGAGTCACCCGGGTCGAAGATCTCGAGCGTCGTGTTGTGGAGCGGCGTCGTGGTGGAGTCGGTGGCCAGGATGGTCATGTCCCGGGACCTCAGACGCTCGGTCACAGACCCACCCTCCCTGCCGGTGCGTTACGACGGTACGTAACCTCGGAGGCGATTCTGACAGAGTGGGGTGACGGGCGTCTCGGGCCGTCCGGAGCCACCGGTTCGACGAAGGAAGAGACGACTGATGAGACCCGCCGTGCGCCGGTGCGCCACCACCGCGGTCACCGCCCTCCTCGTGCTGTCCGTCGCCGCCTGCGGCGGCCGCGCCGACGACAGCGACACCAGCAGCCCCAGCCCCGAGCCGGGCGCGACGTCCTCGTCGGCGAGCACCCCGGGCACGGCCCCGTCGAGCAGCATCGCGAGCGACGCCCTCGTCATCGAAGTCACCGTCGACGGCGACTCCGTGAGCCCCGACGCCGAGCGGGTCGAGGCGTCGGTCGGCCAGCAGATCGTCTTCCGCGTCACCACCGACGTGCCGATCGAGATCCACGGGCACACCAACCCCGAGTTCACGATCGAGGCGCAGCCCGGCACGAGCGACCACACGACGACCATCGACCAGGTCGGCAGCTACGAGATCGAGCTGCACGACCCGGACCGCCTGCTCGTCCGCCTCGACGTCCGCTCGTGACGACCGACCCGCTCGGGGGTCCGGCCGGCGGGCGGCCCGGCGACGCCGTGCTCGCCCACAGCGGCATCGGCGCCACCGCCGACCTCCCCATCCCCTTCGAGGCGGTGGTCATCGGCTCCGCCCTGGCCCTGACCGCCTCGTTCATCGTGCTCGCGGTGGCCTGGCGGCGGCCCCGGTACGACGGGGAGCGGCCCGGCACCACCCGCATGGCGCCCTGGCGGGCCGGTGCGGTGGCGCGGCTCGGCACGGTCGTGGACCACCCGGCGACGCGCCTGGCCCTCCGCCTGCTGGGCGTGCTGTTCTTCGCCTACCTGCTCTTCGCCCTCGTCGCGGGCCGGGACGTCGTCACCAACCCGGGCCTCGGCATGTTCTACGTGTTCCTGTGGGTCGGCATCGTGCCCGCGTCGGTGTTCTTCGGGCGCTTCTACCGGGCGGTGAACCCGGCGCGGGCCATCCACGCCGGGCTCGCGCGGATCGCCGGCAGCGACCCCGCGGTCGGAGCCCGGGAGCTGCCGCCCTGGCTGGGCTACTGGCCGGCCGCCCTCGGGCTGTTCGCCTTCGTGTGGCTCGAGCTCGTGAGCGCGTCCGGCACCACGACGAGCAGCGTGCGGCTCTGGCTCGCGGCGTACCTGGCGGTGATGCTCGTCGGTGGCGCCCTCTTCGGCGACACCTTCTTCGAGCGCTGCGACCCGTTCGAGGCCTACTCCACCCTCGTCGCCCACGTCTCGATCTGGGGCCGCGACGAGGACGGCACGCTGGTCGTGCGCAGCCCGCTGGCCAACCTCGCGACCCTGCGGCCCGACCCCGGGCTCGCCGCCGTCGTCGCCGTGCTGTTCGGCTCGACGGCCTACGACTCGTTCCGCGAGTCCATCCCGTTCGCGAAGTTCATGAACAACACGACGATCGACTCCGACCTCATCCTCAACGTGTCCCTCGTCGCCCTGATCGGGATCGTCGGGGTGCTCCTGGCGGGCGCGGCGATGGCGACGCCGGCCGTGGGCGAGGTGCCCCGGCGCGACCTGCCGGCGCGGATGGCGCCCTCGATCGTGCCGATCATCGTGGGCTACATCGTGGCCCACTACGTGACCTACCTGCTCGAGTTCGGCCAGCAGGTCGTCATCTACATGAGCGACCCCCTCGGCACGGGCGCCAACTGGCTCGGCACCGCCGACCTGCAGCCGTCCTACTTCCTCACCGACAACATCGGGCTCCTCGCCTTCATCCAGGTCGGTGCCGTAGTGCTCGGCCACATCATCGGAGCGGTGGCCGCGCACGACCGGTCGCTGGCGCTCCTGCCGAAGCAGCACACGGTGACGGGACAGCTCCCGATGCTCGTCGTGATGGTCGCCTTCACCGCCGGTGGCCTCTACCTGCTGTTCGCCTCCTGACCCCGGCGCTGCCGCCCGGCTCGGCGTAGCCGACGCGTGGTCGTCCGCGCGGCGACACCCGGACCGGGCAGCAGCGCGTCCGCCAGCCCCCGCACCCCACGGGCCAACGGGCCGTCCCCGACGTCGAGCAGGTGACGACCGGTGACGAGGGCCCGGTCGCACGCCGCCACGTCGTCGGGCAGCACGTGCACGGCCGCCGGGCGCGCCACGTCCGTGAGCATGGCCCGCACCTGGGCCTCCGACCACCCGAGCGTGGGACGCATGCGGTTGACGACGACGTGCACGGGCGCCGCGACCTCGAGCTCCCGCAGGTCGGTCAGTCCCCGCGCGAGGCGGGTGAGACCGACGGGGTCGGCGGTGCCGACCACGGCCACCACGTCGGCCGTCTGCAACGCCACCTGGGTCGTCGCGTCGCGCACGGGCCGCCCCGCGAGGTCGGCGGCCTCGTCGCCCTCGATGCCGAACCCGGTGTCGACGACGACGTCACCGGCCACGGCGGCCGCGGGCAGCAGCACCTCGAGCACCTCGGGCGCGACCTCGGCCCAGCGGTCGGGGCGCGGCAGGCCGGTGAGGAGGTGCAGGTGCCGCTCCACCTGGCGCACGAGCCCCGGCCACCCGGTCTCGAGGTCGCCGGCTGCATGGGCGCGCGCCGCGGCGAGCAACCCGGACACGTCGTCGAGGACGCCGAGCGCCTGCGCCACCGTGCCGCCCCACGGGTCGGCGTCGACGAGCAGCGTCGATCGCCCGCGACGCGCGAGCGCGGCCGCCAGCCCGACGGCCACCGTCGTGCGGCCCGGCGCGCCCGCCGGACCCCACACGGCGACGACCCGACCGCCGACGACGGACTGCTCCGCGGCGCCGGGGTCGCCGGGCGTGCCCGGTGCGCCGGACGTGCCAGGTGTGCCGGGTGCCGGCCCTGGCCACGTGGGGGCATCGTGACCGGGCGCGTCGGCGCGACCCCCGGACGACGGCAGCCGGGGGCCGCGGGGGACGGTGGCGTCGCTCGGCCGGCTGCCCGGCCCGGTGGAAGGCCTGGCGCCGGGCCTGGTGGGCGCGTCGGTCGACGGCGGTGCGAGCACGCTCGTCAGCAGCGCGTCCCCGGAGCCGGCCGGCACCAGCGCCCGCACGCCGATGCGGTGCGCGTGGGCGCGCGCCGCCTCGGGGCTCGCGGTCGTGTCGACGACGCCGACCACCCGCACGCGGTGGCGGCGCAGGTGCTCCACCGCGGCCGCGTCGAGACCCGGGGCGTCGAGGCCGACGACCGCCACGTCGGCCTGCCCGAGGGTCGCCGCGGCCAGGAGGTCGTTGACGTCGACGCACCGCTTGAGGACGGTCACGTCGGTGCGGGAGGCCAAGGCGGTGAGCGCGGTCGGTTCCCACGCGGCTCCCGACCCCACGACGAGCACGCAGATCACGCCGTCACCCCCGCTGCGCGACCGTGACCGTGCCGGCCGCCATCGCGGCGACCGCGGTGCGCACCGCGTCGCGCTGCTCCTCCGGCACCGCGAGCACCAGCTGCCGATCGGCCACCGAACCCACCTGCGTCGACGCGTCGGGAGCCTCGACCACACGGACGGCCTCGAGGAGGAGGACGGCCCCGTCCTGCGCGGCGGAGGAGGCGGAGCTGGCATCGGTCCCGGCACCGGCACCGGGATCGCCCGGCTCCCCAGAGACCGACCCGTCGGACACGGCGGGCAGGTCGCTGCCGGCGACCCAGAGGTCGACGATGCTGCCGACACCGACCCCGGGCGGCACGAGGCCGGGCTCGACCGTGACGGGGAGGTGCAGCACGTCGGACTCGTCCGCCGGCACCACCGCTGCCGACGGCAGGAGCTCGCCGGCGCCCACGTCCCGGTCCAGCCGGACGTCGGGGTCGGGTGGGTCGGAAGCCGCGACGTACTCCTCCAGCCGGTCACCGTCGCGGAACCTCACCTCGACGGCGACGAGGTCGTCCGCCGCCACCGCGGAACCGGCCGGCAGGTCCTCCCGCGCGGCCCACACCGCCACGGTGTCGTCGGCCGACGCGAGCACGCGCGCGCCGACCACGACCGAGACGGCGACGATCAGCAGTCCCACCCACAGCCGCGGATCGCGCCAGCCCGGCGCGGTCGCACGCGTCGCCTGCTGCGGACGGACATTCCCGAGATGTCCACTCACGCGAACCATGATGGCGGCGTCATCGCGAATCCGCACGGCCCTGTCCACAGGGAGGACCCGGACCGCGCCGGTCCGCTACGCGCGGAGTCTCGGGGGAGGGATGCCCGCGCCCGGAAGTGTGCGGCTGCGACGCCGCAGGGTCGATCCGGGACGCACCAACGTCCCCGTTCCGCGACCGGCCGCGACAGGCCCCGGACCCGGAGGCGCCCCACCACCCGAATGGCCTGCCCTACGCGAGGCCCCGCGAGAGATGCCCCGCGCCCGGAACTGTGCGGCTGCGACGCCGCAGGGTCGATCCGGGACGCACCAACGTCCCCGTTCCGCGACCAGCCGCGACAGGCCCCGGACCCGGAGGCGCCCCACCACCCGAATGGCCTGCCCTACGCGAGGCCCCGCGAGAGATGCCCCGCGCCCGGAACTGTGCGGCTGCGACGCCGCAGGGTCGATCCGAGACGCACCAACGTCCCCGTTCCGCGCGGGGTCCGGCCCCGCCCGCTCCCCGCTCGCCGCGACGCTCGCGTCAGCGCTCGCAGACGATCCCGTCGCTGTCGCGGTCCGTGTACCAGTCGTACTCGGGGTCGACGCCCGACACGTAGTCGCCGTAGCCGTTCGCGTTCGCCTCCCCGCACGTCCCGAAGTGGGGATCGGTGCCGGACGAACCCGAGCCGGACGAGCCCGCGCCGGACGAACCCGAGCGCGACCCCGCCGAGGCCAGGGCGGCGGCCACGGCCTCCTCGACCGCCGTGGCCTGCGCGAGCTCCGACTCCGCCTGCTGCGCCGCGAGCGCCTCGGCGACCGCGGTCTCCACGGTGGCCTCCGCCGCGGCCTGCGCCTCCTGCTCGGCGGTGGCCAGCTCCGCGGACGCTGCCGCCGCGTCCGCCACCGCGTCCTCGACCTCCGACTCCAGGGTCGCGACCTGATCGGCTGCCGCGGCGAGGCGGTCCTCGGCGGACGCCTCCGCGGCGGACCGGCCCTCGGCCTCCGCGGCGGCCAGCGCAGCGTCGTCCGTGCCGGCGCCCGCGGTGCCGACGACCGCCCCGAGCAGGAACGCTCCGACGGCGGCGGCGACGCCGGTCCGGCGCCGGGTCCAGAACCCACGTGCGGGCGCCGGGCCGTTCCGCCGCGTCATGTCGTACTGCTCCACGAGGTCCCCCACCTTCGGTTGATCGACCGACCCAGTGAAGAGGAGGGAGGCGCCGACCGTCCTGGGAACGCGGAGGACGGACCGGCCGGTCCAGACCGGTCAGCCCGACATCAGCCCCGCGTCAGCCCAGCGTCAGCCCAGCGTCAGCCCAGCACGCCGAGGTGGTCGAGCAGGATCCGCAGGCCGAGGTGGTCGAGCAGGATCCGCAGGCCGATCAGCACCAGGATGACGCCGCCCACGACCTCGGCCCACTGCCCGAGCCGCTCGCCGACGCGCGCGCCGACGAAGACGGCGGCGAGCGAGAGCGCGAAGGTGACGACGCCGATGATCGTGACGGCCACGAGCACCTCCCCGACGCCGAGGCTGAGCACGCCGAAGGTCACGCCGACGGCGGCGGCGTCGATCGAGGTGGCGACGGCGAGCGGGAGCACGACGGCGAGCGTGAGGGGCAGGTACGTCGCGACGCGCGCGCCCGGCGTACCTCCGCCGACGGCCGGGTCGGCCGCACCGGCAGCCCCGGCCACGTCGTCGTCCTCGTCGTCGGAGAACGCCTCGCGGAGCATCATCCCGCCCAGCACGGCGAGGAGGGCGAACGCGATCCAGGGGGCGACGGCGCTGACGACGCCGGCGAACCAGAACGACAGCACCCAGCCGCCCAGGGGCATGACGCCCTGGAAGACGCCGAACGCGCCGGCGAGGAGGAGCGCGTCGCGCCACCGGGGGTGGCGCATGCGCATGCCCTGGGCGACGGAGACCGCGACGGCGTCCATGGCGAGGGCGAAGGCGAGGACGAAGACCTCGGCGATGGTCATGGGGATGTTCCTCTCGTCGAGCTGGACGAGAGCGTCCGCCGGGCAGGGCGAGGCCTCGACCAGCAGCATCACTGGTCGAAGGTCTCGTCCACCGCGGGCGGTCCGGACGTCTCCGTCACGGTCGCTCGGGCGGGACGGCCGGGCTCCCACGTCGTCGTGGTCGCCAGTATGTCGACCGCCCCTGCCGACTCGCGTCGGCCGGGCTACTCCCCTTCGGCGGAGGACTGTACGGCACCGGGCGGGGGTCGTCACACGGCGCTGTCGGTACCCGGGGGTAACGTGACCCGCGGCACAGGGGCGAGACGCGCCCGGTCGACGAGGAGGTCCCATGCGGCTGCAGCTGTCGGAGGAGGACGAGGCGTTCCGCGCCGAGCTCCGGACGTTCTTCACCACCGAGGTGGACGAGGGCGTCCGGGCCACGGTGCGCGATCGCGGTGAGCTCACGAAGGAGCAGATCGTCGAGACGCACCGCACGCTCAACGCCGCGGGCCTCGCGGTCCCCCACTGGCCCGTGGAGTGGGGCGGCAAGGACTGGAGCCCGCTGCGGCGCCACCTGTGGCACGAAGAGATGCAGCGCGCGTGCGTGCCGCCGCCGCTCGCCTTCAACGCCTCGATGATCGGCCCGGTCATCGCGACCTTCGGCAGCCAGGAGCAGAAGGAGCGCTTCCTGCCGCCCACGGCCAACGTCGACATCTTCTGGAGCCAGGGCTTCTCGGAGCCCGGCGCCGGCTCCGACCTCGCCTCGCTGCGCACCGCGGCCGTCCGCGACGGCGACGACTGGATCGTCAACGGCCAGAAGACCTGGACGACGCTGGGCCAGTGGGGCGACTGGATCTTCACGCTCGTGCGCACCAACCCCGACGTGAAGAAGCAGGCCGGCATCTCGATGCTGCTCATCGACATGCGCTCGCCCGGCGTGGAGGTGCGCCCGATCGAGCTCATCGACGGGGGCCACGAGGTCAACGAGGTGTGGTTCACCGACGTGCGCGTCCCCGGCGAGAACCTCGTGGGCGACGTCGACTCGGGCTGGACGCAGGCCAAGTTCCTGCTCGGCAACGAGCGGGTGGGCGTCGCCCCGGTCGGCGCGACGAAGCGCGTCCTGGCCCAGGCCAAGGAGTGGGCGGCCGCGACGCGCTCGGGCGACGGCACGCTCCTCGACGACCCCCACGTCGCGGTGCGCATCGCCGAGCTCGAGAACGAGCTGATGGCGCTCGAGCTGACCGCGCTCCGCGTGGTCGCCAACTCCGCCGACGGCAAGCCCCACCCGGCGAGCTCCGTGCTCAAGCTGCGGGGCACCGAGCTGCAGCAGGCCGTGTCCGAGCTGGTGGTCGACGTCGCCGGGCCCGGTGCCCTGGCGTTCGGCACCGGCGACGCCGACAGCGACCTGCCGGTGTGGGCCCGGCGGAGCACGCCGACCTACCTGAACCTCCGGAAGGCGTCGATCTACGGCGGCTCCAACGAGGTGCAGCGCCAGATCATCGCCGGCACCATCCTGGGTCTGTAGAGAGAGGCAGCACGATGGACTTCGAGCTCGACGAGGAGCAGCAGGCGCTGCGCGAGGCCGCGCGAGGACTGCTCCGCAAGCGCTACGCGGACTTCGAGACACGACGGGGCACCGTCGCCGACGCCCCCGGCTTCGACCGCGACACGTGGTCGAAGATGGCAGAGATGGGCCTGCTCGGCCTGCCGTTCACGGAGGACGACGGCGGGATGGGCGCCGGGCCGGTCGAGGTCGCCGTGGTGGCCGAGGAGATCGGGCGCGTCATCGCTCCCGAGCCGTTCCTCACCTCCGTGGTGCTCACGGGCGGCCTCGTGGCCGCGGTCGGCACGACGGAGCAGCGCGCCGAGCTGCTGGGGGGTCTCGCGTCCGGCGAGTCCCTCGTGGCGCTCGCCCACGCGGAGCCCGGTGCCCGCTGGGTGTCGACCGCTGCCGGCGTGCGGGCCGAGGAGGCTGACGGCGGTTGGCGCCTGACCGGCGTCAAGGAGCCGGTGCCGCAGGGGGCCGAGGCGGACGTGCTCGTCGTCTCCGCGGCCCTGCCCGACGGGGGCACCGGCCTGTTCACCCTGGCCGGGGACGACGACGGCGTCACGCGCAGCGGCTACCGCGCACCGGACGGCTCGCGCGCCGCACGCATCACGTTCGACGGAGCGGTCGCGACGCCGCTCGGCGAGGCCGGCCAGGACCAGGCGACGGCGATCGCCGCGGCGCACGACGGCGCCCGCGTCGCCGCCGCGCAGCAGGCGGTGGGCGCGATGCAGGTGGCGCTCGAGACGACGGCGGGCTACCTCAACAGCCGCGAGCAGTTCGGGGTGCCGCTCAAGCGCTTCCAGGCGCTGACGTTCCGGGCCGCCGACCTGTACGTCGCGGTCGAGCTCGCCCGCAGCCTCGCCCTGTGGGCGGCGATGGTGCAGGCCGACCCCGGCACGTCCGCGGAGGAGCGGTCCACGGCCGCGGCCCGCGCCTGGGCCCAGGCCTCGAAGGCGGGGCGGCTGGTCGGCCAGGAGGCCATCCAGCTCCACGGTGGCATCGGCATGACGGCGGAGTACAGCGTGGGCAGCTACACGGCCCACCTCACGACGCTCGACCACCTCCTGGGCGACGCTCGTCACCACCTGGGACGCCTGGCCGCCAGCGTGGGCGACCACGCCGAGGTCGACCCGCTGGGCTGAGCCCGGGAGCAACCCCGCACCATCCCCGGGAGCCGGGCCCCGCACGACGCGGCGGCCCGGCTCTCTCAGTCCGGCAGCGGCACGACCCACTCGAGGGTGGTGCCCTCCCCCGGCGCGCCCGTGATCCGCACGTCACCGCCGAGGTCCCGCGCCCGTCGCCGCACGTTGAGCAGGCCGCTCTCGACGCCCGGCGCGCCGAGGCCGCGCCCGTCGTCGGCGACCCGCAGCGCCACGCCGTCCGCACCGACGGAGAGCCCGACCTCCACGGCGGTCGCCGCAGCGTGGCGCACGACGTTGGACAGCGCCTCGCGCAGCGTCGCGAGCAGGTAGTCGCTGATCCGGTCGGGCACGGTGGTGTCGAGCGGCCCCTGCAGCTCCACGGTCGCGCGGAAGCCGAGCGGCTCGGCGTACTCCGCCACGAGCTGGCGCACCTCCGCCCGCAGGGAGCGCCCCCGCAGCCGGGACAGCTCGAAGATCGTGGTGCGGATGTCGCGGATCGTCTGGTCGAGGTCGCGCACGACCGCGTCGAACCGGGCCTGCTCGGCCGTCGGCAGGTGCCGTCGCAGGCCCTGCAGCTGGAGGCCGGTCGCGAAGAGTCGCTGGATCACCACGTCGTGGAGGTCCCGTGCGATGCGCTCGCGGTCGGCGAGCACCATGAGCTCCTGGCGCTCCGCGAGGCCCTCGAGACGGTCGATGGAGGTCGTCGCGTGGTTCGCGAAGGAGGTGAGGAGCTCGAGCTCGGCCTGGTCGGGCGGGTGCGCGTCGCGGCGGAGGACGACACCGATGACGAGCCGCTCGGTGAGCCGGAGCGGGAACGGCACGACGACCACCGTCGAGCGGCCGGTCTGCGACACCCGCGCCCGGCGGTCGGTGAAGGCCGCCTTCACCGCGGTGTGCACCGGGGTGCCGGGGGCCAGGCGCTCCCGCATGGCGGCGAGGTCGCCGAGCTTGCCGGGCAGGTCTGCCGCGGGGTCCTCGGCGACGAGCTCGATGCGGTCGTCGACGAGGTGGGCGAGCACGACGGCCCGGGCCTGGAACATCCAGCCGACCAGCTCGGCGACGTGCGTGAGGGCGACGCCACGGTCGATCGGGGGTTCCAGCAGCTCGACGGAGCGCTGGAAGACCTTCAGCCACTCCTCGCGGCGTTCTGCACGGGCGCGGGCCTCCGCGAGCGCGAGCACCTGGGCGGCCCGCTCGGCGAGCCACTCCAGCACGTGCTCGTCGGTGGGGCTGAACGCGCCGGGTCCGGGCCGGCCCCCCAGGTAGAGCGTGCCCAGCGACCGCCCGCCGCGCCGGATCGGCACCCTGATGAAGCGGTCCATCTCGGGGTGGTGCGGCGACAGGTCGCCGATGGCGTCGACCTCGTGGTCGTCCAAGCCGTGGACGTGCAGGTCCCGCACGCGGCCCTCGGCGTCGAGCACGGCCAGCACCCCGTGGGCGGCACCGGTGAGGTCGCACGAGGTCTCGACGATGGCGTTCAACGCCTCGTCGAGGTCCGACTCGGAGGTGACCAGCTCCAGCAGGTCGAGCACCCGGGGCAGCTCGTCAGGGCCCACGAGCTCCGCGATGGGCCGCCGGGGAGACATGGGCCGACCGTAGTCGCTCACCTCGCCGGAAATGGGAACGGCCCGCAGGCGTGGTGCGTGGAGTCGAGACTCCTCGCACCGTCTCCGGCGGACATGTCCGGAGCACCTGCGGGCCGGGTGACTGCCCTTGGATTGCCAGCGGCTCGACGCCGTCGGCGGAGCTGCTAGCGGGCAGCCACCTCACGCGTCCTGAAAGAACTCATTCTTCGGACCACCTCCTTTCCCGTGTAGACAGGACGGTACGCCGCTGCTCCGCGCCCCTCAAGGGATTTACGAGCGACGTCGGAGGAGGCCCCGGCGGCCGCTCAGGTCCAGTCCGCCGCGAGCCGACGCACGACCGTCAGGTTGCGGTTCGTGCCCCGCACTCCGAGCACCTTCTCGATCCGGTTGTTGTCGAGCCGGGCCTGCTGGTAGCCCTCGAGGAGCGTGAGGTGGACGGCGCGATCGACGACCGAGACCCGCGCACGCTCCGGCTCGACGACGGCGTCGAGGCGCTCCACCGCCTCCGGCGCGGGCAGGTCCCGGAGGAACGTGACGTACTGGCCGTGCACCTGCTCCTCCCCCACGTCGGCCGCGACGGCGGCCAGCCGCGCCTCCCCGCCCGCGGCGGCGGCGGCCAGCTCGGCCGGGGTGAGCACCACGACGTCGAGCGGGAACCCCCGGTCGGCGGCGACCGCGGCCTCGAGGCGCTCCGTGAGGCGGGCGACGGAGCGGGCGGGGGTGCGGAGCCGCACGTTCCCGGTCTGGATGTGGGTCGCGACGTCCGTGAAGCCCGCGCTCTCGAGCGCGGCCCGCAGCTCGGCCATCGGGTACTTGTTGCGGGGACCCAGGTTGATCGCGCGCAGGAACGCGACGTACGTCGGCATGACGGCATCGTCACACACGCGCCGTATGTACTTGCATAGTCGAACTATGTAACGTCGGACGAGTGCCGACCCCCACTCCCGCCACCGACGCCCACCTCACGCGCCTCGCGGGCGAGCTGGTGACGGCCGCCGGGCGCCTGGTCCGCGAGGTCCGGCGCAGCTCGCCGCAGGTCGCGCCGACGCTGCGGGTGCTCGCCATGCTGGACGACCACGGCCCGCTCACGGTCGGTCGCGTCGCCGAGCTCGACGGCACCTCGCAGCCGACCGCCACCGCGGCCGTCCGGGGGCTCGTCGGCCAGGGCTGGGTGCAGCGCACGCCGCACCCCGACGACGCGCGCTCGACGCTGCTCGACCTCACCCCGGCCGGCCGCACCGCCCTCGCCGACCAGCGCCGGCGCAACGCCGCGCTCGTGCGCGACCGCCTGCTGGCCGCGGGCCGGCACTCCCCCGACGACCTCGCGCGAGCGGTCGACCTGCTCCGCGCCCTCACGGAAGGAACCGCATGACCGACCTCGCCGCCCGGACCTCCCCGGCAGCCCCCACCACCTCCCCGGTGACCGCCGAGCCCCCCGCCTCCCCCTGGCGCCAGCCGCGCGCGGTGTGGGCCGTGGCGTTCGCCTGCGTCATCGCCTTCATGGGGATCGGTCTCGTCGACCCCATCCTCAAGGAGATCGCCGCGCAGCTCGAGGCGACGCCGAGCCAGGTGTCGCTGCTGTTCACGAGCTACATGGCTGTCATGGGCGTCGCGATGCTCGTCACGGGCGTGGTGTCGAGCCGCATCGGCGCCAAGCGGACCCTGCTCGCCGGGCTCGTGCTCATCATCGTGTTCGCCGCGCTGGCGGGATCGTCCGGCTCGGTCGGAGCCGTCATCGGCTTCCGCGCGGGCTGGGGCCTCGGCAACGCGCTCTTCATCGCGACCGCGCTCTCCACCATCGTCAGCGCGTCGACGGGCTCCCTGGCCAGCGCGATCATCCTCTTCGAGGCGGCGCTCGGCCTGGGCATCGCCTCGGGGCCGCTCCTCGGCGGCCTGCTCGGCGGCATCTCGTGGCGCGGCCCGTTCTTCGGTGTCTCCGTGCTGATGGCGATCGCCGTCGCCGCGACCGCGGTCTTCCTGCCGGCGACCCCGCCGACCGGGCGCCGCACCTCGCTCGCCGACCCGTTCCGCGCCCTGCGCCACCCGGCCCTGCTGCTGCTCGCGCTCGTCGCCGTCTTCTACAACCTGGGCTTCTTCACCCTCATGGCCGCCGGGCCGTTCGCCCTGCCGTCCTTCGACATCATGCAGGTCGGCTGGACCTTCTTCGGCTGGGGCGTGCTGCTCGCCGTCACGTCGGTCGTGGTGGCGCCCCGCCTGCAGCGGCGCTTCGGCACCGTGCCCGCGATGATCGCCTGCCTCGCGCTGTTCGCGCTCGACCTCGCCGTCATGGCGCTGCTGGCCGAGACCGAGGCCGTGGTGGCCGTCGGCATCGTGCTCGCGGGCGCCTTCCTCGGCGTCAACAACACGCTCGTCACGGAGGCCGTCATGGGCGCCGCGCCGGTGGAGCGGCCGGTCGCCTCCGCGGCGTACTCCTTCGTGCGGTTCACCGGCGGCGCCGTCGGCCCGTTCGTCGCGCTGAAGCTCGCGGAGCACGTCGACGTGCACGCGCCGTTCTGGTTCGGCGCGGCCGCCGTCGCGGTCGGCGTGGTCGTGGCGCTCGCGGGCGCCCGCACCGTGAACCGCGCCCTGCACGGCGCCCCCGCCAGCCACAGCGAGGGCGAGGCGGCGGCGATCGCCGTCGGCGACGCCGACTGACGCCCCGGACCCGGGGATATAGTCGAGGGACGACTGCGGCCGCCGGGCCGTCGGACACGGACCCCGTGTCGACGAGGCCACGGCTCCCGTTGCGAGCCGAGGCGGTGGCGAGCATGGCCTCGCAGTCCCACGCACGACCGACCCACCCGTTCGTCAGCACCTACGGCGACCTCGCTCGCGAGGTGCGTGAGGCGGGGCTCCTCGAGCGGCGGCGGGGGTACTACGCCCTCCAGATCGGCGTCACGACCACGGCTTTCGTCGCCGTCTGGGTGGGGTTCGCGCTGCTCGGGGACTCGTGGTTCCAGCTGCTCCTCGCCGGCGCGCTCGGACTCATCGTCTCCCAGTTCGGCTTCCTCGGTCACGACGCCGCCCACCGGCAGGTCTTCGCGTCCCCGACGTGGAACGCGTGGAGCGCCCGCATCCTGGCCGGCGCGTTCGCCGGCCTGAGCTTCGCGTGGTGGCGCGGCAAGCACAACAAGCACCACCGCGCCCCCAACGAGGAGGACTACGACCCGGACATCGCGGCCGGCGCGATCGCGTTCACCCCCACGATCGTCGCCGAGCGGTCGGGGTTCGCCCGTTGGTTCGCCGACCACCAGGGATGGCTGTTCTTCCCCCTGCTCACCCTCGAGGGCATCAACCTGCACGTCGCGAGCATCCGGTCCTGCCTCGATCGCGGTGCGACGCATCCCTGGCGCCGACTCGAGCTCGTGCTCGTCGCCACGCGGCTCGGTGCGTACGTCGCAGTCCTGGTCGTCTTCCTGCCCCCCGGGCTGGCCGCCGCCTTCCTGGCCGTGCAGATGGCGGTCTTCGGGGTCAGCCTGGGCGCGGCCTTCGCCCCCGCGCACAAGGGCATGCCCCTCGTGCCGCCGGGGATGCGGCTCGACTTCCTGCGGCGCCAGGTGCTGGTGTCACGCAACGTCCATGGCAACCCGGTCGTCGACGTGCTCATGGGCGGGCTCAACTACCAGATCGAGCACCACCTCTTCCCGAGCATGCCCCGCTGCAACCTGCGCAGGGCCCGACCGATCGTGCGCGCCCACTGCGCGCGCGTCGGGATCCCGTACGTCGAGGTGGGCCTGGTCCGGTCGTACCTGATCGTCATCGACTACCTCAACAACGTCGGGCTGCGGGCGCGCGACCCGTTCGACTGCCCGCTCGCCGCCCGGCTGCGGGCCTGAGCGACCTCACTCGGAGGCCGGCTCCTCGGGGTTCACGCAGTACGACGCGGGTCCGTCCGTCGCCGCGTGGTAGGCGAACGTCTCGCCGGCCACCTCCAGCAGGATCTGCCGACCGGGAGTGATGGCCTGGGTGTAGGTCATGCCGGGCTCCGGGCACCCCAGGGCACCGCTGCGCCACTGGACCGCGGCGTCGCTCACCACCACCACCTCGCCGGACGGGACGCTCTCCCGCTCGGCGAGGTCGGCGATGGCACCTGCTAGCACCTCGTCGGCTCCGTCGTCCGAGCCCGACCCGTCCGAGGGGCTGAGCGTGGACGGGTCGGAGAGCGAGGGGCTCTGGGGCGTGCCCCCGGTGGCGTCCGGCGGGGTCGAGTCGGCGGCGCCCGGCTCGGCCGGGTCGTCTGCCGAGCCGCAGGCGCCGAGCGCGAGCACCAGGCCGACGGCGAGGGCGGAGAGCGGGAGGGTGCGGTGGAGGAACATCCGAGATCAGCTCCTGGGTCGGGGACGTCAGGCAACGTCGTACCACCCTAGGACGGCCGCGGAGCCGCTCCGGTTCCGTCGTCAGGCGAAGATCATGCAGCTCGACGTCGCGTAGGCGACGAGGCGCCCAGCCGCGTCGGTGAGGCGTCCCTCGGCGAGAGCGGTGCGTCGCCCGCGCTGGATCACGGTGCCCTCGGCCCGCAGCACGCCGGAGGCCACGGTGGCGGGACGCAGGAACTTCACCGTCAGGTCGAGCGAGGTGTAGGTCTCCCCCGCGGCGAGCGTCGCGTGCACCGCGCAGCCGCAGACGGTGTCCAGCAGCGTCGAGAGCACGCCGCCGTGCACCGTGCCCAGCGGGTTGTCGTGGCGCGCCGGGTCGGGCACGAGCTCGACCGTGACCCGGCCCGTCTCCGAGACCGCGAAGCCGCGCATGCCGAGGGTGGCCGCCACGGGGGCGGGTGGCAGGTGGCCCTCGGCCATCGCCCGCAGCTGGGCGAGACCGTCCATGGGGGCAGCGTGGGGCTGGGTCTGCGTCATGGACGCAGGCAACCACCCCGACCTGCATCTGTCAACGAGACCTAGGTCGTAGGGTGGGCACCGTGCCCCGGCCCGCCGTCCTCGACTACACCACCGACAACTGCTCGCTCGTGCGCGCCATGCAGGTGCTCGGCGAGCGCTGGACCCTCGTCGTGCTGCGCGAGGTCTTCATCGGCGTCCGCCGGTTCGAGGACATCCGTCAGCACACGGGCATCCCGCGCCAGGTGCTCACCGACCGGCTCGGCAACCTCGTCGACGCCGGCATCCTCGTGCGGGAGCCCTACCAGGACCCGGGCTCGCGGGTCCGGCACGAGTACCGCCTGACCCCCAAGGGCCTCGACCTGCAGCCGGCGCTCATCGCCCTCACCCGCTGGGGGGACCGCCACCTGGCCGACGAGGCCGGACCGCCGATCGAGTTCCGGCACCGCGACTGCGGCGGCCGGGTCGACGTCGTGCCCGTCTGCTCCGAGGGGCACACCCTGCCCGATCCCCGGGAGACGGTGCTCGGGATCGGCCCGGGCGCCCGGCCGGCCCACAGCGCCTGAGGCGCCTGACCCGCCTGACGACCCCGCTCACGTACGGCGCTGGACCGCCCAGTCGCGGATCTTGTCGATGCGTGCGCGCAGCTGCTCGGCGGTGGCCACCGCCGCGGGCGGCCCGCCGCACTCCTTCCGGAGCGCCGCGTGGGTCACGCCGTGCGGCTGGCCGGTGCGGTGGTTCCACGCCGCCACGAGCCCGTTGAGCTCGCGGCGGAGCACCGCCAGCTGCTCGTGCGCGGTGGTCTCGACCCGCGGGGCAGCGGCCTCCGACGCGGGCCGGGAGGCCGCGGCGTCGCGCTTCTTCTGCGCACGCTCGCTCTGGCGCGTCTGCAGCAGGTCCCGCACCTGGTCGGCGTCGAGGAGGCCCGGGATGCCGAGGAAGTCCATCTCCTCCTCCGACCCGACGCTCACCTCGCCCTCGTGGCCGAACTCGCCGCCGTCGTACAGCACGCGGTCGAAGACCGCCGCCGAGCCGAGCGACTCGAAGTTGCCGAGCTGCTCGTCCGAGGCCGCCTCGGCGGCGTTCGCCTGCGCCAGCAGGTCCTCCTCGGCCGCGAAGATGTCGTCCTCGTCCTTCACGGCGCGCCCCAGCACGTGGTCGCGCTGGACCTCGAGCTCGGAGGCGAACTCCAGCAGCCGCGGCACCGAGGGCAGGAAGATCGACGCGGTCTCGCCGCGCTTGCGGGCGCGCACGAAACGACCCACCGCCTGCGCGAAGAACAGGGGGGTGGAGGTCGTCGTCGCCCACACGCCGACGGCCAGGCGGGGCACGTCGACCCCCTCGGACACCATGCGGACCGCCACCATCCAGCGGCTGTCGCTGTCGGAGAACTCCGAGATGCGTTTCGAGGCCGCCTTCTCGTCGCTGAGCACGAGGGTCGCCGACTCGCCGGTGATGTCCTTGATCAGCTTCGCGTAGGCGCGCGCCGACTCCTGGTCGGTCGCGATCACCAGCGCGCCCGCGTCGGGCACGTGCCGCCGCACCTCGGAGAGCCGCTTGTCGGCGGCCTCGAGCACCGACGGCATCCACGACCCCTTGGGATCCAGCGCCGTGCGCAGCGCGTGCGCGGTCATGTCCTTCGTCAGGGGCTCCCCGAGCCGAGCGGTCAGCTCGTCGCCGGCCTTCGTGCGCCACTGCATCTCGCCCGAGTAGGCCAGGAACAGCACCGGCCGCACGACGTGGTCGGCCAGGGCGTGCTCGTAGCCGTACGCGAAGTCCGCCGCCGACCGGGGCACGCCGTCGGGGCCGTCGACGTAGCGGACGAACGGGATGGGGTTGATGTCCGAGCGGAACGGCGTGCCGGTGAGGGCCAGGCGCCGCGAGGCGGGACCGAAGGCCTCGAGCACGCCCTCGCCCCACGACTTGGCGTCACCGGCGTGGTGGATCTCGTCGAGGATGACCATCGTGCGGAACCGCTCGGTGCGGATGCGCATCGCCAGGGGGTTGACCGACACCCCGGCGTACGTCACGGCGATGCCGATGTACTCCTTCGACGTGCGGCCCTGGCCCGCGGCGTACGCGGGGTCCACGGGGATCCCGACCTTCGCCGCGGCCGCGGCCCACTGCACCTTGAGGTGCTCCGTGGGCGCCACGATCGTGAGGCGGTCGATGACGCGGCGCTCCAGCAGCTCCTTGGCGACCGAGAGCGCGAACGTCGTCTTGCCGGCACCGGGCGTCGCGACGACGAGGAAGTCCTTGGGGGCCTCCTCGAGGTACTGCCGCATGGCGGACTGCTGCCAGGCGCGCAGCGACGTGGCCGTGCCCCACGCCGCGCGGTCGGGCCACGCGGGCGAGAGGTCGACGGTGGTGGGCTGCTCGGCCCCGGTCTGGAGGGGGGGCCGCGTCACGCCTTGTCGCCCGAGCCGGCGTCGTCCCCCATGGACTCCCAGATCTCCTTGCAGTCCGGGCACACGGGGTACTTCTCCGGGGCACGGCTCGGCACCCAGACCTTGCCGCAGAGCGCGATCACGGGCGTGCCCATGACCATCGCCTCGGTGAGCTTGTCCTTCGGCACGTAGTGGCTGAAGCGCTCGTGGTCGCCCTCGTCGGTCGGGACCGTCCGCCGGTCCTCGATGACGCTCGTGCCACCACTCGTGTCGGGAGAGAATCCGATGCGCGTGCTCACGGTCGACGAGTCTACGGCGCCCCGCCGACACCCGCGATTCGTCGGCGGGCACCGGGCAGCGGCCGCGGACCGCCCGGCCGGGTCAGTTCCGGGAGGGGTCCACGGGGCGCGTGGAGGCCCAGGCGAGCGACCCCGGCTGGCGTCGCAGCACGTCCCGCCGCAGCTCGGCGGGGTCGAGCGCGAAGACGTCGCCGATGCGGCCGGGCACGACGTACCAGCTGCCCTCGGCCACCTCGTCCTCGAGCTGGCCGGGCCCCCAGCCTGCGTAGCCGACGAAGATCCGCAGCCCGGCGAGACCGTCGGCCACCAGCTCCACCGGCGTGTCCAGGTCGAGCACGCCGAGCCCGTCGACGACCTCGCGGAAGCCGACGGGGGGCGTGCCGGGATCGGCCGGTCGGGCGAGCGCGAGCGCGCCGTCCACGGAGACGGGGCCGCCCTGGAAGAGCACGTCCGGCTCGACCGCCAGGTCCCGCCACCCCTCGAGCACGTCGGCGACGAGCACCGGGGAGGGCCGGTTGAGGATCACCCCCAGGGCGCCCTCGTCGTCGGCGTCGAGGAGCAGCACGACGGACTGCTCGAAGTTCGGGTCCTGCAGCTCCGGGGCGGCGACCAGGAGCATGCCGGAGTGGAGCGGGGCCATGGGTCCATGATGCCCCGTGCCCCCGCGAAAGCCCGAGCGGCTCAGGAGGCGAGCGCCGAGCGCAGGCGGTCGATGAGGGTGGTCGTGCGTGCGGGCGCCGTCGCCGGCGCGCCGGCACGGGCGGGCGCCGCACCCGCGGAGCTCGCCCAGGCGAGGCGGGCGCGGTGCTCGATGCTCGCCCCCACGGCGACGGCGGCCTCGTCGTCGTAGCTCGACCGGCCGGCCATCGCGGCCAGCATCATGCGCTCCTTGGCGACGGCGTTGCCCAGCAGCCGGTCGGCCTCGGGGTCCACGCCCTCGGCGAGCGCGCGGTCGAGGACGGCGCGGACGCCCGGCATCTGCTCGGCGGTCGCCACCCAGGCGTCCACCACCGCTGCCTCGAGGTCGAGCGGCTGGCGACCGAGGTGGCCGTCGATGCGACCGGAGAGGCGGGTGTGCCAGCGCAGCTGCAGGGCGCCGAGCAGGTCGAGCTCGTCGCGGAAGACCGCGCCGACGCCCTCGACGTCGGTGGGGAGCAGCCCGTCCCCGCGCTCGTTCGCGGCCGTGATGACGGCGCTCAGAACCTCGCCGCGACGGTGGTACGTCGTCCAGGTCATGGGTGCTCTCCTTCGATGGGTCGATCGCGTCCGTGGTCCGTACCTGCGGTACGTACTCACGGTACGTACTCAGAGTATGCGGAACCGGTTGCCCGGACCGAAGCCCCGATACCCGTGACCTCGCCCACGTGGCGCGCACCACCCGGCGCCGTGACGTCCCTATGCTGGGCGGCGATGTCCAAGCCGTCCTCGAAAGCGTCCGCCGCCTCCAAGCTGCTGCGGGGCGGACTGCCCTCCGTGCCCGGAGCGGGCCGGCGCGCCCAGTTCTCGGCCGCCACCAAGCGCGCGCTCGTCGACGTCGCCGAACGCCTCTTCACCGAGGACGGCTACACGGGCACCTCGCTCGACGCCATCGTCGCCGGCGCCGAGGTCACCAAGGGCGCGCTCTACCACCACTTCAACGGCAAGCGAGCGCTGTTCGAGGCCGTCTTCGAGCGCGTGGAGGGCGAGGCCGTCCGCGTCATCCAGGCGGCGATGAAGGCGCACCGCGACCCCTGGGACAAGGCCGTCGCCGGGTTGCGCGCCTTCGTCGACGTCGTCCAGCAACCCGGCTACCGGCGCGTCGTCGTGCAGGAGGCGCCGGCGGTGCTCGGCTACGAGGGGGTGCGCGAGCAGGAGGAGCGCTCCAGCCTCGCGGTCGTGCACGACCTCGTGGGCCAGCTCCTGGTCGACCGCGACCGGCCCGTCGACGCCGGCCTCGTGGCAACCTTCAGCCGCATCCTCTTCGGGGCGCTCGCCGCGGCCGGCGAGGTCGTCGCGGAGAGCGACGAGCCCACGGACGCCAGCCGTCGCGTCGAGATCGCGTTCGGCTACCTCATCAGCGGGATGCAGCTCCTCCGCGAGGCGGGCGTCGCCCTCCCCACCGCGGACGAGCTCGCGGAGCCCGACGCGATCGCGGACGAGAACGCCGCCGACGACGAGAGCGACACGCGAGGCTGAGCTCAGCCGATGTCGACGCTCCCGGTGCCGCTCGGCACCAGCTCGATCCAGGTGCGGCCCGGCGGGACGGTCAGGGCGGCACCGTCGGCCGTCGTCAGCCGCACCGGGGCGGAGGCCGACGCCTTGCTCCAGGTGGCCTCGACCGCCCGGCCGCCGTGGAACACCGTGGCGGTGCCGCTGCCCTCGAACACGGACTCGGGCACCGGGTTGCCGGCCGGGTCGAGGTAGCCCGCGTCGACGACGTCGACCTCGAGCGCCAGCACCGTGTCGGCGCTGAACCCGTCGCCGTCCGCGCTGAACGCGTCGTCGACGACGTACTGGTTGCCGTCCAGCTCCCACGACGTCGTGTGGTCGGGCGAGAAGCGGACGTCGACCTCGGTCGCGGGCGTGCCCGCGGCGTACGCGTCGCTCTCGCCCCACGCCAGGTAGTCGGCCGGCCGCTCGCCGCCGGCGGTGACCGTCGGCTCGATCTCGGTCAGGTCGGCGAGGAGGTTGTACGGCACGGAGCGGTCCGTGGCGCGGGAGAAGCCCGGCGCCCCCTCCTCGACGAAGGGGATCCCCGCCTCGTCGATGCGCGCGATCGTGCGCTGCGCGGCGCCGCTCGTGACGATGGTGGTGCTGCCGTCCGCGGGCACGATGCCGATGTCGGTGGCGCGCATCGAGCGGACCGGGCCGACCTCGTCGGGGTACGCCGACTGGAAGAAGGCCGCCAGGCGGGTGGAGCCACCCTCGACGAGCTCCTCCACGACCAGGTCCGCCTGGCCGAGGCCCTCCTGGGGCGCCGCGCGGGGCGTGTTGTCGATCTTGACGACCAGCACCGGTCGAGCGGCGTCGCCGCCCGCCAGCGGGGTGCCCAGGTAGGGCCACGTCGTCGGCGCGGCGGACGTCGTCGCGCCGGCCGCCGGCTCCTCGGTCTCCGGGGCCGCGGAGTCGAAGTCCGACGCGCACCCGCTCAGCAGCAGTCCCGTCACCACGGCGCTGGCGAGACCCGCCCGCACCCGCACCCTCGTCCCACGCACCAACCCGCTCCTCAACGTCCGCTCATCGGCGGAGTCTGCCGATGCGCGGCGGCGGGGCGGTGGAGGCGCGCGGGACGAGGACGCGTCGGACGGTCCGAACCGGCCGGACGGGCGTCAGACGAGGGTGGAGCCGCCGTCGACGTACAGCGTCTGGCCGGTGATGTAGGACGCCTCGTCGCTCGCGAGGAAGGCGACCGCGGCGGCGATGTCCTCGGGGTAGCCGACCCGCTTGACGGGGTTGTGCTCCGCCGCGGCGGCCCGGAAGTCCTCGACGCTCATCTTGACGCGGGCGGCGGTCGCGTCCGTCATCTCGGTGGCGATGAAGCCGGGGGCGACGGCGTTGACGTTGATGCCGAAACGGCCCAGCTCGATGCCGAGCGTGCGCACGAAGCCCTGGATGCCCATCTTGGCCGCGGAGTAGTTGGCCTGGCCGCGGTTGCCGAGCGCCGAGACGCTGGAGAGGCAGACGACCTTGCCGTACTTCTGCTCGGTGAAGTGCCGCTGCGCCGCCTGCGTCATGAGGAACGCGCCCTTGAGGTGCACGCCCATGACGATGTCCCAGTCGGCCTCGGTCATCTTGTGGAGCAGGTTGTCGCGCGTGACGCCGGCGTTGTTGACCAGGACGTGGATCCCGCCCAGCTCGGAGACGACGCGCTCGACGGCGGCATCCACCGACGCCTTGTCGCTGACGTCGGCACCGATGCCGATCGCCTTCGCGCCGTCGGCGAGCTCGAGGCGGCCCGCGGCGTCGGCCGCCGAGCCCTCGTCGAGGTCGAGGATCGCCACGGAGGCGCCCTCGCTCGCGAACCGCTGGGCGGTGCCGAAGCCGATGCCTCGTGCCGCGCCCGTGATGACTGCTACTCGTCCGTCGAATCGACCCATGCGGCACACCCTACCGATCGCTCGGACGGTCGCTCGCGAGGGCCGCGCGGAGACGTTCGGCGTACGCCGCGCGCTCGCCCGCGGCGTACTTCGTGCGGGGCCAGAAGAAGCCCCGCAGGCCGTCGCCCCTCGTGCGCGGGACCACGTGGAGGTGGAGGTGGGGCACCGACTGGCTGACCGTGTTGTTGACCGCGACGAACGAGCCCTGCGCGCCCAGCCCCGCGACCACCGCGCGGCAGAGACGCTGCGCGGTCGCGAGGAACGGGTCGCGCAGCCCGGCGGGCAGCTCGTCGAGCGTCACGACGTGCGTGCGCGGCACCAGCAGCACGTGGCCCTTGAAGACCGGCCGCTGGTCGAGGAAGGCGACGAGCGCGTCGTCGGCGTGCACGACGTCGGCCTCGGTGGTGCCGGCGACGATGCCGCAGAAGACGCAGTCGCTCACGCGTCGAAGTGGTGCTTGTCGCTGAGCCCGTAAGTCCAGCGGATGCCGTAGCGCGCCAGCAGCTTCACCACGGTGTGGCCGGAGCTGCGCCACGCGACCTGCGGGTGCGAGCGGCTGACCCACCAGGTGTTGGGCACGACGCCCCGCGCCGAGTGGTAGGGGTTCTCCCACGGGTTGATGTCGATCGAGCGGCCGTAGGAGTGCGGCGACCTGGTGCCGGGCTTGCCGACCACGTCGCGGCAGTTGAACGCCGAGGTGTTGTCGGCGGCCATCGAGCGGTAGTCGTCGGCGCCGCGCACCGTCGAGCTGTAGCCGAACCAGTCGACGCGGACCATCAGGCGGATCGGGATCCCGGAGTTGTGCATGGCCGCGAACGCGTTCGCCGTGCGCGTCGCGACCGACTTGTTCACCACCATCTCGCCGCGGTACCGGAAGCCGTCGAACCCGATGTAGTTGACCCGCACGAGGCGGAGGTCGGCCCGGCCGACCGGGCAGCCGCTGCGCCAGCTGCGGCCCACCATGTGGTTCCAGATGTGGTCGGGGATGGTGAGCACCTGCGGGAACGCACCCGCCACCGTCGCCCGCGCGGGCGTCAGCGCGCGGGTGTGCACCGACGGCTTCGGCGCACCCGCGGGCAGCGCCACCGGGTTCGTGTAGGGCAGCACGCTCACGTAGCGGCTCGGGCTGGTGCCCTGGTAGATCCACCCCTCGGTGCGGAAGATCGCGCGGTACTTCGAGCCCTTCCGCGGATACACGTCGATCCGGGCCTTGCCCTTCGCGTCGAGGGAGACGTTGGTCAGGATCCGCGTGCCGGACCCGTCGTCGACCTGCACCTCGAGCTTGCCCGTCACGGCGTTGCCCACCTCGTCGGTGACGGCCATCCACATCCGGTAGGGGTGCTCGTCGCGCACCGAGCTGCCCTTCACCTCCAGGTAGACGACCGCCTCCCGCATCTTCATCGTCACGGCGCCCTCGCCGGTCGACGCCCCGTAGGTGGCGTTGCCCGCGAACTGCACCCGCACCCGGTTGTCGATGCGCCACTTCGACATCTGGATGGTGGCGTAGGCGGTGCCGTCGCTGCCGGTGACGAGGTCGGGCAGCGGCATCCAGGTCTTGTAGCCGTAGCGCTGCGTCGTGAGCGGCACGCCCGCCACGGGCTGGCCGTTCGCGTCGGTCACCGCGATGCGGACGTCGACGAACTCCCCCCGGTACGACGCGGGTCCGGCCACCGCGATGGAGGTGGCGATCGTGTCGGCGTCCGGCTCGGCGTCGGGGTCCGCGTCCGGCGTCGTCGGCGGGGTCGTCGGCGGGGTGCTCGGGCTCGGGCTCGGGCTCGTCGGCGAGGTCGGGCTCGGGCTCGGGCTCGGGCTCGGGCTCGACGGTGCCGTCGGCTCGTCGCTCGGCTCCGACGTGGTCGTCGCCGAGGGCTCGTCGGCGGGCTCGCTCGTGGGCTCGTCGGCCGGCTCGCTCGTGGGCTCCGCGGCCGGGCCGGCGGGAGCCGCGGCCGCCACGGCGACGGGCGTCGCGGCGTACGTCGGGGCGGCGCTCAGGACGAAGGCGGCCAGCGAGACGCCCACCACCGCTCCGGTGGCGCCCCGCGCGACGGTTGACACGATGCGACGACTACCGAACCGGACGCCCGAGATCCTCATTGCAGCACCCTAGGGACTGGCCCGGTCCGCTACAACGGACGCGCGGGGCCGTCGCCCGATCGGATGACCCCTACCCTCGACCCGTGCTCGACAACGTCGCCTGGTCCTCCCTGACGGGTCCGCACGCCGACCGCGCCGTCGGCGCCGGCTCGGCGCGGCGGTACGCGGCCGACGTGGCTCCCTTCGCGGGGCTCGCCGACCCCGGGGACCCCGCGTGCTGGGCGGACCTCCGCGACCTCCTCGGCCCGGACGACGCCGTGGTCGTCACCGCGCCGCGCGTCACCGTGCCCGCGGGGTGGCGCCTGGTCGAGAGCGTGCCGGGCGTGCAGCTGGTGGCGGAGCGGCCGCTGGCCGGTGGTCGCCGTGCGCTGCCGGGTCTCCGGCGGCTCGACGCCGACGACCCCGCCGACGTGGCGGCGATGCTCGACCTCGTCCGCCGCACCCGCCCCGGGCCGTTCTTCCCGCGCACGGCCACCCTGGGCACCTACCTGGGCGTCCACTCCCCCGACGGCGAGCTCGTGGCCATGGCGGGCGAGCGCATGCACCCCGCCGGCTGGACGGAGATCAGCGCGGTCTGCACCGACCCGGCGTGGCAGGGACACGGGTACGCCGCGGGGCTCGTCGCCGTCGTCGCCGCAGGCATCACGGAGCGGGGCGAGCTGCCCCTGCTGCACACGGTCGCCGCCAACGCCCGGGCGGTCGGGCTCTACGAGCACCTCGGCTTCACGCTGCGCACCACCGTCGACTTCGTGCTCGTGACGCAGCCGGGGTCGTCGTTCACGTTGCCGTGAGGCGGGGCGCGGCGCTCACTCCTCGCGCCGGTACAGCCGCACGGGGCGCCCCGTGCCGCCGTACTGCAGCCGCGCCGTCAGCCGGCCCGTCTCGACGAAGTGCTCGAGGTAGCGCCGCGCGCTGACCCGGGAGACGCCGACCTTCTCGGCGACGTCGCTGGCCGACAGCTCGTCGCCGCCCGCCAGGGCGGCCGCCACCGCTCCGGCGGTCTCGACGGAGAGGCCCTTCGGCAGCGCGACCCGGGCCCCGGCGGCCGGGGCGAAGACGGCGTCGATCGCGTCCTGCGTCGCACGGGCGGCCGAGGCCTCGTCGGTGTCGATCGCCGCGAGCGCGGCCCGGCTGCGACGGAAGCCCTCGAGCCGCGTCTCCAGGTCGCTGCGCTCGAACGGCTTGACGAGGTAGTGCGCCGCCCCGGCCGCGGCCGCCGCCCGGACCGTCTCCGCCTCGCGCGCCGCGGTCACCATGATGACGCCCACCTCGTTGCCCGCGCCGCGGAGCCGGCGGAGCACGTCGATGCCGGAGGCGTCGGGCAGGTGCACGTCGAGCAGCACGAGGTCGGGCCGCAGCCGGTCGATCTCCTCGAGCGCGGCCCGCGCGGTGGCGGCGACGCCGACCGGCGTGAAGCCGGGCGCACGCTCCACGAAGCGGGTGTGGATGGAGGCGACCATGAAGTCGTCGTCGACGACGAGCACGCGCAGGTCCGGGCCGTTGTCGGGACGGTCAGGCACGGGCGTCGTCCTCGACGTCGGGGTGCGGTCGGCCGGGCATGCGAGCAGTGAACACCGCACCGCCGCCCGGACGCGAGCCCACCGCCACCTCGCCGCCCCGGCGCTGGCAGACCTGACGCACGAGCGCGAGGCCGATGCCCCGTCCGCCGATGCCGCCGGGCTTGGTCGACCACCCCCGGTCGAAGATCCGTGCGCGGTCCGCCGGGTCGATCCCCGCACCGGTGTCGCCGACCTCGACCCACGCCGCTCCCGCGTCGTACCGCAGGCGCACCTCGACCACGTCCTCCCGACGGGACGCCGCATCGGTCGCGCGGGCCGCCACGACGGCGTCCACCGCGTTGTCGACGAGGTTGCCCAGCACCGTGGCCACGTCAGCGGCGAGGTCCGGGTCGAGGCGCGGCAGCGGCCCCGCTCCGTCGGCGTCCACCACCTCGATGGGCAGTCCCCGTTCCGCCGCGACGCTCACCTTCGCGACGAGCAGCGCGGCGACCTGGGGGTCCTCCACCCGGGCGCGCACGCCGTCGCTGATCTCCGCCTGGCGCCGCACGATGGTGCCGATGGCGGCGGAGGCCTCGTCGTACTCCTCCAGCTGCAGCAGCCCCGAGATCGTGTGGAGGCGGTTGGAGAACTCGTGGGTCTGGGCGCGGAGCGTCTCCGTGACCGACTCCCGCTCCCGCAGCTCGCTGCGCAACGCGAGGAGCTCGGTGTGGTCGCGCAGCGTGACGACCACCCCGCCGGTGGCGCCGGGGCCCCGCACCCGACGGCGGTTGACGACGAGCACCCGGCCGCCGACGACGAGCAGGGCGTCGACGACCTCCTCCTCGGGCTCGTCCGCGGTGAGCAGCTCGGCCACCTCGGGCGGCAGGTCGAGGTCGGCGAGACGGTCGTCGGGACCGACCTCCGCCAGCCCCAGCAGCGCGCGGGCGGTGTCGTTGACGACGGTCACCCGGCCGTCGGCCGCGACCCCCACCAGACCCTCGCGGAGCGAGTGGAGCAGCGCCTCCCGCTGGTCGGCGAGGGCGGAGATCTCGGCGGGCTCCAGGCCGCGGGTACGCCGCTTGATCAGCCGCGAGAGCACGAACGAGCCCACGCCACCCAGCGCCAGGCCGAGGCCGAGGAACACGAGCAGGTCGGGCACCGACCGCTCGACGAGCTCCGACCACGAGGGGTAGGTCTCCGCGACCATGACGATGCCGACGAGCTCCCCGTCGTCGCCGAGCACGGGCACGAGCGCCGCCAGGGAGTGCCGGTCGCGCTCGTCGACGTCACCCGTCCAGACGCGGCCCCGGAGGATCGAGCGGTCGCCGAGGTCGATCCGCTGCTCCTCGAGGGTCGGGTCGGGCCCGATGACCTGCCGACCGTCCACGTCCGTCAGGTAGACCGCGTCGGCCCCGAGCCGGTTCTGCACCTCGGTGGCGTAGGACGCCAGCGCCTCCGTCGCCGGGTAGCGCTGCTGCAGCTCGTCGCGCACGACGGCGGTGTTGGCGAGGCTCTCGGCGGCCTGCCGCAGCCGGCTGCCCCGCTCCTCGCGGAACGACGTCTCCGTCTGCTGCAGCGTCACGAACCCCGCGACCCCCAGCACCATCACGAGCACGCTGAGCTGGAGCACCAGGAACTGCCCGGCGAGCGTGAGGCGGGGCCGGCGCGCGCCGACCGCGGGTGACCACAAGTTCCGAAACCTCCGTTACGCGCCAAAGAGTGACGCCGACCACAAGCAGGGTGACGATCACCACATGAAGCAGCCATTCTCCCGTACGTCGCGGCTCACCCGCATCACCGGCGCGACCGTCGCCGGCGTGATGGTCGCGGCGCTGGCGAGCGCCTGCGGGGTCACCCGCGGTGGCTCCGGGGACGACTACACGGTCTACATCCCGAACAGCCCCGGTGGAGGTTACGACCAGACCGGGCGCGCCGCCGTGGCGGCCATGGAGCGCAACGACCTCACCGGCGGCGACTTCGAGATCAACAACATCATCGGCGCGGGCGGCTCCGTGGCCATGTCCCGGCTCATGAACGCCGAGGGCGACGAGCACCTGATGATGTACATGGGCCTCGGCGTCGTCGGCTCCCTCTACTCCAACGGCAACGACGTCCGCCCCCAGGACGCGACGCCCATCGCCAAGCTCATCGAGGACCAGGAAGGCGTGCTCGTGCCGGCGAGCTCGCCCTACGCGACCTTCGACGACTTCATCGAGGCCTGGCGTGCCGACCCCGGCTCGATCGTCGTCGGCGGCGGCTCGTCCGTCGGCGGTCCCGACCACCTCTTCCCGATGCTCCTCGCGCAGGCGGCGGGCATCGACCCCAAGGAGGTCCGCTACGTCGTCTACGACGGCGGCGGCCCCCTCACCTCCGCCCTCCTGGGCGACAAGATCCAGGTCGGCTTCTCGGGCCTCGGCGAGTTCGAGGGCCAGATCGCCTCCGGCGACCTGCGGGCGCTGGCCGTCTCCGGCGAGGAGCGCCTGGCCAACGAGACCCTCGCCGACGTCCCGACCGTCAGCGAGTCGGGCATCGACCTCGTCTTCAACAACTGGCGCGGCGTGCTGGCCCCGCCCGGCATCTCGGACGAGGCCCGCGACCGGCTGATCGAGCTGGTCGTGGAGATGCACGGGACCGACGAGTGGCAGCAGGCGATGGCCGACAACGGCTGGATCGACGCGCTGCAGACCGGCGACGAGTTCGAGCAGTTCCTCACCGAGGAGGACGCCCGCGTGGCCGACACCCTCGACGAGCTCGGGTTGAACCTGTCGTGACCCCCACCCCGCCCCCTGCCCCGCCCCCTGCCCCGCACCCTGTCCCGCACCCGCCGGGTGCCGCCCTCGGAGGAACGAGCCCGCGATGACCACCACCCCCACCGAACCGGCCGGCGCCGGGACCGTCGTCCCGGAGGTCGAGGGCACCCCGCCCGTCGCCCCCGAGCGCGAGCGCGACCTCGCCCAGCTCGGCCTCGCCGCGGCGCTCGTCGTCATCGGCGCCTACACCGTCTACGACGCCTCCACCCTCGTGGTCGGGTTCGCCGACCCCGTCGGGCCCAAGGCGTTCCCGTACGTCATCGGCTCCGTGCTCATGGGCCTCGGCGTCCTGCTCGGCCTCGCGGCCCTGCGCGGCGACGTACCCACCCCGGAGGACGGGGAGGACGTCGACCTGTCGCAGCGCTCCGACTGGCTGACCGTCGCGAAGCTCGTCGGCGTGCTCGTGCTCACCATCGCGACCGTCGGCTGGCTCGGCTGGGCCATCTCGGGCGCGATCCTCTTCGCCGGCGCCACCTGGTCGCTCGGCTCGCGCACCTACGTGCGCGACCTCCTCATCGGCGCCGTCCTCGCGGTCGGCAGCTGGTACGGCTTCTACGTCGGCCTCGGCATCCCGCTCACCCCGGGTGTCCTCGACGGGATCCTCTGAAAGGCGCGTCATGGAATCCCTGTCCCTGCTCGCGGACGGCCTCGCCACGGCCGTCACGCCCGAGAACCTCATGTGGGCCGCGATCGGCGTGCTCCTCGGCACGTTCGTCGGCGTGCTCCCCGGCATCGGCCCCGCCATGGCGGTCGCCCTGCTGCTGCCCGTCACCTTCGGCCTCGAGCCGACCCAGGCCTTCATCATGTTCGCCGGCATCTACTACGGCGGCATGTACGGCGGGTCCACCACCTCGATCCTGCTCAACACCCCCGGCGAGTCCGCCTCGGTGATGACGGCGCTCGAGGGCAACAAGATGGCGAAGAAGGGGCGGGCCGCGCAGGCGCTCGCCACGGCCGCCATCGGCTCCTTCATCGCCGGCACGATCGGCACGATGCTGGTCGTGTTCTTCGCCCCGGCACTGGCCGGGGTGGCCGTGAAGATCGGCGCCCCGTCCTACCTCGCGATCATGCTCATGGCGATGGTGCTCGTCACCAGCGTGCTCGGCTCCTCGCGGCTGCGCGGCTTCATCGCCCTCTTCATCGGCCTGACGATCGGGCTCGTCGGGCTCGACATGAACACCGGCCAGCCGCGCCTGTCCTTCGACCAGCCGCTGCTGGCGGACCGGCTCGACATCGTCGTCGTCGCGGTCGGCATCTTCGCGCTCGGCGAGGCCCTCTGGGTCGCCGCCCACCTGCGTCGTCGCCCGCTCTCGGTCATCCCCGTCGGCCGCCCCTGGATGGGCCGCGACGACTGGGGCCGCTCGTGGAAGCCGTGGTTGCGCGGCACCGCCCTCGGCTTCCCGTTCGGCGCCGTCCCGGCCGGTGGCGCGGAGACGCCGACGTTCCTCTCGTACGTGCTGGAGAAGCGCCTCGCGAAGAAGGGCCACGAGTTCGGCAGCGGCGCCATCGAGGGCGTCGCCGGGCCGGAGGCCGCCAACAACGCCTCGGCCGCCGGCACCTTCGTGCCGCTGCTGGCGCTCGGTCTGCCGGTCACCGCGACCGCGACGATCATGCTGGCGGCGCTGCAGGGCTACGGCATCCAGCCCGGTCCGCAGCTCATGACCGAGCACCCGGACCTCGTGTGGACGCTGCTCGCCAGCCTGCTCATCGGCAACACGCTGCTCCTCGTGCTCAACCTCCCCCTGGCACCGCTGTGGGCGAAGCTCCTGCGGATCCCGCGGCCCTACCTCTACGCGGGCATCCTCTTCTTCGCCTCGCTGGGCGCCTACACGGCGAACCAGCAGCCGTTCGACCTCTTCCTCCTGCTCGTCTTCGGCCTGCTCGGCCTGGCGATGCGCCGGTTCGGGCTGCCCGTGCTGCCCCTCATCCTCGGCGTCATCCTCGGTCCCCTGATGGAGACGAAGATGCGCGAGGCGCTGGCGATCTCCGGCGGCGACCCCGCCGGGCTCGTCGACGAGCCGCTGGCGGTGGTGGTCTACGCCGTCATCGTGCTGCTCGTCGTGGTGCCGCTCGTGCTCGCCCGGGTGCGTCCGCGGCTCACGCCCACCGAGGCGGCGGCCGACGCCCCGGCTCCCGCTGACCAGTCCGACAAGGAGAGCGTCCGATGACGACCGAGACCGTGCTCATCGCCTACACGCCCGACGACTTCGGCCACGCCGCGCTCGAGCACGGCATCGTCGAGGCCCGTCGTCGCTCGGCACGCATCGTGGCGGTCAACGCGACCCGGGGCGACGCGCTCGTGGACGAGCGCTTCGCCGACGACGGCGAGGTCACCGCGCTCGAGCGGGACCTGGCCGCGTCGGGGATCGACCACGAGGTGCACCGGGTCATGGCGCCGGACGTCGCCGACGCCGTGCTCGAGGCGGCCGAGAAGGCCGGCGCGACGGTGATCGTCGTCGGCCTGCGGCGGCGCTCCCCCGTCGGCAAGCTCGTGCTGGGCTCCGTCGCCCAGCGCGTGCTCCTCGGCGCCGACGTGCCGGTGCTGGCGGTGAAGCCCGCCTGACCCACCCCTCCTCGTGGCCCCAGCGCAGCACTTTCCGCCGCGCTGGGGCCACGACCCGATTGCGGGGCGTGACCACAAGTTCCCTTTCGACCGATACGTCGCCAAGGGTGACCGCGGACACGTCGTCTGTGAGCGTCGACACGGTCAGCCGCACCCGACCAAGGAGAACGATGACCGTCGTCCTCGCCCACTCCCCCGCCCCGTCCGCCGACACCGCCTTCCGCTCCGCGCTGGAGCAGGCCCGGATGCGGGGCACCGACCTCGTGGTCCTCAACGTGTCGTCGAACGACGCGCTCGCCGACCCGAAGCACGCCGCCGACACGACCCTCGAGGGCTACCTGACCGAGGCCGCGGCCGTCGGCGTGACCGCCCGGGTCGAGCGCGTCCTCGCGTCCGACGCCGCCGACGCCGTGCTCGAGGCGGCCCGGCAGCACGCCGCCGCGCTGCTCGTCGTGGGCATCCGGCACCGCTCGCCGGTCGGCAAGCTCCTGATGGGCAGCACCGCGCAGCGCATCCTGCTCGCGGCCGACTGCGACGTGCTCGCCGTGAAGGTGAAGCGATGATCGGCGACCGCGGCCTCCTCGGCGCCGGGATCGGCCTCACGCTGGCCGTCACCACGGGCTTCTTCGCCGTCCAGGACGCCCGAGGCGGCGACGGCGACGCCCAGGCCCGCTCCGCGCTCACCATGATCGCGCCCGCCGCAGCGGGCGGTGGCTACGACCTCGCGGCGCGGGAGTACCAGCAGGCCGTCCGCGGCGACGGCATCGTGGGCAACGTCCAGGTCGTCAACGTGCCCGGCGCCGGCGGGACCATCGGCCTGGGCCAGCTCGTGCGCTTCGAGGGCGACGCGACGACCCTGATGGTCACGGGCGCCGCCATGGTCGGCGGCGTCGAGATGGGCGGCGGCTCCGCCCGCCTCACCGACGTGACCCCGATCGCGCGGCTCGCCGACGACTACGAGGTGATCGCCGTGCCGACCGACTCCCCCTGGGCCACCCTCGACGACTTCGTGGCGGACTGGCAGGAGGACCCGACCATCCCGATCGGCGGGGGGTCCGCCGGGTCGGTCGACCACCTCGTCTCCGGCCAGCTGGCCGCGGCCGCCGGCATCGACCCGGCCGACCTGCACTACACGCCCCACGCGGGCGGCGGCGAGCTCACCTTGTCGCTGCTGTCGGAGGCGAGCGGCACGGTGCCGGTCGGCGTCAGCGGCTACAACGACTTCCGCGACCTCATCGACGGCGGACGGCTCCGGGCCCTCGCCGTCGTCGCCCCGGAGCGCCTCGACGGCGTGGACGCGCCGACGGTGGCGGAGGAGGGCTACGCGGGCGTCGACCTCGTCAACTGGCGCGGTGTCGTCGCTCCGCCCGGCATCTCCGACGCCGAGCGCGCGGAGCTGCTCGCGATCACCGAGGAGATGTTCGGGACGGACTCGTGGGGCCAGGCGATCGAGCGGAACCGCTGGGACGACAGCTTCACCGGGCCCGACGAGTTCGCCGACTTCATCGCCGGCGAGGAGGTCCGCACGCGCGGCCTCCTGACCGACCTGGGGATCCTGTGAGCGCCCCGGTGGCGGCGGCCCCGCGCCGTACGGTGCTGAGCGGACGCGGGGAGCTCGTGCTCGCGCTGCTGCTGCTCGTCCTCGCGGGCGTGCTCCTCCACGGCAACCTCACGATGGACGTCGTCGGCGACGGCGGCCTGCTCGGCCCCCAGGGCTTCGCGTGGCTGGTCATGGGCATCGCGACCGTCGTCGCGGTGCTGCTCGTGCGCGCGGCGTTCGCGAAGCCCGCGGAGCAGCGTGCCCGGGACCACGCGGCGAGCGCCGACACCAACTGGCGCGCTGTCCTGACGACCTTCGGCGGGCTGCTCGCGTTCACCGCGCTGCTCGAGACGGTCGGCTGGCTGGTGATGGCGACGGCCCTGTTCGCGACCGTCGCGACCGGCCTCGGCAACCGCAACCTCCTGCGCAGCATCACCGTCGGCTTCATCCTCGCGTCGGTCGTGCAGATCACCTTCAGCGGCATGCTCGGTCTCGCGCTGCCGTCCGGCCTCCTCGGAAGGGGCTGACCATGGACCAGCTCACCAGCCTCGCCGGCGGCTTCGGCGACGTGCTCACCCCCATGAACCTGCTGTGGGTCGTCGTCGGGGCCTTCCTCGGCACCGCGGTCGGCGTGATGCCGGGCCTCGGCTCGGCGATGGCGGTCGCGCTGCTGCTGCCGATGACGTTCACGCTCGACCCGCTCGCGGCACTCATCATGTTCTCCGGCATCTACTTCGGCGGCCTCTTCGGCGACTCGACGGCCGGCATCCTCATGAACACGCCGGGCAACTCGACGGCCATCGCGACGACCTTCGAGGGCCACGCGATGGCGCGCGGCGGACGCGCTCCCCAGGCGCTCGCGACGTCGGCGATCGGCGCGTTCACCGGCTCGATCCTCGCCACCGTCCTCGTCGTGTTCTTCGCCCCGACGATGGCGGACCTGGCGACGCGGTTCGGGCCGGGCGAGTACTTCGCCCTCGCCCTCTTCGCCTTCGTCGCCATCTCGACCGTCGTGTCGGAGTCGCCGCTCCGCGGCGTCGCCGCCCTGGTGTTCGGCCTCGCCCTCGCCCTCGTGGGCACCGACCAGTCGACCGGTACGGCGCGGTTCACCTTCGACGTGCCCGCGCTCTTCGACGGGATCAGCATCGTCGTCATCACCGTCGCGGTGCTCGCCGTCGGCGAGGTGCTCCACGTCGCGGGCCGCCACGGACGCTCGGGCGGCACGGAGCTCATCCCGTCCCGGGGCCGGCCGTGGCTCTCGGGCCGCGAGTTCCGCCGGGCGCTGCCCGCGTGGCTCCGCGGCGCCGGCATCGGGATCCCGTTCGGCATCATCCCGGCCGGCGGCGCCGAGGTGCCCACGTTCCTCTCCTACACCACCGAGAAGCAGCTCGACCGACGCAAGGAGGAGCCGGAGTTCGGCACCGGCGCCATCGAGGGCGTCGCCGGTCCGGAGGCCGCGGGCAACGCGACCGCCGGCTCCGCGATGGGCGCGCTCCTCGCCCTGGGCCTCCCCACCTCGGCGACGGCGGCACTGCTGCTGGCGACGTTCCAGCAATACGGCATGCAGCCTGGCCCGCTGCTCTTCGAGCGCAACGGCGAGATCGTGTGGGCCCTGCTGGCGGCGCTCTTCCTGGCGGCGATCGTGCTGCTCGTGCTCAACCTGCCGTTCGCGCCGTTGTGGGCGAAGCTGCTGATGCTCCCGCAGTCGTACCTCTACGCGGGGATCACGGTGTTCGCCAGCCTCGGCGTCTACGCCACGGGCGCCAGCCAGACCGACCTCGTGCTCATGTGCGCCCTCGGGCTGCTCGCCTTCGTGATGCGGCGCAACGACGTGCCGCTCGCGCCGGTGCTCATCGCGGTGATCCTCGGGCCCTTGGCCGAGTACTCGCTGCGCGACGCCATGAGCAACTCCGGCAACGACCCGCTGACGCTGGTGAGCAGCCCCATCACCATCGGGCTCTACAGCCTGCTGGCGCTGGGCGTCGCCTGGACGGTCTACCGCCGGCTGCGGCCCGCCGTGCCGGCCACGCTGGCCGAGGCGCGGGAGCAGGAGGACGCCGACGCGACCGAGGGTGCAGACTCACGGTCATGACGTCCTCCCGCACCTTCTCGGACTCGATCGTCGTCGCCGCCTCCCCCGAGGCGGTGTGGGACGTCGTCTCCGACGTCACCCGCACCGGCGAGTGGTCCCCGATCTGTCGCGCCTGCTGGTGGGACGAGGGCGACGGCCCACGGGTCGGGGCGCACTTCACCGGCCGCAACGAGACCCCCGACCGCACGTGGGAGACCCGCTCGGAGGTGGTCGTCGCCGACCCGGGCCGGGCGTTCGGGTGGGCCGTGAACGACAGGCGGGTGTTCTGGAGCTACACGATCGAGCCGGTCGACGGCGGCTCGCGCCTGACCGAGTCGTGGGAGTTCACGCCGCGGGGGCAGGAGTTCGTGACCGCGAAGTTCGGGCCCGAGGGGGTCGAGCTGCGCGAGCAGATGGCGCGCGAGGGCATCCCGGTGACGCTGGCGGCGATCAAGGCGGTCGTGGAGCGGGGGTAATCCGCTGGCCGCGGACGCGTAGCCGCTGGCAGGCTGCGCTGCCGTGACCGACCTCGCGAGCGTCTTCTGGCGCGTCCACGACGGCCTCCCCCGGGAGGCGCCCGGCTCCGAGGCCACGACGGCCCTCCTGCTCGGGCTCGTCGGGAACCTGGCAGCCGCGCCCCGCGTGCTCGACGTCGGCTGCGGCACCGGACCTGCGACCGTGCCGCTGGCCCGGCTGACGGGCGGCCACGTCACGGCGGTCGACCTCCATGAGCCGTTCCTGGCCGCGCTGGCCGAGCGGGCGCGGGCCGCCGGCGTCGCCGACCGCGTCAGCCCGCTGCGCGCCTCGATGGACGCCCTCCCGCTGGCGGACGGATCCGTCGACCTCCTGTGGGCGGAGGGGTCGGCGTACGTCGTCGGGGTCGACACCGCGCTGGACTCCTGGCGACGGCTGCTCGCTCCCGGCGGGGCGGTCGTGCTGACCGAGGCGGAGTGGCTCACGCCCGACCCCGCGCCCGGTGCGCGTGACTTCTGGGCGGCCTACCCCGGGATGCGCACGACGGCGGCCAACGTGGCGGCGATGCAGGCGGCGGAGTGGACGGTGCACGCGACGTACGTGCTCCCCGAGAGCGACTGGCAGGAGTACTACGGCCCGCTCGGCGCCCGGCTCGAGCAGCTGCGTGGCGAGGGCGTCCCGGACGACCTGCTGGCGCAGGTGGGCGAGGAGATCGGCGTGCGGGCGGCGTACGGCGCGGACTACGGCTACACGGCCTACGTGCTGCGGCCGCGGGGCTGAGGCTGCCCCGGCGCTGCGTCGGGGAGGCTGAGGCTGCCCCGGCGCTGCGTCGGGGAGGAAAACGCGGACCGATCGGCCCTCGGGGTCGGCGTGTCGCGGGTCGGAGTCCGCGCGTTCTTTCTCCGTCGGCGCCGTCGGGCGGGGCAGCGGCAGGACCCGGTCGGCGATCTCGCGAGCTCGTCGCTCGGGGTCGGTCATGCCGATCTTGTCGGGAAGGTCGGTCATGTCGACATGGTGCGCCTGCCGGGCGGTGCGCGCCAGAGCGACGCGGTGGTTCTCTGAGCAGACGGGTGCTCAGCGAACTACCGCGTCGTCCGCTCCGGCCCCGTGTCTGGTGCGCGGCGTGCGCGTCGGCACCGTGGCCCCGGCGCGAACCGCGCTGCGGCTCAGGACGTGCCGGGTGACGTGATCGCACAGATGACGGCGGGTACGTCGGCGGGCGGCCGCCTGGGGGGTGGATCCGGTGCACCCGTGCGCTCCGGTTCCACCACGGAGCGCCGCCGGGCGGACGCTTCTCGCCCGGCCGGGTGGGTCGCGATCCGTACGCTCGACGGCATGGAACGCACCCAGTCCGCCGAGCGGCCGCACCCCCGCCAGCGACGGCTCGCCAACGCGGTGCTCGCCGCCGCCGTGCTGCAGGTGGTCGCCCCGATCGCGACGATCAACGGGCCCGGCGCGTCCCCCGGCAGCGGGTCGGGTGCGGAGCTGCTCATCACCCCCGTGGGCTGGGCGTTCTCGATCTGGGGCGTGATCTACGCGCTGGCGATCGTGCAGGCGGTCTCGACGATGGCGAAGCGCGACCGCCGCGTCCCGCTGCGGCTGCAGCTCGACCAGATCGGGCTCTACCTGGGCGGCACGCTGTGGATCCTCATGGCCGCGCTGGACAGCAGCACGGCGACGTTCCTCGCGCTCGCCCTCATGTTCGGCTTCGCCGTCGACGGCGTCCTCACGCTGGCCCGCACGGGCCACGAGCTGGCGCCCCGCGGCCACCGGACGCTGACGCGGATCGCCTTCGGCCTGTACGCCGGCTGGGTCTCCGCCGCCTTCTTCCTCAACCTCTCCACGGCGATGGTCGGCTGGGGCCTCGTCGACGCGGACGACGTCGGCTGGCAGCTCGCCGTGGTGGCCGTTGCCACCGTCACCCTCGTGGCACTGGTGCTCGTCGGGCGTCTCGCCGCGTACGCCGCGGCCGGCCTCTGGGCGTTGCTCGGCATCGCCGTGACGGGGCTGTCGGACGGGACCGACGCGGTGGTCGTCGCGGCGTCGGTCGCGGCGGTGGCGCTGCTGGTGGCGGCGGTCGTGGGGCTGCGCCGAGGTGCGGCGGTCGGGCACCGGGGCTGACGCGCCACCGCGGCTCACCCCGCGGTGAGCCAGAAGGTGGCGGTCGTTCCGAGGTCCGGTTCGAGGCTGAGACTCGCGTCGGCTGCGAGCCCGTCCCCCACGGCGCACCCGGTCAGGTCCACCAGCCGTTCGCCCTCGCCGCCTTCGGCGACCTCGCAACCGTAGGTCTCCACCAGGTGCGCGACGGACTCCTCCTGACCGAGCGCGATCGTCGCGGTAACCTGCCGCACCCCGCCGCCGCTCGCGTCGCTGTCGCAGGTGTCGGTGACGTAGGGATCACGGAGCGCGGGATCCTCCTCGACGGCTGCGAGAAGGATGTCGAGGTCGTCGGAGGCGCACGACGCGCTGGTGACGTCGAGGGCGTCGTCCAGTGCCGAGCAGCCGACGAGGGCGGGCGCGATGACTGCGGTCAGGACGAGTGCGCGCGACGAGGCCCTTGTTCGGATCGTCATGGCTAGCGGCCCCCCATCATGACCGTGCCGTCGACGCCGCGACCAGGCGATCGCCGTCACGGATCTCCCACGAGCACCCGTAGAACCACAGGTGGTAGTCACCGTAGTCGCGCCGATCGCCGGGACCGCGCGCCGCAGGCGGCCCGCTCTCCACCTGCAGGAACGATCCGATGCCGATGCGCCCGTCCCACGTTGGCTGACCGACGAGGCGTGCCACTGCCGTAGCGAGGGCGGCGGAGCTCACGCCTGGTCCGGCTGCTCGTCCTTCGCGCGCTTCGACGCGCCGAAGATGGCCGCCGTCATGGCAGCGCCGATGATCAGCATGAAGCCTGCGAAGCCCCACGGTCCCGACCCGCCCAGGACGTACCCGACCACCCCGAGCAAGACGATCACGCAGGCGTGCAGCGCAAGGCGAGCAGCTCGGGGCATCGGCACTCCTCGGTCCTGGTCCGGCGGTAGTCGTCAGCCTAGAGGCTAGGCGCCGAGCGTCCCCAGCACGTCGACGGCGTCGCGCAGCTCCAGGGCGTTGCGACGGCAGCGCTCCAGCGCGTCGAGCTGCTCGACCGTGAGGTCGCCGACGGATCCGTCGACGAGCAGCTCGAGGAATCCCAGCAGGCTCGTCAGGGGCGTCCGCAGCCCGTGCTGCACCCGCGCCACGGGTTCGAGAGGCACCGCGCCGCTGAGGCGTGCCAACCGCTCGCGGCGGGCGATCGCCAGCATCGACACGACGAACTCCGCAGCCGTCGTGAGCGAACGCATGACCTGCAGGTCGAGGGAGGTCCACGCACGGGGTTCCGGCGTGATGACGCAGACAGCACCGAGGACCGTGCCCCGGGGGCCGCGCAGGGGGAAGCCGGCGTAGGCGCCCACGCCGAGGTGGCTCCACTTGCCAGGATGCAGGACGTCGTCGGCGACCGCAGCGTCCACGTGGGGCTCGCCCGTGATGACGACCGTCTTGCACAGAGAGTGCGACAGCGGGACGGGCAGGGGCCGGTCGCCCGGAGCGCCGTGGGAGGCGAGGCTCACGACGATCTGCTCGTCTGCGGTGATGGCCGTGACCAGTGCGGTCGTGTCGTCCCCGAGAGCGGTGTGGGCCACCTTCGTGAGCGCATCGAGCGCGCCGACGATCGGCTCGTCGAGCAGGCCCGACGACTCCAGGTCGGCGAGGCGCTCGGCCGAGGCCAAGCGCGCGATGCCGTCGTCGTCTACCGCGGACACGTCGCCCCCCCTGTCGTCCGCTGGCCACCCCGAGAACGCCCTTGGCTAGACGGAGGAGCGGAACAGCACCGATACCCGGACTCTAACCTTCAACCTTTCGCCGGTGGCGGGCTATGCCGGAACCGCGCCCTGGAGGGTGGGTCGCGTTTGTGGGGCAGCGCCGCGTGGAAACGTCGGTGACCTCGGCCACACCGTCCAGGAGATCTGTCATGTCCATCGAACTCCGGCTCGAACGCATCTACCGCGCCGCTCACGTCGACGTACCTGCGCACGCGCAGCTCATGAGCGCGCGCGGCGGCGCCATCGTCGCGGCCAGCTCCACGATCGTCGCCCAGGTCGGCAAGACCGGGCACCGGATCGGGACCGACATCGGGAACCTCGCCGAGGCGCTGGTCGTCAACATCGGCACCGTCGTCAGCACGATGAACGACTCGGCCGTCGCACTGGACGAGATCGCCGACGACTTCGCCGCCACCGACGCGGAGGCGGCCGCCTTCTTCGCCCAGCACCAGGGCTGGCTGGACGAGAAGGGGTACGGCGGCACTCCCGCCACCTCGCCGACCCCGGCCTGGGAGGGCTGACATGTCCTTCGCCGAGGAGTTCCGCGCCGTGTGCACCGAGGTGGCCGAGCTCGTCCACCAGCTCAACGGGCTCGAGAAGGCCTACGGCTTCTTCGAGACGAGCGCGATGGTCCACGCCGATGCGGTCGAGAAGCCGGAGCTCGACCTGGAGTCCCAGGTCTCCGACAGCGACGCAGTCGTGCCGACGGACTACCCGTTCAACCCCTCGTGGGCGCTGAACTACTCCTTCACGTCGGGCGGCAACACCACCCACTACGTCGCGTCCGAGCAGATCCGCCTCGCCTTCGACCAGGCGTGGTACCCGTCGGTCGGCGACCTCGTCAGCCACGCCGACCTGGTCATCCTGCCCGATGTCCCCACGATGGTCCCGGCGTGCGAGTCGCTGGGCACGACCGCCACGCAGCTCTACGAATTCACCCGCCAGTACGACGTCGGCAGCGACACCTCCATGCCGGGATTCGTCCGTCAGCTGCAGGAGTCCTGGGCCTCGCTCGCCGCCACCGGGTTCTACGACTTCTACGAGGACCTCACCGACGTCGTGTACCGCTACCAGGACGCCACCTTCCGACAGGCGACCACCAGCGCGTGCGTCACGAACGCGATCAACCAGTACCAGCGCAACATCCTCGAGGCGGCCGAGAACAGTCGCGACCTCGCCAAGGACGTGCTCCAGGCCTGGCGCCAGCACGACCGCCCGATCGAGATCACCGACGTCGACACGGTCGACGCGAAGGCCATCGAGATCCTCGACAGCGCCAGCCTCGCGACCGGCCTGGCCGCCGCGGTGCCCGGCCCGCACTCCCCCGCCGCGGGTGCCGTCAGCCTGCCCGATTTCCGCCTGCCATCGTCGACCGTCGAGATTGTGACTGGAAATTCTCGAAGGGAATCGCGGTTCACAAAGTCCCGCCAGTCGAACTCCATACGATGAGTGGACCCGTCGCCCGTGCTGGTAACAATCTCGATGCGATCACCGAGCCGTTGCGCACCCAACCTCCCCAGGCCCTCGTCGCCGAGCGGTGTCCGCCCACGCCTCGCGGTCTCGCCAGCCAGCTTCATCCTCCGCTTCACGGAGTTGGAGATGGTCAACCATCCGTTCTCAAGGGTCGTGGGTGTCATCCCGCGCCGCCGGTCATGCAGACCAGGCGAGGGGGCCAGCAGATTAGACCAACGAGTTCCTGTGGGAATCGGGCTCGATGAAATCCAACGGGCGGGTGCAGAACTGGCCGTCGTGGACTCGCACTCCGGCTTGGAAACACGCCTTCAGGGTCCGCTCCTCCCCGCGACGAATCGCCACCCTCAGGCAAAGTTCAAGCCGCGTGGGATAACTCCAGGGTTAACACGATACGAGTCCGAGACGGTTTGTCCATCGGAGGCAGTCACCTTGAAATCACTCGGTCGCTGCGTGTTGAAGACGGCTAGATCTTACTCAATCTATACCCAGCTCGGGGAAACTGACTCCGTCACGTCTCCTTCGACACATGACCCTCGACGCCCAGTCGTCCACAACTGCCAGGAGGTCAGGAATGCCCATCGGTCCCCGTTGCTCAGTCCATGTCTGTCCCCGATCATTCACGGGATAGCCCGGCGCATTCGTCTTCGTAGAGCCGACGATTGTGGTGCCGCCTTACAAGAACTTGCTCAGCGTCCGACCGAACTCATCGGACCTCTGAAATCCCTCGCCGCTGATCTATGCCCGCCTACCAACTCGGCTCGTACAGATCAGCGCAACGTCAAAGACTAATCTAAAGAACGCCCTCTATGGTTACAAAGACTTCGACGCGGTCCTCGCGAGCTATCACACCGGTACACTTCCTACGAAAATCCAGGATGCCTCGCACGGAACAGCCTTCATCAACGACGCCCGAGAGTCGCCTCGCTAACGCCTCGCCCGACTCGCCGTCGCTGATTACCGTCACACTTCGTCCGCAGTTACTTGGACCACACGATTCGTCGGAACCCACCACGGCAACATCTGAAGGAAGTTCGGGCAGTTCGTCCTTACTTGGCAGCCCCGGACCGACGCCAAAACTCCAGAGACCTATTATCACAAGGTATCCGACGACGACCACGCCGGTTACGGTGGCGAATCTCTTCACCTTGTGGCGCATCGGCACACCTCCCCCTCCAGGGCCAGTTTTCACGAGCTTAACCGAGCGAGCCTGGGCGCCGGGCGTTCCGATCGTTGCTTCGGCCGATGTCACCGGCCAGGACGGTGAGCTGAGGGTCACCCGGTGGACGCGCAATCTCGAAGTACCCAAGGGAACCGCCGGGTGTATCTCCTCCCCAACGCACGACTCCCCTCAGCTCATCAACGATCTGCCGTACGGCACTCATCTCCCGCTCGAACATGAGGCCTCGGACGCCGGCTGGGTAGTGGCCAGGTAGCACCTGGACCGCAGTACCCGACATCCGGTTGTTCTCGGAACCACCAGTCAGTTCCGACTCTGGCGCCCACCCCAGTACATCGCCCTCGACTAGCTCGAGAACCTCGTAATGGAACCTCAGGACAAGACGACGGAGGATATCCTCAACTTCGCCGGGGGCAATATCTACGGCCCCTCCGACTCCAGGAAGCGGCCTCGACCAGACGTAGGTAGAGTTCGTGGCATCGGCCACCGGCCAGCCGTTGGCGCTGAGCTTCGGCTCTGCAACAAGCTGCGCTGGCGGCAGCATCGCTCCGCTGGCCGCCGGAGCAATCGCGCCCAGTGTCAGGGCCCCTCCCGACGCCGCCGCAAGTCCTGCACCGACGAGGGAGACAGTGCGTCTCGAGAGGCGTGGGCCCAGCTCAGAAATGGTCACATTCGCTCCCTGAACTAGCTTGGGTCCGCCAATCACCCGACATCAGATGAAACTCCGTGCCGCAAGATTGAATGCCTCAAAGATTTGATAATAGCCAAAGACCTTTGCTCCGTACTCGTCGGCTGCGTCGCCCGTTCCGTTGTAACGGCCCAAGATGCGCTGCGTGTGTGCGTCAGTGGAATCGAGATGCGGAGGGGTAACGTCGGACATCTTGGATGCCCCATGAAGCAACACAAGCGGAATCGTTGACACGTTAAATGACTCGTCATTCTTCAGCTTTTTCCAGACCAGGTAGCAATGATCCTCGTTCTGCGAGTCCATCTGCACACCACCGATCTTGCTATTCACAATCCCCCAGTTTCGGGCCTGGATCGCTACCCATCCGTAGATCTGTCCAATGCCCGTAGAAGAGTCGCTTGGGTACCCTGGAAGCGCGCCAAGCCCTTCGTGATACTGCACAACCCATGTGTCACTGAGAACGTCCTGCGACGAGTAGTGGCGCACCTCTTGGAACAAGACGCTCTGGATCAGGGCTTTGCGAATACGAAGGGTGTTAGCCAGCGACGTGATCAACTCGTCGTGTTCGAGGACCTTATCGAGAGATTCCGGGGTGCTGCGGAGCCGTAGGAGCCCCTCCGGCCCAGGAGACCCCGTGTCGCCATAGCCCAGTCCGAACAGATACGTTCGAAGATTGTCCAACAGCAACCCGCGCTGCTCGAACGGAAACTTACGCTCATTAAATCCACCGCCGGTCCCAGTCGGACTGAAGGTCGCTTGTCCCACATCCCGACCAGACGCAATATTCTTGTCAACTGCTATCGCGCCGCTACCAGTCCCCACGGTCGTAGTAACAATCTGATCGAACGCCCAGTTGGCCGGAAGCGGATACCCCATGTTGCCGGAGAATTTAGACGACATGTCTGACACGAAGCTTGCATCCGCGAGCTCGAGCGCACTTACTCGGGAACAAATGTTTCGAGACGCGTAGATCCCGGTCTTGTATTCGAAGCCGTAGCTCTGCATAACGTCGGCGATTCCACTGAAGTAGGGAATAATAGCCGAATCGACCTCGTGATCCATGGCGTCAAAGTCCACCGCAAAGTAAATGCGTGAACCGGGCTTGAATCCGTGCCAGCGGGCATAATTGAGAGCCGTGTGCCCTGAATTCAGTCCACGCTCGTAGGTGAAGTAGCCAACCTCGTCGCCCGAAGTCTGAAAAATCGGAAACACTTTGAGACCTTTGCTTGCGCAGAGTGCAAGTTCCCCGGGCTGAATTTCTTTCGCGAACGAGCTTCCAGGCGTGCGACAGAGGTAGCGCCCTACCACCTGATAGCCGGCGGCCTTTAGCGCGTCAATGCGCGCAGCGTTCAGCGTGGTGGAGGTATCTGCTGCAGTCCCGGAGCGCGACTGATCACCATGCGAGACTAGAAGTGAGGCCCAAGTGGCGAAATCAGCATTGCCGCTCTGTGGCAACTTCACGAACGACTGGAAGGTTTTTACTCGTGTTGACAGGGTAGACGTGTATGTGGACGTGAACGTGACATTCGGACGCCGATTGAAGAGCATCGCAGCCGAAAACAGGCGGACCCAATCACCAGTCGACCCGACGGTTAACGGATTGCTTTGCAAAGCGCTCTGAGTCCCCGGCCCGAAGTTGCCGTTGGCAACGCCATCCGCCATGCCAGCAGTGTACTGGATCGCGTACATGAGCGCCGATTGCACGTCCCGCGAGAAGTTTCCGTCGCACGGGATGATCTGATAGTCGCGTCGAGAGAGGTACTTGCCGTTCATCCAGCGCTGGACACTCTGGACCGAGCTTGTGCCTCCCGTGAGCAGCACGTAGGCATCCAAGTTCAGGAGAGCTTTGAATACTTTTGGCGTGACGCTTCCGCCTGGCGAGCTACCGATCACACCCATCTCAGTCTTCATCTTGGTCACCGCCGCCGCCGTGCGCGACCCGAACACCCCATTGATGTCTTCGCCGTCGTACCCCTTGCAATAAAGGGCGCTTTGAATGACCCGGTTGATGCCGCCCAAGATGCTTGTGGTGTCGACGCTTGGATAATTCGCCTGCAATGCCGCCATTGTTGCTGGACCGAACGAGTCGGACAAGTTTGAGATCCCCAGATGATACTGCAGAACCCTAGTCAGGGCTCGCATGACCGGCCACCCCGTTCGGCCGGTCTCCTCTAACTTCGGAATACCCGAAACATTGTATTCGTTCACGAACCGCTGAGCCGCGAGTACTTTCTCGTCCACTCTTCCCCCGCTGTGGTACGTCACTTAGTTCTGTGACAACATTGAGTACGCTGGCGCGATTTCGACCCCGCAACCCGGACCGCGAGGACCCGTGGTCGCTAACGGAGCGCCGTGTCTTCATGCCACGGCGGATTGACCGGAGCGTTGACGGCCCGAGTCGGCCTGTGTGTCATGGCATGAAACCCATGCAATTCGTCACAAGACCCGCTACGAGAGAACAAGCCCGAAGGCGGTCCCTAGTAGTCGTTGCAACTCTGGATCGATGATCTGTTTCCCCACTGGCCCGGAGGGCGAGAGTCCAGCCGGCGCGGCAACTCACCTTTGAACCCGGGATCCCGCAGGATTCGCCAGATAAAAACGATTCTCCCGCGTCAACGTGCGACGCGCCCAAGCTCAGTCCAGTAGCCCTCGAGCCTCGGCCTGAGCCGCCAGATCGGCGCTGCAGTTAATTGAGATCTCGTCGCGCAACTGCGTCTGGTCACCCTCCACTGCAGAGACCACGACTTCCTGGTACCACAGTTCGCCGGGATCAACGAAGTTAGCTTTCGCCACTGGAAGGTCGTAGAACGAGTGCAGCTGCACGGCTGCGCTGTTCACCCTGGGAACGTCGTCAGCTTCGACCGCGGTCAGGAGTTCGACTTCCCAGGCGCACCGCCACATGTTCGCTGCGGCCATCTCGCCAAAACCGCCCTCGTAAAGCGAGTAGTCCGCGCCCCCAGCGGAACGGGACTGCTCAGCACCGTTTACCGCGCTAGGTGCCGGAATCTCCACCCCTGGCGGCATCTCAAGAACTGGATTGCCGAGTGCCTCTTGATACTCAGCCTGCATCTCGCTCGCGGTGTTGAAGTGAGGCGTGGAGTTTTCATCCTCGCCTGCTCGCTCCGCCCCAGCTGACGGCCCGATGACAGCCCACCCAGCCCCAAGCCCGAAGGCCGACAGCACGCCGACTGAAACAGCGCTACGAATCCTCATTTAGCCGCTACCCCCCAATATTAATGCTCACCGTTTGACCGATAACTAGTAAGTGATACCGCCTGAGAAGGTGGTCTTGCTCGGCGGCGGGACACCGCAGTATGTGTTGGTCGAGGCAGCAAGGGTGAAGTTTCCGGCGGCGATTGTGCCCGCTTGCCCCCAGTGACGCGTGCTGTTGAGATTGTTTGTACCGGATCCCAGGCCCCAATAGTGAGCGCTTGCCATCCAGTTGCCATTCGACCGGAGCGGTCGAATGAACAGGTTGCCGCCCCCGCACGGATCGTAAGCGGTTTTCAGCCAGAATGTCAACGGTTGGGATTTCGAGTGGTACCGCTGAGTCGTGTAGAAAACCCAGGTGTTCGATCCTTCGCCGCCCCACAGCGAACCGCTGACCGTGTCCGTCGCCGCATGCGCCGACGGCGCATAGCTCATAGGAGTGACTATGAGTAGCAGTCCTGCGACCAGAGACGCGAGGCGCGCCCGCGGTCGTCGATTCTCTTCTCCCATTGAGCCTCTCCCCTCCAAGTGAAACTGATGACTAATTCTTGCTTAGATGCAACTGTTTTTCAGACGGACAATGCGCACGTTGACCGTGTCGCACTCGAACAGCGACGTCGGGAGTCGTACGAGACTTAGATGGGGAGTTCCGGCGCGCTTCCTAGTTGCAGGCCCGTCGACGATCGGCCCCATGCCCACCGCAGGTCACCAGTCGAACTGTCGGCGGCGATGGCGCGGACCGATATACGACTTGGCAAGTGCCCCCCGTCACTCGATGTCGCTACAAGTACACCTAACCCGATTCGCAGCTCGTTGGGGTCGTTCGACCCAACTTTTCAAGAGTGGTCTAGTCCTCGTGGGCCGGCTGCGCGTCGCGAGGGGACGAGGGGCGAAGGGGCGAGGGGGCGTCCGCATTGACGGCCGGCTGTGATGCCCAGGGCAGGCTGGTCAGCCTGGTGATGGGCGAGGTCTTGCCGATGGCGGAGTGGGTCCGGGTGGTGGTCGTCGTGGTGGACCCACCCTGGCAGGGCGGCGAGTCGGTCTGGCTCGCAGTTGTAGATCTTGAACGCGCCATCTCCCCAGGTCATCCCGCTCCTTGCGGGAGGGGACTGACCCCGCATCGCAGTGTCGCAGACCCGCCCAGCACGCGGCCCCGCCCCTGGCGCTGGCCCTGGCCGGAGCGCACGCATGAGCGGCTACAGCCTCGGCCACATCAGCGAACAGCTCACCGAGCGTGACTACCTGCTGATCGCCGACATCACCCGCTACCGACTGGCGACGACGCGGCAGCTTCAGCGTCTGCACTTCGACCACCGTCATTCAGCGCGATCGCTTCGGCCCGCGCCTGCACGCGCAACCTGAACCGGCTCCGCGACCTCGGGGTACTCAAGACCCTGGAACGCCGCGTGGGCGGCGCACGGGCCGGCTCAGCCGGTTTTGGTCTGGTACCTCGGCCGCACCGGGACCCGCGAACCCCGGACGGAGCGCACGCCCAGCAGAGCCCCAGACCGTACCTAACAACCGAAAGGAGGCCATATGGCTACAACAGAGAACCAGCAAGACCCGCAAGCAGGCGAGGAGTCGCAGCACCCGACGGAGTCCATCGAGCAATCTTTCGACGGCACGTCCGGCGCCACCCAGCCCGAGCATGAGCAGGAGTACAAGATGCTCGCCGTCCGCGTAGAGGAAGAAGTTCACGCCCAGCTGCGCTTCATCGCCCAGCTCAGCGGAACCAGCATCTCCGCGGAGATCCGTACCCCCATCCACCAGCGCATCGCGACTCCCCAAGAAGACCCCTTCTGCATTGAGCGAGCGCACGCAGCTCAAGCCGAGATCCAGCGCGAAGCCGCCGCTCGCACGGCAGCGATCGCAGGCTTCATCGGCTCCCCAGTAGTCGCCGCTGCATCCGTCACCCCGACAGGGACCGGCACGCCAGACACCACGTCATCGACCAGCCCCCGACGGGCAGGCAACCGAAGCAGCAAACAGTCTTAGCGACACGAAAGGAACACGATGACTCATCCGCAGCCCGACATCTCGACGCAGTTCACCGCGGTGATGTACATCCGCGTCTCGACGACTGACCAGGCGACACGGGGCGGACGAGAGGAGGGGTTCTCGATCCCCGCCCAGCGCGACGCCAACCTGCGCAAAGCCGCATCCCTCAACGCGACAGTCGTCGAGGAGTTCGTCGACGCCGGAGAATCAGGCACGTCCATCACCAAGCGCGCCGAACTCCAGCGCATGCTGGCATACGTACGCGAACACGACGTCGACTACGTCATCGTGCACAAGATCGATCGGCTGGCCGGTCGCGAGCCGACGACGTCGCCATCAACCTGGCGCTCAAGCAGGCCGGCGTGACGCTCGTGTCGACGAGCGAGAACATCGACGAGACGCCGTCCGGCATGTTGATGCACGGGATCATGAGCAGCATCGCCGAGTTCTACTCGCGCAACCTCGCCAACGAGGTCACCAAAGGTATGACGCAGAAGGCCAGCACCGGGGGCACCGTGGGTCGCGCACCTCTGGGCTACCGCAACGTCCACATCGCCGATGAGCTTGGGCGCATCAACCGCACGGTCGAGACCGACGGGGAACGCGCCCAGCTCATCACCTGGGCGTCCTACCGGTACACCGAGGGCGAATGCTCGCTTTCAATCCTGCTCGACGAGCTGACCGACCGCGGGCTGATCAGTCGCGCCACGCCCAAGTGGCCGAGCAGGCCCCTCAACATCAGCGCGCTCCACAAGGTGCTCAGGAACCCCTACTACAAGGGCGAGGTGCACTACCGGGGCGCTGCCTACCACGGTGCGCATCAGGCGCTCGTCGATCCGATCACCTGGCAACGCGTGCAGGATCGGCTCGACGCGAACAACAACGCCAAGGTCTTCGAGCGCCGCAACCGCAACTACCTGCGAGGGAGCCTGTTCTGCGGCACCTGCGACTCACGACTGCTGGTGGTCTACGCAACGAACCGTCATGGCACCAGCTACCAGTACCTCGCCTGCTCGGGACGGAAGCGCCGCGCGACCGACTGCACCCGACAGAACATGCCCTTCAGCCTCATCGAGCAGCTCATCGAGGACGAGTACCGCACGATGGCGCTCACGCCATCGCTGCGCGACCACGTCGAAGAAACCACGCTCGCCGAGTTCGACAAGCTGCACGACGACACCGAGCGACTCAACACCGCTCTCGAGCAACAACGCACCGACCTCGCCGCCCAGCGCCAGAAACTGCTCGAAGCCCACTACGCCGGCGCGATCCCCATCGACCTCCTCAAGGCCGAGCAAGACCGCATCAGCAACCAGCTGCAGCGTGTCGAGGAGCAACTGATGCGATCCCGCACGACCTACGAACAGGCACGCAGCAAACTGGCCGAAGTACTCGACCTGGCGCGCGACTGCCACGCCGCTTACATGAAGGCACCCGAGCACATTCGCCGGCTCTTCAACCTGGCGTTCTTCAGTCGTATCTACGTCGACGAAGACGACGCGACCCACGAGCTCTCGGTCCGCGTGCTCTACAACGAGCCCTACGACGAACTCCTCTGCCGCCTCATCCCGGCAGGCGTCCACCAGGCGCTGATAGCCCAGTCAGCTCAACAGAAAACCGCCCGTCCGGGAACCCGGACGGGCGGTTCTGTGTCGAACTCAAGTGCGACCGAGGGGCAGGGTTGCCCTCCGAGCACTGTGGTGGAGCTGCGGGGAATCGAACCCCGGTCCTCGAGCGCAGTGTCAGGTCTTCTCCGGGTGCAGTCTGTGCTGTCGCTTTTCTCGGCCCCGCTGCTCGCACAGACACGTCAGCGACGGGCTCAGTCAGGAAAGAGTCCCGCTCACCCCTCCTGACAGGAGGTGAGCAGCAAGTCTCCTAGTCGACGCCAGGGTCCGGGACGGAGACGGATGCCCGGTCTGACGCTTCGATCACCGCTCAGGCGGCGAGAGCGAAGGAACTGCGCTTGTTGTCGGCAGTTATAAAGTCCCAGCGATCGTTTACGAGATGACGCTGGCTCCTCGACCCGCTTCCCCTGAGACGTACGTCCCAAGTCGAAACCGATCAGCCCCTCTTGAGTTGTCATGCATCCGCAGCGTGGCCACGGATGGCCTAGACTACCTGCTCGAACGAGCGGGCACGACCGACTATTCCGGGCCGACGATCCCGCGCCGCAGGGCGACGGCGGCGCGCCGGGTGGCGTCGTACGCGCTCCGGCTCACCGCGGTGATGTTGATGAACGCGTGGATGAGGTCCCCCTCGCGGGCCAGCTCCACCGGGACGCCCGCCTCCCGGAGGCGCTCGGCGTACGCGATGCCCTCGTCGCGGAGCGGGTCGAAGCCGGCGACCGCGACGTACGCCGGCGGTGCGCCCGCGAGGTCCGGGGCGAGCAGCGGGGAGACGCGCGGGTCGGTCGCGGCGGTGGGCGAGGGCAGGTAGCGCTCGGCGTACCAGTCCATCTGCGCCTCCGTGAGGAAGAAGCCGTCGCGGAACTCGGCGTAGGACGCGCTCTTGCGCGACAGGTCGGTGACGGGGAAGAACAGCAGCTGGAAGCACGGCTGGACGTCCTCGGTGCGCAGGTCCAGCGACAGCACGGCGGAGATGTTGCCGCCCGCGCTGTCACCCGCCACCGCGATCCGCGCCGGGTCGATCCCCCAGCCCGGCGCCTGCGCGACCGCGAAGTCCCAGGCCGCCCGCGCGTCCTCCAGCGCAGCCGGGAACGGGTGCTCGGGCGCCAGCCGGTAGTCGACGCTCAGCACGTCGCAGCCCGTGTGCTGCGCGAGGAACCGCACCGGCGAGACCGTCGAGTGACGACTGCCCAGCACCCACCCGCCGCCGTGGAAGTAGACGACGAGCCCGGCGGGCTTCCCGGCGCGGAACCGATAGCGCGTCGCCGGCACCGGCCCCGCCGGTCCCGGCAGCTCGAGGTCCTCCTCGAGGTGGAAGGGCGGGTACGACGCGCCGAAGACCGCCGCCTCCGCCTCGATCTGGTGACGGGCCCGGTCGAGGGGCTGGGTGGAGAAGTCGCTGCCCGGCAGACGGTTCAGCGCGCCGAGCGCCAGCGCGATCTCCGGCGCCAGCCGCTCGCCGTCGCGGTTGACCGCCCGGCGCACCACCACCTTCTCCAGCACCCGCGGCGGGACCGTGGCCAGTCCACGGACGACGAGGCGCTCGGCTTTCTCGGGCAGGGTCAGGCGGGGTGCGGTCACCGCATCATGCCAGCAGTCGCGCCCCACCCTGTCGAGGGGCGGGGCGCGACGTGGCCGGGATCCTCAAGGCAGGAGCACGATCTTGCCGCGCGTGTGCCCGGCCTCGCTCTCCTTCGCGGCGGCGACGACGTCGTCGAGCGCGAAGCGCCGGGAGACCTCGACCTCGAACACGCCGCGGGCGACGAGGTCGGCCACGACGGGGATCGCGTCCTCCCGCAGGCGCACCTGCTCGGGCGTCAGGGGCCAGGGCGCACCGCCCGACCACGCCTGAATCCCCAGCTCCGGGGCCTTCGCCCCCACGACGATCGTGCCGGCGTGCTGCGGGTCCTCGACCAGTGCGACGGAGGCGGCCAGCGCCTCGTCGGTGCCGGCGGCGTCGAGCACGCGGTCGACACCCTCCGGCGCCAGCTCCCGGATCCGGTCGAGCAACCCGTCGCCGTACGCCACCGGCTCGGCTCCCAGCTCCCGCAGCCGGTCGTGGTTGGCGGGGCTGGCGGTGGCGATGACGCGGGCGCCGAGGTGGCGCGCGAGCTGCACCGCCGCCTGGCCCACGCCGCCGCTGCCGCCGTGGACGACGAGGACGTGCCCGCGGCGTACGTCGAGGGAGGCGAGCGCCTGGCGAGCCGTGCCCACCGGGGTGCCCAGGGCCGCGGCTTGCGCGAAGTCGAGGGTGGCTGGCTTGGCGGTGAGGTTCTGGCGGGGCACGACGACGTGGGTGGCGTAGGTGCCCGAGGCACCGCTCACGATCACCTCGTCCCCGACGCGCCAGCCGTCGACGCCCTCCCCCACGGCCGCCACGACACCGGCGCCGTCCGACCCGAGGCGCCGCGGCTCCGTGATCGGCGGCGAGGGCCGCTGGCCCGAGCGCACCTTCCACTCGATGGGGTTCACGCCCGCGGCGCGCACCTCGACGAGCACCTCGTCGGGGCCGGGCACCGGGTCCGGCACCTCGACGACCTCGAGCACCTCGGCGGGGCCGGTCTCGGCGTACTGCACGACGCGGGCCATGCGTTGCCTCCTCAGGACGGACGGGCGGGTTCGACGTGCTGGATCGCCGCGCGCACCGTGCCGGCGAGAGCCACGAACTCCGGCAGCTCGCGGAGCTCCTCCGGCGGGACCTCGTGGCTGCGGGAGGAGAACTGCGCGGGCTCGTCCAGCACGATACGACCGGGGCGGGGACTCATCACGAGCACGCGGGACCCGAGGAAGACGGCCTCGTCGACGCTGTGGGTGATGAACAGGATCGTCTTGCGCGTCTCCCGCCAGATCGTCAGCAGCTCGTCCTGCAACCGCTCCCGGGTGAGCGCGTCGAGCGCACCGAACGGCTCGTCCATGAGCACGATGTCGGGGTCGTTCGCCAGCACCCGGGCGATCTGCGCCCGCTGCTGCATGCCGCCCGACAGCTCGTAGGGCCGCAGGTGGGCGACGTCGCCCAGCCCGACCAGCTCGAGGTAGCGGTCGGCGGTGCGCCGCCGCTCCGCCTTCGCCGCCCCGCGCAGGCGCGGGCCGAACGCGACGTTGGCCCGCACGTCCAGCCACGGGTACAGCGTCGGCTGCTGGAAGACGACGCCGCGCTCCGCGGCCGGGCCGCGGACGGGTGTGCCGCCGACCGTGAGGGAGCCGGCCGACGGCGCGCCGAAGCCGGCGAGCAACCGCAGCAACGTGGTCTTGCCGCAGCCGGACGGGCCGGCGAGCGTGACGAAGCTGCCCGGCTCGATCGTGAGGTCGATCGGGCCGAGGGCGTGCACGTCCCCGAAGCGTTGCTCCAGGCCCGTGACGACGACCCTGCGGTCACCCTCCGCGGTCATCGGCGGGTCACTCCGCGTCCGCGGCGGCCTGCGCCGGACCGGCGTTCACGCCGTCCGCGTAGACCGACTCGTCGGCGACCGCCGCGATGCTGTCCTGGGTGAGCAGGAACTGCGCGGTGCTGAACAGGTCGGAGCCCAGCTTGCCACCCAGGTACTCCTCCCCCACCTGGTCGGAGGCACGGAGGAACACGTAGCCGTCCAGCTGCGCCTTCGCCTCGTCGGTGGAGACGCCCACCTCGACGGCGATCGACTCGGCCGCCTTGTCGGGGTCGCTGGTGATCTGCTCGACCGCGTAGTCCTGCGCCCGCGCCCACGCGTCGAGCACGGCCTCGTTGTCGGCCACGAAGTCGCGGTCGGCGATGGCCAGGTCGAAGGTCGGCTTGCCCGCAGCCGCGGTGTCCTCGCTGGTGAGGATCACCTCGCCGCCGTCGGCCTTCAGCTCGCTCAGCGTCGGGTCCCAGATCCAGGCGGCGTCGATGTCGCCCCGGCTCCACGCCGGCGCGATCTGCTCCGGCTCCGAGTTGACCAGGTTGTAGTCGGCCGGGTCCTCGCCCGCGTCGGCGATCGCCTGGAGCAGCGAGAAGTGGGCCGTGGAGCCGAAGGGCGTCGCGATGGTCTTGCCCTTGAGGCCCGCGATGTCGGTCGCGGCGCCGTCGCGCACGACGAGCGACTCGGCCGCGCCGATGACGTCGTGGATCCAGATGACCTGCACCGGCAGGTTGAGCGGCTCCGACAGGGCGCGGGTGGCCGGCGAGCTGCCGACGAGGCCGATGTCGAGGCTGTCGCCGCCGAAGGCCTGGATGACGTCGCCGCCCGAGGCGAAGTTGCTCCACTCGATCGTGGCGTTGGGCAGGCAGTCCTCGAGGATGCCCTGGTCCTTCACCACGACGTCGCCGTTGGGGATCTTCTGGTAGCCGATGCGCACCGTCGTGTCGACCGACTCGTCGGCCTCCCACGGGCAGGCCGACGCGTCGCCCTCGGTGTCACCGCCGCCGACGCAGCCCGCGAGGGCGAGCGGGGCGAGCAGCGCGGCGCCGAGCAGGGGCGAGAGCTTCTTCATGGGTCAGGCCTTTCCTCGCCAGGGGGCGAGCTTCTTCTCGAGGGTGCGGAGGATGACGTCGAGGGCCACAGCGGTGAGGCCGATGACGAGGATGCAGGCGATCGACAGGGCGATCTTGTTCTGGGTTCCCGAGAGGTAGGCGAGGCCGCCGATGCCCGGCAGGCCGTTGACGAGCTCCGCCGCGACCACCGTCGTCCAGGCGAACCCGACGGCGACCCGGAGGCCCGAGATGATGTCGGGCAGGGTCGCGGGACCGAGCACGAACAGCAGGGTCTGCCGACGCGTGGCGCCCAGCGAGAGGGCCGCGTTGACGTGGTCCTCCCGCACGCCGCGCACCCCGTTGAGGGTCGCGAGCGCGATCGGCGGGAAGGCCGCGAGCACGAGCAGCCAGATCTTCGAGGTGTCGTAGAACCCGAACCACGCGATGAGGAAGCCGATGTAGGCCAGGGGCGGGATGGAGCGCAGGAAGTCGACGTAGGGCCCCACCAGGCGACCGAAGCCGCGGAAGTAGCCCATCGCCAGCCCGAGCGGTACGCCGATGACGAGCGCGATCGCGAGGCTGAGCCCGATGCGGCGGAGGCTGACGACGAGGTGCTCCCAGAGGAAGTAGTTCTCCTCGCCCCGCACCACGCGGTCCACGCCCCCGCCCACCGGGTGGTAGGTGTTCGCCCGCACGAACGCGTCCCACACCTCGAGCGGCGACGGGGTCAGGTAGGCCGGCGACACGACGTCGGAGGCCGCCACGGCGGTCCAGGCGGCGAGCAGCAGCCCGAGCACGAGGACGTGGGGCAGCGCGCCGCGGGCGAGGGACCTGGCTCGATTCACATCGAGTGAACTTAGTGTCTCGCTCTACTTTGTGCGGACGCGTCTCACGAACGGGGGCCGCGTGTCGTACGTCGCGGGCGTCAGGCCTGACCGAGCAACCGCGTCGCGTTGTGCCACAGCACGCCCGCGAGCCACGCGTCGTCGAGCGCCGCGTGGCGCTCGCGGAGCGCCTCGAGCACCTCGACCTGGTGCGCGTAGGCGTAGGGGATGTTCGGGAAGTCGGAGCCGAACAGCACCTTCTGCCCCACCGCCGCGAACCGGTCGAGCAGCGCGTCGGGGTAGTCGCCCGCGTGCCGGCACACCCCGGCGACCTCGCCGAACCGGTCGGTGGTCTCGGCGAAGAACCGGGTGAACGTCATCGTGGTGTCGAGGTGCACCCGCTCGTAGGTCTCCGCCATGGCGAGGAACTCGTCGTACTCCGGCGCCCCCATGTGCGCCATCACCAGCGTGAGCCGCGGGAAGCGGGCGAGGACCTCGGCGACCGGCCCGGGGCCGGTGAACTCCGTCGGCACGGGCCCGGATCCGGCGTGGATGACGACGGGGGTGCCGGCCTCCTCGAGCGCGGCCCACACGGGCACGAGGTGCTCGTCGCGCACGTCGAACGCGCCGACCTGCACGTGGACCTTGAAGACCTGCACACCGGAGGCGATCCGCGCGGCGACGTACTCCCCCGCCTCCGGCTCGGGGAAGAAGGTGCCGCAGTGCAGGGCCTCGGGGGTGCGGCGCGCGAAGTCCGCCGCCCAGTCGTTGAGGAACTCCGCCATGCCGGGCCGGTGGGGATAGGGCAGGGCCGTGAAGCGGCGTACGCCGAGGGACCGGAGCAGCGCGACGTTGACGTCGTCCGGGTTGAGGTACCGGATCGGCCACTCCCGCCCGATCAGCGGGCCGGCCGAGGCGAACACGGCACGCACCTTCTCGGTGACCCGCGGCGGGAGGAAGTGGGTGTGGACGTCGACGATGCCCGGCACGCCGAGGCGCTCGGTGGTCGCCCGCAACCAGTCCGCCCGCTCGTCCGGGTCGTGGGCGGAGGTGGCGGTCGCCCCCGTCGTCACACCCGGTCCATGCCCTTGAGCTGACGACCGAGGGCCTGCTCCTTCTCGCGGTCGGCCTGGCGCTCGGCCATCGCGTGCCGCTTGTCCCACGACTTCTTGCCCTTGGCGAGCGCGATCTCGATCTTGGCGCGGCCGTCGGAGAAGTAGAGCGCCAGCGGGACGATCGTGTAGCCCTTCTGGCTGACCTTCGTCTCGATCTTCTCGATCTCGGCGCGGTGCAGCAGGAGCTTGCGCTTGCGGCGGGCGGCGTGGTTGGTCCAGGTGCCCTGCGCGTACTCCGGGATGTGCACCGCGTGCAGCCACACCTCGTCGTTCTCGATGTCGACGAACCCGTCGGCGAGGTTGGCCCGACCGGCCCGCAGCGCCTTCACCTCGGTGCCCTGCAGCACCATCCCCGCCTCGAAGGTGTCCTCGATGTGGAAATCGTGCCGCGCCTTGCGGTTCTGCGCGATCATCTTGCGCCCCTGCTCCCTGGCCATTCCGCCATTCTCTCAGGGGACCGCAACGGGTTTAGAAGTAGTTCATCGGGTTCGTCGGCGAGCCGTTCCGGTAGACGGTGAAGTGCAGGTGGCAGCCCGTCGACCAGCCGGTCGTGCCGACGTACCCCACGAGCTGGCCGCGGCGCACGTGCTGGCCCACGCTCACGACGTACCGCGTCGCGTGGTTGTAGATCGTCGAGATGCCGGCGCCGCGCATGTAGCCGTTGTCGATGATGAGGCGGTTGCCCCACGCCGACTGGTAGTAGCGCTCGACGACCTGGCCGTCGGCCGCGGCGTACATCGGGGTGCCGCAGCCGGCGCCGAAGTCCACGCCGTCGTGCAGCGAGTAGTAGCCGTAGATCGGGTGCACGCGCATGCCGTACGGCGAGGTGACGCGCCCGTTGACCGGGTAGCTCAGCCCGTCGTTGCTGCTGCTGCCGCCGCCACCGCCGCCGGAGGAACCGCCGCCACCGGACGAGCCGCCACCGGAGCCCCCGCCGGCGTTGTTGCGGGCCTCCTCGGCGGCCGCAGCGGCCGCGGCGGCAGCAGCCGCCTGGCGGGCCGCCTCGGCACGCGCGGCGAGCACGCCGGCGATCCGGTCGTTCTCCGCCTCGAGGGCGTCGAGCTCGGCGCGGTCGGCGTTGCGGGCCTCCTCGGCCGTCGCCTCCGCCTGCTGGTTGCTGGTCACGAGCTGGGCGACCTGCGCCTCGGCGGCGGACGCCTCGGCCTCGAGCGAGGCCATCACCTCGAGGTTGGCCGCCGCCTCGGCGCGCTCGTCGGCGACGAGGTCGCGGGCCGCCTCGACCTGCTGCTCGTTGACGTCGAGCATGACCTCGGAGGCCCGCAGGTCGTCGTAGGCCCGCGTCTCGGTGCCGAGCACCGTCTGGCGGGAGTTCTGCGCCCGGGTCAGGTCGGAGAGGTCGTCCGCCCCGAGCACGGCGCCGAGCGCCTCGAGCTCCGGGCCGGGGCCCATCGACTGCGCGACGATCTGGTCGCCGACGCGGTCACGCTGCGTGGCGACGCTCTGCTGGCCCTGGAGCAGCTCGGCCTCGGCCGCGTCGAGCTGCGCCTCGGCGACGGTGAGCCGCTGCTGCATCTCCGCGTCGTACGCCTGCGCCTGGCCGAGCTGGGCTCGGGCCGTGGTGAGGCGCGCCTGCGCGCCGGCCAGCTGGGCCTGCGACGCACGGAGCGCCGCGGTCGCGCTGGCGAGCTGCTGGCTCGACTCGGCGAGGTCGGCGTTGGCGCCGGAGATCTGCTGCTGGATCTCGCTCTGCTGGTCGCGGAGGTCGTCGTCATCGTCGTCGGCGTAGGCCAGCGGCGACACGGCAGCGCCGACGCAGAGCAGCACGGCCGTCGTCGCGGCGGCGAGCCGACGACGCTGGAAGGCGGGGAGGAGGCGCATGGGGAAGGGGCCTTCGCTCGTTCGGGGAAGTGAATCGCAGGCGACGCTAGACGACGCGGGTCAGACTTTGAGGTATTTCCGCGTGAGGAGGAGTGTCGGCAGCACGGTGAGCAGCGGACCGAGCACCGCGATGACGAGCAGCGCCACCGCGTAGTCGCTCCCGTCCACCCAGGGCATGAACCGCAACGTGTCGGCAGCACGGTCGTGCACGACGAAGCGCAGCAGCGCCGCGAGCGCACCGCCCGCGAGCACGACGCCGATCAACGCCGTGACGAGTGCCTCGAGGAGGAACGGCAGCGCGATGTAGAGCGTCGAGGCGCCCACCAGCCGCATGATGCCGATCTCCTTGCGGCGGGCGAACGCCGCCAGACGGATGGTGTTGCCGACGAGCAGCAGGGCCGCGAGCACCAGCACGACCGCGGTGCCGAGCGCCGCCCACTGGGCCGCGTCGAGCACGTCGAAGACCGGTTCCAGCAGCTCGCGCTGGTCGGAGATGCGCAGCACCCCGGGCAGGTTCGCCACGGCGCTCACCACGCCCTCGGACTTCTCGGGGTCGTTGAGCGAGATCCAGAGCGACTCGTTGAAGTCCTCCACGGTCACCGCCGCGTCGTCGCCCTCGAGCAGGCGGGTGTCGCCGTTGGACTCGGCGAGCGCCAGCGTCTTGTCGAAGGCGTCCTGCTTGCTCTCCTCACGGAAGCCCGAGGTCTCCGGGCTGTCGTCGATGGCCGCCTCGATGGCGGCCTTCTGCTCCGGCGTGACGCCGCCGTCGCAGGGTGCGACGTCCGTCTCGTTGCAGAGGTAGACCGTGATCTCGACCTGGCTGCCGAACTGGCGGTCGGCGATGTCGGCCTGCTGCTTGAGCAGCACGCCGACGCCGACGAGCGTCAGCGACACGAAGAGGGTGAGCACGACGGCCAGGTGCATCGACACGTTGCGACGCAGGCCCTGGCCGAGCTCGGTGAAGACGTAACGCAGCTGCATGGGGGGACTCGCTCCTGGTTCGAGGGGGCGCGGGAGGGCGGTCGGCTAGTTCTGGAAGCCGTAGGCGCCCTGCGCCTGGTCGCGCACGAGGTGGCCGTTCTCCAGCTCGATCACGCGCTTGCGCATCTGGTCGACGATGCTGTTGTCGTGGGTGGACATCAGCACCGTCGTGCCCGTGCGGTTGATGCGGTCGAGCAGCTTCATGATGCCCACCGACGTCGACGGGTCGAGGTTGCCGGTCGGCTCGTCCGCGATGAGGATCTGCGGCCGGTTGACGAACGCCCGCGCGATCGCGACGCGCTGCTGCTCGCCGCCGGAGAGCTCGTCGGGCATGCGGTCGGCCTTGCCGTCGAGGCCGACGAGGTCGAGGGTCTGCGGCACCAGCTCGGCGATCTGGGCGCGCGGCTTGCCGATCACCTGCAGCGCGAAGGCCACGTTCTCGGCGACCGTCTTGTTCTGCAGCAGCCGGAAGTCCTGGAACACGGTGCCGATCTGGCGCCGGTGGCGCGGGATCTTCCACGAGGCGAGGCGGTTGACCTCACGGCCCGCGACGTACACGCGGCCCTGGGTCGCCCGCAGCTCGCGCAGCACGAGGTAGAGGAACGTCGACTTGCCGGATCCCGAGGATCCGACGAGGAAGACGAACTCGCCCTTCTCGATGTCGACGGAGATGTCGTCGAGCGCCGGGCGCCCCTGGCCGGGGTAGGTCACGGAGACCTTCTCGAAGCGGATCACTGGCGAGAGGGTAGTCGAGCACCCTGAGAGCCTCGGCGACCCCGCGGGCGCGTGTCCGTCACCCGGTAGGTTCTCCCGCGTGAGCCCCGAGCCGTCCTCCCGCCAGCGCCGCCGCCCCCGCGCAGCAGCGGCTGCGGCGGTCGCCGCCGCGGTGCTGCTCGGCCTCGCCGCCTGCTCCGGCGACGACGAGCCGGAGGAGGCGGAGCCGACCGTCGCTCCCCCGCCGGCCCTCGTCGACCTCGACACCACGGCGCTCGTCGTGGAGCGCGCGCCCTTCTGCGACGACGTGGACCCCGCCGCCGTGACCGCGGCCCTCGGGACCGCCGACGACGGCGAGGCGGAGGCCGCGACGTACTCCTCCGGCGACGCCGTCGACCTCGGCTCCGGCGAGGAGCGGCTCGTGCACGAGCTCGGCTGCCGGTGGAGCGACGGAGCCGCAGAGCCGACGAGCGCCGCCGCCTGGGTCTTCGTGCCGCCGGTGCCGCCCGCTGACGCGGAGCAGTACGTCGCGGCGACGCCCACCGACGGTTGCAACGCGCTCGAGGGTCCGGCCTTCGGTGCGCCCACCCTGGCCCTCGCCTGCGCCGTGGACGGGGCCACCGAGGTGTCGTTCCGGGGGCTGTTCGGGGACGCCTGGCTGACGTGCATCCTCACGGCGCCGACGGTCACGACCTCGGCGGAGGAGGTCGTCGAGCGCGCGGGCTCGTGGTGCGCCGCGGTGGCGGTCGCGGCGTCCTGACCCGCGAGCGACCACAAGTTGGCTTGCGTCCGTTGATTGCTCAACCGTGAAGTGTGGCTCGCGCCACGTCAGTATCGCTCGCAGCCCTGACGACCGCGAGAAACGAGACGCATGCATCCCCCCACGCTCCTGCTCGCCAGTGACGAGCTGCAGCTGTCCTACGACCTCGGTGCCGGCGCGCTGCTCGGCATCGCCGCCGTTGCCGTCGGCGTGCTCCTGGCCCTCATCATCGGGGTCAAGATGCACCCGCTGCTGGCGCTCGTCATCGTCAGCATCGGCACGGCCTTCGCCACCGGCGTCGAGGCGGCCGACGTGCTCGACGTGCTGCTCGACGGGTTCTCCGGCACGCTCGGCGAGGTCGCGCTCCTCATCGGCTTCGGCGCCATGCTGGCCCGCCTCGTCGAGACCAGCGGGGCGGCGGAGGCCCTCTCGGAGGGTCTCGTGCAGCGGCTCGGCGAGAAGCGGGCGCCCCTGGCCCTCGGCATCGCGTCGCTGATCTTCGGCTTCCCGATCTTCTTCGACGCCGCCTTCATGGTGATGCTGCCGATCATCTTCACGGTGGCGCGGCGCGTCGGCGGTGGCGTGCTGCTCTACGCGCTGCCGGCCGGTGCCGCCCTCACCACGATGCACGTGCTGCTGCCGCCCCACCCGGGCGCCGTCGCCGCCACCATCCTGCTCGGCGCCGACGTCGGTCTCGTCATCCTCATCGGCCTCGTCGTCGCGATCCCCACGTGGTGGGTCGCCGGCTACCTGTACGGCACCTGGATCGGACGCCGCATCGTGCTCCCCGTGCCGGACGTGCTGATGGGCGGCCCGCGGTCCGACGCCGCCGACGCCGACGCCGCCGAGGGGCGGGGTGCGCCGCCGAAGGTGCGGACACTGCTGCTGCTCCTGCTGCTCCCCCTGGTGCTGATCTTCCTCAACACGGCGGTCACGACCGCGGCGCGCACGGGCGCCGTCTCCGAGGACGCCACCTGGGTGCACCTGCTGCAGCTCGTCGGCTCCACCCCCATCGCGCTGCTGCTGACGGTGCTCGTCGCCTCCTGGGCGCTCGGCACGAAGCGCGGCACCAGCCGCGTCGTGGTCGAGGACCTGCTCGACAACGCCCTCAAGCCGATCGCCCCGGTCCTCCTCATCACGGGCGCGGGCGGCATGTTCGGCGGCGTGCTCATCGCGAGCGGGATCGGCGACGCGCTGTCGGTGACCCTGCAGGACACCGGGCTGCCGCTGATCCTGGCCGTGTTCGTCATCTCCGCGGTCATCCGCGTCGCGCTCGGCACCGCCACGGTCGCCATCACCACCGCCGCCGGCCTGCTCTCCAGCTCCGTCGTCGCCGCCGACCTCAACCCGGTCCAGGCGGCGGCCATGGTCATCGTGCTCGCCGGAGGTTCCTCGGTGCTGTCCCACGTCAACGACGCCAGCTTCTGGCTCATCGGCAAGCTGCTCGGCATGAGCGTCACCCAGACGTTCCAGACCTGGACCGTCGTCAAGACGCTCGTCGGCACCGTGGCCGCGTCGCTCGCCACCGTCATCTACGTGGTGGCGTCGTGAACGCCCCGGTGGTGGTGCTGCACGCACCCTCGGAAGCCGGCGCGGCGGCGCTGCTCAGCGCTGCGCACATCGCTCGCGAGAAGAACTCAGGCTTGGTGGTGGTCGCAACCACGTCCGGCGTCGACGACGACCGCTCGGAGGAGGTGGAGCGCGAGGTGGCCGTCGGTCAGGTCACGGCCGTCATCGGTGCTCCCGACGCGGACGTGCCCTGGACGCTCGACCTGGTGCGACCCGGGGCCGACGCCGCCGCCATGCTCGTCGGGGCCGTCGAGGCGCACGAGCCGCGGCTGCTCGTCATCGGGTCCCGCCAGCGCAGCCCGCTCGGCAAGATGCTGCTGGGCCGCACCCTGCAGCGGCTGCTGCTCGAGGTCAGCGTGCCGGTGCTCGTGGTGAAGGCCGGACGGCCGCTCGACGACGGAAACGTCTGAGACACCCGACGCCGGCCGGTGGCACTCTGCCGGCCCCCCGGGCGGCGCGGCCCCCGCTCCGTCGCCCCGGGCCTCCGGCTCCTGCGGCCAGGTCGGCCGCCGGGGTCAGTTCGACTCGGCCTTCTCTGCGCCGCGGCGCCAGCGGATGCCCGCCTCGAGGAACCCGTCGATCTCGCCGTCGAAGACGGGCGTCGGGTTGCCGGTCTCGTAGCCCGTGCGCAGGTCCTTCACGATCTGGTACGGGTTCAGCACGTAGTTGCGCATCTGGTCGCCCCACGACGCGGCGACGTCGCCCTTGAGGTCCTTCTTGAGCGCGGCCTCCTCGGCCTTCTTCAGGGCGAGGAGCTTGGCCTTGAGGACGACCATCGCCGACGCCTTGTTCTGCAGCTGCGACTTCTCGTTCTGGCAGGACACGACGATGCCGGTCGGGATGTGCGTCAGCCGCACCGCCGAGTCGGTCGTGTTGACCGACTGGCCGCCGGGGCCGCCCGAGCGGAAGACGTCGGTGCGCACCTCGTTCTCGTCGATCTCGATCTCGTCGGTCTGCTCCAGCACCGGCACGACCTCGACCGCCGCGAACGACGTCTGGCGGCGGCCCTGGTTGTCGAACGGGCTGATCCGCACGAGTCGGTGGGTGCCGACCTCGACCGAGAGGGTGCCGTAGCCGTACGGCGCGTGGATCGCGAACTCGGCCGACTTGATGCCGGCCTCCTCCGCGTAGGACACGTCGTAGACCTCGACGGAGTACTTGTTCCGCTCCGCCCACCGCGTGTACATCCGCATCAGCATCTCCGCGAAGTCCGCAGCGTCGACGCCACCGGCGCCGGCGCGGATCGTCACGATGGCCTCACGCGCGTCGTACTCGCCGTTGAGGAGCGTGCGCACCTCCAGCGCCTCCGTCGACTTGCGGAGCCGCCCCAGCTCGGCCTCGGCCTCGGCGAGGGAGTCGGGGTCGCCCTCCTCCGTGGCGAGCTCGACGAGCACGCCGAGGTCCTCCACGCGGTCGGCGAGGCTCGTGAAGCGCTCCAGCTCGCCCTGCAGGGCGGAGAGGCGACCGGTGACGCGCTGGGCGTTCGCCTGGTCGTCCCAGAGGTCGGGAGCCGCGACCTGCTCCTGGAGGTCCGCGATCTCGGCCTTCATCTTCTCGACGTCGAGCACCTGCTCGATGGTGCGCAGCGTCGCGCCGAGCGCTTTGATCTCTTGGTCGAAGTCAGGTCCAGCCACGAGGAGCAAGACTACGGCAGGGCGCGCGATCCGCTGTGGTCGTGACGGCCGGGCGGTGGCGACGGGCCGTGGCGACGGGCCGTGACGCCGGGCCGGTACGGCGCGGGTGCGGGCATGCTGCGCCGCCCGGCCACGGGGTGTGGACGGGCGGCGTGATGATTGATGCGTTCTGTCAGCCGGGTCCCGGGTCCTCAGGCCAGGGGCGGGTGCCGTCGCGGTCGACGAGGTAGCGCAGGCCCATCGGGCTGGTCCAGATGACCGCGTTGGGCAGCTCTTCGGCGTTGGGATCGGTGGGCCGGTAGGTCCACCGTCGTCCAGTTCGTCGTTCCGGGTGGGTCTTCATGCGGTGGTGGCGTCGGCAGAGCGGGAACAGGTTCCGGGTCGAGGTCTGACCGGGTCGCCCGTTCTCGTCGTACCGCTCGCAGTGGTCGAGGTCGGCGCTCCGCGAGGAGCGGGTGCAGTAGGGGAAGACGCACCTGGGCCAGCGGGCCCGGACGTGCTCGGCGATCCGGTCGGGCGGGCTGTAGCCATCGACTGCCGCGTCGGTGGTGGGGTCGATGACCGGCTTGACCGTCACTCGGGTGTCGGGCGAGCCGCACCAGGACTGGACCTGCTCGACCGTCACTGCGCCACGGGGTGCGCCGGGGGTGTCGAGCCTCGCGAGGTCGATGCCCGTCATCCCGGTGCAGGCATCGATCCGGGGGCCGATCCCGTTCAGGGTGCCGGTGATCGCGGCCTGGTCGAGGTGGACGAACAGCACGACCTCGCGCCGCGCTCGCGTTGGCGGCTGCTCGACGTCGTACTCCAACGTCGCGACACCGTCGCAGCGCCGTGCGATCTCACCGAGGGCGATGGACCGGCGGATATCGAGGTTCGGGTCGCAGCCGAGCTCGCCCAACTGGCGGGCGACGTGCGCGATGCTCCGCTCCAGGTCGAGCGCATCAGCCAGATCCAGGGAGCCGTGGACGTTCACCGTGCCGCGCAGGGTCCCGGTCAACGGGTCGGCGTAACCGACCTCGCCCAGGTCGATCGACAGGTACCGATCCCCGTCAGCCGCATGCCGCTCGGCTTCGGTGGTCTCGGGGTCGAACCGCGCCGCGGCCTCCGCCACCAACCCGTCGACCTCGGCACCGGTGGCCTTGCCCGCGACGTACGCGACGTGCCGGTCGACGAACCCGGCCCCCTCGAAGGTCAAGGTCCGCGTGGCTTGGGCGACCCGCCGACCCCGCCACACGTCGACCTCACCCGCCGCGATCCGCGCGTGCACGCGCGGCAGACGCCAGCGCAGCTCGACCGCGTCCCCGACCAGGCGACGGGCAGCGTCGAACGAGCAACCCCGGGCGGCCGCGACCTCGCTGATGCAGAACTCCGCCACCACCGGCGCCCCCGGCCCACCCAGCTCGAGGAACTGATCACCCGACAGAGCCTCGGAGTCCCACTCGCCCAACGACGTGATCGGATCACCCACCACCGCATCCGAGGTGTGCGCAGCAGCCCAGTCACCCACCGCCACGAACGCAGCCGCCTCCGCGACACGAGCCTCGTGCGTGCGCTCGCGGACCGCGTCGATCAACGCAGTCGCCGTGGTGCGGGTCCCCCGATCCATGCCCCCGACCCTAGTCGAACAGACATACGATCACCACCTCTGGATGGTGATCTGTGGATGACCGACCCGACGCCAGCGGCGAGTTGTCACGTACGCAGCGACGCCTCCCCCACTCGCACCACGGCGTACCTGACAACTCGACACCCCCGACCCGCGCCGTACGACCAAGCTCGACGCGCGACCTACAGCCCGCGTGCGCAGAACGCCCGCTCGAGGATCGCCCGCACGACGGGCTCCTTGCGGCCGTTGTAGTCCATGACGACCCCACCCACCGCGTTCGTCGCCTCCGCCGCGCCGACCTTTGCCGCGGCGTACCGCTCGACGTCCTCGGGGTGCTCCCGCAGCCAGTCGCGCAGGATGCGGTGACGCGCGACCTCCGGGCAGTCGGGACCCCAGACGTGCACGTTCGACCGCGGGTCGGCGCCCCGGAACGCGCGGTGCTCGTGCCAGCGCGGCTCGCGCAGCTGCAGGACGAACCCGGCGGCCTCGAGCGCGGGGACGTACGCCGCCTCGTCGGTCGGGTCCTCCACCGTCACGTCGACGTCGATCACCGGCTTCGCGGCCAGCCCCGGCACCGACGTCGAGCCGACGTGCTCCACCGCGAGAGCGGCCGCGCCGAGCGCCCCGTCGATCTGCCGGGCCACGCGGGCGGAAGCCAGCGGCCAGCCCGCGTCGTACACCACCACCGCGACGTGCTCCACCACCTCGGGCACGACGCGGTCGACCTGCGCCGGGTCGTAGGCGTAGTGCCGCGTGATGTCCTCCCGCCGGATCACCGCGCGATCACCGCCGCGCGACCTGGCCGTCGACGACGTGCCAGTGCTGGTCGAGCGTGACGTTCTCCAGCAGCCGACGGTCGTGGGAGACCAGCAGCAGCGCACCCTCGTACGCCGCGAGCGCCGCCTCGAGCTGCTCGATCGCCGGGAGGTCGAGGTGGTTGGTGGGCTCGTCGAGCACGAGCAGGTTGACGCCTCGCGCCTGCAGCAGCGCCATGGCCGCGCGGGTGCGCTCCCCCGGCGACAGCCGCCCGACGAGCGAGCCCACCTGGTCGGCCTTGAGCCCGAACTTGGCCAGCAGGGTGCGGACGTCCGCGGGCGTCCAGTCCGGCACGGCGAGCTCGAACGCCTCACCGAGCGGCAGCTCCTCCGCCAGCCCGGTGCGCGCCTGGTCGATCTCGCCCACGGCGACGGAGACACCCTGCGAGGCCCGCCCCGCGTCGGGCGCGAGGCGGCCCAGCAGGAGCGCCAGCAGGGTCGACTTCCCCGCGCCGTTGGGGCCGGTGATGCCGATCCGCTGCCCGGCGTCGACCTGCACCGACACGGGTCCGAGCGTGAACCCGGAACGCCGCACCACCGCCTCGTCCAACGTCGCCACCACCGACGACGAGCGGGGCGCGGCGGCGATCGAGAACCGCAGCTCCCACTCCTTGCGCGGCTCCTCGACCTCGGTGAGCCGCGCGATCCGCGACTCCATCTGCCGCACCTTCTGGGCCTGCTTCTCCGACGACTCGCTCTGGGCGCGGCGCCGGATCTTGTCGTTGTCGGGGCTCTTCTTCATCGCGTTGCGGACGCCCTGCGAGCTCCACTCGCGCATCGTGCGGGAGCGGGCGACGAGGTCGCCGCGCTTCTCCGCGTACTGCTCGTAGGCCTCCCGCGCGTGCCGACGCGCGACGGCGCGGGCGTCGAGGTACGCGTCGTACCCGCCGTCGTAGACCGCCACCTGGTGCTGCGCGAGGTCGAGCTCGACGACGCGCGTGACGCAGCGCGCGAGGAACTCGCGGTCGTGGGAGACGAGGACGACGCCGCTGCGCAGCCCGCGCACGAAGGTCTCCAACCGCTCGAGACCCTCGAGGTCGAGGTCGTTGGTGGGCTCGTCGAGCAGCACGACGTCGAACCGGCTGAGCAGCAGCGCGGCGAGCGCCGCCCGCGCCGCCTGACCGCCGGAGAGCGAGGTCATCAGCGCGTCGGCGCCGACGTCGAGGCCGAGCTCGGCGAGCACGCCCGGCAGGCGGTCCTCGAGGTCCGCGGCACCGCTCGCCATCCACCGGTCGAAGGCGACGGCGTAGGCGTCGTCGGCCCCGGGCACGTCCGACCCCAGGTCGGCGGCGGTGCGCTCCATCGCCTCCGTCGCCGCGGCGGCGCCGGTGCGGCGGGCGACGTACGCCGCCACCGTCTCCCCCGGCACCCGGTCGTGCTCCTGCGGCAGCCATCCGACGAACGCGTCGGCGGGCGCGAGGTGGACGGTGCCGTCCATCGGCTCGTCGACCCCCGCGAGGAGCCGGAGCAGCGTCGACTTGCCGGCGCCGTTGGCGCCGACGACGCCCACGACGTCACCGGGGGCGACGGTGAGGTCGAGGGCGTCGAAGAGCACGCGATGGCCGTGGCCGCCGGCCACGTCCTTCGCGACGAGGGTCGCGGTCACGACCCGCAGCCTAGGGCTGCGGCCCGCTCAGCCCGCGTACGCCCGCGCGATCGCGGCGCCCAGGCGCGCGTTCGCGCGCACGAGCGCGATGTTGGCCGTCAGGCTGGCGCCGCCGGTGATCTCGACGATGCGACCGAGCAGGTACGGCGTCGCGTCCTTGCCCGTGATGCCGAGGTCGTCCATGTCGGCGAGCGCCTGGGCGATGATCCCGTCGATCTCCGACGCGGGGATCTCGTCCTCGACCGGGATGGGCTGCGCGACGACGACGCCGCCGGCGATCCCGAGGTCCCACTTGGCGCGCATGACGGCCGCGACCTCCGCGGCGCCGTCGACCCGCATCGGGGCGGCGTGGCCGCTGGAGCGCGAGAAGAACGACGGGAACTCGTCGCTGCCCTCGACCAGCACGGGCACGCCCAGGGTCTCGAGCTTCTCGAGCGTGAGGCCGATGTCGAGGATGCTCTTCACGCCGGCGCTGACGACGGTGACGTCGGTCTGGCTCAGCTCGGTGAGGTCGGCGCTGACGTCGAACGACTCCGGAGCACCGCGGTGCACGCCGCCGAGGCCGCCGGTGACGAACACGCGGATCCCGGCGAGCGCGGCGAGCCGCATGGTCGCGGCGACGGTGGTGGCGCCGTGGACGCCGCGCGCCACGACGTAGGGCAGGTCGCGCACGCTGACCTTCGCCACCCCGCCGTGGCTGGCCAGCAGCTCGAGGTCGTCCGCCTCGAGGCCGATGCGCGGGACGCCGTCGAGCACGGCGATGGTGGCGGGCACGGCGCCGTGCTCGCGCACGATCCCCTCGACCTCGGTCGCCATCGCGACGTTCTGCGGGTAGGGCATCCCGTGGCTGATGATCGTGCTCTCGAGCGCCACGACCGGCCGACCGTCGCGCAGCGCGGCGGCGACCTCGTCGGTGATCCGGAGCATAGGGTGGGGCGTGGTCATGCGTGTCTCCTGACGAGGCGGTCGGTGAGGTCGCGGCGGACGGTGCGGGTGCTGGCGATGGTGAGCGCGGCGGCGGCGTGGCCGTAGGCGGCCGCCCCCACCTCGTCGTCACCGGAGAGCAGGGCGTGGCAGAAGGCGGCGAGCGAGGCGTCGCCGGCACCGGTGACGTCGACGACCTCGTCGGTGCGCGCGGCGGGGAGCTCGTGGCGGCCGGTCGGGCCGCTCAGCAGGGAGCCGTCGGCACCGAGGCGGACCCACACCCACGTGACGCCCCGCGCGTGGAGGTCGTCGACGTCGCCGCCGAGCACGGCGAGCTCGTCGCGGTTGGGGGTGATCGCGAAGACCGGCCGCGTGCCGTCGAGCAGGGGCGCGAGCCGCTCCGCCTTCGCGACGCTCACCGGCTCCAGCACGACCCGCACGTCGGAGGCCGCGGCCAGGTCGAGCGCGAAGGCGAGGGTCTCGGTGGGCAGGTTGCCGTCGAGCACGACGAGGCTCGCCGCGGCGACGAGGTCGCGGGCGGCGTCGACATCGGCCGGCGCCAGCGCGTCGCTCGCCCGCATGTCGGCAACCGCGACGACGAGCTCGCCGTCGGCGTCGAGGACCGCCGTGTAGGTGCCCGTCGCGTGCGGGCTGCGCCGCACGTGCTCGACGCGCACCCCGGCGTCGGAGGTCGCGGCGAGCACCTGGTCGCCGAGCGGGTCGGCGCCGACAGCGGCGACCAGGTGCGTCCGGGTGCCCAGGCGGGCGAGGTTCTCCGCCACGTTGCGGCCCACGCCGCCGGGGGCGAAGGTCGTCGTGCCCGGGTTGCTCGTGCCGGCGGTCGCAGCAGCGCCGCTCCGCGCCTTCACGTCCATGTTGGCGCCGCCGACGACGACCACCGACGGGCCCTCGCCGAGCACGTACCCGCGCCCGAGGATCACGCCCTTCTTGCCCAGGTTGGACAGGTGGACGTTGACGGCGGCCCGGGTCGTGCCCAGCGCGTCGGCCAGGGCCTCCGAGCCGAGCAGCGGGTCGCGGCGCAGCAGCGCGACGATCTCCCGCTCGCGCTCGGTCAAGTTCATGTTTAGCAGCATAAGTTCGCTTTATCCTGCTTAGCAAGCCCCAGCATCTGCGGACGTCATGCGCAGCGGCGCCCCCGGCCACCGGACCGCATGACGTCCGCGGGTGTGCCTCAGCCCAGCTGCAGCGCCGCGCTCCCCGATGCCGTCACCGGCGCGTCACCCGGGCCACCGGGCAGCTTCAGGGGCAGGTCGAGCGGTGCCGACACCAGCACCTCGACGCTGCCGTCGGCCACACGCGTCGTGAAGGTCAACCCGGGGTAGCGGCGGTGGGCGTCGATGTCGACGAGGTACGCCGCGACCGCGGCCTCCGCGGCCTCCGTCCCCTGCCGGGCCCGACCGTCGTCGGCGAACCCGCCCTCGTAGACCTCCTCCCCCGTCGCCCCCGCGTCCGCCCCGGCGAGCGCCGCGCCGTCGGCGATGGTGGCGAGGCCCTGGCGCTGCAGGTACGCCGCGGATGCGTCCACCACGACCGCCAGGAGCATGAAGAGCACGCCGGCGAAGCCGACGATCATCAGCGTCGTCTGCCCCCTCTGGTCGTCCCGACGTGCCGCGCACTGCCTCATGACCCCGCCTCGCGGAACTGCCCGTACGGCACGGCGTGCGTCGACTCCAGCGCGAACGTCGGCGTGCCACCCCCGAGCACCTCCGGCATGAACGGCAGCTCCGTGCTGGTGCCGACGACCACCGTGATGACCGCGCCCGGCTCACGACACACGGCGACCCCCGTACGCCGCGCATCCCCCGCCCCACCCGGCGCCGAGCAGCGCACGTCGACCGTCAACGGGCGATCGACGCCCTGGTCGGCCAGCGCCAGCTCGGCGGCGGCCTCGGCTGCCCGCAACCCCTCCTCGTGGGTCGGCGCCAAGGCGTAGGCCCGCGCCGCCACCCGCGACGCGGACGTCACCCCGAAGGCCCCGCGCTGCACCTCGAAGACGGCGAGCACGATGTAGACCACCGGCACCAGCAACAGGATCCCCAGCCACGTCAGCTCGATGACGGCGCTACCGCGCTGGTCGCGACGCCCCGGCGACCAGCCGCGAACGCGCCTCATCCGCCCACCCCCTCGACCACTTCCTCCACGGCGTGGCCCCGCACCCGGAGGCTCACCGAGGGACCACCCAGGCCGAAGGCCGGGACCGTCGCCTCGACGGTGACCCGCACGCCGGGCTGCCCCTCCACGACGTGCTCCTCGACCCGCACCTCGTCGGCGAAGCGCGCCGCCAGCGCCCGCTCGATCTCCTCACGCGTGCGCTGCTCGCCGTCGGCGAGGTCGTGGTCGTACGTCGCCGCGTGCCGCGCCCCCTCGGACGCCGCGGAGGTCAGGGTGTTGCGGACGTGCAGCACGAGCGCGACCTGCACGATGCCGGCGAACAGCGGGAGGAGCACGGCGAGCACCAGCACGAAGTCGACGACCGCCGATCCGCGCTGGTCGCGGCGGCGTCGGCTACCCGAGCCCACTGACGCTGCCGAGCGCTCGCGCCAGCATGGCGTTGAGCTCCGGCCCGGCGAAGGTCCAGATCGCGTAGACCAGCCCGGCGGTCATGACGGTCACCATGACCCACCCCGGTACGTCGCCGCGCTGCGTGCGCCGCCGCTCCCCGACCGGGTCAGGCAGCGCCAACCGGGCGAGCCACGCCCCGAGCACGACGACGGACCGGACGACGGGGGTGAGGAGTCCCGAGACGGACATTGCCCCTCCTTCTCTCTGGTTCCTGCTGGTGGCTGGTGACGGATCACGGGGCGACGAGCCGGAGCCCGACCACACCCGGGTAGAAGACGAACAGCACGGTGACCGGGAGGACGAGGAAGACGACCGGCACCATCATGAAGACCTCGCGGCGGGCGGCGGACTCGATGAGCTCGCGCCGGCCCGCGTCCCGCACCTCGGCGGCCTGGGCGTGGAGGACGTCGGCCAGCGGCGTACCGCGCTCCACGGCCACCGCGATGCCCGAGGCGAAGCGCGCGACGAGCGGGAGCCCCGTGGTCGCGGCCATCTGGTCGAAGGCGTCGGCGACGGGTTCGCCGGTGCGGACCGCCGCGAGGACCGTCGCCAGGTCGCAGGAGAGCTCGCCGCCGCTCCGGGCGACGACCCGCTCGAGAGCAGCGACCGGCCCCTCACCTGCCGCGACCGCGAGCGCGAGCAGCTCGGCCACGGTGGGGAACTCCTCGACGATGCGGCGCTCGCGGCGGCGTACCTGCGCGGTCAGGCGCTGCTCCCGCGCCAGCACCCCGCACACGAACGCCAAGAGGCAGAGCACGACCGAGCCCACGGCCGCGCCGGGGTCGGCGAGGGTGCGCACCGCGCCCCACACGGCGGCGGCCCCGAAGGCGGCGAGACCCCAGACGACCTGCTCGACCCGGAAGTCGTGCACCGTGCGGTCGAGCCCGGCGCGAGCGAGCCGGCGCCGCACGGACGCACTGCCACCCAGCACCTTCTCGACGGCGTCGGCGACCCGGCGCACGCTCGGACCGAAGACCCCGACCACCGCGGCTGTCGTACCGCCGCGTCCCGGTGCCGTCGTCGGACGCGTCGGCCCCTCCACCGGCGCGATGGCGCGGACGTACGGCAGCACCCGCAGCTCGAGGGAGGGACGCCGGATGGCCCGGACGCGCGCGAGCACCAGCACGAGCCCGCCGCCGGCGACGAGGCCGAGCAACGCACCCCACCACGCCGGGCTCACCGGAGGATCCGCCGCTCGACCGGGAGACGACCGATCCAGGTCATGAGGCGGTACGACGCCACGCACACCAGCGCGCCGACGACGAGCACGACGGTGCCGGTCGGCGTCGCGTAGCGCCGGATCACCTCGCCCTGGAACGCCATCATGAGGAGCACCAGCCACGGCGCGGCGACGGCGAGCCGCGCTCCGTTGACCGTCCACGCCTGCCGGGCCGCGAGCTCGGAGCGCAGGCGCGCGTCGTCCCGGAGGTAGCCCGACAGGTTGCGGAGCAGACGCCCGAGGTCACCCCCGCCGACCTCGCGCGCGACCCGGAGCCCCTCGACGACGCGGTCCCCGACGGGGTCGGCCAGCCGCTCCTTGAGCCGGTCGAGACAGTCGGAGAACCGGCCCGTCACCTGGTAGTCGAGCGCGAAGGCCGCGAAGCCAGGACGCAACGGCTCCGGGCCCCGGTCACCGAGCGCGACCAACGCGTCCGGTAGCGACAGACCGGCACGGACAGCCGACGCGAGGTTGTCGACCGCGTCGGGCCAGACGTCCGCGAACTCCGCCCGGCGCCGACGGGCGCGGGCACCGACGAGCGCCACGGGCAGGTACGCCGCGAGCAATCCCATCACGACCGCGACCGGTGCCGTGCGGGTCAACACCTGCAGGAGGAAGGCCACCGCGACCCCGAGGACGCCGCAGAGGACGAGCAACGACGAGGCGGACACGTGACCGAGCCCGGCTGCGTGCAACCGCGTGGTCACCGGCCCGGGCGGGCGCGGCCCGGAGCGGGACCGTCGCGGGACCGCGAACGCGGACCAGACGAGGAGCAGGCCGATGCCCACCCCCAGCCCGACGACGGCCCCCACGTCAGGCCGCCAGGATCCGGTGGACGTCGATGCCGGCGCGCTCGAAGGCCGCGGGGCGCGGCGCGTGGCCGTTGGCCCGACGGAGCTCGCCGGCCGACCGCACGAAGAGGGGCTCGACCTCGATGACGTCGTTCTCCACCCGGCCGGGCACGCCGACGATCTCGTTCACGCGCCGTACGCCGCCGGCGTCGATGCCGAGATGGACGACGAGGTCGACCGAGCTGGCGACGGTGGGCACCACGAAGCGCGAGGAGATGTTCTCGCCCGCCAGCAGCGGCAGGGTGCACATCTTGACGAGCGCCTCCCGCGCGCTGTTGGCGTGGAGCGTGCACATGCCGGGGAGTCCCGAGTTGAGGGCGAGGAGCAGGTCGAGGCACTCCTCGGCCCGCACCTCGCCGACGACCACCCGGGAGGGCCGCATCCGCAGCGCCTCCTTCACGAGCGCGCGCAGCGGCACCTCGCCGGTGCCCTCGAGACCGGCCTGGCGCGTCTGGAGCGCGACCCAGTCGGGGTGGGGGAACCTCAATTCGAAGACTTCCTCGGCGCTGATCACCCGGTCGCCGCCGGGGATCGCCGCCGCGAGGCAGTTGAGCATCGTGGTCTTGCCCGACTGCGTTCCCCCGGCCACCAGCACGTTGAGCCCGGCCCGCACCGCCGCCGTCAGGAACGCCGCCGCCTGCGGCGTCAGCGACCGCAGCTCGACCAGGTCGTCGAGCCGCGCCGCCCGCAGCACGAACTTGCGGATGTTCACCGCCGTGAAGCCCCGGCTGATGCCCTCGAGCACGACGTGCAGCCGGTGACCGTCCGGCAGCATCGCGTCCACGAACGGGCTCGAGACGTCGAGCCGCCGACCGCTGCTCTTCAGCATCCGCTCGACCAGCTCGGCCACCTGCGCGGGCGACAGCATGAGGTTCGTCAGCTCGTGACGACCGTTGCGCGCCACCCACACCCGCGAGGGGTCGTTGATCCACACCTCCTCGACCGTCGGGTCGTCCAGCAGCGGCTGCAGCGGGCCGAACCCCGCGATCCGCGCCACCACCTCGGCCACGACCGCCGACGGGTCCGCCAACCGCTGCACCGCACCGGTCAGGCTCCGTTCGTCGTGCTCGCGCACGGCGGCCTCCGCCATGCGGCGCACCGCCGCGGCGTCGCGCTGCGGGTCGATCCCCTGCCCACGGACCGCCTCGCGCACCACGGAATCCAGGGCATCCACGACCGCCGCAGGAGCCGCTGGCACCACGGCCGCGGGCCGAGCAGCAGGGGATGCGGCGCCACCAGGGCGCGCCGGAGCATCGGCGATCGACATGAGTTCCTCGTCCCGAGTAGAGGTCCACCACGAAGCGGAGAACATTGGACGACGCCGCACACAGCCAACGCAACTGGTTGTCCACAATTTCACCAAGCAGAAGACCCATCCGACCGTTGCGGGATCCAACGTCACCATCTATGTTTGTGATCGGCGCACGGTCCGCCCCGGGGAAGCGCCGCCTCCTGACACCTCCCCCTCGGGGAGGGGGCACCGGGCGCAGCGACCCGAGCAGCTGCGCCCGGCAGCCCCCACCGAGCACCGCTCCCGAGCACCGCACCGATCACCGACGCCACCACCCGACGAACTACTCGTTTGTAGTTCAACCTCTTTGGTCCCACACGTCTCTCCAGCCCCATAGATTGCCCACCGTGCTGGTCGACCTCCCCCCTCGATGGCGCGCGCCCTCCCCCGTGCGGCGCGTCGTCACCCTCGCCGTCGGCCTCCTGCTGCTCGCCGGCGCGCTCGCCGCCGTCACCCTCACGACGACCAGCGCCCCCGCGAGCGCCGCCGTCGGCGGCACCCGCGTCGTCGTCTACATGCCGTTCGACGGCGGCGGCCGCACCGGGATCATGGCGCCGAAGGACCACACGCCCCGGCTGCTCGGCGGCTTCTCCTGGGACATCCACAAGGGCCCCGGCGCCGCCGTGAAGCCCAACATGCGCTCGTTCGACGGCGACGTGACCCTCAAGGTCTCCAAGATCGCGAACAACAACAACGGCGCCGGCACGATGGTGACCCTCGACGTCATGGTCAACGGCGGCTTCGTCTCCCAGATCCGCTACGGCCACCTCCGCGACCTGCAGGTCACCACCAGCACCCCGGCGTTCCCGCCCGGCACCACCATCGGCTACCTCGCGACCGGCACGGCCCCCAACAGCGCCTGCGCCGACGGCACCTCCGACGGCTGGCCCTACTCCTCGTCCTGGCGCGTCTGCACCACGAGCGGCATCCACACCCACACGGACTTCCAGAAGGCCTGCTGGATCAAGTACGACAACTACGCGGTCATCGGCGCCGACGCCCCGATCGCGATGCTGTCCACCGCGCTCCCCACCGCCAACAACGCCGCCTGCGACAACACCGAGGTCGCCTACGCCGGGGTCGACCGCGCCGGCGAGGGCGACTTCGTGCGCTACGCGGGCAGCATCTACCGCATCGTGGGTGGAGCGCCGACGTACGTCAGCAGCTGGGCCGCCGTCGGCGGCCAGAAGCCCGAGCACGTCTATACGGCCGCCCACTGGGCGACCCTCAAGACCGCGATCCCCGACAACACCTACCTGCGGGGCTACGCCTCGAAGCGCCTCTTCCGGGTCGCGGGCGGCGCGCCCGTCTACATGCCCGACATCGCCGCCCCGGCGGGGGTCGTCGACGTCGACGACAAGGTCGTCGACGCGATCGGCACCGACGCGCGCTACGACGTGCTCCGCCAGGTCCCGGCGGAGGGCACGCTGCTGCGCGCCGCCTACTCCGGGCGCATCTTCGTCGTCGCCGGCGGCGCCCCCCTGCGCGTCGACGACGTCGCCGCCTTCGGCAGCGCCCGCGTCGTCTGGGTCGGCGAGGAAGCCGTGGACAAGGCCGGCCAGTCCGGCGCCGGCGGCGCCTTCACCCACCTCCGCTCGCGGCCTCCCGAGGGCACCTACCTCAAGGGCCGCACCAGCAACGACGTCTTCGTCGTCGCCGGGGGCTCCCCGCAGTGGATCGACTCCTGGGACGGCTTCGGAGCCCGCCCGACCACCAGTTGGGTCGACGACGCGGCCATCGACCGCGCCGGCACCGGGGGCGACTGGGACCGGCTCGCGGCGTACCCCGCCGAGGGCACCCTGCTCCGCGTCCCCGCCGGCAGCGGTGGGAGCGCGAGCGAGCGGCTCTACCGCGTCGCGGGCCGCGCGCCGATCGCCGCCACCTCCGTGGCCGCCATCGGCGGCGAGGTCCCGCCCGCGGTCAGCGTCGCGGCGACCGCCGTCGACGGCGCGGTCGACTCCCCCGCCGTGGCCACCGACCGCCGCCACGCCCACCTCCGTGCCACCCCGCTCGACGGCACCTTCGTCAGCGCGGTCCTCAGCAGCGGCGCGCGGGCGACGGTGCACGTGTTCGCCGGTGGCGCCGCCTTCACCGTCGACTCGTGGGACCCCTACGGCGGCAGCCAGCCCGTCGTCCGCGTCGACGCCGCCGCGCTCCGCAACGCCGGCTCGACCGCCGCGCCGTGGGGCGGTCACGTGCGCCGTACCGCCGCCGACGGCACCCTCGTGACCTCCACCGTCACCGACCCCGTCAGCGGCGCCGTCACCCCCGTGACCGCCCGCGCCGCGGGTGGCGCGCTCATCCCGCTCGCCGACTGCGCGGCGGTCGCCCCCAGCGACGCCTGCGGGTCGCCGACGACGCTGACGCCGGCGACGTACGACAAGCAGCGCACCGCCACCCCGCGCCCCGCCGACGGCACCGTCATCCGCTTCGTGCCCTCCGGCGAGACCGTCGTCATCGCCGGCACCACCTGCACGCCCGCCCGCACCGAGGCCGAGCGCGCCCGCGCCGTCGCCCTCGGCGACGAGGACCTCCGCTGCGACGCCACCGTGCCCAGCGCGCCCACCGGGGCCAGCGCCGTACGCGGCGACCGGTCGGCGACCGTCACCTGGGTCGGCGCGACGGACGACGGCGGCAGCCCGATCACGGGGTACGTCGTGCGCGGCACCGCCGCCGACCAGCCGCCCGTGAGCGTCAGCGTGCCCGCGGACGCCACCACCGCGACCCTCACTGGCCTGCGGAACGGGGCCGGCTACAGCTTCCGCGTCGTCGCCGTGAACGCCGTCGGCGAGTCCGCGGCCTCCGCCCCCACCGGCGTCGTCACGCCCGCCGGGGTGCCCGCGACCATCGCGCAGCCCTACGCCAAGGCGACGGTCAACGACATGTACCTCGCCTGGTATCCGCCCGACCCCAACGGCGAGCCCATCAGCCACTACGTCGTGCGCCGCAACGGCGAGACCTTCACCGTGCCCGCCGACCGCACCCGCATCGACTTCACCGACCTGCCGCGCGGCACCTACGACTTCACCGTCACCGCCGTCAACGCGATCGGCGAGTCCGTCGCCAGCCCCACGCGCCGGGTCACCATCACCGTCGCCGCTCCCGCCGCCCCCGCGCCGCCGAAGGTGACCGTGAGCGGCCGGAACGTCACGGTCTCGTGGCGCCCCCCGCCGTCGGACAACGGGGCGCGGGTGCTGCAGTACACCGTCCAGCACAACAGCACCTTCACCACCGTGCCGGCGAGCCAGGGCACGCTGACCTTCCGCAACCTGCCGGCGCGCAACCACTACTTCGTCGTCTACGCCACCAACGTCGCCGGGCAGAGCCCGCCGAGCCAGCCGCCGGTGAAGATCACGCTGAAGTGAGGCCGGCTCCGGACGTCATGCACACCGCCGGTCCGGGGCACCGCACCGCATGACGTCCCGGGGTACGGCGCGGGGTCGGCCCGCCCGAGGCCGAGAAATGTGCAGCTGGGGCAGGTCCCAGCCGATCCGGACCGCACCAACTGCACAATTCCGCCCCACCCGCCGACGCCGCGCCATCGCCCGCCGCGCCAGCGCCAGGCCGGCTCCGGACGTCATGCACACCGCCGGTCCGGGGCACCGCGCCGCATGACGTCCCGGGGTACGGCGCGGGGTCGGCCCTAGATCCGTCCCTCCGCCACCAGCGGCACGACGTCGGCGATCGACTCCTCGATCCGCGTCGGCTGGTAGGGGAAGTTCGCCACGTGCGCCCGCGGCGTGGAGCCGGTCAGCACGAGGATGGTGCGCAGGCCCGCCTCCAGCCCCGACACGACGTCGGTGTCCATGCGGTCGCCGATCATCACCGTGGTCGCCGAGTGCGCCTCGAGCCGGTCGAGCGCGCTGCGCATCATCAGCGCGTTGGGCTTCCCCACGAAGTACGGCGCGCGTCCCGTCGCCGCCGTGATGAGCGCCGCGACGGCCCCGGTGGCCGGGAGCTTGCCCTGCTGGCTCGGACCGCTGGGGTCGGGGTTGGTCGCGATGAACCGCGCGCCGCCCTCGACGAGGCGGATGGCGCGGGTGATGGCCTCGAAGGAGTAGGTGCGGGTCTCGCCCAGCACCACGTAGTCCGGGTCGCGGTCGGTCTGCACGTAGCCCACGTCGTGGAGCGCGGTGGTCAGGCCGGCCTCGCCCACGACGTACGCCGTGCCGTGCGGCCGCTGGTCGGCGAGGAACTGGGCGGTGGCCAGCGCCGAGGTCCAGATCCGCTCCTCGGGGATGTCGATCCCGCTGCCGAGGAGCCGGGCCCGGAGGTCCCGCGGCGTGTAGATGGAGTTGTTCGTCAGCACGAGGAACTCGAGGCCGGAGGACTTGAGCGTCTCCACGAACTCGGCGGCGCCGGGGATCGGCTCCTCCTCGTGGACCAGCACACCGTCCATGTCGGTCAGCCAGGTGCGCACCGGCGCTCGTTCGCTCATGCGCCCATCGTGCCGCAGCGCGCGCCGTGGCGGGGGCTATCGACGCCGCAGGGACCGTTGGATGACCTCGTTGGCCGCGCGCTGGAAGCCCACGACCACCGCCTCCAGGGTGACGCGCCGCAGGGAAGCGACGGTGCGCTCCATCCGCGCCGCCTCCTCGGGCGTGTGCTGCTCGGCCCGGAACGGCCGCACGACCTGGGTGCGCAGGATCTCGGTGAGCTCGTCGGCCAACGACCGCATGTGACGGTCGATCGCCGCGGTCGCCTGCACCATCGACTCCAGCGGCAGGTCGAGGTCGAACATCTCGAGCGCCTGGGGCAAGCCGGGGTGCACCAGGTAGCGGGCACCGTCGTCGTCGAGCTCCACCGCCTGCAGCTCGAGCAGCACCCCGAGCTGGTCGTCGGAGAGCACCCGGCCGGCGCGCTTGTCGAGCTGGCGGCGGGTGACCCGCTCGGGCGGCTGGGTCGTCCACGACGTGAGCATCGTGCGCTGGAGCGCCAGCTCCTCGGTCGAGGCCTCCGGCGGGAGCGACGTCAGGTAGCGCTCGATGGCCTGCAGCGTGAAGCCGTGGTCCTGCAGCGCCCGCACCATCTCCAGGCGCGCGAGGTGGACGTCGCCGTAGAAGGCCACGCGTCCCCGACGCTCGGGCGGGGGGATCAGTCCCAGGCTCGCGTAGTAGCGCGTCGTGCGCACCGTCGTGCCGGCCCGTGCCGACAGCTCGTCGATCGTGAGCAGGCTGCCGTCGTCGGGCGAGGACGGCTCGGTGGTCTCGGTCGAGTCGGACGGCTCGGGGGACGGGCTCACGACCGTGACAGTAGGTCTGTCACGACCGCGAGGCAATCCGCCGCGCGGTTCACCACCCGCCCCCGCTTGCACCATGACAGTTTCGCTGTAACAGTTGCGGTGTCACATCGACGTACCTGAGGAGCCAGCATGTCCCTTGCCAGTGCCGCCGAGATCCTCGAGACCGAGCACGAGGACTTCCGCGCGACCGTGCGCGCCTTCCTCGAGAAGGAGGTCGCGCCCTACCACGAGCAGTGGGAGGCCGACGGGATCGTCGACCGCGAGGTCTGGCGCAAGGCCGGGGCGACGGGCCTGCTCAGCTTCGACGTGCCGGAGGAGTTCGGGGGCCTCGGGCTCGACGACTTCCGCTACAACATGGTCGTCGTCGAGGAGATCAGCAAGATCGGCGCGAGCGGCCTGGGCTTCCCGCTCCACAACGACATCATCGTCCCCTACATCCTCGAGCTCGGCACCCAGGAGCAGAAGCAGCGCTGGCTGCCCGGGTGCGTCTCCGGCGACATCGTCACCGCCATCGCGATGACCGAGCCCGGCGCCGGCTCCGACCTCCAGGGCATCCGCACGAGCGCGGTCGACAAGGGCGACCACTACGTGCTCAACGGCTCGAAGACGTTCATCTCCAACGGGATCATGGCCGACATCGTCATCGTCGTCGCCCGCACCAACCCCGACGCGGGCCACAACGGCATCAGCCTGCTCGTCGTCGAGGACGGCATGGAGGGCTTCACCCGCGGCCGCAACCTCGACAAGGTCGGCATGAAGGCCCAGGACACGGCCGAGCTGTTCTTCGACAACGTCGTCGTGCCGAAGGAGAACCTGCTCGGCGAGGAGGGCTCCGGCTTCATCTCGCTGATGAACAACCTCCCCCGCGAGCGCGTCTCGATCGCGGCGATCGCCGTGGCCGCGTGCGAGCACATCCTCAAGCTGAGCCTCGACTACGTGAAGGAGCGCGAGGCCTTCGGTCGTCCGATCTCGAAGTTCCAGAACACGCGCTTCACGCTCGCCGAGATGGCGACCGAGGTCCACATCGCCCGCGTCTTCGTCAACGACACGGTGATGAAGCTGAACCGCGGCGAGGTCGACACGACGCTGGCGTCGATGGCGAAGTGGTGGACCACCGAGCTGCAGACCAAGCTCGTCGACCGGGGCGTGCAGCTGCACGGCGGCTACGGCTACATGATGGAGTACCCCATCGCCAAGGCGTTCGTCGACAGCCGCATCCAGACGATCTACGGCGGCACGACGGAGATCCAGAAGGAGATCATCGGGCGCATGCTCGGCCTCTGAGCACGCCGCACCACGCCTCACCACGTCGGACTAGGCTCGCACGGTGACTGCTGATCCTACTGCTCCGACTCCCCAGCAGGTACGTCGCGCGCTCGCCCGCGCGGAGCGGGGGGCCAGCCTCGACGTGCCCGAGGCGGCGGCCCTGCTGGCGGCCACGGGCGAGGACCTCGACCGGCTCACCACCGTGGCGGCGCGGGTGCGGGACGCCGGACTGGTCGCGGCGGGGCGCCCCGGCGTGGTCACCTACTCCCCCAAGGTCTTCATCCCGGTCACCCGGCTGTGTCGCGACCGGTGCCACTACTGCACCTTCGTCGAGACGCCCGGGCAGGCGGCGCGGGCCGGGCGCGCGCCGTACCTCTCCCCCGACGAGATCCTCGACATCGCCCGCGAGGGCGCGGCCCTGGGCTGCCTGGAGGCGCTCTTCACCCTCGGCGACCGGCCGGAGGACCGCTGGCCCGAGGCGCAGGCGTGGCTGGATGAGCAGGGCTACGACTCCACGCTCGCCTACGTGCGGGCGATGGCCGTGCACGTGCTGGAGGAGACCGGGCTGCTGCCCCACCTCAACCCCGGCGTCATGACGTGGGAGGAGATGAACCGGCTCAAGCCGGTCTCCCCGTCGATGGGGATGATGCTCGAGACCACCTCGACGCGGCTCTTCACCACGAAGGGCCTGGCCCACTACGGCTCCCCCGACAAGGACCCGGCGGTGCGGCTGCGCACGCTGGAGGACGCCGGCCGGCTGTCGATCCCATTCACCACGGGACTGCTCGTGGGCATCGGCGAGGACCTGACGGAGCGGGCCGAGACGATCTTCGCGCTGCGGCGGATCGCACGCACCTACGGCCACGTGCAGGAGGTGATCGTGCAGAACTTCCGCGCCAAGCCCGACACCGCGATGCGCCACGCGGGGGACCTCGACCTGGACGAGTACCGCGCCGCCATCGCCGTCACCCGCATCGTCCTGGGCCCCAAGGCACGGGTGCAGGCCCCGCCGAACCTGGTGGACCTGGCGGAGTGCCGTGCCCTGCTGGAGGCCGGCGTCGACGACTGGGGCGGTGTCTCGCCGCTGACCCCCGACCACGTGAACCCCGAGCGGCCGTGGCCCTCCCTGGAGCGGCTCCGCGCGCTCACCGCCGAGTGCGGCTTCTCGCTGGAGCCGCGGCTGACCGTGCACCCGGAGTACGTCGTCGGTGCGCTCACCCGGGAGGAGCCCTGGCTCGACCCGCGCATCGCGGGCCACGTCGCCGCGCTCGCCCAGGAGGACGGGCTGGCGATCCCCGAGGTCCGTCCGGTCGGGGCGCCCTGGCAGGAGCCGGACCCCTCGCTCGAGGCGGCGGGCTCGACCCTGTCCGGATTCGGCCGCGTCGACCTGCACGCCGAGGTCGACACCACGGGCCGCAGCGAGGACCGGCGCAGCGACTTCGACACCGTGTACGGCGACTGGTCGGAGATCGACGGAGCCGCGCGCGCCATCGACGCCGCCCCCTCCGCGCGCTCCGCACCTGCCGTGAACCTCGCCGAGGGCCGCGAGGCGCTCGCCGCGGCGCAGCGCGACCCGGGGAACCTCTCCGACGCCCACGCGCTGACGCTCATCACCGCCGAGGGCGACCTCCTGCGCGCCGTCACCCAGCTGGCCGACGACCTGCGCCGCGCGACCGTCGGCGACGACGTCACCTACGTGGTGAACCGGAACATCAACTTCACCAACGTCTGCTACGTCGGCTGCCGCTTCTGCGCCTTCGCCCAGCGCCGCACCGACGCCGACGCCTACTCCCTGTCGCTGGACCAGGTCGCCGACCGCGCCGCGGAGGCGTGGGACCTCGGCGCGACCGAGGTGTGCATGCAGGGCGGCATCGACCCCCAGCTGCCCGGCACGGCCTACTTCGACATCGCCGGCGCGGTGAAGGCGCGAGTGCCCCAGATGCACGTGCACGCCTACTCGCCGATGGAGATCCTCAACGGCTCCACCCGCACCGGGCTCTCCTTCGAGGACTTCCTCATCAAGGCCCGCGAGGCCGGCCTCGACTCCGTCCCCGGCACCGCCGCAGAGATCCTCGACGACGAGGTCCGCTGGATCCTCACCAAGGGCAAGCTGCCCACCGCCACCTGGGTCGACATCATCTCCACCGCGCACCGCGTGGGCATCCCGACGACCTCGACGATGATGTACGGCCACGTCGACAACCCGCGGCACTGGGTCGGGCACCTCAACGTGCTCAAGGGCGTGCAGGACCTCTCCCTGGCCGAGGGGCGCCGGGGGTTCACCGAGTTCGTGCCGCTGCCGTTCGTGCACTCCTCCGCACCGATCTACCTCGCCGGCGTCGCCCGCCCGGGGCCCTCGCTGCGCGACAACCTCGCCGTGCACGCGCTCGCGCGGATCCTGCTCCACGGCCGGATCACCAACATCCAGACCAGCTGGGTCAAGCTCGGCATCGACGGCACCCGCATGATGCTGCAGGCCGGCGCCAACGACCTCGGCGGCACCCTCATGGAGGAGACCATCTCCCGCATGGCCGGCTCCGAGCACGGCTCCGCCAAGACCGTCGCCGAGCTCGAGGAGATCGGCGCCGGGATCGGACGCCCGGTCGTCCAGCGCCGCACGACCTATTGACCGCCGGCCTACGGGCGGTAGCGCGCGACGTACTCCCCCGGCGTCGCGCCGACGTGGGCCTTGAACACCCGGCGGAAGGCGCTGACGTCGGAGTAGCCCACCCGGTGCGCGACGGCCGCCGTGGTCGTGCGCGAGCGGAGCAGCACCGTGGCCGCCTCCATGCGGCTGCGGATCCGCCACTGCCGCAGCGAGAGCCCGGTCTCGGCGCGGAACTGGCGCTCGACGGTGCGCACCGACGCGTGGGCGGCCGACGCCAGCTCCTCCACGCTCCGGTCGTCGCCCGGGTTGAACAGCAGGGCCTCGGCGACGGCCAGCGCCGCCGCGCTCGTCGGGAGCGGCAGGGCCGTGGGGAGCGCCGGACGCTCCTCGAGCAGCGCCAGGATCTGCCGGGCGATGTTCACCGGGGGTCGGATGATGCTGTAGCTCGTCTGCACGTAGGCGAGGAACAAGGTGCGCAGGTCGGCGTCGACCCCGATCGCGGTCGGCCGCTGCAGCGTGGTCGCGGTCGCGCCCGCCCCGAACAGCATCGGCAGCACGACCGAGTTCACCCGCACCGTGAACTCGTGGCGCACCCCCACCGGCACCCAGAGGGCCTGACCCGCCACGAGCACACGAGCCTCGCCGTCGACGCGCACGTCGGAGGCCCCCCGCACCTGCCAGAGCAGCACGTGCTGGTCGGGCTCGGCGCGCTCGGCGACGGCGAACGCGGGCACGTGGACCCGCGCGGGCGCGATCGTCGTCACGGGCTCCTCCTCGTCGTACCGCCGGGAACTGCACCCAGGTTGGCGGGAACTGCACCCTAAGGCATGGGTAGGCTCACCTAACCTCATCGGCGCCGTGCGTGACCGCGCGGTCCCCCCGAACCGAGGAGTCCCCATGACCGTCCCCACCCCCCGAGCGCGGCGACGTGCGCTGACCGGCGCTCTCGCCGCGGCGCTCGCCCTGCCCCTGGCCGCCTGCGGCGCGGGGAGCGGTGACGACGGGGACACGGACGGGACGTCCGGGTCGTCGGCGGCGCTGCTCCCGGCCGCGGAGGGCACCACGTCCTACCCCCTGACCCTCGAGACCTGGGCCGGCGAGACGGTGCTCGAGGAGCGGCCCGAGCGGATCGCCGTGATCGGCTTCTCCTCCAACCTCGACGCGCTCGAGGCCCTGGACGTGACGCCGGTCTACGCGCTCTCCGACGAGGACTGGGAGTGGCGGGACGACGCCTACCTGGCGGGCATCGAGACGGTCGACACGGCCACCCGGAGCGACCCGATCAACGTCGAGGGCATCGCCGCCAGCGACCCCGACCTCATCATCGCGCTCAACTTCCTCTGGGAGGAGGCCGACGTCGAGCGGCTCAGCGCCATCGCGCCCGTGCTCGAGAACCCCGAGCTCGTCGACGGCACGCAGATCGACTGGCGGGAGCCGCAGCTGCGGATCGGCGAGGTGCTCGACCTCACCGCCGCGGCCGAGACCGTGGTGGAGGAGGCGGACGAGGCCATCGCCGCGGTCGCGGAGGCCCACCCCGAGTTCGCCGGCCGCACCATCACGATCGCGACGGACTACCCCGAGACCGGGATGGACTACTACACGGTCGCCGGCGGCACCGCCGAGCAGGTCGTGGCCAACCTCGGCTTCGCCCCCCACCCCGCGGCGCAGGAGTTCACCGAGGAGACCCACGTGTCCGACGAGCTCCTGGGACGGCTCGACGGCGACGTGCTCGTGGTGGGCTACTTCGACGACGCGACGCGCGAGGCCCGGGAGTCGTCGCCGCTGTTCCAGGCGATCCCGGCGGTCGCCGAGGGTCGGTACGCCGCGGTCGACGGCGAGGACCCGGCCGCCGGCGGCAACGCGATCTGGGTGATGCGCCGTGGCGCGAGCGCACTGAGCCTCCCGTGGGCGCTCAAGACGATCGCCGACGTGTGGCTGGCGGACGTCGCGCTGGAGTGAGGCTCTTCAGCCCAGCGGCCGCACGAGCAGCCGCTCGACGCCGTACACGATCGACGACCCGAAGTAGTCGAGGTCGTCCGTCTCGCGCACGAGCGCGAGGTCGGGGAACCGCCGCGCCAGGGCCGGGTAGGCCTTGCGCAGCTCCATCCGGGCGAGCTCGGCGCCGACGCAGCGGTGGATGCCGTGGCCGAAGGCGAGGTGCGACTTCACCTCGCGGTCCGGGTCGAAGGCGTGGGGGCAGGCGCCGAAGGAGGGGTCGCGGTCGACGGCGGGGAGGTGCACGAGCACGACGTCGCCCTTGCGCACCTGCTGGCCCGCGACCTCGACGTCCTTCGTCGCGAACCGCGGGAAGGCGACCTGCACGACGGACAGGTAGCGGAGCAGCTCCTCGACGACCGCGTCGACGTCGGCCTCGCCCGCGGCGAGCTGCTTCCACGTCTCGGGGTGGTCGAGCAGCACGGCGCTGCCGAGCGCGAGCATGCCGGCGGACGTCTCCATGCCGCCGGTGAACGCACCGTCGGCGAGGCCGCCGAGGTCGTAGTCGCTGATCTCGTCGCCGTGGTCGCGCACGATCTGGCCGATCAGGCCGGGACCGGGGTCGTGCCGCTGGCGGGCGGTCTCGGCGAGCAGGAACTCCCGCGAGCCGGAGATCGCGCCGAACGCGCCGATCCCGCCGCTGGAGACGTCGAACCGGGCCGAGCCGAGCTCCTGGAAGATCGCGCGCCGCTCGTCGGACAGGCCGAGCAGCTCGCAGATCACGAGGAACGGGATGGGGAAGCTGAACAGCTGCACGAGGTCGACGACCCCGTCCTCGGCCTCCTCGGCCGCCGCCTCGATCTCGTCGAGCTGCCGCTCGATGATGGCGTCGACGAGCGGCTCGAGCCGCTGCAGCCGACGGCGGGTGAACTCGGGCGTCAGGTACTTCCGCAGCCGCGTGTGGTCCGGCGGGTCCGTGAACCCGAGGCCGCCGATGTCGCCGCCCGCGGCACCGGCCTTGCCGACGTAGGGCCGGATGTCGGTGGAGTACGCCGCGCCGCGGTCGACGAGGACCTCGTGGCCCGCGTCGTACCCGGTCACCAGCCACACCTTGATCCCGAGGAACGTGGTCAGCAGGCCCACCGGGCTCTCGGCCCGCATCTCCTCGAGCCGCCCGGGCGGGTCGACGCCCTCGCGCTCCAGCGGCCAGCCGAGGCTGGCGGGCACGCGCTCGATCTTCGACAGGTCGACGCGGCCGCCGACCTGCTTCAGCACGAGCCCGCGCACGCCGGTCTGCACACCTGCCAGCACGCGCGCAGGCGCCTGCCGTAGTCCCCCGAACAGTTTGCTCACGGGAGCAGTGTGCCCGAACGCGGACCGGGGGCGTCCCTCCGGCACGCCCATGGCCGTGCCCCGAGACGCCCCCGGCTCCACCCCGAGCGCGCTATCCGCGTCCGCTCGCCGACCGCGCCCGGCGGGCGACGGAGTCGATGGCGACGGCCAGCAGCAGCACGCCACCGGTGACCATGAAGCGGACGGAGGAGTCGACACCGACGATGTTGAGGCCCGACTGGATGGCCTGCAGGACGATGATGCCGAGCATCGCGGCGTACGCCGACCCGCGCCCGCCGAAGAGGCTGGTGCCGCCGATGACGGCCGCGGCGATCGCGGTCAGGTTGGTGTCGGTCGTGCCCGTGGCCTGCGAGACCGAGGTCTGCTGACCGGCGGCCAGCAGGCCGCCGAGCGCGGCGAGGGTGGAGGTCAGCACGAAGACGGACACGTAGATCCGCGTCACCTTCACGCCCGATCGGCGGGCCGCCTCCTCGTTGCCGCCGACGGCGAAGACGTGCCGTCCCCACCGCGTACGGCGCAGCGCCAGGTCCATCACGACCACGAGGGCCGCGAAGAGCAGGAAGCTGTAGCTCCATCCGCGGTCGACGCCGAGGTACCACGTCAGCCAGCCGAGCCCGGCCGCCAGCGCCAGCGCCTTGAGGCCGACTCCGAGCAGGGACGGCGCCGACAGGTCGGCCGCGCGACGCTGACGGATCGTCCAGAGCCGCGACGCGACGTACAGGGCGACGACGATCGCCACGCCGACGTACGCCGCGGCGCCGCTCACGAAGCTGAACCGAGCGAACTCGGTGAGCCCGGAGCCGTCCGGCAGGTTGATGGTGCCGTCGGAGCCGAGCACGTAGAGCAGCACGCCCTGGAAGCCCAGCAGGCCGCCGAGGGAGAACACGAAGCTGGGGATGCCGAGCACCGTGTAGAGGAACGCGTAGGCGATGCCGACGACGGCGCCGACCGCGATGCCGGCGAGCAGCCCGACGAACGCCGGCTGTCCCTCCTTCACCACGAGCACCGCCATGATCGCGGCCGCCATGCCCGAGACGGAGCCGACGGAGAGGTCGATCTCGCCGAGCAGCAGCACCAGGACGATGCCGAGCGCGATGATCCCGACGGGCGCCGCGTAGGTCAGGATGTTGACCATCGAGAACGACGACAGGAACCGCGGGTCCAAGCTGTAGAAGACCGTGCAGATCACGATCAGGCCGACGACCACCGGCAGGCTGCCGAGGTCGCCGCCCCGGAGGCGGTTCCACACGACGTCGAGGGCGCCACGGGCGCCGCGGCTGCGGACGAGCCGCTCGTCGGCGAGGTCGGCGGCGACGGTCATGGGCGGGCTCCTGCGGGCGAGTCGGAGGGAACGGTCGTGCTGGGGGCCGAGCGCTCCCCGGCACCGGTGATCGCGGCGACGAGCTGCTCGGTGGTCACGTCGGCGGCGTCGAAGCGCGCCGCGTTGCGACCGAGGCGGAGCACCTCGATGCGGTCGGCGACCGCCAGCACGTCGGCCATGTTGTGGCTGACGAGGATGACGCCGAGGCCGGTCTCGCGCAGGCGTCCCACGAGGGAGAGCACCTCCGCGGTCTGGGCGACGCCGAGGGCGGCGGTCGGCTCGTCGAGGATGACGATGCCGGGGTCGCCGACGAGGCTGCGGGCGATGGCGACGGTCTGCCGCTGGCCGCCCGAGAGCGCCGCGATCGGGATGCGGACCGACGGGATCTTGGCGGAGAGCCGACGCAGCAGCCGCCACGCCTCCTGCTCCATGTGGACCTCGTCGAGGAGCAGCCCGCCCGCCGTGCGCTCGCGCCCGAGGAACAGGTTGGCGACCACGTCGAGGTTGTCGCACAGCGCCAGGTCCTGGAACACGGTCGCGATGCCGAGCTTCTGCGCCTGGCGGGGACCACCCACGACGACCTCGCGGCCGTCGAGGGTCATCGTGCCGTCGTCGGGCTGGTAGACGCCGGAGATGATCTTGACCAGCGTCGACTTGCCGGCGCCGTTGTCGCCCACGAGGGCGACGACCTCGCCCTTGGCGACGTCGAGGTCGATGGCGGACAGCGCCTGGACGGCGCCGAACCGCTTGCTGACCCCGCGCAGCGACAGGGCGGTCCCCGTCGCTGCGCGGGTCGACTTGCTGAGCTCCACGGCCGAGCTCACGCCCCGATGCCGGCGGCGGTGCAGGCGTCGGCGTAGTCGGCGGTGCAGATGTCCTCGACCGTGTAGAAACCGTCGGCGATGACGGTGTCGTTGACGTTGTCCGCCGTGACGACGATCGGGTCGAAGATGAAGGAGTCGACGCCCTCGTAGTCGGTCGTCTCGCCGACGTCCTCGCCCTTGGCGAGCGCGACGGCGACCTCGGCGGCCTTCTCGGCCTCGACCTTGATGGGCTTGTAGATCGTCATGGCCTGCTCACCGGCGACGATGCGCTGGATAGCGGCGAGCTCGGCGTCCTGGCCGGTGATGGGCGGCAGCGCGGTCGGGTCGACGCCCGCACCGGTCAGCGCGGCGATGACGCCGCCGGCCTGGCCGTCGTTCGCGGCGTACACGCCCGCGATGTCGCCGGCGTCGAAGCGCGCGAGCTGGTCGGTGGTCCAGGTGCGCGCGTTGTCGGGGCTCCAGTCGGGGTTGTCGTACTCCGCCAGGACCTCGAGGCCGCTCGCGTCGATCGCCTCGTGAGCGCCGGACTTGAACTGCGCGGCGTTGGGGTCGCTCGGCGCGCCGTTGAGCATGAGGATGCCGCCGGTGCCGCCAGTGGCCTCGACGAGTGCCTCGCCCTGCATGCGGCCGACGGTCTCGTTGTCGAAGGACAGGTAGTAGTCAGCGCCCTCGATGAAGCGGTCGTAGGCGATGACCTCGGCGCCCGACTCCTGCGCAGTGCGGACCATGCCGCCCGCGCCGGCGCCGTTGACCGGGTCGAGCACGATGACGTCGGCGTTCTGGGAGATCGCAGAGTCGACCTGCTGGGTCTGCTTCGCCTCGTCCTGGTCGGCGTTGAAGTAGACGACCTCGCACTCGTCGCCGCAGACGTCCTGCACCTTGGCCTCGAAGAGCGGCTTGTCGAAGGCCTCGTAGCGCGTGGTGCTCGACTCCGGCAGCAGGAGCGCGATGACCTTGGTGTCGCTGTCGCCCTCCTGGGCGTCGTTGGCGCCGCAGGCAGCCAGCAGGCCGACCCCCACGACGATGGCGGCCGTGCTGACGATGCCGCGCTTGAGCTTGCTGCTGGACATGGACTCTCCTCGTGGACCGGGTGCGACGGCACCGTCGCGTGGTGACGCTCGGAGTGTTGTGCGCCACAGGCCTAGCCGTCAAGACATGAACGCAAAATCGTTATCAGCGAGTCCCAGACGCCGTTTGAGAACATCTCTTGACGGTTCAGCGCCTCACACGTCAGGGTGACGCCCGTGTCCACCTCCGACCTCCGTTCCGCCGCGCCCGGCTCGACCGCCACGCTGCGCACCGCCAACCAACGGCGGGTGCTCGACGTGCTGCGCGCGGCCGGCGCCGGGGCCGAGTCCGACGCGCCGCCCCCGACCCAGGCGGAGCTGGCGCGGGTCACCGGCCTCGCGCCCGCCACGGTCTCCAACATCATCCGCGACCTCGCTGCGGCCGGTCTCGTGGCGACGGAGCCAGGCAGCGGCCGGCGCGGCACCGTCGTGCGCCTCGCCCCGGGCGCCGGCCTCGTCGCCGGTGTCGACTTCGGGCACAGCCACGTCGCGGTCGCCCTCGGCGACGTGACCGGGCACCTCGTGGCGGAGCGGCGTCAGCGGCTCTCCCCCACCCACTCGCACACCGAGGGCCTCGCCATCGCGACCACCCTGCTCGACGACCTGCTCGCGGCCGAGGGCCTCGACCGCACCGCCCTGCGCACCGTGGCGACCGGCCTCCCGGCGCCCATCAACCAGCGGGTCGTCGCGGCCGCGGCGATCCTGCCCGGCTGGGTCGGGGTGGACGCGCTCGCCGCGTGCGAGGAGGCGTTCGGGGTGCCCGTCACCGTCGAGAACGACGCCAACCTCGGCGCCCTCGCCGAGCACCGGCTCGGCGTGGCCCGCGGCGAGGACAGCTCCTTCTTCGTGAAGATCTCCTCGGGCGTCGGCGCCGGCATCGTCATCGACAACCGGCTCTTCCACGGCTCCGGCGGCGCCGCCGGCGAGATCGGGCACCTCACCCTCGACGAGCGCGGACCGGTCTGCCGCTGCGGGAGCCGCGGCTGCCTCGAGGCCTACGCCTCGGTCGGCAGCGTGCTGGCGATGATGGCCGACCAGCTGCCCGGCGCGACGCTCGACGACGTCGTGGCCGCGGCCACCGCCGGCAACGTCTCCGCCCAGCGCTCGCTCGAGGACGCCGGCCGCCACATCGGCTGGGCGCTCGCGAGCGTCGTCAACCTCATCAACCCGGGCGTGCTCGTGGTGGGGGGCGACATGGCGCGGGCGGGCGACCTGCTGCTGGAGTCGGTACGCCGCGAGCTGCGCCGCCACGTGCTCGACGCCGTTGCGGCGACGCCCGTGGAGCTGTCCGAGCTGGGCGAGCGCGCCTCGCTGGTCGGCGCCGTGCTGCTCGCCGCGGAGCTGACCGACCTGCTGGTCTGAGCCGGCGCGACCGGGCCGCCGCCTTCCCCGACCGGGCCGACCGCTCGAAATGTGCAGCTGGGACATGACCCCGTCGGTCCGGAGTGCCCCAACGTCCCATTTCGCAACGGGGTGGATGCAGGTGCCCCTTCAGCGGCGCGGTTAGATTCGACGGCATGACCGTCCCCCAGGCGTCCCCTGCCGGTGACCCCGCCGTTCCCCCGACCGCGCCCCCGGCGCCCCCGAAGGACGCCGAGCGTCCCCACGACGACCCCCTGCGCGCCTCCCGAACGAGCGGCCTGTGGGTGGGCGCCGTCGCGCTGGGCGTGCTCCTGCTCCTGCTCGTCGTCTTCATCGCGCAGAACACCGAGCAGACCACGGTGCGGTTCTTCGGCTTCGAGGGCCGGGCCCCGCTCGCCGTCTCCCTGTTGATCGCCACGGCCGCGGGCATCCTGCTCACCGCGATCGCCGGCTCGCTGCGGATCTGGCAGCTCCGGCGCCGCACGCGCAAGGAGGTCGGCCGCGAGCCGCACCGGGCTCGCGGCCGTCACTGACCTACGGTCGGCGGACCGGGGTCACTCCCACTCGATCGTGCCCGGCGGCTTGCTCGTCACGTCGAGCACGACGCGGTTGACCTCGGCCACCTCGTTGGTGATCCGGGTCGAGATGCGCTCGAGCACGTCGTACGGCAGCCGGGTCCAGTCGGCCGTCATGGCGTCCTCGCTGGAGACGGGACGCAGCACGACGGGGTGGCCGTAGGTGCGGCCGTCGCCCTGGACGCCGACCGAGCGGACGTCGGCGAGGAGCACCACCGGGAACTGCCAGATCTCGCCGTCGAGGCCGGCGGCCGTCGTCTCCTGCCGCACGATCGCGTCGGCCGCGCGGAGGATGGCGAGGCGCTCCTCGTCGACGGCGCCGATGATGCGGATCGCGAGGCCCGGGCCGGGGAACGGGTGGCGGGCGACGATCGCCTCGGGGATGCCGAGCTGGCGCCCCACCTCGCGCACCTCGTCCTTGAACAGGGTGCGCAGCGGCTCGATGAGGGAGAACTCGAGGTCCTCGGGGAGGCCGCCGACGTTGTGGTGGCTCTTGATGTTGGACGTGCCGGCGCCGCCGCCCGACTCGACGACGTCGGGGTAGAGCGTGCCCTGCACGAGGAACTTCACGGGCGGGCCGGGCGTCGCCAGCACCTCCCGCTCGGCGGCCTCGAAGACGCGGATGAACTCGCGCCCGATGATCTTGCGCTTCGTCTCGGGGTCGGTGACCCCGGCGAGGTGGCCGAGGAACTGCTCGCGGGCGTCGACGACCTTGAGGTCGACGCCGGTCGCGGCCACGTAGTCCTGCTTGACCTGCTCGGCCTCGCCCTCGCGGAGCAGGCCGTGGTCGACGAAGACGGCGGTGAGCTGGTCGCCGATGGCGCGCTGCACGAGCGCCGTCGAGACCGCGGAGTCCACGCCGCCCGAGAGCGCCGAGATGACGCGGGCGTCGCCGACCTCGGCGCGGATGCGCTCGACCTGCTCCTCGACGATGTTGACCATCGTCCAGGTCTGGCGGCAGCCGGCGATGTCGACGAGGAAGCGCTCGAGCACCTCCTGGCCGTGCTCCGAGTGCAGCACCTCGGGGTGCCACTGCACGCCGGCCAGCCGGCGGTCGGTGTTCTCGAACGCGGCGACGGGCGTCACGTCGGTCGACGCCAGCACGGCGAAGCCCTCGGGGGCCGCGGTGACGGAGTCGCCGTGCGACATCCACACGCGGTGCTCGCCCGGCAGGTCCGCCAGCAGCGTGCCCGGCTCCCCCACCGTCATCGGCGTGCGGCCGTACTCCCGGGCGCCCGTCGGCGACACCGTGCCGCCGAGGTTCTGCGCCATCAGCTGGAAGCCGTAGCACATGCCGAACACGGGCGTGCCCGCCGTGAAGAGGTCCGCGTCGATGCGGGGCGCACCCTCGGCGTACACGCTCGAGGGGCCGCCCGACAGGATGATCGCCGTCGGCTGCTTCGCCAGCATCTCCGCGACCGGCATCGTGTGCGGGACGATCTCGGAGTAGACCCGCGCCTCGCGCACGCGCCGCGCGATGAGCTGGGCGTACTGGGCGCCGAAGTCGACCACCAGGACGAGGTCGTGGTCGGGGGCAGACGACATCGAGGGCCTTTCACTTGCCTGCGGGGACCCGCGGAGTCTAGCCCGCAAACGCGTCAGGGCCCGGCCGGGGAGGGAGGGTGGCCGGGCCCTGACGGTCCTGTCGACTGCGCGCAGCCCAGGACGGGAGGGCCCGGGCTGGGAGGGAGCAAACATGCCGGACCCGTCCAGCACAACGAGGCCGCGTGACGTGGGTTACGAGGTTCGTCGATCTGTTTCTAGCTGACGCCGACGATGGGCAGCCGGAGCGCCGCCGGCGCCTCGGCGGGCACCGCCGGCCGCCGGGGCGCGACCGCGCCGACACGCTCGTACGACGCGCCGAGGGGTGGCCGCGCGTCCGTCTCGCCCTTGTTGGGCCAGAAGGCCATCGCGCGCTCGGCCTGGGCGGTGATCGTCAGCGACGGGTTCACGCCGAGGTTGGCCGAGATCGCCGAGCCGTCGACGACGTGGAGCCCCGGGTGCCCGAACATCCGCTGGTAGGGGTCCACCACGCCGGTCTCCGGCGACTCGCCGATCGTGCAGCCACCGATGAAGTGGGCCGTCAGCGGCCGGTTGAAGGGCTCGCCCACGGTGCCGCCCGGCTTGCCGCCGATCATGGCCGCGATGCGCCGGGTCGCCTCGTTGGCGATCGGGATCCACGTCGGGTTGGGGGCGCCGTGGCCCTGCTTCGACGACAGCCGCCAGCCGAAGGGGGTGCGCTTCGGGAACGTCGTGATCGAGTTGTCGAGCGTCTGCATGACGAGCGCGATCACCGTGCGCTCCGACCAGTGCTTCATGTCGTAGAGGTCGAGGACGTTGCGGCGCTCCCGCCACAGCTCCTTGAGCCACGTCTGCCACCGCGGGCCGGGTCCGCCGCCGTCGGTCAGCACCGTCTGCATGAGCGCCATCGCGTTGGAGCCCTTGCCGTAGCGCACCGGCTCGATGTGGGTCACCGGGTCGGGGTGCCACGACGACGTGATCGCGACGCCCTTGCTGTAGTCGGTCGACAGGTCGGGGGCGAGCGCCCCGAGGATCGACTCCGAGTTGGTGCGCGTCAGCACGCCGAGCCGGTCGGAGACCCCCGGCAGGTCGCCCGTGGCCTTCAACCGGTGCAGCAGCTTCTGGGTGCCGAGGGCGGCCGCCGAGAAGACGACCTGCTCCGCCGTGTAGCTCCGCACCGCCGAGCGGCGCGACAGCTTCGCCTTGGTCCAGCGCACGTCCACCCGGTAGCCACCGCCGGGCAGCGGACGCACCCGCGTCACCGTGGTCAGCGGGTGGACCTTCGCCCCCAGCTGCTCGGCCAGGTAGAGGTAGTTCTTCACGAGCGTGTTCTTCGCGTTGTGCCGGCAGCCCGTCATGCACTCGCCGCAGTTGCGGCAGGTCGTACGGCGCGGTCCGGCCCCTCCGAAGAACGGGTCGTCGACGTCGACGCCGCCCTCCTCGGCCCCACCGTGCTCGGGCCCGCCGAAGAAGACGCCCACCGGGGTGGGGTGGAACGTGTCGCCCACGCCCATCTCCTCGGCGACCTTCAGCATGACGTCGTCGCTCGCCGTGCGCACCGGGTTCTCGACGACGCCGAGCATCCGCTTGGCCTGGTCGTAGTACGGCGCGAGCTCCGACTTCCAGTCGGTGATGTGGGACCACGACGGGTCGGCGTAGAACGCGTCGAGCGGCTCGTAGAGCGTGTTCGCGTAGACCAGCGACCCACCCCCGACGCCCGCGCCGGCGAGGATCATGCAGTCCTTGATGACGTCGATCCGCTGGATGCCGTAGCAGCCCGCCTGCGGCGCGAAGAGGTACTTCTTCATGTCGAACGACGTCGACGCGAAGTCGGCGTCCTCGAACCGCGCCCCCGCCTCGAGCACCCCGACCTTGTAGCCCTTCTCCGTCAGCCGGAGCGCCGAGACCGATCCGCCGAACCCCGAGCCGACGACGAGGACGTCGTAGTCGAACCCGCTCACGCGCGTCCCACCTTCTTCAGCAGCCGGAGGCTGAGGTTCATCACCTTCGCGTAGGACTCGTCGGAGAGGCCGAAGGACGGCGCGATCGGCACGACCCGCTGCGTCGCCACCGACTGGGTCTCGGTGTAGCGGAGGATGCCCTCGGCGCCCTGGCGACGCCCCATGCCCGACTCGCGCATGCCGCCCATGGGCGCCCCGAGCGACGCGAACGTCGCCGCGAAGGCCTCGTTGACGTTGACCGTGCCGCACGTGATGCGACGCGCCACCGCGCGGGCGCGCTCACCGTCACGGCTGTAGACCGACGCGTTGAGGCCGTACTCCCCGTCGTTGGCCCGGGCCACCGCCTCGGTCTCGTCGTTGAAGCGGTAGAGCGACACCACGGGGCCGAAGGTCTCGTTGCCGAAGCACGCCATCTCGGGCGTGACGCCCTCGAGGATGGTCGGCTCGTACATGAACGGGCCGAGGTCGGGCCGTGCCCGGCCGCCGGCGAGCACGGTGGCGCCCTTGGCCACGGCGTCCTCGACGTGCTTCGTCACCGTCTCCAGCTGGTTCGCGTTGATGAGCGAGCCCATGTCGTTGCCCCAGTCGAGCGTCGCCCCCAGCGTCATCGCCTGCGTGCGGGCGACGAACCGCTCGACGAACCGGTCGTAGACCTGGTCGGCCACGAACATCCGCTCGATCGAGACGCAGAGCTGGCCCGCGTTGGAGAACGCGGCGCGCACGGCGCCCTCGGCCGCCTTCTCCACGTCGGCGTCACGGAGGACGAGGAGCGGGTTCTTGCCGCCCAGCTCGAGCGAGCAGCCGATGAGGCGCTCCGCGGCCTGGGCGGCGACCCGCTTGCCCGTCGCCGTCGAGCCGGTGAAGCAGACGTAGTCGGCGCGGTCGATGATGGCGCCGCCGATCTGCGCACCGGGCCCGGCCACGACCTGCCACAGGTCGCGCGGGAACCCCGCCTCGTCGAGCAGCTGCGCGGCGAGGAGCGCGCTGAGCATGGTCTGCGAGTCGGGCTTGGACACGACGGCGTTGCCGGCCGCGATCGCCGCGATGCCGTCGCACAGCGCCATCGTGAACGGGTAGTTCCACGGCGAGATGACGCCGACGACACCCTTGGGGATGCGGTTGACCTCGACCCGCGTCAGCCCCGGGATGACGCCCGGCACGCGGCGGGTCTCCAGGTGCTGGCGCAGCGTGCGGCCGTAGTAGCGCGCCGTCAGCGCGATGTGCAGCGGCTCGTCGAAGGCGTGCTTGCGCGCCTTGCCCGACTCCCACACGATCAGGTCGAGGATCTCCTCCTGGCGGTCCAGCACCAGGTCGTGCAGCCGCAGGAGCAGCTCCTGGCGGTGGGCCAGCGACGTGCGCGCCCACGCCTCCTGGGCCCGGCGGGCGCGCGCGAACGCCTCCGCGACGTCGGCCTCCGAGGACTGCGGCACCTGCGCGAGCGGCGCACCCGTGAGCGGGGTGCGCGTGAGGGCCGTCTCGCCGGTGGTGGCGAGCAGGCGTGCGGTGAGGGCGGCGACCTGGTCGGGCTCCAGCGCGTACGCCGCGGTGGGGTCGTGCTCGGGGTCGCCCGGCCCCGTGACGAGGGGACCGCCGGCCGGGATGGAGTTGCTCATGTACCGAGAGTATGTCCGCGACGGCGTGTGTTCTACCTCTCGGTAACAATTGGCCGCTCTTGACAACCCTGCTTCGGTTGTCAAGCAGCAGGCTCAGACCAGGTCGCGCACCTGCACCCGGGCCTCGTCGGCCTCCTGGTCGGTGGGCTTCTGCTGGCTCTGCCGCTCCGCCTCCACGCGCCGCAGGTAGTGGTCGACCTCCTCGTCGGTGCGGGCCGCGCTCCAGCCCAGCTGGGCGGCCATGAGCTCCGCGACCGGCCGCGCGGCCGCCGTGCCCCGGTCGAAGGTCTCCACCGAGATCCGCGTGCGACGGGCGAGCACGTCGTCGAGGTGGCGCGCGCCCTCGTGGGTCACGGCGTACACGGCCTCGGCCGCCAGGTAGTCCTCCGCGCCCGGCACCGGCGCGGCGAGCTCCGGACGAGCGGCCACGAGGGCCAGCAGGTCGTCGACCAGCGCGCCGTACCGGCCGAGCAGGTGGTCGATGCGCGCGACGTGCAGGCCCGAGCGGCGGGCGAGCATCACCCGCTGGTTGGAGCGGGTCTCGAAGCCGTCGGCGCCCAGCAGCGGCACCCGGTCGGTGATCGACCCGCGCACCCCGCCCGCGTCGCTCAGCGACGGTGCGGCGGCGTCGACGGCGTCCTTCGCCATGACGCGGTACGTCGTCAGCTTGCCCCCGGCGATCATCACCAGGCCCGGGACGGGGGCGACGACCGTGTGCTCCCGGCTGATCTTCGACGTCGGCTCCGACTCCCCGCTGAGGAGCGGGCGCAGCCCGGCGTAGACGCCCTCGACGTCGGCGTGGTCGAGCGGCTCCCGCAGGAGGGTGTTGACGTGCGCCAGCACGTAGTCGATGTCCGCCTTGGACGCGGCGGGGTGCGCCTTGTCGAGGTCCCAGGCGGTGTCGGTGGTGCCGATGATCCAGTGCCGCCCCCACGGGATCACGAAGAGCACGGACTTCTCGGTCCTCGTGATGAAGCCCGCCTCGGAGCGGATGCGGTCCCGCGGCACCACGAGGTGGATGCCCTTCGACGCCTTCACGTGCAGGGCCCCCCGCCCGCCGACCATCTCCTGGATCTCGTCGGTCCAGACGCCGGCGGCGTTGACCACCACACGGGCACGCACCTCCAGGTCGGTGCCCGTCTCGAGGTCGCGCGCCCGCACGCCGACCACCCGCTCCCCCTCGCGGAGGAACCCGGTGACCTTCGTGCGGGTCGCGACGTGGGCGCCGTGCCGGGCCGCCGTGCGGGCGATCGTCGTCACCAGACGGGCGTCGTCCACCTGCGCGTCGTGGTAGCGGATCGCTCCCGTGAGGTCCTCCGTGCGCAGGTCCGGCGCGATCCGGGCCACCTGGCGCCGGAACAGGTGCCGGTGCCGCGGCACGCCCATGTCGTAGCGCCCGAGCGCGGCCATCGTGTCGTAGAGCGCGAGGCCCGCCCCGACGTACGGCCGCTCCCACGTGCGGGTCAGCGGGTAGAGGAACGGCACCGGCCGCACCAGGTGCGGCGCGAGCCGCGTCAGCAGCAGCCCGCGCTCCTCGAGGGCCTCGCGCACGAGCGCGACGTCCAGCATCTCGAGGTACCGCGGCCCGCCGTGCACCAGCTTGCTGGAGCGGCTCGACGTGCCGGAGGCGAGGTCCCGCTGCTCGACCAGGGCGGTCGTGAGCCCGCGGGTGACGGCGTCGAGGGCGACGCCGGCGCCGACCACGCCACCACCGACCACCAGCACGTCGAGATCACCGGCGCCGGGTTCCGCCGTGCCGGCGAGCGCCGCGAGGGCCGCGTCGCGCGCGGCGGGACCGAGGACTCCGGGAGGCGTCGCCGTCATGTCCCCATCCTGCCTCAGACGCGGCGGCGGGGCCCCAGGCTCGCGCGGTGGTCGTCGACCATCGTGTGCGTACGGCGCGTGCTCGCCACCAGCGCGACGTCGAGGTCCGCGACGACGACGCCCTCCTCGCGTCCCAGCCGGGCCACCACGCGGCCCTCCGGGTCGTAGATCGCCGACCCACCGCTGAGCTCGCGGCCGCCGCAGCGACCGGTGAGGCCCGAGAACGCGACGTACATCCCGTTCTCCAGCGCCCGGGCCGCGTAGTAGAGGTCGCGGCGGTGCTCGCCGCCGACGAAGTACGCCGCGGAGGCGAGGTAGCCGACCGCACCGTCGCGGGCGGCCGCGGCGGCGTGCTCGGGGAAGCAGCCGTCGTAGCAGATGCTCAGGCCGAGCTCGACGTCCCCGACGCGCACGGAGGCCCCGTGGTCACCCACCACGAAGTGCTGCTTCTCGTCCCCGTCGAGGTGCTGCTTGTCGTAGGGCACCGTCACGCCGCCGTCGGGCGCGACCAGCGCGAGCGACAGCGTCGCGAGCCGACCACGGGCGAGCGGGGTGCCGACGAGCGCGGTGGTGCCACCGGCGCGGGCGGCCTCGCGCAGCGGGTCGAGCAGGGGCCCGGCGAGGTCGGCCGCCGTGGGCAGCGGACCGCCGAACACGTTCGCTGCGTATCCCGTCAGGAACGCCTCGGGGAGCACCACGACGTCGGCGCCCTCGGCGGCCGCGCGGTCCACGAGCCGGGCGGCCGTGCGGACGTTGGCGGACAGGTCGCCCGCGACCGCCTCGCCCTGCGCGGCCGCGATCCTCGTCATCGGGTGCTCAACGCCGGGTCACTGCACGACGACCTCGACGCGCTGGAACTCCTTGAGCTCCGTGTAGCCCGTCGTGGCCATCGCCCGACGCAGCGCGCCGACCAGGTTCATCGTGCCGTCCGCGACCCGCGAGGGCCCGAAGAGGATCTCGTCGAGCGACCCGACGGTGTCGAAGCCGACCCGCTGGCCGCGCGGCAGCTCCGCGTGCCACGCCTCGGCGCCCCAGTGGAAGCCGTGGCCCGGCGCCTCGGAGGCGCGGGCGAAGGGCGAGCCGACCATGACCGCGTCGGCGCCGCAGGCGATCGCCTTCGCGAGGTCGCCCGACGTGCCGATCGAGCCGTCGGCGATGACGTGGACGTAGCGGCCCCCGGACTCGTCCAGGTAGTCACGACGGGCCGCCGCGACGTCCGCCACGGCGCTCGCCATGGGCACGGCGAGGCCGAGCACCGTGCGGGTCGTGTGGGCCGCGCCGCCGCCGAAGCCGACGAGCACGCCCGCCGCACCGGTGCGCATGAGGTGGAGCGCCGCCTGGTAGGTCGCGCAGCCGCCCACGATGACCGGGACGTCGAGCTCGTAGATGAACTCCTTGAGGTTCAGCGGCTCCGCCTGGCTGGAGACGTGCTCCGCGCTGACCGTCGTGCCGCGGATGACGAACATGTCGACGCCCGCGTCGACCACCGTCTTCGCGTGCTCCCGCGTGCGCTGCGGGGACAGCGAGCCCGCCACCGTCACGCCGGCGTCGCGCATCTGGCGCAGCCGCTCGGTGATGAGCTCCGCCTTCACGGGCTCGGTGTAGATCTCCTGCAGGCGAGCCGTCGCGGCCACGCCCTGCAGGCCGGCCACCTCGGCGAGCAGCGTCGTCGGGTCCTCGTACCGGGTCCACAGGCCCTCGAGGTCGAGCACGCCGAGACCGCCGGCGCGACCCAGCGCGATCGCCGTCTCCGGGCTCATCACGGAGTCCATCGGCGCCGCCACGACGGGGATCTCGAAGCGGTAGGCGTCGATCTGCCAGGCGACGCTGACCTCCTCCGGGTCGCGCGTGCGCCGCGACGGCACGATGGCGATGTCGTCGAAGGAGTAGGCCCGGCGGGCGCGCTTGGCGCGGCCGATCTCGATCTCGGTCACGAGGAGCAGTCTCCCACCGCAGCCAGGCAGAGTCGAAGTGGCACCGGCACGGGGCCTGGGCCGCGCCCGAACCTCAGGTGCGTCGTCACAGCTGGTCCACCCAGGCCGCGAACGAGCGGCAGTGTGCCAGCACGGCAGGCAGACCGACCTCCTCGAGCGCAGGTACACCATCCGTGATCTTCTGGTAGCCGGGCCACAGTGCCGCGAGTCGCTTCGACGGTGCCGTGCTCGGCCCGTCGTCGATCAGTTCGACGTCGCCGCCGTACGCCGCGACGACGGCCTGCAGAGCAGCTGCCACCTCCACGTCACCGAGCACGGTGGCCCGCCCCACGGCAGCGGCGAACACCAGCATCTCGAACTCGTGGAGCACCACGAACGGAAGAAACCGCCGGTGGTCGATGTCGTCAGCCATCGCCGCGCACAGGCTCGCGCAACGAGCCCGGGGCTCCGTCCCGACGTCAGCCGGAACCTCGGGGCCATCCGCGGGATAGGCGTAGAAGTCGATCATCGTGGTGACCGTGCTCCAGTGAGGCTCGGCGAGGAGGCGAAGGAGATCCTTCCGGTAGTGCTGCCACGCACCACCGCCCTTGTGTTTCGCTCCGCTGGCGGCACGGGACGTCGCCACCACGACAGGAACCACCACGACTCCCCGTCCGAGCAGGTGCGGGGCCAAGACCTGTTTGACGAAGGCTTCCTCCGTCTGGCCTTCGACGACGACGGCGACCTGTCTCATCCGTCCTCGGAACGGGGCGTCGAGCCCGGTCGGCCTCCCAGCACGTTCTTCTCCCACAGCTCACCGAGGGTGTAGTCGTCGAGCCAGGCCCGGAGACGGCTCGCATCCGGCCGGGACACCGTCGTCCCGTCGTCGCCGCGCTCGACGACCGCGACCTCCTCCACGGTGAACTGCTCCAGCAATGTGACGCTCTGCGTCGCCGCCACGATCTTGCGAGAACTGGCGGCGGCTCGGAGCAGTCCGGCGAGCTGGTGGATGGCGAACGGGTGGAGCCCGAGCTCGGGCTCGTCCAGCACGATGGTCGCCGGCGCGCTGGGCTGCAACAACAACGTCGCCAGGCAGATGAAGCGCAGGGTGCCGTCGCTCAGCGCGTCGGCCGAGAATGCGCCGTCAACTCCCTGCTCGCTCCAGCGCAGCTGGACGTGACCGTTGCGGGGCACCAGCACGAAGTCGTCGAAGAACGGCGCCACCGACCGAACGGCCCGGACGATCCGGCGGTAGCACGCTGCGTCCTCGTCACGCATCGCGAGCAGCACGGCGGCAAGGTTGCGAGCATCGGGGTGCAGCGTGAGCGAATCGGCGATGTCGACCGTCTTCTTGGGGGCGGCATCCGACGACGTGTCATCGAAATGGAAGACACGGCACCCCGCCAGCAGGTCGAGGACGAACCGCTCGCGCGGCCTCGTCTCGGCGACATCGGCCAGCATGCTCTCCGCCGAGACCCCTAGGTGCACGGAGTGGGGTCGGGGGAAGTTGGATCGATCGTGGAAGTAGGTCCACTCCTCCACGGCGCCACGGTCTCCCGACGTCGGGAAAAGCTGCGCTCGGTAGCCGTTCGCCAGACTTCCCTCGCCCCAGGCGGTCAGCTCGATGCGTTCGGCTGCCCCTCCGGAAGGGCTTCGGTGGAGGAACCTGTCGAACCCGCCGTTCTGCACGAGGTGGCGGTTGAGCTGACGGTCGACGACACGGCCCAGCATCTCGAACGCAGCCACGAGGTTGCTCTTGCCCGAACCGTTGCCACCGACCAGCAGGGTGACGTCGCTCGTCAGGTCGAGGCGGGCGCGGCCGATAGACGTGAAGCCCGCGATCTCGAGCGACTCGAGAGCAACGCCCACAGCACCCTCCTGCACCTCGGACTCGAACGCTCAGGCTAGCGCGGCCCGCGCCCAGAGCGAGGAGTTCTCCCCAGCCGGTCTCAGCGCGACTGGTAGTTCGGCGCCTCGGCCACCATCTGGATGTCGTGGGGGTGGCTCTCCTTGAGCGAGGCCGAGGTGATCCGGACGAACCGGCCCTTCTCCTGCAGCTCGGGGACGGTCCGCGCGCCGATGTAGAACATCGACTGGCTGAGCCCGCCGATGAGCTGGTGCGCCACGGCGGCCAGCGGGCCGCGGTAGGCCACCTGGCCCTCGACGCCCTCGGGGACGATCTTGTCGTCGCTGGTGACCTCGGCCTGGAAGTACCGGTCCTTCGAGTACGACTTCTTGCCCCGGCTGCTCATGGCACCGAGGGAGCCCATGCCGCGGTACGCCTTGTACTGCTTGCCGTTGACGAAGACCAGCTCGCCCGGCGACTCCTCGCAGCCCGCGAGGAGCGAACCGATCATGACGGACTCGGCACCGGCGACGAGCGCCTTCGCGATGTCGCCCGACTGCTGCAGGCCGCCGTCGGCGATCACGGGGACGCCGGCCGGCTGGCAGGCCAGGGACGCCTCGTGGACGGCCGTCACCTGCGGCACACCGGCGCCCGTGACGACGCGCGTGGTGCAGATCGAGCCGGGACCGAACCCGACCTTGACCGCGTCCGCGCCGGCGTCGACGAAGGCCTGGGCCCCCTCGCGCGTGGCCACGTTGCCGCCGATGAGCTGCACGTGCTTCGTCGCCGGGTCGGACTTGAGCCGCCGCACCATGTCGAGCAGCAGGCGCACGTGGCCGTGGGCCGTGTCGGCCACGAGCACGTCGACGCCCGCCTCGATGAGCGTCGTGGCGCGCTCCCACGCGTCGCCGAAGTAGCCGATCGCCGCACCCACGAGGAGGCGGCCGTCCGCGTCGTACGAGGCGTCGGGGAACTGCTCGGACTTCACGAAGTCCTTGACGGTGATGAGGCCGCCGAGCTTGCCGTCGGCGTCGACGAGCGGGAGGCGCTCCCGCTTGTGCTTGCGCAGCAGCGCGGTGGCGTCCTCGCGGCTGATGCCCACGTCGCCCGTGATGAGCGGCATCGGCGTCATCACCTCGTCGACCTTCGTGGTCGCCCACTCGGCGACCGGGGTGAAGCGGAGGTCGCGGTTGGTGATGATGCCGAGCAGGGTGTCGGCGCCGTCGACGACCGGCAGGCCGGAGACCCGGTACTCCCCGCAGATGCGGTCGAGGTCCTCCAGGGTCGCGTCGGGGCCGATCGTGACGGGGTTGGAGATGATGCCCGTCTGCGTGCGCTTCACCAGGTCCACCTGGTAGGCCTGGTCGGCCACCGACAGGTTGCGGTGCAGGATGCCGATGCCGCCCTGGCGGGCCATCGCGATCGCCATGCGCGACTCGGTCACCGTGTCCATCGCCGCCGAGATGAGCGGCGCCTTGAGGGAGATCTCGCGCGTGAGCCGCGACGTCGTGTCGATCTCGTCGGGCGCCAGGTCGGAGTAGCCCGGCAGGAGCAGCACGTCGTCGTACGTCAGACCGAGGGCGGCGAACTTGTCGGGGACTCCGGGGGTGGCGCTCATGCGGGCCAGTCTAGGCCCGCGGCAGCGGCCTCAGCTCCCGCACCGGGATGCGAACGGTGAGGGCGTCCCCCGACATGCGGATCCGACCCCGCAGGCCCGCCGCCAGCACCAGCGGGAGGACCGCCTGGTTGTCCGCGCGGGTGGTCAGCAGGATGTCCTGGGCACCCTCGCCGGCGGCCAGCCGGGCGACGTCGGAGAGCAGGCGCGTGCCGATCCCCCGGCGCTGCCAGGTCGGGTCGACCTCGAGGTCGACCGGGTGCAGGCCGGGCTCCACGCCCGGCTCCGCGGGCCGCAGCGTGGCCAGTCCCACCACGACGCCCTGCACGCTGGCCTGCACCGTGCGGTCCACCAGCTCGAAGGTCGGCGTGGCCCCGCCCCCCATGCGGCGGGCGCTGGAGCCGAGCACCGTCGGCGTGCGGGCCAGCACCTCGGAGACGAGCTCGGCCATGGCCGCCCCCCGGGCGTGCTCGGTGGCGGTGAAGGCGGCGCGGCGACGTACCTGCACCTGGACGTCACCGACCGTCATCTCCATCACGTCGCCCACCGCGGCGTCGCCGGGCTCGGCGTCGAAGAGCTGGGCGACGACCTCCGGGAAGCGGGAGGGCCGCGCGATCACCGCCCGCGCCGCCTGCACGTAGCGCGCGGGCTGGTCGACCAGGGCCGCCTCGGTGCACGGGGTGCCGACGACGCTGGTCCCGCCGGCGCCCTCCAGCAGGCCGGTGAGCCGCTCGAGGGTCCACCCCTCCGGGGTGCGCACGACGAGCTCGTCGGTGACGGCCTCGACCCCCGGGAAGACCTGGAGGGCGAGGATGTTGACGCCCGCGGCGCCGCACTCGGCGGCGAGCACCGCGAGCGTGCCCGGGCGGTCGGGAAGGGTCGTGCGCACGCGCCACAGCATGGGTCCGACGGTGCGCCGCCCGTGTTGCGCGGTCGGGGCAGGCGTGTTTCAGCGGTGCAACAACGCACGCCGCCCCCGGTTCCACGAGGGAACCGGGGGCGGCGAGCTGCTCCGGGTGGAGCGGGTGGAGCTGGTCGATCAGTGGCCGTGGCCGTGACCGTGACCGGCGGCGGCCGGCTCCTCCTCCTCGGGCTTGTCGACGACCAGGGTCTCGGTCGTCAGCAGCAGGCCCGCGATGGAGACGGCGTTGACCAGCGCGGAGCGCGTCACCTTGACGGGGTCGAGGACGCCCTGGGCGACCAGGTCGCCGTACTCGCCCGTGGCGGCGTTGTAGCCGTTGCCCACGCCGAGCTCGCGCACCTTGGAGACCACGACGTAGCCCTGCTCGCCGCCGTTCTCGGCGATCCAGCGGAGCGGCTCGTCGACGGCCTTGCGCACGATGCGCACGCCGATCGCCTCGTCGCCGGTGAGGCCGAGGTCGCCCTCGAGCGCCGCGGCGGCGTGGATGATCGCGGAGCCACCGCCGGGGACGATGCCCTCCTCGATCGCGGCGCGCGTCGCGGAGACGGCGTCCTCGATGCGGTGCTTCTTCTCCTTGAGCTCGACCTCGGTGGCCGCGCCGACCTTGATGACGACGACGCCGCCGGCCAGCTTGGCGAGGCGCTCCTGGAGCTTCTCGCGGTCCCAGTCGGAGTCGGTGTTCTCGATCTCCGCCTTGATCTGGTTGACGCGGCCCTCGACGGCCGAGGCGTCGCCGGCACCGTCGACGATCGTGGTGTTGTCCTTCGTCACCACGACGCGGCGGGCCTGGCCGAGCACCTCGAGGCCGACCTGGTCGAGCTTGAGCCCGACCTCGGGGGCGACCACCTGGGCGCCGGTCAGCACCGCGATGTCCTGGAGGATCGCCTTGCGGCGGTCACCGAACGCGGGCGCCTTGACGGCGACGGCGGTGAAGGTGCCGCGGATCTTGTTGACGACGAGGGTGGAGAGCGCCTCGCCCTCGAGGTCCTCGGCGATGATGAAGAGCGACTTGCCCGCGGCGATGACCTTCTCGAGCAGCGGGAGCAGCTCGGCGACGGCCGAGATCTTCCCCTGGTGCAGGAGGATGTAGGGGTCGTCGAGGACGGCCTCGCGGCCCTCCGAGTCGGTGACGAAGTACTGCGAGATGAAGCCCTTGTCGAACTGCATGCCCTCGGTGAACTCGAGGTCGGTGCCGAGCGTGTTGGACTCCTCGACGGTGATGACCCCGTCCTTGCCGACCTTGTCGAAGGCGTCGGCGAGCAGGGCGCCGATGTGCGCGTCGCGCGAGGAGATCGTGCCGACGCTGGCCACGTCCTCCTTGTTGTCGACCTCGCGGGCGGCGTCGCGCAGGGCGTCGCCGACGGCCGCGGCGGCCAGGTCGAGGCCGCGCTTGAGGCCGAGCGGGTTGGCGCCGGCGGCGACGGCGCGGAGGCCCTCGTGCACCAGGGCCTGGGCCAGCACGGTCGCGGTCGTCGTGCCGTCACCGGCGACGTCGTTGGTCTTGGTCGCGACCTCCTTGGTGAGCTGGGCACCGAGGTTCTCGAACGGGTCGTCCAGCTCGACCTCACGCGCGACGGTCACGCCGTCGTTCGTGATGGTCGGGGCGCCCCACTTCTTGTCGAGGACGACGTAGCGGCCCTTGGGGCCGAGCGTCACCTTGACGGTGTTCGCGAGCGCGTCGACGCCGCGCTCGAGCGAGCGACGGGCGTTCTCGTCGAACTCAAGGATCTTGGGCATGTCTCTCCTCAGAGATGCTGCGGGTGGTGGGTACGGCGCGAGCCGTGCGCCCCGGAGCAGTCCGCCGGGGGCGGGCTCACGGGGCGCACGGCTCGAGGATCACTCGAGGGTCAGGAGACGATCGCGAGGACGTCGCGACCCGAGAGGATCAGGTACTCCTGGCCCGCGACCTTGACCTCGGTGCCGCCGTACTTGCTGTAGATGACCTTGTCACCGACCGCGATGTCGAGCGGGATGCGCTCGTCGCCGTCCTCGTTCCAGCGCCCGGGGCCCACCGCGAGGACCTCGCCCTCCTGGGGCTTCTCCTTCGCGGTGTCGGGGATGACGAGACCGGACGCCGTGGTCTGCTCGGCGTCGAGCGGCTTGACGACGATGCGGTCCTCGAGGGGCTTGATGTTGACCGACACGATGTCGACCTCCACTTTCCGTGCGGATCCGAATGCCGGACGGCGGTCGCCGCCCGGCGGGGCGTTGGTCGTCGCCGGCTTCGAGCGCGCCGTCGCGGGGGTCGCGCCGTCGTCGTCGACGATTGGCACACTCACCCGGAGAGTGCCAGCGACGACGTTAGCACTCCACCGGAACGAGTGCCAGAAGTGTCTGGGAGGATGGACGTCGTGGACCTCGAGACCTTCCGGTGGCTGCTGACGCACGACGGGCGCACGCTGCTGGACGTGGCCGCGCGGGCGTACGCCGACGCCGACGGCGACCCGGTGCGGGCGGCGGCCACGGTGCGGCGCACGGAGCCGGACCCCGAGCGCTCCGCCGCCGCGCTGACCCAGGTCGGGCTCCGCGTGCGGGGGGTCGCGAAGTTCGGCGAGGACGCGCTGCGGATGTTCTTCACCCCGGACGGGCTCGAGCAGGCCACCCGACGACGGGTGGCGGACCACCGGGCCGCGCGCCTCGCCGCCGCCCAGCCCTCCTCCGTCGTCGACCTCGGCTGCGGCATCGGCGGCGACCTCACGGCCCTGGCCCGCGCGGGCGTCGTCGCGGCCGGCGTCGACGTCGACCCGCTGCGCGTCGCGATCGCGGAGGCCAACCTGGCCGCGCTCGGGCTCGAGGGGGCCGTCACCGTCGCCGACGCGACCACGCTGCCGCTCGGCGGGTTCGGCGTCGCCCTCGTCGACCCGGCCCGGCGCGACGGACGCGGCCGCGTCTTCGACGCCGACGCGTGGGTGCCGTCGTGGGACTTCGTCGCCGGGCTCCTGACGGGCCGCCCCGCGGTCGCGAAGCTCGCGCCGGGCCTCCCCCACGACCTCGTCCCCGACGGCGTCGAGGCGGAGTGGGTCAGCGACCGCGGCGAGGTCAAGGAGGCCGTGCTCTGGTCGCCCCACCTCGCCGTCAGCCGACGCCGCGCCACCGTGCTCCGGGCCGAGGGTCTCGCCACCCTGACCGAGGAGGACGATCCCCACGACGGCGGCGAGCGCCCCGTCCGCGGCGTCGGCCGCTACCTCTACGAGCCCGACGGCGCCGTGATCCGCGCCGGCCTCGTCACCGCCGTCGCCGGGGCGGTCGACGGGGGCCTGCTCGACGAGCACATCGCCTACGTCACCTCGGACGCCGGGTTCCGCACGCCGTTCGCCGCGACGTACGAGGTGGTCGAGGAGCTGCCCTACCGCGAGAAGGCGCTGCGCGCCGCCCTCCGCGAGCGCGGCGTCGGGCGCCTCACCATCAAGAAGCGCGGCGTCGACGTCGTCCCGGAGCAGCTGCGCAAGCGGCTGGCGCTCCGGGGCGACGCCGAGGCGACGGTGGTGCTCACCCGGGTGGCCGGGGAGGGTACGGCGCTGCTCGTGCGCCCCCTCTGACCCCGGCCGGTCGGGTCAGGACAGGCGCTCGACGACCATCGCCATGCCCTGGCCGCCGCCGACGCACATCGACTCGACGCCGAACTGCTTGTCGTGCCACCGCAGCGAGTTGATGAGGGTGCTCGTGATGCGCGCGCCGGTCATGCCGAAGGGGTGACCGACGGCGATCGCGCCGCCGTTGACGTTGAGCTTGTCGACGTCGATCCCGATCTGCTGCGCCGAGCCGAGGGCCTGCACGGCGAACGCCTCGTTGATCTCGAACAGGTCGATGTCGCCCAGGCCCATGCCGGCGTTGCGCAGCGCGGCCGGGATCGCCTCGACCGGGCCGAGGCCCATGATCTCGGGCGACAGACCCGTGACGGCGGTGGAGACGATGCGCGCCAGCGGGGTCAGGCCCAGCTCCTTCGCCTTCGTGTCGCTCATGACGACCACGGCCGCAGCGCCGTCGTTGAGGGGGCAGGCGTTGCCTGCGGTTACCGTGCCGTCGGGCCGGAAGACCGGCTTGAGCTGGCTCACGGCCTCGTACGTCGTGCCCGCCCGCGGACCGTCGTCGGTCGAGACGACCGTGCCGTCGGGCAGCGTGACCGGGGTGATGTCGGTCGCCCAGAAGCCGCTCGCGATGGCCTCCTCGGTGAGGTTCTGGCTGCGGACGCCGAAGCGGTCCTGCTCCTCGCGGCTCATGCCGAGCTTCTGCGCCACGTTCTCCGCGGTCTGGCCCATCGCGATGTAGAGGTCCGGCAGCGCGCCGTCCTCGCGCGGGTCGCGCCACGTGTCCGCCCCGCCGGCCGCGCGGGCCTCGGTGCGGCGGACGGCCTCGCCGAAGGCGGGGTTCTGGGCGGCCGGGTCGTCGGCGAAGCCGCGGCCGAACCGGCTGACGGTCTCCACGCCGGCGGAGAGGAAGACGTCGCCCTCGCCGGCCTTGATGGCGTGGAACGCCATGCGGGTCGTCTGCAGGCTCGACGAGCAGTAGCGGTTGACGGTCACGCCCGGGACGTGGTCCATCCCGCCCAGCACGGCCACGGCGCGCGCCAGGTTGTTGCCCGACTCGCCCGCCGGCTGCCCGACACCGAGGGCGAGGTCGACGATGTCGCGGCGGTCGAGCTCCGGCACCTTCGCGAGGGCGGCCTCGACCATCTGGAGCGCCAGGTCGTCGGGACGCATGTCCTTGAGCGACCCCTTGCCGGCGCGGCCGATGGGCGAACGGGCGGTGGAGACGATGACGGCTTCGGGCATGGGGAGCTCCTGTGCTTCTCGGGGGCGGGCGCTCTCCGGCAGCGCTCGGTCACGTCGCCCACCATAGACGGGCGACGGACCGAGCGCTCGGTCAGGTGAGGTTGGCCCTCTCCGCGGCGATGGTCGTGTCGTCACCGTGCCCGGTGTGGACGACCGTGTCCTCGGGCAGGGCGAAGAGCCGCGCCTTGATCGAGGCCTCGATGGTCGGACGGTCGGAGTAGGACCGGCCGGTCGCACCCGGGCCGCCGTTGAAGAGCGTGTCGCCGGTGAAGACGACGCCCAGCTCGGGGGCGTGGAGGCAGACCGCACCCGGGGCGTGACCGGGGGTGTGGAGCACGGTGAGGGTCGTGCCGCCCACCGCGATCTCCTGGCCGTCGGACAGGTCGACGTCCCACAGCTCGTCGGGGTGCGTGAGCTCCCACAGCGGCCGGTCGTCGGGGTGCAGCAGGATCGGCGCGCTCGTGCGCTTGCGCAGCTCGGGCGCCACCCGCACGTGGTCGTCGTGGGCGTGGGTGCACACGATGGCCTTGACCCTGCGGTCCCCCACGATCCCGAGGATGGCGTCGACGTCGTGCGGGGCGTCGATGACCACCACCTCGGCGTCGTCGCCGACGACCCAGATGTTGTTGTCGACGTCGAACGTCTCCCCGTCGAGGCTGAACGTGCCCGCGACGACGCCGTGGTCGACGCGCGCTCCTCCCGCCGCGTGGTGGGTGCTCGCCATCAGAGGACCACCACGCTGCGCAGGACCTCGCCGTGGTGCATCTTCGCGAAGGCGGCCTCCACGTCCTCGATGCCGATCTCCTCGGTCACGAACGCGTCCAGGTCCAGACGCCCCTGCCGGTAGAGGTCGACCAGCATCGGGAAGTCGCGGTTCGGCAGGCAGTCGCCGTACCACGACGACTTCAGCGACCCGCCCCGACCGAACACGTCGATCAGCGGGATCTCCGGGACCTTCATGTCGGGCGTGGGGACACCGACGAGGACCACCGTGCCGGCCAGGTCGCGGGCGTAGAACGCCTGCTTCCACGTCTCCGGGCGACCCACGGCCTCGATCACCACGTCCGCGCCGTCCGCGCCCTCGTGGCCCGCGGCTGCGCCCGCGATCGCCTTGATCGCCTCGACCGGGTCGGTCTCCTTCGAGTTCACCGTGTGGGTCGCGCCCAGCTTCTTCGCGCCCTCGAGCTTCTTGTCGTCGATGTCGACCGCGATGATCGTGCCGGCACCCGCCAGGGCTGCGCCCGCGATCGCCGCCACCCCGACGCCACCGCACCCGATGACGGCGACGACGTCGCCGCGGGACACGTTCCCGGTGTTGATCGCCGCGCCGATCCCGGCCATCACGCCGCAGCCCAGCAGGCCCACCGCTGCCGGACGGGCCTCCGGGTCGACCTTCGTGCACTGGCCCGCCGCCACCAGCGTCTTCTCGGCGAACGCGCCGATACCCAGGGCCGGGGACAGCGGCGTACCGTCCGCCAGCGTCATCCTCTGCGTCGCGTTGTGGGTGTTGAAGCAGTACTGCGGCTCCCCGCGGTCGCACGCACGGCACTCCCCGCACACCGCGCGCCAGTTCAGCACCACGAAGTCGCCCGGGGCGACCGTCGTGACGTCCTCGCCGACGGCCTCGACCACACCCGCGGCCTCGTGGCCGAGCAGGAACGGGAACTCGTCGTTGATCCCACCCTCGCGGTAGTGCAGGTCGGTGTGGCACACCCCGCACGCCTGCACCTTCACCAGCGCCTCGCCCGGCCCCGGGTCCGGCACCAGGATCGTCTCCAGGCTCACCGGCTCCCCGACCGACTTCGCGACGACTGCCTTGACCTCGTGCATGTGGGACTCCCTCTCCTGGAGCTCGTGGACCTGACCCGAACCATTGTCCCCGATGCAACCGATCCGAGGACGCTCGCGTCTTGGTCGCGGAAGGATGGAGGTGAGAGATGACGACCCCAGGAGCGACGTTGACGACGCCCCGGCGACGCAGCCGCGACGACGAGTTCGCGGACTACATGGCGGTGCGCCAGGCGAGCCTGCTGCGCACCGCGTACCTGCTCTGCGGCGACCGGCACACCGCCGAGGACCTCGTGCAGACCACGCTCGCGAAGCTGTACCTCGCGTGGGACAAGGTCGAGGCGCAGACGTCGCTCGACGGCTACGCGCGACGGATCCTCGTCAACGAGCACAACTCGCTGTGGCGGCGCGCGTGGAAGAAGCGCGAGTCCAGCACCGACGAGGTGCCCGACACCGTGCAGCACCGCGACGACTACGACGACGGCACCGCCGGGCGGCTGTGGGACTTCGTGCAGACCCTGCCCCGCAAGCAGCGTGCGGTGATCGTGCTGCGCTACTACGAGGGCCTCAGCGAGGCCGAGATCGCCACCACCCTCGGGATCTCCCCGGGGACCGTGAAGTCGCAGGCCAGCCGCGCCCTCGCGGCCTTGCGCGACCGGACCCCCTCCCACCTCCGAGAGGAGCAGCGATGACGAACGACCTGGACGAGGCGCTCACCCGCACCCTGCGCGAGCACGCCGGGGACGCCGGTACGCCGCGGCTCGACCTCGACGCCGTACGCGGCCGCGCCCGCCGGATCCGGCGCACGCGCACCGCCCTGGTGGGGGCGGGAGCCGCCGCCGTCGTGCTCGCCGTCGTCGCGCCGTTGGGGCTGCTCGGCGGAGGATCCAGCGACCGGTCGGTCGACCCGGCGACGAGTGGTACGGCGAGCGCCGATATCCCCGTCGAGCGGGGGGGCACCCTGACCCTCGACCTGGATGACCTCGCCGAGGGCTCCTCGTCCCGGGCACCGTACGCCCTCGGGGGTGTCCTGCACCTGGCGCCGGGGGTCACCTGGGACCTTCCCGGGGGCAGCGGGGCGCAGCTCGGCGCCGTAGTACCCGTCAGCGACGGGTGGTTGGCCACGGTCGCGGACGTCGAGGTGGGTGCGTTCACCCTCTACCGTCTCGACTCCCAAGGCTCGCTCGTCGAGGAGGTGAGCGGTCCCTCCGTGGACGGCCGCACGGTCAGTGACGCGCTGGCGGTGGACGCTGCGACCGGCCGGGTCGCATGGGTCGAGTACGACCTCGACCCGCTCGCAGACCTCCCGAGCCCGGTGGCCGCGACCCTGGTGACCGCCGGCCGCGACGGAACCGAGCTCGGCCGGACCGACCTCCCTGTGAACGACACCTTCGCGCCCAGCTCCCGGCCACTCGGCTTCACGAGCGCAGGCGTGCTGGTCAACATGACCGACTCGATGGGCGAGGACCGCACCCTGCTCGCAGGATTCGACGGTACGGCGGAGACCGTCGCCGACCGCGCCACCGAAGGCGTGTCGCCCGGCGGCGACGTCGTGCGACGGACCGGCGCCGTCGGTCAGGGCGACGAAGCATGCAGCGGCGTGTTCGGCCCGGACGGCAAGGCGCTCGCGTGGTCGACGTCCACGTGCACCGCCAGCTACGGGAGGTACAGCCCGGATGGCCAGCTGCTTCTGCGCGGGCCGGTCGAGGAGCCCGTCGTCGGCGACGGGCAGGTCGACGCCGTGATCGATCCCGCCACCGGCGACGTCGTCGTAGCGCTCGCCGGCGCGGGGCCGGACGACCGGGTCTACGCCGGCGCTTGGGAGTCGGCCACGTCCCTGGTGGTGGCCGTGCAGAAGAGCGACGACCTGGAGACGCCCGCTCGGTACGCCCTGGTTCGGGTCGACGTCGCCGCGGGCCGCGCGGAACTCGCCTCCGCGATCGTGGACTACGACCCGCAGCAGACTGGGTACACGCCCTTCACCCTCCGGTGACTCAGGCCGCCGGCTCCCTCAGACCAGCACGCTCGTGACGGGCTGGGAGGAGTCGGCGGGCAGGTCGAGCGCGGAGGGGGTGCGCCCGCGGGCCACCATCTCCGCGCCGAGCGCCGCGACCATCGCGCCGTTGTCGGTGCACAGGCCGGGGCGCGGGATCCGGACACGTACGCCGACGCGCTCGGCCCGCTCCAGCACCATCGCCCGCAGGCGGGAGTTGGCCGCGACGCCGCCACCCAGGAGGAGGTCCTCGATCCCCTCCGCGGTGGCGGCGTCGAGCGCCTTGCGGACGAGGACGTCGCAGACGGCCTCCTGGAAGCTCGCGGCGACGTCGGGCACGGAGACGGGCTCGCCGGAGCGCTCACGGGCCTCGACCCAGCGGGCGACCGCGGTCTTGAGGCCCGAGAACGAGAAGTCGAACCGGTGGCGCTCGAGATCACGGCGGGTCGTGAGGCCGCGGGGGAAGTCGATGGTGATCGCGCCGTCGCGTGCCGCGCGGTCGACGTGCGGACCACCCGGGAACGGCAGGCCGAGCAGCCGGGCGACCTTGTCGAAGGCCTCCCCCGCGGCGTCGTCGATGGTGGCGCCCATCGGGTCGACGCCGAGGGTCAGGTCGGTGACCTTGAGCAGGCTCGAGTGGCCGCCCGAGACGAGCATGGCGATGCACGGCTCGGGCAGCGGCCCGTGCTCGAGCTGGTCGACGGCGACGTGGGCCGCGAGGTGGTTGACGCCGTACAGCGGCTTCCCCAGCCCGAGGGCGAGCGCCTTGGCGCTCGCCACGCCGACCAGGAGCGCGCCCGCGAGGCCGGGGCCGCTCGTCACGGCGATGGCGTCGACGTCGCTCGGGCGGATACCCGCCGTCGCGCACGCGCGCTCGATCGTCGGGACCATCGCCTCGAGGTGGGCGCGGCTGGCGACCTCCGGGACGACGCCGCCGAACCGCGCGTGCTCCTCGACGCTGCTCGCCACGGTGTCGGCCAGCAGCGTCGTGCCGCGGACGATCCCGACGCCCGTCTCGTCGCACGAGGTCTCGATGCCGAGGACGAGGGGTTCGGTGCTCACGGGTCGGATTGTTCCAGAGGCGGTCTGGCCGCGAAGGCGAGGTGGAGGCGGGCCTCCATCTCGGAGCAGGGGTGGGTGCCGCTCGGGCCGGTGGTGAAGCCGAGGCCGTGGGGGGGGTGAGCCAGACGTAGTGGCCGGGTGCTCTCTGTCTTGCTTGGTAGCCGGCGTGGGTCTTCCAGCGGTGGTTGCGGCGGGCGAGGGGGCCGGAGTTGTGGGTGCCGGTCTGTTGTCCTGCCTTGCCGGGATCGAAGGGGGTGGGGTGGTCGTAGTCGACGTGGCGGCTGGTGGAGGTGGCGTAGGGCCAGTAGTCGCCGCCGGTGATGAGGTGCACCCGTTCCTTGAGGGCTTCGGGGTGTTCGTAGGCGGTGGTGCGGACGGCGTCGGCCAGGTCGATGACCGGCTTGACGGTCACGTTCGTGGTGGCCAGCAGTCGTTGGAGGGCGCCGAGGGTGCGGGGTCCGAGGTCTTCGACACGGGCGACGCCCTGGGCGCCCAGCAACGTCGCCTCGTGCAGGTGGACGTAGAGGACCGTCTTCGGGCGCAGCTTGGTCAGGTCGGTGCGGCGCAGCTGGTCGAGGAGGTCGCTCGGGAACGCGGTGGCCCGTGAGGGCTCGAGGGGTTCATCGTCGGTGACCGGCTCGGCAGTCCCAGCGGGGGCAGCGGCCTCATGCGCGACGAGGAGGGCGAGGAGCTCGGCGGGACGGGCGAGATAGCCCAGGGCGATGGCCCGGACCTCATCGGCGGTGGCGTCGGGGTGGCCCGGGGTGATGATCTCCGCGACCCGGGTGACGGTGGCCTGCACCCACGCGGCATCCCCGGCATCGAGGCGGGCGATCAACGTCCGCAGCCCGTACTCGTCGCTCCGGCCGAGCCCGACGTAACGCCGCCGCTTCTCTTCCTCGACGTGCTGCTCGTGCAGGGCAGGGTCGGCCTCGATCACCTTGCCCTCGGCCACGGTCAGCACCCGACCCGGTGCCTCGGTCGCGATCATCCGCGCCACCGCAGCGTCGACGACCCCGACCACCGCACCCGGCAGGTGCCGCGACATCCGGGCGACTTTCCGCGCGACGTACACCTCCGCGCCACCCTCCCGCACCACCGCCCACGTCAACGGCAGGCGGTGCTGCAGGTCCAGCACGTCGGCCAGGGCGTTGATCGTCGCCGCCACACCCGAGCTCCGCGCGAGCGCGATCTCGCCCAGCGCGTGGTCCTGCACCCGCGGCGTACCCTCCCCACCCACAGTCACCAGCGGGTTCCGCAGACGGGTCGACTCGCCCGAGTGGACCGCCGCCCAGGCGCTGATCACCTCCAGGTCACGCACCTCCGCCAGGCGGCGGGCGCGCACCGCCTCAGCGGCTGCATCCAACAGCCCACGAGGCGAAAGGTGATCGAACATATGTGCGATTCTACCTGTGCCGACCGACCCCCGCCACTGCGAATCCACAGGCCCAACGTCGCCGCGGCGTACGTGACAACTCGACGACCCCGCACCACGCCGTCCCTGACAACTCGACACCCAAACCGCGGCGTACGACCGAGCTCGACGCAGGATCAGCAGGGGCGGGCCGCGCGGCAGGCGCGGAGGCGGCGGACGACACGGATGCCGCCGCCGAGGAGGCCGTGGGCGGAGATCGCCTGAAGGCCGTAGCGCGAGCAGGACGGGCTCAGGTTGCACACCGGCTCGGGCCGACCGGCGGAGACGTTCACCTGGTAGGACCGCACCGCCCGCGACGCCAGGCGCGCGCCCACCGTGGACGGACGCACCGTGTGGGGGTCGACGGCGCTCGCGCGGAACATCCCGAGGAGCGCCTGGAGCAGCACCGTCAGGGCCAGGAACGAGAAGCAGTCGGCGTCGCAGCAGTCGCCGCAGTCGGGGCTGCAGTCCCGCTTCTTCTTGCCGGGCCGGGCTCGTTTCCCTCGCGGCTGCTGCTGCCGCTGCTTGCGCCGCCTCTGGTCCCACCACCGCACGATGTTCACCGCGCCTCCCTTCCCCGGCAGGCTCACAACGAAGCCTCCGGGAACGCGATCACCGACAGGAACCGGATGGGCAGCTCGACGAGCTCGACGGGGCCGTGCGCGCCCTCGCCGTCCATCTGGAGCGAGTCGCCGGGGTGCAGCCGGTAGACCGAGCGCGAGTGCGAGTAGTCCATGACGCCCTCGAGCATGAAGATGAACTCGGTGCCCGGGTGCTGGAAGAGCGGGTAGGTCTCGCTCTTCTCCGTGAGCGTCACGTGGAGGCACTCGAGGCGCTTGTGCTCGCCGCGCAGGGAGCCCAGCAGCTCGTACTCGTGTCCCTCCTTCGTGCCCGCCCGCACGATCCGGGCGCCCGTGCCGGCCGCGACGAACGCCGCCGGACGCTCGGCGTCGGCGCCACGGAAGAGGGAGGTGACCGGTACGTCGAGGCCGACGGCCAGCCGCGCCAGCGTCGAGAGGCTGCACGAGGTCTGGGCGTTCTCGATCTTCGACAGCATCGCCTTCGAGATGCCGACCTTCTCGGCCGTCTCGCCCACGGACAGGCCCTGCTGGGTGCGCAGGCTCCGCACGTTGCGCGCGATCGCCTCCTCCAGCTCCAGCTCCTCGAGCGGGTCCTCGGGGCGTCGCTCCCGCGCCGTACCGGCCCGGTTGCGCAGGAGTGCGGCGTCGTTCTCCTCGGTGGACACGCGTGAACCCTAGGAGACGCCCACCGGCTCCCGCAGCAGGCGCTCCAGCACGTCGGCGAGCGCCGCCGCGCCGGCCTCGGCGTCGCCGTCCTCGCACGCCTCCTCCGGTGAGTGCGACACGCCCGTGGGATTCCGGGTGAAGAGCATGGCCGTCGGGATCGCGGCGGCGAGCACGCCGGCGTCGTGGCCCGCGCCGGTGTCGAGCACCGGCGCCTCCGGCAGCACCTGCGCCAGACGGCCCGACAGGTCGGCGTCGAAGCTGACCGTGCCGCCGTACGACTCCTCCGTCAGCGTCACCGCGCACCCCTGGGCCTCGGCCAGGCGGGACGCCTGCCGCTCGATCTCCGCCACCACGGCGGCCGTCACGGCGTCGTCGGGGTGCCGCGCGTCGAGCCACAGGTCGACGCGGGAGGCGATGACGTTGGTGCCCCCGGGCACCGGTACGACGCGGCCGACCGTCGCCCGGGCCTCGGCGTGCGCCACGGCGGCGTCGCGGGCGGCGAGCACGATCCCCGCGGCCACCACCATCGGGTCGCGCCGGTCGGGCATCCGCGTCGTGCCGGCGTGGTTGCCCTCGCCGGTCACGGAGAAGCGCCACCGGCCGTGGCCCAGGATGGACGAGCCGATCGCGACGGGCTGCCCGAGGTCGACCAACCCGCGCCCCTGCTCCACGTGCAGCTCCACGAACGCGTCGATCCCGGCGAGCCGGGCGGGGTCGGGCCCGATCCGGTCGACGTCGAGACCCGCGCCGGCCGCGACCTCCGCGAACGTGCGGCCGTCGGCGTCACGCAGGCCGCGCGCCCGGTCGGGGTCGATCGCGCCGGCGAGCAGCCGCGAGCCGAGGCAGGCGACGCCGAACCGTGCACCCTCCTCCTCCGGGAACGCCACGACGGCCAGGGGCCGCTCGGTGCGCACGCCCCGGGCATCGAGCAGGTCGACCGCGGCCAGCGCCGAGGCGACGCCCAGCGGACCGTCGAAGGCTCCCCCGCCCGGCACGGAGTCGAGGTGGCTGCCGGTGACGATCGCGTGCGGCGAGCCGGCGCCACCACCCGGTCCCGTGCCCGGGCGCCACGCCCAGATCGCGCCGTTGCGGTCGGTCTCGACCTCGAGCGAGCGCCGTTGCGCCTGCTCGACGAACCACTCGCGCAGCGTCAGCTCGGCGTCCGCGTAGACGAACCGGGACCACCCGCCGCGGGTCGCGTCCCGTCCGACGTCGGCGATCTCGCCGAGCAGCCCGGCGACCGAGGCGGGACCGGAGGCCGCGCTCACGCGGCCACCCCCGCCAGCCGGAAGGCCGGCGGGACCTCGCCGGCGCCGGTGGCCGCGTCGGCGGCCAGGCGCCCGAGGAGCGGCGCGAACTTCGCACCGTGGCCCGAGCAGGGCGACAGGACGGTGATGCCGTCGGCCCCGTCGATGACGAAGTTCTCGTCGGGGGTGTTGGTGAAGAGGCACGTCGTCTCGGCGTACGGCTCCGGTACGAGCCCCGGGAGGTGCTGCCGCACGTAGGCCACGACCCGCTCGCGGTTCGCCGGGTCGATCCGCCCGTCGGAGTGGGCCGCGGACGGGATGGCCGGTCCGCCGTTGTACTCCGCCACCTTCTGGCCCCGGAACCCCGCGTCCCGCCCGCCCGGCAGGCCGTAGACCTGGATCTCGGGGATCTTGTGGATGAAGGTGGGCCAGCCGTCGACCGGCAGCCCGGACCCGTCGTCGACGTAGGGGAAGTGGTAGGCCTGCTCCTTCCGCACCTCGAGGCGCGGCACGCGCCGGGCGAGCGCCTCGGGCAGCGTCGGCAGCAGGTCGGGCAGCCACCCGCCCGCACTGACCACGACGTGGTCGGCGCGCAGCTCGGCGCCGTCCTCCGACACGACGCGGTGACCCGCCCCGTCGGGCACGATCCGCGCCACGGGCCAGCCCGTGAGCACGGTCGCCCCCGCCTCGGCGGCGAGCCGGGCCATGGCGAGCACCGACGACTCCGCGTCGATCACCCCGGCGCCGGGGTGCCACAGCACGTCGGAGTCGAACGCGATCCCGGGCCAGCGCTCCGCGGCCGCGGCCGCGCTCATCAGCTCGTGCTCCACGCCCGCACCGGCCATCACCGTCGCGAGGTGGTCGGGGCGCCGGTCGGCCCCGTGGTCGAGCGAGCCCGTCGGCGTGATGAGCCGCTGCCCGGCGAGGGCCTCGAGCTCGTCCCACGCCTCCCGGGCCTGCACCACCAGTCCGGTGTAGAACGGGTCGGGATAGCCGTAGCGGAAGATCCGCGCCGACCCGTGCGAGCTCCCGTGCTCGTTGGCCGGCGTCGTGCGCTCGACCAGCGTCACCCCGTGCCCGCGCCGCGCCAGCTCCCAGGCCGTCGCCGCGCCCGCCAGGCCCGCTCCCACCACCACGTACGTCGTCACCGACGCTCCCTCCTCGTCCTGCCTCGTCCATCGTCACCGCGCGGTGGCGCTCACCACCACCGCGCGTCCCGCACTGCCCGGCTCCTCGCCCAGCGCCCAGAGGAGCACGTCGTCCGCACCGGGCTCGACCGACGCGAGGTCCACCACCCGCATGCTGCCGGTCGCCCTCCCCCGCGCCAGCACCAGGTTGAGGTTCTGCACCGGCCCGCCCAGCGGACGACCGAGCACGACGGACTCCCCGCGGTAGGCGAGCACCTCGCCGCGGCGTACCGGCTGCTCGGCGCCGTCGACCGTCAGCACCAGGCCCTCGCCGGCGACCACGCAGGAGACCCGGTCCACGCCCGGGAAGGCCGACCACGGCGCCGGGCCGTCGATCGCGGCGACGCTCACGCGCCACGCGCCGCCGGGATCCGCGGCGAGCTCCCGCGTCACGCCGGCGCCGTTGCGCCACGGCACCGCCGGGATCCCGGCGAGGTCGGCGACCCCGAGGCGTCTCGGCCCCGTCAGAACGACGGACCCGGGCGGCCGGGCACCCAGTCCGTGCCGGCCACCGGCACGCGCGCCATGGCGGCCGCCTCGACCGTCAGGGCGACGAGGTCCTCGGGCTCGAGGTGCGTCACGTGCGCCTTGCCGCAGGCCCGCGCGATGGTCTGCGCCTCCATCGTCAGCACCCGCAGGTAGTTGGCGAGGCGGCGGCCGCCCTCGACCGGGTCGAAGCGCGCGGCGAGCTCGTCGTCCTGCGTCGAGATGCCGGCGGGGTCCCGTCCGTCCTGGTAGTCGTCGTAGTAGCCGGCGGCCGAGCCGATGGCCTGGTACTCGGCGTCCCAGCGCGGGTCGTTGTCACCGAGCGCGACGAGCGCCGCGGTGCCGATCGCGACCGCGTCCGCGCCGAGCGCGAGCGCCTTCGCGACGTCGGCGCCGGTGCGGATGCCGCCGGACACGATGAGCTGCACCCCGTCGGGCTTGCGGTGCACGCCCAGCTCCTGCAGCGCCTGGACGGCCTGCGGGATCGCGGCGAGCGTCGGGATGCCGACGTTCTCGATGAACACGTCCTGCGTCGCGGCCGTGCCGCCCTGCATGCCGTCGACGACGACCACGTCGGCGCCGGCGTGCACGGCGAGCTTCACGTCGTAGTAGGGCCGCGAGGCACCCACCTTGACGTAGATCGGCTTCTCCCAGCCCGTGATCTCGCGGAGCTCGGCGATCTTGATGGTGAGGTCGTCGGGACCGGTCCAGTCGGGGTGGCGGCAGGCGCTGCGCTGGTCGATGCCCTGCGGCAGCGTGCGCATGCCCGCGACGCGCTCCGAGATCTTCTGCCCCAGCAGCATGCCGCCGCCGCCGGGCTTCGCGCCCTGGCCGAGCACGATCTCGATGGCGTCGGCCTTGCGGAGGTCGTCGGGGTTCATGCCGTAGCGGCTCGGCAGGTACTGGTAGACGAGGTGCTTGCTCTGCCCCCGCTCCTCCGGCGTCATGCCGCCGTCGCCGGTCGTCGTCGACGTGCCGGCCTCGCTGGCGCCGCGGCCCAGCGCCTCCTTCGCGCGGCCCGAGAGGGCGCCGAAGCTCATGCCCGCGACGGTGACGGGGATGGCCAGCTCGAGCGGGTAGCGCGCGTTGCGCGCCCCCAGCGTCACGTCGGTGCCGCAGCGCTCCCGGTAGCCCTCCAGCGGGTAGCGGCTCATCGAGGCGCCGAGGAACAGCAGGTCGTCGAAGTGCGGCAGCGCGCGCTTCGCGCCGCCGCCGCGGATGTCGTAGATGCCCGTCGTGGCCGCGCGCTGGATGTCGGCGATGGTCGCCGGGTCGAACGTGGCCGAGGGGCGCAGGCCGCGCCGCGCGAGGGTGAGGTCGTCGTGCATGGGAGCCTCCGGTTCAGTACGCCGCGGCGTTGTCGACGTGGAAGTGGTAGAGCGTGCGGGCCGAGCCGTAGCGCGTGTACGACGCGGGGTCGTCGTCCTCGAAGCCGGCCGCCTTGAGCAGGGTCGCCAGCTCCTCGAGGTGCTCGGGGCGCATCTCCTTCGCGACGCAGTCCGCGCCGAGCGACGCGACCGTGCCCCGCACGTAGATCCGCGCCTCGTAGATCGAGTCGCCGAGGGCCTCCCCGGCGTCGCCGCGCACGACGAGGCGCCCGGCCTGCGCCATGAAGGCGCTCATGTGGCCGATCGACCCGCCCACGACGATGTCGACGCCCTTCATGGAGATGCCGCAGCGAGCGGCGGCGTCGCCCTCGACGACGAGGAGGCCGCCGTGGGCCGTCGCCCCGGCCGACTGCGACGCGTTGCCCTTGACGAGCACGGAGCCGCTCATCATGTTCTCGGCGACGCCGACCCCGGCGTTGCCCTCGATGACGACGTCGGCGCGCTGGTTCATGCCCGCGGCGTAGTAGCCCACGTGCCCCGCGACGGTGACCTGCCGCGGCGTGTCCATCCCGACCGCGACGGCGTGCGCCCCGCGGGGGTTGGTCAGCGTGACCGGGGTGTCGACCTCGAGCGCGTCGTGGCCCGCGACCTCGCGGCCCTGGAGCAGGGCGTTGACGGTGCGCAGCGGCACGGCCGCCAGGTCCAGCTCGACGGTGGTGGCGCTCAGCGCGTCCATGCGTAGATCCTCTCGGGCTCGGGCTCGTAGATGCGGGCCTCGGCGATGCCGGGCAGGCCGACGAGGGCGCGGTACTCCGACGCCATCGCGACCCAGTCGTCGTGCTCGGCGATGACGGCCGGCTTGCACGCGATCGCGTCGCGCACGACGGCGAAGGAGTCGCCGTCGGCGACGAGCAGCGTGTAGAAGCCGTCGAACGTGGTGAGCAGCTCCTTGAGGGCCGTCTCGACCGTGTAGCCGGCGGCCAGCCGGTCGGCGACGAAGCGGGCGCCGACCTCGGTGTCGTTCATCGAGTCGAACTCCGCCCCGGCCGCGACCAGGTCGCGCCGGATCGAGGCGTGGTTGGAGAACGAGCCGTTGTGCACGAGGCACTGGTCGGGCCCCACCGCGTAGGGGTGGCAGCCACCCGGCGTCACGGCCGACTCGGTCGCCATGCGGGTGTGGCCGACGCCCTGCCAGCCCTGCGCCGCGGGCAGCCCGTAGGCCTCCGCCAGGTCGCGCGGGTGGCCGACGCCCTTGAGCACGGCGACATCGGCGCCGAAGCCCGCGACGAGCGCCTCGGGGAAGGCCTCCTTCACGGCGCCGCGGAGCCGGTCGAGCTCGGCGTCGCCGCCGGGCACGTGCGCCACCAGGGTGGGGCCGGCGTCGACGACGGCGACGTCCGCGCCGTACGCCGTGGCGAGTGCCCCGGCCACGGCCTCCGCCGCGAGGCCGGAGGTGAGCTCGACGCAGCTCGCGTCGGGCACGAACGAGACGGTCACGTGGCCGGCCGGGGACCAGCGGGGGTCGCCGTAGACGGCGATGCCGGCCGAGTCGGCGCCCCGGTCCTGCATCTCGCAGAGCATGCCGGTGAGCAGCTCACCGAGCCGGGGGGCGAGGGCGGGGTTGCGCAGGTGCAACCCGACGATGCCGCACATGGGCGGGTCCTTTCTCCGAAGTCTTCAGGGGCCGGTCAGGAGCCGGTCAGTAGGCCGTGAGGTAGTGGTCGATCTCCCAGGACGTGACCCGGGAGTGGTAGGCGAAGAACTCGGCGCGCTTGGCCTCGGCGAAGTACGCCGCGACGCGGTGCTCGCCGTCGCTCGCCGCGTCGAGGGCGGCACCCACGACGGGGTCGGCCTCGAGCGCCTCGACGGCGTGGATCAGCGTGCGCGGCAGCGGCGGGCGCACCGTGCCGTTGTCGCCGCCGACGGTGCCGGGGTCGAGGTCGCGCTCGATGCCGTCGAGGCCGGCACCGATCGTGGCCGCGATGGCCAGGTAGGGGTTCGCCGACCCGTCGCCGCCGCGGAGCTCGACGCGGTGGTGGTCGGGGATGCGGATGAAGTGCGTGCGGTCGTTGCCGCCGTAGGTCGGGAAGCTCGGCGCCCAGCTCGCGCCGGACGTCGTGGCGACCGCCCCGGTGCGCTTGTAGGAGTTCACGCTCGGTCCGAGCACGGCCTGCAGCGCGGAGGCGTGCTCGAGGATGCCGGCGGTGAAGGAGTACGCCGTGCCGCTCAGCCCCAGCCCCCGCGTGTCGTCGCCGTCGGGGAACGCGGACTCGCCGTCCTTCCACAGGGACAGGTGGAGGTGGAGGCCCGAGCCGGTGCGGTCGGAGAACGGCTTCGGCATGAAGGTCGCGACCATGCCGCGCTCCTCGGCGAGCATGGAGATGAGGTAGCGCAGCGTCACCACGCGGTCGGCGGTGGTGAGCGCGTCGGCGTACTCGAAGTTCTGCTCGAACTGGCCGTTGCCGTCCTCGTGGTCGTTGGCGTAGTTGCCCCAGCCCAGCTCGTTCATCGCCCGGGACACGGCCGCGAGGTGCTCGTACATCCGCGTGACGCCGCGGGCGTCGTAGCAGGGACGGGCCGCGTTGTCCCCGGGGTCGGCGGTCACGAGCGTGCCGTCGGCCTCGCGGCGCAGGAGGAAGTACTCGACCTCCGCGCCGACGTAGGCCTCGAGGCCCTGCGTCTCCTGCAGCCGGGCCAGCATCGACTTGAGGATCACGCGCGGCGCGAACGGCCACGGCTTGCCGCCGACGTGCGGGTCGCAGTGCACGATCGCCAGGCCCTCCTTGATGAAGGGCACCGGGGTGAAGCTGGCGGGGTCCGGGAGGACCATGAGGTCGGGGTCCTTGGGCTCCTGGCCCATGGAGCCCACGGCGTAGCCAGCGAAGCCGACGCCCTCGGTCTGCAGCTGCTGCACCGCCTCGACGGGCACGAGCTTGGCGCACGGCTTGCCGTTCAGGTCGACGAAGAGCGCCAGGATGAACGTCGTGCCGGCCTTCTCCGCGAGGGTCGCGAGATCGGTCATGGCGGGAACCTCCACTTGTTCACTGCTGTGAATCATTGTCTACGAGGAGTGAACAGCGCAAGCGTTGCGAACGTGTTTCGCGGGAGTCACGGTCCGGGGTCCGTCGGGAGCGGGTCGACGGGCCCCGGGCGTACGGTGGCGGCGTGGCGATCACCGACGGCCGCAAGCGGGCCTACGCGTGGATGATGGGCGCCTGCCTCACGCTCTTCGTGCTGGCGGGCCTCGTGGTGCGGCACTGGTCGACGCCGCTGGCCATCGCGATGTGCGTCGTCGCCGCGCTGCTCCCGCCGGCGGCGGCGATGGTGGCGAACACCGGCGCGCTCGCCGACCACCGCCCGCCGCCCGAGCCCCCGGACCCCGACCGGTGAATCAGTCGGCGCGAGCCCGCGCCGCCAGCGCCAGGTCCACCACGAGGAACGCCAGCAGGCTGAGGCCCAGCAGCGGCAGGAACCAGCCGACGGCGACCGCCACGAGCGCGAGCCCGACGAGGCCGACCGGAGGCGCCGAGCGCCAGGCTCCGCGCCGTACGGGACGGCCCATCGCCCAGCGGTCCCCGCGCGTCGGGCGGCGCAGCCACCACATGCGGTAGCCGCTCACCACCATCACCACGATCGCCAGGCCGAGGCCGAGCAGCGCCACCTGGTTGGCGAGGCCGAACAGCGAGCCCATGTGGACGTCGACGCCCCAGCGGGCGAGCTTCGCCATGAACGGGTAGTCGTCGAACCGCACCACGTCGACGACCTCCCCCGACGCCGGGTCGACGGCCGCGGCGTCGACCTGGACGGGCCAGGAGCGGTCGATCTCGGAGACGACGTACGTCGCCGTGGCGGTGCTCGGCCGCTTGATCTCGACCGCCGCGGTGAGGCCCTCGGTGCGGGCGGCGTCCCAGGCGGCCTGCCACCCGACACCGGGGGCATCCACCCCGGTCGCGTCGCCGGGATCGCTCGGCCCCCCGTGGTGGTGCGCGTGCTCGTCGGCTCCCGCGTGCGGCTCGGTGAGGTCGCTGACGACCGCGGGCGTGGTCCAGTCGAGCGCGGTGCGCAGCTCGGTGACGTGGGTGCCGGCGTGCTGCGACCACGTCAGGCCGGTGGCGGCGAGCCCGAGCAGGCCGACCGCGATCACGGTGCCCACCAGGCCGTGGACGGCACGGGTCCGGGCCCGCCCGGTGCTGCCGCGCACGCGACGGGCGTCGCGGTTGCGCCGCTGCGGCCCGGTCCACCACAGGGCGAGGCCGCCGAGGGCGACGACGGCGAGCCAGGAGGCGGCGAGCTCGGAGTAGAGCCGCCCCGTGTCCCCCAGGTGCAGGCTGCGGTGCAGCTCGCTCACCCAGGTGCGGAGCGGCAGGGAGCCCGACGTGCCGTACGCCGTCAGCTCCCCCTGCGTCTCCCCCGTCACCGGGTCGACGAAGACGGCGCGCGTGCGGGACGTCGCGGCCTCCCCGGCGTCGAACATGACGCGGGTGGTCGCGCCCTCCTCGGGGGCGGGACGCACGGCGACGAGCGGCAGGTCGGGCTCGACCTCCCGGGCGGCGGCGACCTGGGCGTCGAGCGGCAGGGCCGGGCCGCGGGAGTCGGTGGTGAGCACGTCGTCGTACACCACCCTCTCCACCTGCGGCGTCACCGCGTAGAGGGCGCCGCTGACGGCGGCGACGAGCAGGAACGGCGCGATGAGCACGCCGGCGTAGAAGTGCAGGCGCAGCAGGAGCGGACGCCAGGAACGGGTGGGTGGGGTCATGCGGACATGCCTCCTCGGGCACGACGACGGAGCGGCGGGCCGCTCCTCGAGCAGCCCGACCGCGATGGCGCGTCGGTGGCGCGGGCCCCTCAGGCGGGGCGCGCGCCGAGCAGCGGCGGCGCGCGGGCGGGGAGGCGGCGGCGCTCCGCACGGTCGCGGAGGGCGGGGGGCTCAGGAGCCGGTACGACGCGGGCAGCGCCCGGCACCGGCAGGGGGCGTCGGAGCGCGAGGACCGCGACGAGGCGCACCAGGGCGAGGTCGAGCACCGTCCAGAGGGCACGTTCGCCCGCGGCGAGCCAGAGCCCGCCGAGCCCCGCGGCGGCGAGGTGGGCGAGCAGCATGGTGGGGGTGGCGCCGTGGCCCCCGTCGACCCCGTGGTGCGCCGCGTCCGCGGTGCCCATGAGCGCGAGGTGGACGACCGCTTGGCCGAGCACGAGCAGCAGCCCGGCCCGGAGGGCGTCGGTCCGGCGGCCGAGGAGCAGCGCCGCGACGGGCGTGAGCGCCGCGAGCAGCCCGGCGAGCACCGGGAGGCCCGGGAGCGCGCCGCCCGCGAGGGCGTGGCCACCGGCGCCGGCGAGCAGGGCGACCGTCGCGAGCACGCCGCCGCGCACCACGCGCAGGGGCCACCCGATCGACGTCACGGGCGGACATTCTCCACGAGCCGGGCCGGATCAGCCCGCAGCGTCGCCCGTCGGGAGCGGGTAGACCGTCGGCGACCCCACCACCGGGTCGGGCGCCACGACGCAGGGCAGGTCGAAGACCTCCTCGACCAGGGCGGCCGTCAGCACCTCGGCGGGTGCCCCCGTCGTCACCACGTGGCCGCCCTTCATGACGACCAGGTGGTCGGCGTACCGCGCCGCCTGGTTGAGGTCGTGGAGCACCGCGACGATCGTCTTGCCCTGCCCGTGGAGGGTGCGGAGCAGGTCGAGCAGCTGGTACTGGTGCGCGATGTCGAGGAACGTCGTCGGCTCGTCGAGCAGCAGGGTCGACGTCTCCTGCGCGAGCAGCATCGCCACCCAGACCCGCTGGCGCTGGCCGCCGGACAGCTCATCGACGTAGCGCCCGGACAGCACGTCGGTGCGCGTCGCGGCCATCGCGGCCGCGACCGCGGCCTCGTCCTCGGGGCGCCACTGCTGGATGAGGGACTGGTACGGCGCGCGTCCGCGCGCGACGAGGTCCGCGACCCGGATCCCGTCGGGGGCCAGGGAGGTCTGCGGGAGCAGGCCGAGACGCCGGGCGACCTCCTTGGAGCGGTAGCGGGAGACGTCCTTGCCGTCGAGCAGCACCCGGCCCGTGCTGGGGGTGATGATCCGCGCCAGCGAGCGCAGCAGCGTCGACTTCCCGCACGCGTTGGGACCGATGATCGCGGTGAACGAGCCGTCGGGGATGCCGACGGTGAGGTCGCGGGAGATGGTCCGCTTGTCGTAGCCGATCGTGACGTTCTCGGCGGCGAGGCGGTGCCCCTGGGTGGGCGCGCCGGTGTCGGTGGTCGTCGTCATGGTGCGTCCCGTCTCAGGAGGTCGTGGCCTGGCGCCGGGCCTCGCGGACCAGCAGCCAGATCAGGTAGAGCCCGCCGACGCACACGGTGATGAGCCCGACCGGCACCGGCCGGTAGGCGCTCGCGACGACGAGGGAGATGAGGTGGGCGCTCACGAGGAGCGTGGCACCCATGGCCGCGGCGGCGAGCAGGCTGACGCCCGGCGAGCGGGTCAGCCGGCGGGCGAGCTGCGGCGCGACGAGCGCGATGAAGCCGAGGGGGCCGGCGGCCGCGGTGACGAGCGCGGTGGTCGCGACACCGACGACGATGAGCGCGAGCCGCACGAGCCCCACGCGCGTGCCCTGCGTGACCGCCGCGTCGTCGCCCAGCTCGAGGCGGCGCAGCGACGGGGCGAGCGCGGCGGACGCGGCGACGATCACGGCGAAGCCGACGAGCACCGGGACCATCGAGGTCCAGGTGACCCGGGTGATGGAGCCCGCGCCCCAGAAGCCGACGGCCATGGCGTCCTGCAGGTCGGCCCGGGTGATGAGGTAGCTGTTGACCGAGCCGAGCATCGCGGAGACGCCGATGCCGACGATGATCAGCCGGAACCCCTGGACGCCGCGGCGGTAGGCGAGCACGTAGACCACGACGGCCGTGAGGATGCCGCCGACGATGGCCGCGCCGGCCAACGACCAGTAGTCCCGGGTGCCGAGCACGAGGATCGTGACGACCACGGCCGTGTAGGAGCCGGCGTCGAAGCCGATGACGTCGGGCGAGCCGAGCGGGTTGCGGGTGAGCGACTGGAAGATCGCACCGCCGATCCCGAGCACGGCGCCGAAGACCAGGGCCGCGAGCACGACCGGCATCCGCCACTCGAGCACGACGAGACGGTGGAACCGCTCGCCCCCGCCGCCGATGGTGCGCACGACCTCCGCGACGCTCAGCGGGTAGTCGCCGAGGGTGAGCGCGACGATCCCCAGCGCGGCCGCGACGAGGGCCAGGGCGGCGGAGACGGCGACCACCCGCACCGGGAGGCGGAACGAGAAGAACCCACCGCGCAGGGTGCGGGTGGTGTAGCCGAAGTCGACCCGCGCCGTACGGGGCTCCACGGCGCTCACAGCCCGCTCGCCTTCTGGCGGCGGACCAGGGCGATGAGCACCGGGGCACCGATCACGGCCGTCACGATGCCCACCTGGATCTCGCCGGGCCGCCCGAGCACGCGGCCGACGACGTCGGCCACGAGCACGAGGACGGGGGCGGCGACCGCGGAGTAGGCGATGACCCAGCGCTGGTCGGGGCCGGTGAACCAGCGCACCACGTGCGGCACCATGAGGCCGACGAACCCGATGCCGCCGGTCAGCGCGGTGCCACCACCTGCGAGCAGCGTGACCGCGACGATGCCGAGCACGCGGGTGCGCAGGATGTTCGTGCCGAGCGAGGTGGCGAGGTCGTCGCCGAGCGCGACCGCGTTGAGCGCGCCCGACAGGGCCAGCGCCACGACGAGACCCACGGCGAGGAACGGGAGCACGGCGAGCGTGTCGGCGAGGCTGGTGCTGTCGATGGTGCCGACCCCCCAGCTGCGCAGCCGGTCGAAGGTGGTGGGGTCGATGAGGGTGAGGAACTGCTGCACGCCGCCCAGCACCGCGGCGAGCGCGACGCCCGCGAGCACGAGGGTGATCGGCGAGGCGCCGCCCCCGCCGGCCGCACCGATGAGGTAGACGAGGCCCGTCGCGAACGCCGCGCCGACGAAGGCGAACCAGACGTAGCCCGAGACGCTCGCGACGCCGAAGACCCCCACCCCCAGCGTGACGGCGAACCCGGCGCCGGCGTTGACGCCGAGGATCCCGGGGTCGGCGAGCGGGTTGCGGGTGAGCGCCTGGATGAGCGCGCCCGCCACCCCGAAGGCGGCGCCGACGACGATCCCGGCGACCGTGCGCGGGATGCGCAGGTCCCAGACGATGAGCGACGCCTCGGTGCCGTCCTTGGCGAGCAGGCCGTCCCAGACCGCCCCGAGCGGGAGCGGGTTCGCCCCGAAGGCGAGGCTCGCCGCCGTCGCGACCGCGAGGGCCGCGAGGAGCACGACGAGCCCGACCGCGCGTCGAGGACCGAGCGACCGCGACGGTCGCTCTCGCGCAGGCGGTGGGGCGAGGACGGCGGTGGTCATGGCGGTCCTTCGGGGCGGGAGCAGAGCGGGCTTAGGTTAGCCTTGCCTGGATCCGATGTCGCGCAGGGTCCGCGTCCCGGGCATCCACCGCCGCAGCCGCACCCCCACGACGTCGTACGGCGCGCCCAGCGCCCCCAGCGCCGGCGCGACCTGGGCGTCGCCGAGCCGGCCCGTCACCGTCAGGTGGGGCACCCACCGGCCCGGGGCCGCCCACGGTGGACCACCCCGTGCCCCGCCCTCCTCGAGCAGCCGCGCCGCCTCGGCGTGGAGCGCCAGCAGCGCCCGGGTGGGTGCGACCACGCGGGCGACGACCCGGCGCCCCGGCGCGCCGAGCACGAGCGGGGCGCCGAGGTGGAGGGTCACCGGGAGGTGCGCCACCAGAGCGTCGAGCAGCGCCTCGGCCGCGGCCGGGACCTCGTCGCGCTCCGCGACCGTCAGGTGGGGCGCGTGGCCGGCGTCGCGGCGTACCCCCGCCCCGGGGACGCCGGCCGCGGCCACGCGGTCCCACTCCTCGCGGACGGCGTGCTCGCCCGCGGCGTCGAGGAGGAGGTCGAGGGAGTCGCGCACCGGGTCGCTCCCGGTGGGTTCCGGGTTAGCCCTTCTTCACGTCCGCCACGAGCACCGACGCGTTGAGAGCCGCCCACGCGAGCGTGACCGCGGTGGCCTTCTTCCGGGCGCCGCCGTCGGACAGCTTCTGGTTGAGCAGCAGGCAGTCGACGACGTCGGAGGTGATGCGCGCGCCGAGCGCCAGGCGCCGCAGCCGCGGGCCGCCCGCGATGCCGGCGCTGCTGATGATCAGGTCGCGGACGCCGTAGGTCGTCGCGAGACCCTCGTACGACGCACGCTCGCCCCCGCGGATCCCGAGCGCGTCGGGCAGGTGGCTGGGCTTGGCGAGGGCGTAGACGCCGTAGGCCGCCGTCGCGGCGGACACCAGGCGGGTGGGGCGGAAGCTGGTCATCGGTCCTCCAGGACGGTCGTCTCGTTCTCTGCGGGGAACTTACCGGGGTCCCCGGTGACGGCGGCCCGGATGCCGCCGACGAGGCGACGCACGCGGGACGACGAGGACTCCCAGTACTCGGCCGTCGCGACGTCCACCTTCAGCAGCGCCAGCGTCGGCGTCTCGAGGCCGTCCGGGAACCACACCTCGAGGGCGGGCGACCACAGCTCGCGGGCCTTGTCCGCGTCGTGGGTGAGCAGCGCCGTGCCGGACAGCGACGTCCAGGCCGCGTGCTTCGGGTCGGCGAAGGAGACGTTCACCTGCGGGTGCTCCCGCACCTCGGCGACCTTCGCGGAGTCGTCGTGGCAGAAGAACCAGAGATCACCGTCGAACTCCACCTCCTGCAACGCCATCGGCCGGCTCACGTGCTTCCCGTCGCTCGTCATCGTGGTGAGCATCGCGATGCGCGCCTGCTCGACGAGCTCGGCGACCTTGGCGGTGCCTCCGTCGGTGTCGTGGTGGGACATCTCTGCTCCGTTCGTGGGGGTCGCCGTGGTGTGGACGGGTGGGGACCGGCCCCGGTACCCCGCAGGTGTCGGTGCGATGCGACAGGATGGCGGCGATGACCACCCCCGAGGCCGCGGACGTCCCCGCCGAGCGCTGGCCGCTCGAGCGGGTGCGTGGCGCCGCGCCCGACGCGGCGTCGCTGGTGGCGGCGCGCAAGCTGACCGCGCCCGGGGCGTGGTCGGACTGCGGCGTCAGCGCGACGCTCGTGTGGGGCAAGTGCCAGGGCTCGGGGAAGGCGCCCTACCAGGTGAGCGTGGACCTCAGCGGCCCCGCGTACCGGTGCTCGTGCCCCAGCCGCAAGTTCCCCTGCAAGCACGCGCTGGCGCTCCTCCTGCGCTGGTCGGCGGGCGACCTCGAGCCCGGTGCCGGCGCTCCCGACGAGGCGGCCGCGTGGGCGCGTCAGCGGGCGGAGCGGGCGGCGTCGCGGGCAGCGGCCGAGGCCGGATCCGGGGCGCCCGTCGACCCGGCGACGCTCGCCGCGCGCGCGGCGGCGGCAGCCCAGCGCCGCGACGAGCGCCTCGCGCGGATGGACGCGGGCATGGAGGACCTCGCGGTCTGGCTCACCGACCTGGCGCGCACGGGGATCGCCGCCGCCCGCCAGCGCGACCTGACCTGGTGGGAGTCCGCCGCCGCGCGGCTGGTGGACGCCCAGCTGCCCGGCGTCGCCGAGGAGGTGCGCGCGCTCGGACGCACCGTCCGCCACCGCTCCGACTGGGCCGAGCACACCGTCGACGTCCTCGGCCGCTGGTGGCTCCTCGTGCGGGCCTGGCGCCGCCGCGCCGACCTCGACGCGGCCACCGCGGCCGACCTCCGCACCGTGGTGGGCTGGGCGTGGGCGACCGACGAGGTGCGGGCGGGTGAGACCGTCGCCGACGTGTGGGCCGTGCTCGGTGCCCACCGCTCGACCGACGGCGGCCTGCTCGAGCAGCGCACCTGGCTCCACGGCGAGCGCTCGGGCCACGTGGTGCAGGTGCTCGACTTCGCGGCGCGGGGCGCTCCGATGCCCGTGGCCCGCACCGTCGGCAGCCGCCTCGATGCCACCCTCGCGCTCTACCCCGGCCACGACCCGCGGCGCGCCCTCCTCGTCACCGAGCCCGTGGCCGCCGGCGAGCTCGACCGCCTCCCCGGGGGCGGCGACCTGGCCGCCGCCCGGGCCCGCCGCACGGCGGCGCTGGCTGCGAACCCCTTCGTACGACGCGTGCCCGCCGTCGTCCGCGACGCCCGGGTGGCCCCGGGCCCGGACGCCGACACCACCGGGGCCGTCACCGTCGTCGACGCCGCGGGCCGCACGGTGCCGGGCGTGGCGACGGGCGCCGACGAGGAGGAGGCCACCGGAGCGGTCTGGTCGTTGCTCGCCCGCACCGGTGGTCGCCCAGCCGACCTCTTCGGCGAGCTGCAGGACGGGGTGCTCCGGGTGCTGGCCGTCGGCACGGGCGACGGGGTGGTGGGGCTGTGAGCGCGCCCGTCACCGTCGAGGACGTCACCGTCGAGGACTGGGCCGACGGCGTCGTGGCCGCCGCGATCCTGGGCAGCGGGCGGCGCGCGGCGCCGGAGCTGCCGGCAGCGCTGGGCGGTCCCGGCCCGGCGGCCGACTCCGGCACCCGGCTCCTCGACGCGGCGACCGTGCTGGCCGCGGTCCGGGCCGTGGGGGCGCCCGACGCTCCCGAGGCCCCGGTGGACGCCCCCGTGCCCGCACCCGCCGACACCCTCGCGCCGCCGCCCCCGCGCGCCCGGCAGCTGCTCGAGCTGCTCCACGCGCGCCCGGCGCCGGTGCCGGCCGCGGAACGGGACGTGCTCGTGGCCCACTGGTTGGCGTGCGCCGCGGCGCGCGGCGTGCGCGTGCCCCACGACCTGCTGCCCACGCTGCTGGAGCGCGCGCGGACGACACCGACGCTCCGGGCCCCGCTGCGGCCCGTGCTCGACGAGCGCGGGCGGTGGCTCGCCGCGCTGCACCCGGGCTGGAGCGCGGTGCTGGCGGACCACCGGGCCGCGGCATCGCCCGCCGGGACCCCGGGCGCCCGCCCCGACCCGGCCGCGTGGCCGCACCTCCCGGCGCCGGCGCGGCTCGCGCTGCTCCTCGACCTGCGCGCGTCGCCCGACCCCGCGGAACGCGCGACCGCGGCCGACCTCGTCGCCTCCACCTGGGCCAACGACCCGGTGAACGAGCGCACCCAGCACCTCGAGGCGCTCGGCAGCGCCCTCGTCGAGACCGACGACGCGCTGCTCGAGCGGGCGCTCGACGACCGGTCGGTGAAGGTGCGCGGGCTGGCGCAGGCGCTGCTCGACGGACTGCCGACGTCGCGACGTGCCCAGCGGATGGCGGAGCGGCTCGCGCCGCTGCTCTCCCGGAGCGGGATCCTCGGCCGGCGCCTCGACGTCGCGACCCCGCCCGATCCCGACGACGCGGGCGTGCGGGACGGGCTCACCCCTCCCCCACGGGGCACCTCGCGCCACGACTGGTGGCTTGGCACGCTGGTGGCCGGGGCGCCGCTCCCGGTGCTGACGTCCGCGTCCGGGGTGGACGAGGCCGCGACGTACCAGCGCCTCCCCGATCCGTTGCGCGCCGCCGTGCGACGCGCGGTGCTGCTGCGGCGCGACGTCGACTGGGCGCGGGCGGTGATCGCCGTCGAGGGGCGTCCGTCGGGGCTGCTGTCGGTGCTGCCGGCCGAGGAACGCACGCAGCACCTCGGCTCCGGCCTCGCCCGCTGCCGCGGGGCCGGCGACCTGCGGGACCTCCGCGACCTGCTCGCCGCCCTGCCCGTGCCCGCCGACCCCGGCCTGGCCCGCGAGGCGGTGGAGGCGCTGCACCGGGTGCCGCCACCGCGGCTCGTGCTGCCGACCGAGACCGTCCACCACCTGCGCGACGCGCTCGTCGACGCGCCGCCCGCCACGCTCGACCGGCTCACCGACCTGGTGCGCACCGACCTGCCCGAGACCACCGGTCGGGCCCTCTCGACCGCCCTCCAGCTCCTGTCCCTCCGACGCTCGATCAGCGAGGCCCTGCGATGACGACGACCCCTGGCAGTCCCGAGACCCCCGAGGTGCTGCGCCCCCACGCCGAGCAGGCGTACGCCGACGAGCTCGCCGCCCTGCGGGCCCACGACGCCGACACGGGCCGGGTGCGGCCGCCGAGCTGGCAGCTGTCGCCGGGGGCGGTGACGACGTACCTGCTGGGCGGCGAGCTGCCGGACGGGACGCACGTGAGCCCGAAGTACGTCGGGTCCCGGCGCCTCGTCGAGATCGCGGTGGCCTCGCTGGCGACCGACCGGGCGCTGCTGCTCCTCGGCGTGCCGGGCACGGCGAAGACGTGGGTGGGCGAGCACCTGGCGGCGGCGATCAGCGGCACCTCGACGCTCGTCGTGCAGGGCACGGCGGGCACGGCGGAGGAGGCGCTGCGCTACGGGTGGAACTACGCGCGGCTGCTCGCCGAGGGCCCCTCGGAGGCGGCGCTCGTGCCGAGCCCGGTGATGCGCGCGATGTGCACCGGGGCGCTCGTGCGCATCGAGGAGCTGACCCGCATCCCGGCCGACGTGCAGGACGCGCTCATCTCGATCCTGTCGGAGAAGACGCTGCCGGTGCCCGAGCTCGACACCGAGGTGCAGGCGCGGCCGGGGTTCAACGTGATCGCCACGGCCAACAACCGCGACAAGGGCGTCAACGACCTCTCCTCGGCGCTCAAGCGGCGCTTCAACACCGTCGTGCTGCCCCTGCCCGACAGCGTGGAGCAGGAGGTGGAGATCGTGCGCAGCCGGGTGTCGGCGCTGGGCCGGTCGCTCGACCTGCCGGCCGACCTCGGCGCCGGTGACGGGGCGCCCAGCGAGATCGAGCGCGTGGTCACGGTGTTCCGCGAGCTGCGGTCGGGCTCGACCCTCGACCGCCGCACGAGCCTGAAGTCCCCGTCGGCGACCCTGTCGACGGCCGAGGCGATCTCGGTGATGACCAACGGGCTGTCGCTCGCGGCGCACTTCGGTGACGGTGTCGTGCGCGCCGCCGACGTCGCCGCGGGACTCGTCGGCGCCGTCGTGAAGGACCCGGTCGCGGACGCGATCGTGTGGCAGGAATACCTCGAGACCGTCGTGCGCGACCGCCCCGCGTGGGCGGACCTCTACCGCGCGTGCCGCGAGCTGGGCTGAGCGTCCCTCCCGTGACCACGAGCGTCCTCGTCCCCCTCGGCGTCCGCCACCACGGCCCGGGCTCGGCCCGTGCCGTGCGGGCCGCGCTGGAGGAGCTGCAGCCCGACCTCGTCGTGGTCGAGGGCTGCCCGGAGCTCGACCCGCTGGTGGCGCACGTCGCCGACCCGGGGCTCGTGCCGCCGGTGGCGGCGCTCGTGTATGCCGCGGACGACCCGCGCCGGGCGGCGTTCTACCCGTTCGCCGCGTTCTCCCCGGAGTGGGTGGCGCTGCGGTGGGCGGTCGCCCGCGACGTACCGGTGCGGTTCGCCGACCTGCCCGCCGTCCACCAGCTGGCGCCGGAGGCGCCCGACGACGCTGGGGAGGACGCGCGCCCCGCGTCGTACCCCGACGTGATCGGCACGCTCGCCCGCACGGCCGGGTACGACGACCCCGAGCGCTGGTGGGAGGACGCCGTCGAGCTGCCCGACGCCGCGGGCAGCGTCCTCGACCGGTTCGCGCTGCTGCGGGAGGCCGTGACGGAGGTGCGGGACGCGCACCGCGCGGAGCACCCGGAGGAGGACCTCGAGAACGCCCGGCGGGAGGCGGCGATGCGCCGCGTCGTGCGGGCGGCCCTCAAGGAGGGCCACGAGCGGGTGGCGTTCGTGTGCGGTGCGTTCCACGCGCCGGCGCTGCACCTGCCCGACTTCCCGGCGGCCGCCCACGACAACCGGCTCCTCGCCCGCCTGCCGCGCACGAAGGTGGCGGTGACGTGGGTGCCGTGGACGCACGGGCGGCTTCGGCTCGCGAGCGGGTACGGCGCGGGGGTGGGCTCGCCGGGCTGGTACGACCACCTCTTCACCTGGGCCGACCGTGACCGGGACGGCGTGGTGCCGGCGTGGATGGTGGCCGTCGCCCGGGCGCTGCGGACCGCCGGGATCGACGCCCCGCCCGCCTCGCTCGTGGAGGCGACCCGGCTGGCCGACGAGCTGGCGGTGATGCGCTGCCGCCCGTCGGCGGGGCTGGCCGAGCTGCAGGACGCGGTGCTCACCGTGCTCTGCGAGGGGTCGACGTTGCCGCTCCAGCTCGTCGAGGAGCAGGTGGTGGTGGGGCAGCGCCTCGGCGAGGTGCCGGAGCACGTGCCGATGGCGCCGGTCGCCGCCGACCTCGCGCGTCAGCAACGGGCGGTGCGGCTCAAGCCGAGCGCCTCGGTGACGGAGGCCGTGCTCGACCTGCGCACGCCCAACGGCCGCGCCCGCTCCGCGCTGCTCCACCGGCTGCGCCTGCTCGGCATCGACTGGGGCACGCCGGTCGACGCCGGCCGCACGACGGGCACCTTCAAGGAGGCCTGGCGCCTGCAGTGGGACCCCGGCTTCGCCGTCGCCCTCGTCGACGCGGGCCTGCGCGGCACGACCGTCGCCGACGCCGCGGCTCGCACGGTGGCGGAGGACGCCGCCGCGGCCCCCGACCTCCCGGCGCTGAGCGACCTCGTCGAGGCCTGCCTGCTCGCCGACCTGCCCGCGGGGCTGACCGCGGTGGTCGACGCGCTCGCCGAGCGCACGACCCACCAGCACGACGCCCTGGCGCTCGCGGAGAGCGTGGGTCCGCTGGCGAGGACGCGGCGGTACGGCGACGTGCGCGGCGCCGACACGACCCGCGTCGCCGGGCTGCTCGGCACGGTGGTCGTGCGGGCCTCCGTCGGGCTGCGGGCCGCCTGCGCGAGCCTCGACGACGACGCGGCCGCGCGGGCGCGACGGGCGATGGAGACCTGCGACGAAGGAGTCACGCTGCTCGACGACGCGGAGCTGCGCCGGCCGTGGCAGGAGGCGCTCGCTATCCTCGCCGCCGACGAGACCGTGCACGGCTCCGTCGGCGGTCGGGCCAACCGGTTGCTGCTCGACGCGGGCGTGGTCGTGCCGTCCACTGCGGCGGAGCGGATGGCTCGCCGGCTCTCCCCCGCCGCTCCGGCCCCCGCGGCGGCCGCGTGGCTCGACGGCTTCCTCGCCGGCGACGCCGCCGTGCTGCTCCACGACGACGACCTGCTGCGGATCCTCGACGACTGGATGGCCGGCACCGCCGACGTCGTCTTCGACGACCTGCTGCCGCTGCTGCGGCGCACCTTCGCACGGTTCTCGGCCGCGGAGCGGCGCGCCGTGGCGCGCGGGGTCGGGCGGGGGCCCGCCCGTCCCGGTGCGCGCTCCGTCGCTCTCGACGTCGAGGCTGCCGCGCCGGTCCTGGCCGGGGTGGCGCGGCTGCTCGGCGCTCCCGGGGTGGGAGGGGCGGTCGCATGAGCGAGCGGGACGCGCGCACGCGGTGGCGGTTGGTGCTCGGGGCACCGTCCGACGAGGTGCTCGGCGCCGACGGCAGGGTGGAGCTCTCGGCCGACGACGTGAAGCGGGACGAGGCGCTGGAGGCGTTGTACGGCGAGCGCTCCGGCTCCCGCTCGCGAGCCGGTGGCCTCGGTGGTTCGTCCCCGCGAGTCGCCCGCTGGCTGGGCGACATCCGCACCTACTTCCCCAGCTCCGTCGTGCAGGTGCTCCAGGTGGACGCCATGGAACGCCTCGGCCTCCGTGAGCTGCTGGCGGAGCCGGAGCTGATGGAGGCGGTGCAGCCGGACGTCCACCTCGTGACGACGCTGATGGGCCTGCGGGGCGTGATCCCCGAGCACTCGAAGCAGACCGCCCGCCGGGTCGTGCGCACCGTCGTCAACGAGATCGAGGAGCGGATCCGGGCGCGCACCGTGCAGGCCGTCACCGGGGCGCTCGACCGGGCCGCCCGCAGCCGCCGCCCCCGGCCGGCCGACATCGACTGGGGGCGCACGATCGCGGCGAACCTGAAGCACTACCTGCCCGAGCACCACACCGTCGTGCCCGAACGGCTCGTCGGCCACGCCCGCCGCGCCCACCAGCTCGAGCGCGAGATCGTGCTGTGCGTCGACCAGTCGGGCTCGATGGGGCCGTCCGTCGTCTACGCGTCCGTGTACGGCGCCGTCCTCGCCTCCCTGCGGTCGGTCGCCACACGGCTCGTCGTCTTCGACACCGAGGTCGTCGACCTCACCGACGACATGGACGACCCCGTCGACGTGCTCTTCGGGGTGCAGCTCGGAGGCGGCACCGACATCAATCGCGCGCTGGCCTACTGCGAGAGCCGCATCGAGCGGCCCGCCGACACCGTGCTCGTGCTGCTGAGCGACCTGTTCGAGGGCGGCATCGCCGAGGAGATGCTGGCGCGGTGCGCGCGTCTCGTCGCCTCAGGGGTGACCGTCGTGGCACTGCTGGCGTTGAGCGACGACGGCGCACCCGCGTACGACGAGGACCACGCCTCCGCGCTCGCCGGGCTCGGCGTGCCCACGTTCGCGTGCACGCCCGAGGCGTTCCCGGACCTCATCGCGGCCGCCATCGAGCGGCGCGACATCACCGCGTGGGCCGCGGGTGAGGGGATCGTGACGGCGCAGCCGGGGTGAGGTCGCTCAGTCGAGCCCGAGGTCTCCGCACTCCGCCTGGACCTGCTCGACGGCCGTGCCCATGCCCTCGCTGTCGGCGGTGTTCAGCGCGGTGCCCAGCAGCGCGCTCGCGTCCGCGAGGTCCTGGTAGGTGTCGTCCTCCGCGGCCGCCGCCATGGCGTTGTAGTGCACCGCGGGCATCTCCCAGAAGGCCGGCTCCTCGAGCCGGTTGTCGGTGCGCTCGGGCAACGGCTCGTCGGCGTCGAGGCGCGACGCCGTCACGCACGCCGCGGTGGCGTTGGCCTCGGCCCGCGGCAGGTCGTCGTCGCCCGAGCCGCCCACGAGAAGTCCGATGGTCACGCCGACCGCCAGGGCCAGCACCGCGGTCAGCACGACCGCCACCACCCATCGGGTGCGGCGGGAGGGAGCGGCGGGAGCGGGAGGAGCGTCAGGCGTGGTCACGCGCGCCACCGTTCCACTCGTCGGTCACGACGAAACGCCACGCGTACACCCGACGAGAACAGGGCCGGAGCATGATGCTCCGGCCCTGTCACCACGCCACGCGCACCCGGCTCCTACGATCCCCGACCCGCATCGCGCGCACCTGCGTGTCAGCCGTTAGATGGCACCCGACCGCAGCACACCCGAGCCATCCCGCTGGTACCGCCGGTGGGGCATCTCCATCCACCACCTCACATGACGACCACGGCTCAGGTCCCCCGCCGTTGATGGCGACCTGGTACGCGCACGCCGCCTCGAGCTCGGGCTCGGCGAACGCAGGCTTACAGCCCAGATGGGAGTGGGTGTCACCCAAACCGTGCTGCGAGGTATCGAGGCCGGCACCAGCCACGCGGGCCTCACCCTCGGCGAGATCCAGCGACTCGCCGCCCTCCTCAGCTTGCCCCATGGCCAGCTGCTGACGGCGCCGACTGTGACGGAGCCGGCAGCCGGTCCCGCGGGTCCGCCCACCGCAGCTGAGCACCGTGAGCGTGCGGTGAAGTTGGTGTCCGCACTCCTGATCGAGATCAACCGCACGATCCCTGAGCAGACGCTCGTCGAGCTGGCCGAGGTCAGCCTGAGCGAGCTAGACGCGGTGCTTGGCGAGCTCGAGTCGCGACTCAGTGCCGCGGGCCTGTGCGTACGCATCGTCCACGGAGGAGCGTTCATCCGCTCGGTCGACGGCAGCCTCGACAGGGACTCTGCCCTCGTCACTTGGCGGTGGCACCTCGGAAGGGACAGCCTCAATATGGGCCAGGAGAAACTGCTCCAGAAGCTGGCCCGAGGGGCGGGGCTGAAGAATCTCGGGAACGACGAGCGGGTCCGCGGCGCGGCTCTGGTCAACGCGGGCATCCTCACCACGACCTGCTCGGATGGGTTCGCGCTCGCCGAGGATGCCTCGTTCTCGCTCCATGGCAGCCAGTAACCCACCCGGCCGCCCTCGGTCATGGGGCCGGATGACTTCCTGCGGCTAAGCGGCCGAGTCGGCCGGATCGCTTGGTGACGACAACATCTGGCGCAGTGAGGGCATGAGCAGCCTGCGTGACGGGGTCACCCCGGACTGGGGAAGGGCCATGAGGTGAGTGCCGGACTGACCGCTTGCGAGGTGCAGGCAGATGGCGTTGAGCAGCGCCCCGCTCACGCCGGCAAGATCCGCCGCAGAGCCGTGGAACGTCGGGATGGAGCAACCACGCGTCGGGACGAACTCGCTCCCCGGACTCGGCTCGTTCCAGAACACCCGGTAGTCCTCGATCTCAGAGTCGGCCTCCACCTGTGCGCCGGCTTCCGTGTCCAGTTCAGTCAGGGTGTGACCGCCTCCCGGGACCGCCACGATCGCGATGCCCAAGGTGCCGGTGTCGGTGTCGGTGGCGATCTGCGCGAACGTCGTGCGCCTGTCCGGCCGCGTCACGACCAGGTCGTCCAGGAAACGGGTGACGGCGCGGTTGATGGTTGCGTCAATGAGGAGGTCTGCCTCGAGGATCGCCTCCGGCGGAGTCAGATCCTCCAGCAGCTCGACCTCCACGTCGTCACGCATGGCTCGCAGTCGAGTTGCAAGCGCCCTGTCCTTTCGCAGCCCTACGTCGGCTTCGACGAAGTCCTGGCGCACCAGCAGACCTCCGGTCACGCATCCCGGGTCGTGCAGCACGACCTTCCCGACACCGGCTCGGACGACCCACTCAGCGATCCACGACCCGATGCCGCCGGTCCCCCAAACGTGCACCGTCTTCCCCACCAGCTCGCCAACGGGCCGGCCGACGTCGCGGCGGACGGTCACCTCGCCTCGCTCGTCGCTGACCCGACACCACTCCATCGGGACACGGCCGCTCGCGAGCACAAGCTTCTCCGGGGTGACGACGACGTCCGGTGCCGCCAGCGCCTCACGGGTCACGTCAGCGACTTGGGCTGGGACGCGCAGGCAGATCAGGTGGCGAGAACCGCCGCCCGGGTGGGGAACCGCGACGAGCGCGTACTGCTGGGCGCCTGCGGGGTTGAGCCGCATGCCGTCAATGAGCGCCGCGGCCAATCTGGTGACCGGCTCCTCCGGCTCGGGGTACTCGAACGCCTCATTGTCCTCGCTCGCACCCACGTCCGCAGCCAGCCGGTGCCCGTTCCAGCCGCACGTCCACGCCAGGCTCTCGAGGGGGCCTCTCCGGGCGATGGAACGGATTTCGTCAACGGCCGCGGTGGTCGTTCTCGGCGGCGTCAGTGCCGGACTGAGCTCGAGCGCGCGCTCATGGATGGCGCGCTGCGTGTCGCGAGGCCACAGGCCCTGCGTAACCTCGATGCGGCCGAACAGTTCCGACAGGGCGCCCGAGCCGGCGCCGATGGGCAGGTCGCCGCGTAGCGGTATGACCGGGATGACCAAGTCGCGATCGTCAAGGCGGTCGGCGATGAGGTCGTATCGGTTGGGCGGCATGTCCTGATTGGAGGCCGTCTCGTCGCTGGCGGCGCGGGCGTGCAGGTACATGCGCGTGGGCCGCGCAGTCGTCGGCAACGGGTCGCGGATCACGATGGTCGGCGTGCCGGGCGTAAGGTGCGGCGTCCCTCCGACCGCGTGGTAGAGCGCAGTGTTCGGGTCGTACTTGTTGCCCGCGGTGTTCTCCACCCAGTCTCGCAGCCGACTCAGGGTCGAACGGATGCCGTCGCCTGGGTCCCACTCGCGAGCCGGGTCCAAGTACAGGCACAGCTGGAACCCCGAGAGGACGTGCGCAGCCCCCAAGAAGCGCAGGTGGTCCACCATCACGTGCGGGGGCCAGCCCTCACCCGGCTCGATGGCGATGGTGAACTCCTCACGGTCATGGAAGCGCACCTTCGCTCTCGGGGACCTCGAGCACCCGGTGGTGTCGAAGCTGACCTTCACGTGGCACACCGCAGTCTCCTCGTCGAAGACGGGGCCCGCCTCGACGACGAACTCGGCGAACTCTCCGACCGCATCGTCGAGGTCGAGCAGTGCCTGCGCCTGCCATTCGCTCGGCCCCACCACGGTCTCCACCAGGTCGCTCACCTCGAGGGCGCTCAACACCGGCGTGTTACCGACGTCGTACTCCGTCGACACCAGGGACTCCTGCGCTGCCCTGGCCGGTCGGGCACGCCGCCGGTCGGCACCCGACCGGCGACGAGGGCGCCTGGCGGTACTCACCCCGCCCGCCCGTTACGGCTGGACGTCGTGGCTGCGCCGGTCCCGGCAGCTCCCCCCGACCCACCCCCACTGGTCTTGGGCGCCTTGAAACCTTCCCCGAAGAGCGCCTGCCACTTCGTCACGCTGTCTTCGTGGTCGGTCTCATGGAACGCGTCGTCGATCTCCGCTCCGTGCGCGGCGATGCGCTTCTTGAAGTACGAGAACGACTCCGGCTGCCACCGGTGCGTGAAGTCGATACCGGTGCCGGAAGGCTTCACCGGAGGGACGCCGTCGTACTCGGCGAGCCACCCGTTCAGACCGGCGATGAGGGTGAGGAGCGTGGTGGGGACGTCCTTGAACGCGTCCGGGTTGTTCAGCTTCGCGGCTGGCGTCACCTGGTTTCCGAGCAGCGTCGTGATGATGATCGAGGGCGTGCCGGTGAACGACCCCTTGTGATCACGCAGGTACTTGACGATGCGGATGGCCCTGCGGAGGTTCCCGTTGGCCAGCTGGTCCTTCTCCTGCATCCAGGATGTGAACTCGTCAGGAGTGGTGATCTCGAACTTGTTCTTGTCGCGGTTGATGATGCGCTGGGTGCCGTCGGGGAACACCACGTACGGCACTACGTCGACGTGCATGCCGTCGTAGTGGACACGGACGCACCGCGCGTGGCGCTCGAAGTCGCGCCAGTTCAAGACCGGGCTGTCGTCGATGGCGTTGTAGACAAGGTTGGAGTACTTGCGCGGGTCGTCGACCCAGTCGGGGTTGTACCGCAGCCGCACCATGACGTCGGCGTCGAAGTCCTTGCCTGGCTGCGGCGTGATGATGGTGCGTTGCGCCCAGGACCCCTGCCGCTTCATGCTGAGAACGTCGTCGCCGCTCAGCTCGTCGTCATGGAGGGCGGCGAACACCTCATCTGCCTTGTCCTCGAGGACGTCGAGGTTGAACTTGCTCAGGTTGATGGTGTCGCGCAGCAGGACGTTGAAGTGGTCGATGTGCTTCACGGTCGGCTCGCCTTCGGATCGTTGGCCGAGGTGTCGCGGCCCTGCTGGTTGATGAGCAGGACTGCCTCGTAGGCGCCGTCGACGGTGCGTTGGTACACCGCGACCGGTGGCTGGGTTTCTCTCATGAACGCACGCCCAGCCTCGACGGCCGCCGCAACCGGCAGGGCACCGATCAGGTGCCAGCGCCCCGCACCCGGATACGCCTGTTCCGCTGCACCGAGCATGTCGCGGAACGACTTGCCGAAGGCCATGAGGGTGTCCTCGTGCTCAAGCAGCGTCGGCGTCGGCGTGATCCCGTCAGGACGAAGCGTGAACACCGGGACGTCGGCCAGGTCGGTCGGCAGACGGGCCGTGTCCACCTCGGCGCTGAGTGAGCAGATCAGGACCACGTCCGTGGCGTCCCGCCCCTCGTCCCTCGACGCCTGGCTCGACCGCTCGAGGGCGAAGCTCACCGGCGAACCTTGGGACGGGTAGGACCACCCGGCGCCACGGTGCTTCTGCCACAGCCGGGTATCGACCTTGTCGTCGAGCTCCGCGCCCAGGAGGACGAGGGCCGGGATAGGCGCGATCGCGAACACCGAGATGTGCGTAATCTCATCATCGGCCACGGCCTGGCGAACCTGTGAGAGCGTGCGACGGATCATGCTGCCGGCCATGTCCCAGTACCCGTCATCGATGGCCTCGCCAGAGAGTTCGCACACGAACTGGCCGCTGCGCTGACTGTCGACGAGCCCCAGGTAGTCGTGAGCAATCACCGTGTCGGCGACCTCTCGCCGCGACGCCATCGAGAACGACCCGCGTACGTCCGAGCCGACCCGGATGACGGCCGTTCGGGTGAGGCCTCCGTCCTCTGTGACACGTTCGACTCGCGACTCGTGCCGTGCCTTGAGCTCGCGCAGCTTGGGTGCGGTGAAGAACGCGACGTGGGCCTTGTCGTCGATCATCTTGTGGCAGGTGTGACACAGAAGGAGGAGGTTCTCCTCCGCCTCCCTGTCTAGGTCGTCGGGCTCGCCCTGGATGACGCCGCGCGGGGACCCCGCGGTGCCGGTCGCACCGCGGATGTGGGCCGCCTCCGCGGCGTTGATGGAGTGGAGGTAGGTGTGCTCCTCGCCGAACAGCCGGTGGTTGCAGATAGTGCAACGGCCGGCGCCCTTGCCCCAGAGGGCGTAGCGCACCGTCTCCTTGATGGTCCCGCGAATCGTTGTGTCACGGACCGGCTGGTCGGCGTCCTCGATGGGTGCCGGCCTCGGGTTGAGGGGTCGGGTCGTAGCTGAGTCAGTCATGCACTGCTCCTGATGAGACGTCGCTCAGGGCGACGCGATGGCCACGCGCGGCGGACTACTTCTTGCCGCGCTTGGGACTCTGGGACAGGGCGCTGGCGGCCGCGGTCTTCGCGGTCTTGCTGCTCTTGGGGTTGCTGAGCACCTTGCCTGCGGCCTTGACCGCCTTCGCTCCGGTCTGACGGGTGTTCCGTCGAGCCATCTTTCTCACCTCCGTCCGTGGCGACGTGACAAGTCGGCACGGACGGTGGTTCAGTACGGACGCACACCCGCATGGACCATCTGTGTCTGTGCCACAAGGACCCGGCCCGGCAAGGCCGGGTCCTTGCTTTTTGTCTGGGCTTCTTCTGCCCGCGTTCAGTGGATCATGTAGCGCCGACAACATGCCGGCACCGAGGGTGCGGGCGTAGCCGCCGGCCGCGGTGGTCACCGTGCCTGGGGACACTCGGCAAACACGCAGGCGCGCCCCGGACCTTCCGGAGACAGCACCGGCCCGACTCCCCCATGTTGGGGGAGCCGGGCTGGCATTGTTCGATCGTCATCCTCAACTAACAGATGTCCCCATCAACTCGATGATGATGCGGTTTGCCACCAGGGCAACCGCTGCCAGACAAGGCAACTTCTTGTGACGAACCGGGCAACATCACAGTCAGCTGCAACCGCTGGTCGAGCCGCAGCCCTCGCAGACGTAGCACGAACCAGCCGGGCGCATCTTGGTGCCGCAGGTGAAGCAGAGCGGGCTGTCGACCGCCGTGCCCGTGATCTTCTCGAGCAGCTCCGCGGAGGTGTGGGCCTCCTTCGGGGCGGGCTTGGCGCCGGCCTCGGCGGACGCGGCCTTCTCCTCGGCCGTCACGACCGTGGCCTCGGGCAGCGGCGTGATCTCCACGGTCGGCGCCTCGAGCAGCTCGGCCGCCGAGCCCGTCTCCTCGACCGGCTCGTAGGAGCCCGTCTCCAGGTGACGCTGGCGCTCCTCGGCGGAGTAGATGCCGAGGCCCGCCCGCTCGTCGAACGGCAGGTAGTCCAGCGCCAGGCGACGGAAGATGTAGTCCATGATCGACTGGCTCATCCGGACGTCCGGGTCGTCGGTCAGACCGGCCGGCTCGAAGCGCAGGTTGGTGAACTTCGAGACGTAGGTCTCGAGCGGCACGCCGTACTGCAGACCGATGGAGACCGCGATCGAGAACGCGTCCATCACACCGGCCAGGGTCGAGCCCTGCTTGCCGAGCTTGAGGAAGATCTCGCCGAGCTCGCCGTCGTCGTGGGCACCGGAGGTCATGTAGCCCTCGGCACCGCCGACCGTGAACGACGTCGTGCGGGAGACGCGCGACTTCGGCAGGCGCTTGCGGGTCGGGGCGTAGACGATCTTCTCGACGACCTTCTCCACGACCTCGGCAGCCTCGGCAGCCTCGGCGGCGTCCGCCGCGTCCTTCTTCGCCTTGCCGCCGCCGTCGGAGAGGGGCTGGCCGACCTTGCAGTTGTCGCGGTAGATCGCCGTGGCCTTGAGGCCCAGCTTCCACGACTGCAGGTAGACGTCCTCGATCTCCTCGACCGTGGCCGACTCGGGCAGGTTGACCGTCTTGCTGATCGCGCCCGAGAGGAACGGCTGCGCCGCGGCCATCATGCGGACGTGGCCCATCGGCTTCAGCGAGCGGGCACCCATCGCGGTGTCGAACACCTCGTAGTGCTCCTGGCGCAGGCCCGGGGCGTCGATGACGTGGCCGTGCTCGGCGATGTAGTCGACGATCGCCTCGACCTGCTCCGGCTGGTAGCCGAGCTTCTTCAGCGCGCGCGGAATCGTCTGGTTGACGATTTGCATCGAGCCGCCGCCGACGAGCTTCTTGAACTTCACGAGCGAGAAGTCGGGCTCGATGCCGGTGGTGTCGCAGTCCATCATGAAGCCGATGGTGCCGGTCGGCGCGAGCACGGAGGCCTGCGCGTTGCGGAAGCCGTTGACCTTGCCCAGCTCGACGACCTGCGCCCACTCCTTGGTGGCGAGGCGGTGCACGGCCGTGTCGTTGCTGTGCAGCGTGCGCACGGCGTCGTTGGCGGCCTGGTGCTTGCGCATGACGCGCTGGTGCGCCTCGGCGTTGCGGGCGTAGCCGTTGTAGGGACCCACGATCGCGGCGAGCTCGGCCGAGCGGCGGTAGGAGGTGCCGGTCATCAGCGAGGTGATGGTGCCGGCCATCGCGCGGCCACCGTCGGAGTCGTAGCCGAGGCCCATGGCCATCAGCAGCGCGCCGAGGTTGGCGTACCCGATGCCGAGCTGGCGGTAGTTGCGCGTCGTCTCGCCGATGGGCTCCGTCGGGAAGTCCGCGAAGCAGATCGAGATGTCCATCGCGGTGATGATGATCTCGACGGCCTTGGCGAACAGGTCGGCGTCGAAGGTGTCGTCGTCCTTGAGGAACTTCAGCAGGTTGAGCGACGCCAGGTTGCACGACGAGTTGTCGAGCGACATGTACTCCGAGCAGGGGTTGGACGCGGTGATGCGACCCGTCTCGGGGTTGGTGTGCCAGTCGTTGATCGTGTCGTCGTACTGCAGACCCGGGTCGGCGCACTCCCACGCCGCCTTCGCGATCTTGTGGAAGAGCTCGCGGGCGTCGACCGTCTCGATGACCTCGCCGGTCTGACGGGCGCGGAGACCGAACTCCGTGCCGTCCTCGACGGCGCGCATGAACTCGTCGGAGACGCGGACCGAGTTGTTGGCGTTCTGGTACTGCACCGAGGTGATGTCCTCGCCGCCCAGGTCCATGTCGAACCCGGCGTCACGGAGGGCACGGATCTTGTCCTCCTCGCGCGCCTTCGTCGCGACGAACTCCTCGATGTCGGGGTGGTCGACGTCGAGCACGACCATCTTGGCCGCGCGACGCGTGGCGCCGCCCGACTTGATGGTGCCCGCGGACGCGTCGGCGCCGCGCATGAAGGAGACGGGGCCGCTCGCGGTGCCGCCCGAGGAGAGCAGCTCCTTGCTGGAGCGGATGCGGGAGAGGTTCAGGCCGGCACCGGAGCCGCCCTTGAAGATGAAGCCCTCCTCCTTGTACCAGTTCAGGATCGAGTCCATCGAGTCGTCGACCGACAGGATGAAGCAGGCGGAGACCTGCTGGGGGCTCGAGGTGCCCACGTTGAACCACACGGGCGAGTTGAACGAGAAGTACTGGTGGACCAGCAGCCAGGTGAGCTCGTGCTCGAAGACCTGGGCCGCCGCCTCGTCGGCGAAGTAGCCGTGCTCGACGCCGGCCGCGACGTACGTCTTCACGACGCGGTCGACGAGCTGCTTGAGGCTCCACTCCCGCGCGTCGGTGCCGAGGGCACCGCGGAAGTACTTCGACGTGACGATGGTCGAGGCGTTGACGGACCAGAAGTCGGGGAACTCGACGCCGCGCTGCTCGAAGACGGTGGCGCCCGTCTTCCAGTTCGTCTGGACGACGTCGCGACGCTCCCAGGTGATCTCGTCGTAGGGGTGCACACCCGGGGTGCTGAACACCGGGGTCAGGGTGAGGCCGGCCGCGCCCGAACGACCCTCAGCGCCTGCTGCGCCCGGGCCGCTCACCGTCTCCGTCATGAAATCTCCTCGATCGTCGCTGCTGGGTCACTACTGGCTGTCGTTCGGTCGTGCTGGTCGCGCACGAGGGCCGGGGACTCCCCCGTACAACGCCCTCGCGGCGACATGTATTGCTGGTCTGCGTGCTGTGGTGCGTGCGGATGTCGACGCTGGGCCGACGAACGATGGTGTGCCCGGCACGCCGCTTCCCCACGACGTGCCGGGCAGCTGGTGGTCAGCCGCTCGTGGCGGGCGCCGGCCGCTGTCCAGCGTTGCCGACGGCACTGACAGTTCTGGGATCCCCGCCGGGACCGTCTCCGGCCTCGCCGGCGGCGGCCGCGGCCTCCGCCCGGTCGAGCCGCAGCAGGCCGATCTCCGCCTCGAAGTCGGCGGCGGACTCGAAGGAGCGGTAGACGCTCGCGAAGCGCAGGTAGGCCACCTCGTCGAGCTGCCGCAGCGGGCCGAGGATCGCGAGGCCCACGTCGTGCGCCTTGATCTCGGCCGAGCCGGAGGCACGCAACGTGTCCTCGACGGCCTGGCCCAGGCAGGCGAGGTCGTCGTCGCTCACCGGGCGGCCCTTGCAGGCCTTCCGCACTCCGGCGATCGCCTTCGCACGGTTGAAGGGCTCGCTCGCACCCGACCGCTTGAGCACCGACAGCTGCATGAGCTCGACCGTCGTGAACCGCTGCTCGCACGCGAGGCAGGACCGACGACGTCGGATCGACGCGCCGTCCTCCGCGACCCGGGAGTCGAGGACCTTCGTGTCGCTGTTGCGGCAGAACGGGCAGTGCACGACGCGACTCCTCCTCGGACCTGGGATGTGGACGCAGATGTGGATGAAACGACCTCGCCTGTGGATGAACCAGGCGTCGGGTGTGGGTATCTGCAAGCGATCTGTGAACTAGATGTGGATAACTACATCCGTGTAAGTACTAGATGTGGGGGTAACCGTACGCGTCGACCCCAAGCCGTGCAAGTGCCCCCGGACGACCTCCGAGGAAGTCGCGGAACGCGCAGGTCAGAGCCGTTCGACGGCGTGTCGCGCGCCCATCCGTCATGATGGGACGGTGGCCGGGGGGAAGCGCGCAGGAGACCGTTCGAGCGAGCCGACCCGCGCCCGCGGATCCGGCCGCACCCTGGCCCTCCACGCCCTCGGCATCACCGTGACGGTCGTCGCGTGGGGCTACCTCGTGTGGATGGCGATCGACCTCGGCCGCGCCGCGCGCGACGACGGCAGCGGCGTCGCCTGGCTCCTGCTCGCCCTCGCCTGCCTGGGCGCGATCGCGTGCCTCTTCATCGGACTGCTGCTCGGCGGGAGCGCCCTGCGCCTGCTGGCCGGGGCGAACGGCTCGCCCACCGACCAGCCGCCCCGCCCGACCGGAGGCAAGCGCGCGGCACGCTGAACCGCCGCACGGGCCATCGGCACCGCACGCACGGCACGAGGGGGCGAGCCCGCCGTCGCGGGCTCGCCCCCTCGCTCTCTTCCCCTGGTCCGGCAGGTCGGGGTCGAGTCGACCTGCCGGGATCGTGGGCGTCGCGGACGACCGCGACGCGTGGCGGGCTCAGCCCGCCGCGGGCACCTCGAGCTGGTCGCCGGCCATCAGCGCGCCCGAGCTCAGGTGGTTGATCGAGCGGATCTCGTCGATGACGTCCTGCACCGACTCACCGGAGCCCGCACGTGCGGCTGCGATGTCCCACAGCGTGTCGCCCGACTGGACGCGGATCGTCTCCGTCTGCCCGGCCGTCGAGCCGTCGCTCGCCGCGGACACCGAGCCGAGCACGACCCCCAGCGCCAGCATGGCGACGAGGCCGAGCACCAGGACGACCAGACGTCCGCGTCGCGTCAGGCGCAGCGAACCCTGCGCCCGGGCCGCCGGACGGACCGCCGGACGGGCCGGGCGGGCAGCGCGCACGGGGCGGGCGGCACGGGCCGTCGGCAGCTGCGAGGCGAAAGCGGTCGAGCTCATGGTGACCTCCTGGGGAAGTGTCGGGCCGTGACGAGCGATGTCTATCGACGGCCACCGACAGTTCTGGATCGCGAGCTCCGCAGACCCGACCGTCGATCACACGTTCGATCGAACACGTGAGCGACACTAGAGCAGGTGTTCGATCGCTTCAAGACCTGGGTCGAACATTTCTTCGACCAGCCGCCTCGTGCGACGCGGGACACGCCCGGTCGAACAGATGTTTGAATCCTGATGGGTCCGACGACTAGCGTGCGGTCCACGACGGTGGCCCGCCCCGGCAGCAGAGCAGCGGCGGCGCGGCCACCGAGCAGTCGACCGAGCGGCGAAGCGTCGAGGGCGCGGAAAGAAGGACGGACATGGCGGCGACCAAGGACCCGGGCGACGACGCAGGGGTGACGGACGTGTCGGGGGTGCCGCAGCCCGGTGCGGGCCAGGCGCGCCTCACCCCGCGCCAGGCACGCGTGCTCGCGGTCATCACGACCGCGCTCGACGAGCGCGGCTACCCGCCGAGCATGCGCGAGATCGGCGAGCAGGTGGGCCTCACGAGCTCCTCCTCCGTCGCCCACCAGCTCAAGGCGCTGGAGGAGAAGGGCTACCTGCGCCGCGACCCGAACCGTCCCCGGGCGATCCAGGTCGTCGGGCCCGGCGTCGAGGTCGAGCGTTCGGCGCTCTCCAGCGCCGAGGAGACCGACATCGACGAGACCGACATCGGCGAGGCGCGCCCCGCCGCGACGTACGTGCCCGTCGTGGGGCGCATCGCCGCCGGTGGCCCGATCCTCGCGGAGCAGCGGACCGAGGACGTGTTCCCCCTGCCGCAGCAGCTGGTCGGTGACGGCACGCTCTACCTGCTCGAGGTCTCCGGCGACTCGATGATCGACGCGGCCATCTGCGACGGTGACTACGTGGTGGTCCGCCAGCAGCCGACGGCCGAGAACGGCGAGATCGTCGCCGCCATGATCGACGGCGAGGCGACCGTGAAGACGTTCCAGCGCCGCAACGGCCAGGTCTGGCTCCTCCCCCACAACGAGGCGTACGACCCCATCGACGGCACCCACGCGACGATCCTCGGCAAGGTCACCGCGGTCCTCCGCCGCCTCTGATCCTCGTCGCTCCGGGCCCGGTCGATCCGGGCCCGGGGACGGCCGTAGGATCACGTCGAGGCCGTCCCCGAGGAGACCGCAATGCCGAGCGACACCCCGCGCTTCCCGGTGCTGGAGGCTGCCGACGGCTACCGGATCCGCGACGTGGACGCCCACGTGGCCGCGCTGGTCGAGGAGATGCGCCGCGGGCGGCGCACCGGCTTCCATCCCGGACCCTTCGACCCCCGTCCGTTCCCGTCCGTGCACGACGCGCAGGTGTACGACGCGGGTGTCGTCGACGCGTGGATGGACCAGTGCTCGGCCGAGCTCGAGGCCCGCCGCCAGCACCCCTCCAACGGCGGCGGGTGGCAGGCTCCCGAGCCCTACGCGGGCGACCTGGACGACCCGCCGGAGCTCCGCGGCACGAGCGCCCGGGACGAGGGCACGCCCGACCACTTCGTCAGCAGCGTCCCGACCTGGGCCCGCGTCGTCGCGCTCGTGGTCATCGTCGCGCTCCTGGGCGCCTACGTGCTGTCCTTCTTCTGACCCGTGCGGCCCGCTCGCCGTCCACACCCGTACGGCGCGGGCCCGTCATCCCCAGGTCCGCCGGGCCGCACCCCGTTCGACGCTCCGCCGGGGTTGGATGAGTCCATGTCGCTCTTCCGTCTCCTCGTCGTCGTGGCCCTCGTGGTCGCTGGCTGCGCCCTGCCCGCGGCGGCCGGCGCGGGGGCGGACCGAGGCGTCGCCGTGGCCGCTCCGGCCGGTGCCGCAGCCGACGACGCCCTCGCGCTCTCCTCGCTGCCCGGCGCCGAGCGCACCGTCTTCCTCGACGTCGACGGCCACGACGTCCGTGGCACGGCGTGGAACACGGGCCACGGCCTCGCGGCGGGCACCTACCCCGGCCTCCGACCCGCGGGGGGCTGGGACGAGGCGACGCTCGAGCTGGTGCGGCTCGTCTGGCAGCGGGTCGCCGACGACCTGGCGCCCTTCGCGGTCGACGTCACGACCGCCGATCCGGGCGCGGACGCCCTCGAGCGCGCGTCGACGAGCGACCGCGCCTACGGGATGCGGGTCCTGCTCACGACCAGCACGACGGCGGCCAGCACCCTGTGCGACGAGCCGTGCGGCGGGATCGCCTTCGCCGACGCCTTCGACCGGGTCGGTTCGGCCGACCAGTCCCCCACCTGGGTGTTCGTGGACCCCGACGATCTCGCCGCGGCGCGGTCCGAGCCCGGTCGGCTCCCAGCGCTCGCCGACACGCTGGCGGCCGCGGCCTCCCACGAGCTGGGCCACACGCTCGGGCTCGCCCACGACGGCGACGAGGAGTTCGAGTACCACCCGGGCCACGGCTACTGGGCGCCGATCATGGGGCGCAGCGACGGCCGGTCGCTCGTCCAGTGGAGCAACGGTGACTTCCCCGGCGCCGTCCGCCGGGAGGACGACGTCGCGCTCATCGCCGCCAACGGCGCGCCGCTGCGCGCCGACGACCACCGCGACAGTCCCTCGACCGGCACCGTCGTCGCCCCCGGCACCGTGACCCACGGCGTGATCAGCACCCGGACCGACCGCGACGTCCTCCTCGTCGACACGACGTGCAGCGGCACGGTCCGGGCCCAGGTCGCTCCTTCCCCGGGCGGCAACCTCGACGTCGGTCTGCGCCTCCTCCGCGCCGACGGCGGGGTGCAGGAGGTCGGCGGCACGGGCACGCACGGCGACGGGGCCGTGCTCGGCCTCGACGCCGACCTCGTGAGCGGTCTCGTGCCCGCCGGCCGCTGGGCCGTCGAGATCGACGGTGTCCCCGTCACGACGGGTGTCGCTGCAGACGGGCGCCCCACCTGGTCGGACTACGGGAGCCTCGGCGCCTGGTCCGCCCGCATCACCACGTCGTGCGCCGCCGCGGCTCCGCCCGCCGTCACCGACGTGCGGATGGCCCCGCCCGCCCCCGGGGTGCTGCAGGTCCGCTGGGGCACCGCGTCGGGGACGCCACCGACGGCGTACGAGGTGCGGCTCTGGGACGGCGAGCACCTCGTCCGAGGCCCCGAGACGGTCCCTGTCGGCGCGACCTCGGCGACGAGCGAGGCGACGGCCCGCGGTGGCCGGCACCAGCTGGGCGGCCTGCGGACGGCGGCGACGTACCGGGTCGAGGTGCGCAGCGTCGTCGGCGGTGAGCGCGGGCCGTGGTCGGGCACCACCGGACGCACCCCGCCCGGCGCGGTGACGCGGCTCGCGGCGACCGACGTCAGGCCGACCTCGGCGACGCTCACGTGGTCCCTGCCGACGACGGGCGCCGCCGACGTGACCGGGTACGTCGTGGTGGTCAACGGCCGCTCCCAGTGGGTCCCGGCCCGACAGCGCCGCCTCACGCTCGACGGGCGCCGCCCCGGCAGTTCGCTCGCCGTCGAGGTGCGGCCCACGTCCGCGACCGGGCACGGCGCCTCCGCGTCCCTGACCGTGCGGTTGCCGCGGGCATCGGTGCCGTCCGCGCCCACCGGTCTCAGCGTCCGACCGGGGCCGGTGGGCCCGCCGACGACGGCGTACGTGCGGTGGGGCGCCGCGCACGCGAACGGGGCGCCGATCACGGCCTACTACGTGGTGGCCCGTCCCGTCGGCGGCCGCACGGGCAAGGTCTCCCGGGTGCTGGCCCCGTCCGCTCGATCGGTCGACCTGCCGCTCCCCGGCGGCCGGTGGGTCGTGCACGTCCACGCGGTCAACGCCCGCGGGACGGGTCCGGGAATGCGGTCGGTCTCCGTGCTCGCGCAGTAGCGACGTGAACGGGTGGCGACGGCTCGCCGTACGGATCGTGCTCACATCCCCGGGCACGGAACCCGCGGGCGCACCCCTCGTTACGGAGGTGTGCCCCAGGACTCATCGCGCGACGACCTCCGCCCGCCGCTGCCCGCGGTCCGGCGCCGTACCGTGCTCGCCGGCTCCGCCGTCGCTGGCGCCGCCGCGGTGGCCACCGACCCGTTCGACGCACCGGAGGCCGGTGCGGCCGCCGCCTCGCCGTACTTCCAGCACGGTGTCGCCTCCGGCGACCCGCTCCCCGACCGGGTCGTGCTGTGGACACGGGTCACGCCCCAGCGCGACGCGACCCCCGGCTCCGGACGCGGCGGCAACGTCACCGTCGAGTGGCAGGTCGCGACCGACACCCGCTTCCGCCACCTCGCGGCGCGCGGCACGTACCGCACGGGACCTGCCGCCGACCACACCGTGAAGATCGACGCGACCGGGCTCCGGCCGGGCACGCGGTACGTCTACCGCTTCCTCTTCCAGGGAGTCGCGAGCCCCGTCGGTCGCACCCGGACGGCGCCGGCCGCGACCGCCGTCCCCGAGCGCGTGCGTCTCGGCGTCGTGTCGTGCGCCAACCTGCAGGCCGGCTACTTCCACGCCTACCGCCACCTCGCGCAGCGCGACGACCTCGACGCGATCCTCCACCTCGGCGACTACCTGTACGAGTACGGGCCGGGCGAGTACGGGCTCGGCCAGGACAACGTCGACGTGCGCCCTCACGTGCCGGCCCGGGAGATGGTCTCGCTCGCCGACTACCGGCAGCGCCACGCGCAGTACAAGCAGGACCCGGACCTGCAGTGGCTGCACTCGAAGTACCCCTTCATCGTCACCTGGGACGACCACGAGACCACCAACGACGCCTGGCGCGACGGCGCCGAGAACCACCAGCCGGCCACCGAGGGCGACTGGGCGACGCGGCGCGCGCGGGCGCACCGGGCCTACGACGAGTGGATGCCCGTGCGGATGAACGGCACCGCCGCGCTCGGCGACGGGACGCGACTCTTCCGCAGCCTCCGGTTCGGCCGCCTCGCCGAGCTCTCGATGCTGGACCTGCGCACCTACCGCGACGAGCAGGTCGCCCACCCCGCCGTCGACGCCCGCGTCAGCGACCCCGCGCGCACCATCACCGGTCGCGCCCAGCTCGACTGGCTGAAGACCGCGCTCGGCACCACCCAGGTGCAGTGGAAGCTCGTCGGCAACCCGGTGATGATCGCCCCGGTCACCTTCGCCCAGCTGCCGACCGAGCTCCTCGACCCCGTCAACGACGTGACCCACCTGCTGCCCCGGGACGGGTCGCCCTACAACGTCGACCAGTGGGACGGCTACACCGACGACCGGCGCGAGCTCTTCGCCCACATTCGCGACCGGGGCATCCGCGACACGGTGTTCGTCACCGGCGACATCCACTCCGGGTGGGCCGCCGACCTGCCGTACGACGTCGCGACCTACCCGCTCGGCCGCTCGGCCGGCGTCGAGTTCGTCGCCAGCTCGGTGACGTCCAACAACCTCAAGGACATCCTCGGCGTGCCGCCGCGCACCGGGAGCGTCGCCGTCGAGTCGGCGATCCGGCTGGCCAACCGGCACGTCCGCTACCTCGACTTCGACTCGCACGGCTACTCCGTGCTCGACGTGACGAGCGCCCGGGTGCAGATGGACTGGTACGTCACCGGCCCGCGCGACCAGCGCGGTGCCGGCAGCACCCACGCCGTGTCGTTCCAGACGCTCGCCGGCACCAACACCATCAGCCGGGCCGCCGGGCCCGTGGGAGGACGCTGACATGACCGACTGCGTGCACCGGGACCCCGCGACCCCGTCGCCGTTCCTCGACGGGGACCCCGAGCGAGAGCACCTGCGGCCCGCGGCCCAGCGCCGTACCTTCCTCAAGGTCGCCGGAGCGGGCGGCGCCGCGCTCACCTTCTCGGCCGCCCTCGGCGCGGGGCGAGCGGCGGCCGGCACCCGCCCGGCGATGACCAACCGGGCCTACGTGATCGTCGTCGACGGTTGCCGACCCGACGAGATCGACTCGGGGCTGATGCCGAACCTGCAGGCGCTGCGGGCGGGCGGTCTCCACTTCCCGCAGGGTCGGTCGCTCCCGATCATGGAGACGATCCCCAACCACGTGATGATGATGACCGGCGTGCGCCCCGACCGGAACGGCGTGCCGGCCAACGCGATCTACGACCGCACCCTCGGCGCGGAGCGCACCCTGGAGCTCCCCACGGACCTCAAGGCCACCACGCTCATGACGCTCGCGCGCAAGCACGGCATGACGGCGGGCTCGGTGCTGAGCAAGGAGTACCTCTACGGGATCTTCGGGCGGAACGCGACCTACCGCTGGGAACCCGGCCCGATCGTGCCCGTCAGCGGCCACGCCCCCGACCCGTTCACCATGGACGCGGCGCTCTCCATCGTCGAGGAGTTCGACCCCCACCTCGTCTTCGTCAACCTCGGCGACGTCGACCGGGTCGGCCACACCGACCTGACGGGCGGGCTGTCGCTGGAGCTGCTGCGGCGTACGGCGCTGGTGGCGACCGACCTGCAGGTGAAGCGCTTCGTCGACATGCTGAAGGCGACCGGCCGCTGGGCGCGGTCGCTGGTCGTGGTGCTCGCCGACCACTCGATGGACTGGTCGCTGCCCCACAAGGTCGTCTCGTTGAGCTCGCCGTTCGACGCCGACCCGCTGCTGACGGGCAAGGTCGCGATCGCGCAGAACGGCGGCGCGAACCTCGTCTACTGGACGGGCCCGGCCTCCCAGCGGCAAGCGGGCGTCGACCGCATCGTGGCGATCGCGAAGGCGCAGCGCGGCGTGCTCGGTGTCTACGACCGGGCGCGGGTGCCGAGCCTCCGTCTGGGGCCCAACGCCGGCGACGTCGTCGTCTACTGCCGCGCCGGGTGGCGGTTCTCCGACCCGCACGTGCTCGCCAACCCCATCCCCGGCAACCACGGGCACCCCACGACGGAGCCGATCCCCTTCTTCCTCGCCGGCGGGCACCCGGCCGTGCCGCGGGGGCGCACCTCGCCGCTGGTGGCCACCACCGTCGATGTCACGCCGACGGTCGCCCGCTTCCTCGGCCTGCCCTTCCCCACCGGACGGTGGGCGTGGGACGGCCGGTCACTCCTCGGCTGAGGCCGACAGCCGCGCGAGCGCCTTGACGACGATCTCGGGGTCCGTCGTGCGCCACATCGCGGGCAGGCTGGCCTCGAGGAAGCGGCCGTAGCGCGCCGTCGCCAGCCGCGGGTCGAGCATCGCCACCACGCCGCGGTCCTCGACCGTGCGGATCAGGCGGCCCGCGCCCTGGGCCAGGAGCAGTGCGGCGTGGGTGGCCGCGACCTGCATGAAGCCGTTGCCGCCGGCCGCGTCCACGGCGCGCTGCCGGGCCGACATGAGCGGATCGTCCGGCCGCGGGAACGGGATGCGGTCGATGATGACGAGCTGGCAGGTGTCGCCGGGCACGTCGAGGCCTTGCCAGAGGCCGAGCGTGCCGAACAGGTTGGTGTGGGGGTCGCCGACGAACTGGCGGGTCAGCTCGGAGAGCTGGGCATCGCCCTGCGCCAGCGTCGTCAGGTGGGGCAGACGCTCCCGCACGGCCTCGGCTGCCGCCTCGGCCGCGCGGCGTGAGGAGAAGAGCCCGAGCGTGCGCCCCTCAGCGGCGTCGATGAGCCGCACGATCTCGTCCACCTGGGCCGCGCCGAGACCGTCGCGACCCGGCGGCGGGAGGTGACGCGCGACGTACAGGATCCCCTGCCGCCCGTAGTCGAACGGCGAGCCGACGTCGAGACCGCGCCACGGCAGGACACCCGAGGTGGCGGCAGCGTCGCCGTCCACCTTCGCCGCCGGCGCCGCGTCGGAGGCCCCGATCCGGTCCGCGCGCTCGGACGGCTTGAGCCCGACCGTCGACGCCACCACGTCGAAGTCGCCGCCGAGCATGAGCGTCGCCGAGGTGAAGACGACCGTCGACTCCGTCAGCAGCCGGTCGCGCATCTGGCCCCACACCTGCAGGGGCGCCACGCAGAGGCGGTCGGGGATCCGGTCGCGGCCCGACCCGAACGGCCGGGAGAGCCACACGACGTCGTTCTCGCTGTTCGCGGCCAGGCGCTCGGCGGTCGCGAAGACCTCCTGGACGCCCGCCTTCGCCTGCGCCTTGCCCGCATCGGGCTCGCCGGGCGCGTCCTTCGGCCCCCGAGCGAACGCCGAGACGCACTCGCGGGCCGCGTCGCGCACCAGCTCGATCGACTCCGCGACGATGTCGGGCAGCCGGTCGAGCCGGCCCGCCTCCGTCTCGCTCATCGCGGCCCGCAGCGACTCGGCGGCGTCGGCCAGGTCGTCGGCGGGGTTGCTCGGCGCGTCCGCCTCCTCCACGTGGCGCCGGGCCCGGCGCGCGGCCCGGTCGACGTCGTTGGCGCTGAGCTCGTCGGTGGCCGCCTGCGTCACCCGGGCGACCAGCTCGTGGGCCTCGTCGACGACGACCGCGTCGTATTCCGGGATCATCGGGATGCCCTCGATCGCGTCGATCGCGAGCAGCGAGTGGTTGGTGACGACGAGCTGCGAGTCGGCGGCCTTGGCCTTGGCCCGCTCGGCGAAGCACTCCTCGCCGTAGGCGCACCGCGTGGCGCCCAGGCACTCCCGGGCACTGACGCTGACCTGCCGCCACGTGCGGTCGTTGTGGCGCGGCGCGTGGTCCTTGTCGCCGGGACCGCCCGACTCGGCCTGCTCCTCGGCCCACGAGCGCAGCGCCAGCACCTCGGCGCCGAGCGTGCCCTCGGGGACCTCGACCAGCACGCCCTGGTCGTCGGGGACGCCCTCGCGGATCCGGTGCAGGCACGCGTAGTTGGACCGGCCCTTGAGCACCGCGTAGGACGTGTCGACGCCCTTCTCGCCCTTCACCGCCTTCACCAGCCGCGGGAGGTCGCGCTCGACCAGCTGGTGCTGCAGGGCGAGGGTCGCCGTGGCGATCACGACGCGCTCGGAGTGGAGCATGGAGGGCACCAGGTAGGCCAGCGACTTGCCCGTGCCGGTGCCGGCCTGCACGAGCAGGTGCTCCTCGCCCGCGAGGGCCTCCGCGACGGCGTCGGCCATCTGCAGCTGCCCCGCCCGCTCGGCGCCGCCGAGGGCCGCGACCGCCGTGCCGAGCACCTCGCGCACCCGCGACGGAGGCCCGGCGGAGGCCGTCACGGCAGGCTCGTCGGGGGCGTTCGCGGAGGGGGAGGACACCCGGGCAACCCTAGCCGCGGCGGCGCCGGTACGACGCGGCGCATCCACAGGCGGCCCCTCAGCCCCCCAGGCCCGCGCGCTGCCGCAGCTCGCGGGCCAGCACCCGCGGCTCGTCGGCCCACAGGCCCACCTCGACGACCTCGAGATCCCCCGTCCCGCGCAGGCCGGGGTGCGGGACGGTGAGCGGTCGGACCAGCCGGAGCTGCACGTTCGTCCCGCCCGACACCGCGACGCCCAGCCACGTGCCGGGCCCGCCGTCCGACGGGGCGTCCGTCCCGACGACCTGCGCGGACGACTCCAGCGGGCGCTCGGCGGTCGAGACGGACGCGATCGCGGCGTACGGGATCCCGAGGTCGAGGACCGGGCCGGAGCGCACGCGCAGCGCGTGCGCCGTCAGCAGGTGGGGGTGGGTGCGCACGCCCGCGAGCAGCCCGAGCATGAAGACGAGCCCCCACACCCCCAGCACCAGGACCGGCCACTGCACCCACGGCCAGCGGTGCAGCAGCACGTGGACGACCACCACCTCGACCGCCGAACCGATGACGAAGAGCCACATCATGGGGCCGCTGATCTGGCTGTACCCGACCGGCTCCGCACCCGTGGGGACGTCGGGGCGGCGCCGTGCCCAGCGCGCGATGCTGCGGTAGCCGCCCGCCTCCGACGCGAGCAGGCGGCGCACCACGACGCTCGCCGGGGCGCTCGTGGCACTCATCGCGCTCCCCCGGCCAGACGCTCGACCTCGTCAGCCAGCGCGGCCACGTCGTCGGCGAGGGCCGCGACCCTCCCCGCGGGCAGGACCCGGGCGAGCTGCCCGCCGAGCTCACGGCGGCCGGCCACCAGCCCGTCCGCGACCTCGCGACCCCGCGCCGTGAGGGTGACGATGCTCGCACGACGATCGGTCGGCTGCGGCTCCCGCGTGACGAAGCCGTCGCGCTCCAACGCGTCGACCAGACCGGTGACGTTGCGGGGCGTGACCTCCAGCTGCCGGGCCAACGCCTGCTGCGGCTGCGGACCGGACGTCACGAGCACCCCGACCAGGTGCGCCCGGGCCGGCGTGAGGCCGACTGCCGCGAGACCGGTCTCCATGTCGCGCTGGAGCGCGGTCGTGAGGCGGAGCACCGCGTCCAGGAGGCGTTCACCGTCGGTCATGGCGCGACCTTACCAACCGTGAAGATGCTTCACGTTGTGGTGGGATCACGGACGGTCAGTTCCCCGGTCAGCCGGGGAACCGACCGCTTGGCGTATCAACATTGATGGTCAAAGCGGCGTGTTCCCCGGTCGACCGGGGAAAGTGCCGCCCCCTCCCCCACCAACGCCAACAGCCCGCCCCGGGAGGGGCGGGCCGTGGGTACGACGCGGGGGGTGGTCCGTCAGACCACGGCGCCCGAGTCGTTCGGGTCGCGGCTGGTGCGCTCCTTCTTGTCGCGCGAGAACGGCGAGCGCTGGTTGAAGTACGTCAGCAGCGGTCCGGCGAGCAGCGTCGTGGACGCCGTGCCGAACAGCAGGCCGAGGAGCAGCGCGAGCGCGAAGTCCTGGAGCGAGTCGCCACCGAGGATGGTGAGCGCGGCCAGGATGAAGATCGAGCCGATGCCGGTGTTGACGGTGCGGGGCAGGGTCTCGATGACGGCGCGGTTCGTGACGTCGACGAAGTCCGGGTCCTCGACCTCGGCGGCCTGCTTCGTCAGCACGGTGCCGCCCTCGGCCGACTTCGCGTCCGCGTCGGCCGCTGCGGCGAGGCGGTCCTTGCGCGCCTGGCCGGTGGCCCACCACTTCTCGCGCACGCGGTCGAAGACGACGATCGTGTCGTTGATGGACAGACCGATGATGGTCAGCGCGGCGGCGAGGAACACGCCGTCGATGGGCTTGCCGAGCCACGCGAAGATGCCGACGACGAGGATGACGTCGTTGGCCATGGCCAGCGCCGCGGCCACGCCGAAGGTCCACTTGAACCGGATCGCCAGGTAGATCATCTGGGCGAGCAGGGCCAGCACGAGCGCGATGATCGCGTTGCGGAAGAGCTCCCCGCCGAGCGCGGCGCCCAGGCTGTCGTCGGAGACGACCTCGGCGACACCGACCTCCTGGTCGAGCGCCTCGCGGATCTGGCCCTCCTCGGCGTCGCTGATCCGGCCGGTGCGCACGGAGATGTCGCCGGCGTCGGCGGTCTGCACGACGGCCTCGGGGAACCCGGCGTCCGCGATGACCTCGCGGGCACGGTCGGGCGTGATGGCCTGCTCCGTCGCGTACACGACGTTGCGGCCGCCCGTGAACTCCAGGCCGAGGTTGAGGCCCTGGGTCGCGATGCCGGCGACGGCGATGATGCACGCGGTGAGCGAGCCGAGCACGAACACCTTGCGGCGCTGGATGAGGCGCGGGTTCTTGCGCTCGAGCCACAGCCGCACCCGGCCGACGGACGCGAGGCCGGTGACCTTCGGGTTGCGGTTCACCCAGCGCGACGACACGCCGGCCGTCGTCAGGATGCGGGCGATGACGAGCGCCGAGATCATCGACGCCACGGTGCCGATGATGAGGGTGACACCGAAGCCCTGCACCGGGCCGGAGGCCAGGAACACCAGCAGGATCGCCGCGAGCAGCGTCGTCACGTTGGAGTCGAGGATGGCGGTGAACGCCTTGTTGAAGCCCACCTGGAGCGCTCTGCGGAGGCCCGCCGCCCGGTTCGCGGCGAACTCCTCCCTCGCTCTCTCGAAGACGAGCACGTTGGCGTCGATCGCGAGTCCGATGGCGAGCACGAATCCGGCGAGACCCGGCAGCGTCAGGGTCGCGCCGAGGAAGACGAGCATCGCGTAGGAGATGAGCGCGTAGGTCGCGAGCGCGATCGTCGCGAGGAAGCCGACGAAGCGGTAGACGAAGATGACGAACAGGCCCGTCAGCGCGACACCGATGATGCCGGCCTCGGCGGACGACTTGATGGCCGAGTTGCCGAGCGTGGGGCCGATGGTGCGGACGTCGGGCGCGATGTCGTCGCCGTCCGCCTCGCCGGCGATGCGCAGGGGCAGGGAGCCGCCCTCGATGAGCACGGCGAGGTCGTCGGCCTCGCCCTGGCTGAAGCTGCCGGTGATCTGCGTGGAGCCCGTGATGGAGCCGCCGCAGGGGATGGTGACCTCGGGTGAGGAGATGGGCTCGTCGTCGAGGAGGATCGCGATCCGGTTCGCCGGGTTCTGCGCGCAGGCGGCGGCCTTGCTGAGCTCGCCGAAGGCGTCGGAGCCGGAGCTCGAGAAGTCGACGGTCACGGCCCAGTCGACCTGGTTCTGCGGCTGCTCGGCCTGGGCGCCGGTGATCTCGTTGCCCTTGAGGGCCACCGGGCCCACGACGAGGCCCTGTCCCTGCTCGTCGGTCACGGCGCACTCCTGCGCCTCCGCGTCGGTGGAGTCGTCCTCGCGCGCGGCCGCTGCGGCCTCGGCGCACTCGGGGACCGTGCCGGCGTCGGCCTGCGAGAACGCGCGCACGACCGGCCGCACCTCGAGCTGCGCGGTCTGGCCGAGCACCTCCAGCGCCTCGTCGGGGTTCTCGACGCCGGGCAGCTCGATGATGATCCGGTTCGAACCGGACCGCACGACGGTCGACTCGCTGACACCGAGGCCGTCGACGCGCTGGCGGAGCACCTCGACCACCTGGTCGACGTCACCGGCGGTGGGGTCCTCCCCCGCCTTGTCGGACAGCACGGTCAGCGTGATCTGGCTGCCGCCCTCGAGGTCGATGCCCAGCCGGGGCTCGATCTTCCACGCGGCCGCCGCACAGGCGGCGAGCAGCGCGACCACGAACAGCAGTCGGAGGATGATTCCGCGAGACATGCACTACCTGCTCTGACGAGGGCCGACGAGGACGCAAACGGATGAAAGGTTACAGACCCTCCGCCGCGCCGTGGCATCGGCAGCGCCGCGCGTCCCCACGCTCCCCGGACGGGCCGGGGAGCGGGCTCACCCCGCGGCGTACGGCGCGAGCTCGCCCGCGAGGGACGCGTTCGCGCGGCCGGAGACGCGCGTGCCGTCCCCGGTGTGCTCGAGCTGGTCGATCTCCGCGTGCTGGTGGATGCGGTTCATGAGGTCGCCCCGTGCGTAGGGCACCAGCGCATCGAACGGCTCCGCCGGGTGGGGCAGCTCGCCCTCGACGACGCGGAGCGCCTCGGCGATGCCCTCGCCGGTGCGGGCGCTGACGACCACGAGGTGCGGTTCCCGCTGCCGCAGGCGCGCGAGCGCGATCTCGTCGGCGATGTCGGCCTTGTTGACGATGAGCAGCTCGGGCACCTTGTCGGCCCCGATCTCGGCGAAGACCTCGCGCACGGCGGCGATCTGGCCCTCGGGGTCGGGGTGCGACCCGTCGACGACGTGGAGGATGAGGTCGGAGTCGGCGACCTCCTCCAGGGTCGAGCGGAACGCCTCGACGAGCTGGTGGGGCAGGTGGCGCACGAAGCCGACGGTGTCGGACATCGTGTAGACCCGGCCGTCGGACGTCGTCGTGCGGCGCGTCGTCGGGTCGAGCGTCGCGAACAGGGCGTTCTCGACGAGCACGCCGGCGTCGGTCAGCCGGTTGAGCAGCGAGGACTTGCCGGCGTTGGTGTAGCCCGCGATCGCGACGCTGGGGATCTGGTTGCGCCGACGCTCCGAGCGCATCGTGTCGCGCGTGCCCTTCATCTGGGCGAGCTGGCGCCGCAGCTTGGCGATCTTCGTGTTGATGCGACGGCGGTCCGTCTCGATCTTCGTCTCACCGGGACCACGGCCACCGATGCCCGCGCCGCCGGCGACCCGGCCACCGGCCTGGCGCGAGAGGTTGCCGCCCCAGCCGCGCAGGCGCTGCTTCATGTAGCTCAGCTGCGCGAGCTCGACCTGCGCCTGGCCCTCGCGGCTCTTCGCGTGCTGGGCGAAGATGTCGAGGATCAGCGCCGTGCGGTCGACGACCTTGACCTTGAGGCGGTCCTCCAGGTTGCGCAGCTGGCTGGGCGCCAGCTCGCCGTCACAGATGACGGTGTCGGCGCCGGTGGCCTGCACGATCTCGGCGATGCCCTCGACCTTGCCCCGACCGACGTACGTCGCGGGGTCGGGGCTCTGCCGGCGCTGGTAGAGCGCCTCGAGCACCTCGGAGCCCGCCGTCTCGGCGAGCAGGGCCAGCTCGGCCATGGAGTTCTCGGCGTCGGCGACGGAGCCCTCGGTCCAGACGCCGACGAGCACGACGCGCTCGAGGCGGAGCTGCCGGTACTCGACCTCGGTGATGTCCTCGAGCTCGGTGCGCAGGCTGGCCACGCGCCGCAGCTGGTGGCGCTCGGCGAGGTCCATCGCGCCGGTCGTCAGGTCCTCGGGGTCGGGGCCGTCGGCCGGCACGACGTCCTCGACGAGGTCGTCGGGCTCCTCGGGCTCGTCGGCGTACCCGGAGACGAAGTCGTCGTCGTCCCAGTCGGAGGTGGCCGCCAGCTCGGCGGAGAGCGAGAAGTCAGGTGCGTTGCTCATACGCCCACCAGAGTAGGTCGCCCGCCCCACCTGCGCGACGGGTTAAGCCGGAGGCGTAACGGGATCCACCGGATCGAGGTCCACCGACCACAGCACCGTGCCGGCCGCGTCGCGCAGCTCGACCCGCAGGCGGCCGTCCGCGTCGATCTCGCCCCACCCGACGTACGTCTGGTCGGGCCGCGGCGCGCGGCGGTGGTCGACCGTGTTGCCCTTGACGTAGAGCTGCGTCGCGCCGAAGGTGCGGTCCGGCTCCTTCGTCCCGAACGCGCAGGCCGCCAGCGGCCCCGAGATGAACTCCCAGAAGGGGTCGAAGTCGGCGTACGTCGCGTCGGCCGGGTCGAAGCGGTGCGCGGCGGTGAAGTGCACGTCCGCGGTGATCCACACGACGTTCCGCACGCCCGCCGCCTTGAAGGCCGACAGGATCCGCGCCAGCTCGTGCTCGCGTCCGCGGGGTGCGCCGTGGTCGCCGTTGCCGTAGCCGTCGAGGTCCTGCTGGCGGCGCGGGGCGAGCCCGATGGGCTGGTCGGCCGAGATGACCTTCCACGTGGCGCGCGAGGCGGTGACCTCGCGGATGAGCCACTCCGTCTGCTCCTCGCCGAGCAGCGCCGGCTCGCCCTCGGTCGTGCCCGCGTAGTTGGCACCGCGGAACGTGCGCTGGTCGAGGCAGAAGACGTCGAGGTGCGCCCCGCGGGGCACCTTGCGGTAGAGGCCCTTCTCCGCGAAGCCGGTCGACCCGCGGCCCAGCAGGTGGGCCTCGCCGATCGGCATGTGCTCCTGGAAGGCCTGCCGAGCCATGCGCGCGAGCACGTCGACCCGGCGCTCGTCGGTGTAGCGGAACGTCGTCGTGTCGTCGGTCAGGACCTCGCCGGGATACCAGTTGTTGGTCGTCTCGTGGTCGTCCCACTGCGCGATGACGGGCGTGGTGGCGTGCAGCCGCCGCACGTTCTCGTCGAGCAGCACGTAGCGGTACCGCCCCCGGAACTCCGCCAGCGTCTGCGCGGGCCGCTGCACGTGCTCCGTCACGACGTTGCGCCACACCGACCCGTCGACCTCGACCATCGTGTCGGTGATCGGCTCGTCGGCGTAGATGTTGTCGCCGCAGTGGATGAAGACGTCGGGGCGGAGGTCGGCGACCGCGCCGTACCCGAGCAGACCGCCCGCGTCGGGACTGATGCCGTAGCCCTGGCCGCAGGTGTCGCCGGACCACGCGAACGTCGTGCGCGCCGGGGTGTCCGAGGGCGTCGTGAAGCTGACGTGGGTCGGGTCGCTCTCCGTGCCGTCGGAGCCGGCGAACCAGAGGTCGGCCTCGTAGTCGCGCCCCGGTTCGAGGCCCGCCAGCGAGACGCGGGCGGTGAAGTCGGTGTCCGCGGTGCCGGCCGGCCCGACCCGCGTGCCGATCACCCGGCTGCCGCTGCGCAGGCGCACCTGGAGCTGGCCCGGCGCCGTCCCGCGCGCCCACAGCACACCGGACGTCGGCGTGACGTCGCCGGTCTGCGCGTGGGTGATCGCGTCGCGGCTGCGCACGAGCCCGGGAGTGCTCCGCGGGACCGGCCGGCTCGTGACCCGCGCCTGCACCGCGTCGCCGTCGACGGGCGGCCGACCGAGGAGCACACCTCCCACCACGCCGCCGCCGAGGGCGAGCACGCCCCGCCGCTGGATGACCGACTGCCCGAGAAGCCGTGACCTCGACACGCACCGCAGCCCACCGGCGGGCGGTGAACCCCGGGTGTCGGGCGCGCCTCGGCGCCCCGGCGGACGGCTGAACGGCCCCCGCGCCCTCAGCCCGGTCGTCAGCCCGGCGGTCAGCCCAGGGTGGTGAAGCCCTCCGCGACGATCTCGGCGGGGCCGGTCAGCACCACGTCGCCGGCGGAGGTCCACGTGAGGTCGAGCTCGCCGCCCGGCACGTCGACGCGGTAGACGACGGGCGCGGCCGGCGGGGTGCCGTCGGCGGGGACGGCGCCGTCGGCGAGCGCGCTCGCGACCATGACGGCCGCGGCGCCCGTGCCGCACGACAGCGTCTCCCCCGACCCGCGCTCGTGGACGCGCATGGCCACATGGCGCTCGCCGCGGCGCACGACGAACTCGATGTTGACGCCGGTCGGGTAGACGCCCGCGTCGTACACCGGCTCGCTCAGCAGCGACCCCGCCTCCGCGAGGTCGTCGACGAAGGCGACCGCGTGCGGGTTGCCCATGTCGACGCCCGTCGTCGGGAGCGTCGCGCCGGTGTCGCGGACGGTCACCTCGGAGGCGGGGAGGCGTCGGGGCGCGCCCATCGACGCGCTGATCCGCCCGTCGGGCTCCACGGCGACGGCCAGCACGCCGGCGCGGGTGGCGATCCGGAGCGGTGCCGAGGCGTCGACGCCCTCCCGCTCGACGAGCCACCGGGCGAAGACGCGGATGCCGTTGCCGCACATCTCCGCGATCGACCCGTCGGCGTTGCGGTAGTCCATGAACCACTCGGCCTCGTCCCGCGCCGCCACGGCGGCGGGGTCGGCGGTCGCGGCGGTGCGCACGACCCGGAGGATCCCGTCGCCGCCGATCCCGGCCCGGCGATCGGTCAGCGCCCGCACGCCCGCGGCGTCGATCGTCTCGTGCCGGTCGCCCTCGGCGTCCGGGAGGATGACGAAGTCGTTCTGGGTGCCGTGGCCCTTGGCGAAGGGGTACGGCGCGTGCGTGCGGGTCACGCCACCGATGGTCCCACGGGCCTGGGGACCGGGCCCAGCGGACGGACCAGCGCACGGCCGGCGCGACGGCATCCCGGCCCGTGGGCGGCGTCAGCGACCGATCCGCCCGCGGCGGGGTGCCCCGGTGACGGATCCCCGACGCACGCACCGGGGCCACGTCACGTCGCTCCTAGCATCCGAGCATGACGGCGCTCCCCCGCAGGACCCGCGCGGGCTACGCCCTCGCCGGGGTCTCCACCGGCACCTACGGCACGGTCCCGGGGCTGCTCCTCATGCCGTACCTGACCGACGAGCTCGGGGTGCAGGCCGCCGTCGCGGGGCTGGTGGTGCTCGCCCCGAAGGCGCTCGACGTCGTGCTCAACCCGGTCGCCGGGCGGATCAGCGACCGGTCGTCCCGGGCGGACCGACGTCGCCCCTTCGTGGTGCGCGCCGGCATCGTCATGGCCCTCGCCTTCGCGGCCCTCTTCGCCGCCCCCGTGTCCGGGCCCGTGGCCGCCACCGTGTGGGCCCTCGGCTGCTCGCTGGTCGCCGCCGCGGCGTACGCCTTCTTCTTCGTCCCGTTCCTCGCCATGTCCGCGGAGATCACCGACGACTACGACGAGCGCACACGGCTGATGACCGGGCGCGTCGTGGTCATCACCCTCGCGATCCTCCTCGCCGGCGGCTCCGCGCCGCTGCTGGTCGACGCCGTCGGCGGGGTCGCGGGCTACCGGACGATGGGCCTGGTGATGGCGCTCGTCATCGCCGCGGGCACCGCCGCGTTCGCGTGGGGCACCCGGGGCGCGCCGCTGCGCCGCACCCCCGCGACCACCGGGTCGTTGCGCACCCAGCTCGCGGTGGCCCTGGCCTCGCCCCACGCCCGCACCCTCCTCCTGGCCTTCGTGCTGCAGGCGGCGGCCATGGGCACCGTGCTCGCGGGCATCGTCTACGCGGCCCGCACCCTCGTCGGCGATCCCGCCTTCGCGACCTGGGCCTTCGTGGCGTTCGTGGGCCCGGCCGTGGTGGTCGCTCCCCTGTGGCAGCGGGTCGCGCTGCGCGTGGGCAAGAAGGACGCCTTCACCCTGGCGACGCTCGTGCTCGCCGTCGGGCTCGGGACGCTCCTGCTCGCCCGGGACGGCGGGACGGTGGCGCTGCTCGTGGGGGCGGGGGTCGTCGGGGTGGGGTACGCCGGGGGCCAGCTCCTGCCCCTCGCGATGCTGCCCGACCTCGCCGCCCACGACGCCGCCGCGTCGGGCGAGGACCAGGCCGGGACGCTGAGCGGTGTCTGGTCGGGCTGCGAGCTGCTGGGCTATGCGCTCGGGCCGGCGCTCTTCGGCCTCGTGCTCACGCTCGGCGGCTACACCTCGGCCAGCGGCGGCGGGGCGGAGCAGACCGACGCCGCCCGGCTGGCGGTGGCGCTGGGGATCTCCCTCGTGCCGGCGACGCTCGTCGTGCTGAGCCTCGTGCCGCTGCGGCGCTACCGCCTCGACGACGCGCTGCGCGAGGGCGGGGTCACCACGCCGGCGTGACGTGGCCCCGCGACCGACCGTCGACGTCGAGCAGGTGACCGTTGCGCTTGCGGGCGCGCACGACGGTGGTGCGCCCCACCACCTCGACCGCGCCTCCCCAGCCGCGCTCGAGCTCGGGGAGGCGCTCCAGCGTCGCGGTGCGCAGCGCGACGAGGAGCGGCGCGTCGTCGACCAGCTCGGCGACGCGGTGGACGGCCGGGTCGCGCACGACGCGGGCGAGGGCCCCCTCGCGGTCGTCGCCCACGGCCCGGGCGGTGAGGAGCACGCCCCGTCCGAGACCCACGGCGGGCATGGCGACGTCGCAGCCGAAGCGGAGCGCCCCGGCGCGGGCCACCCGCGCCAGGGCCCGACGTGCCGTCGCCTCGGAGACGCCCAGCCGGCGACCGAGCGCGGCGTGGGAGGTGCGCACGTCGTCGCGCAGCACCGCCGCGACCTCGTCGACGAGCGCGCCGGGCGTGGTCGCGGGGCCCGGCCCCGGTTGCCCCGACGGGCCGGTCGGGCCTGCCGCGCCGGTCGCGCCGGTCGGGCCCGCCGGCGGCTCCAGCACCCGCAGCTGCCGGGGCGCCAGCACCCGCAGGCGCCAGGTCGAGTCCTCGCGGAGCACCCGCTGCGCCAGCGCGACGTGCTCGAGCGGGGCGTCCTCCGCCTCCTGCTCCCGGACCCGGGCCGCGAGCGCCGCCAGCCCGGCGTCGCCGGCGGCGACGGCGACGAGCCCGAGCGGCGTCTCGTCGACCCCGAGCACCCACGGGAGTGCGCACCAGCGGTCCGCGACGGCGTCGAGCGCTCCCGGCCCGGGGCGCACCCGCACGACGGCGACGTCCGCCGTGCGCGACCACTGCTCGGGGGTCGGCCACACGGTCCACCACGCCAGCCGCTCGGCCGCGAGCCGGTCCCAGTGCCGCGCCGCGGTCGCGGCGTCCACGCCGACGGCGGCGCCGACCTGGGTCCACGGCGCACGAGGGGCGACCTGGAGGGCGTGGACGACGGCGAGGTCGACCTCGTCGAGCAGCTCGGTCATGTGACGGATACTAGGTGCTCACGCCGCAGGCATGACGGATTCGGTGCAGACCGTGGCTACGACCCGTCGCAGACCTAGGCTCGCGGCGTGCACCTCGACGGCGACAGCATCCTCGACACGGTCCGCGACCTCGTCGCGCTCGCCCCGCGCGCGACCGGGACCCCCGGCGGGCGCGCTGCCGCGGCGTACGTCGAGGGGCGGCTCGCCGCCGCCGGCCTGCGGACCGAGGTGCTCGAGGTGCCGTCGTACGCCTGGCGGGCCACCGACTGCCGGCTCACCGTCGACGGCGACCCGGTCGAGTGCGCACCGATCCTGCACTCGGCGCTGCCGGCGCACGACGCCGTCGGCCCGCTCGGCGGCACCGTCCGCGGGCGGGTCGTCGACATCGGCGCGGACCCCGCCGTGCTGCGCCGACCCGGCGGGCTCCCGGGCGCCTCGGCCCGCGGCGCCGTCGTGCTCTTCGACCTCTCCTTCGACATGGCGCTCTGGTCGCTGCTGCCGGTGACGGAGTGGTTCCACGACCCGGGTCGCCGGGTGCTGCGCCGCGAGGTGATGAGCAGCCGGAACCCCTACGTCACGTCGCTGACGCGCGTCGTGGCGGCGGCCCGGGAGGCGGGGGCCGCCGCGGTCGTGGGCGTGCTGCGGGACTACCCGGAGTCGGTGCGCTACCACAACGAGTACTACCGACGGCACCTCCTCGACCTGCCCGGCGCCTGGATCACCGCCGCCACCGGCGCACGGCTGCGCGCGCGCCTGCGTGCCGGGTCCACCGCCGAGCTCGTGCTGCCCGTGGAGCGCGACGAGGTCACCTCGCAGACGGTGCTCGGACTGCTCCCGGGACGCAGCCGGGAGACGGTCATGGTGCAGTCGCACCACGACTCGGTCGGCCCCGGCGCCGTGGAGGACGCGACGGGGACCGCGGAGGTGATCGCCCTCGCCAAGCACCTCGCCGCCCGCGTCCGCGCCGGGTGGCGTCCCCGCAAGAACGTGCTGTTCACGACCTTCGACACGCACTTCACGGGCTACCAGGCCCACCAGGAGCTCACCCGCCGCTACGTGCTGGACCCGGCCTCGCCGTACGACATCGTGCTCAACCTGACCATCGAGCACGTGGGGCGGCGGGCCCGACGCGGCGCGGACGGCGGCTTCGAGACCCTGGAGGCGACCGAGCCCCGGGGGCTCTTCGAGAACCTCAACCCGTGGTGGAAGGTGCAGCTCGTGCGCGCGCTGCGGCGCCACGGCGTGCACAGCACGAGCCTGCTCAACGCGGCGCCGTTCGAGCTGTCCCGCACGGGCATCCCGACCGACGCGTCCTTCACGCTCCTGGCGGGCGTGCCGACGGTCAGCCTCATCTCGGGGCCGCTCTACCTGTACGACGACGCCGACACCCTCGACAAGGTCGACGTCGACCAGCTCGAGCCCGTGGCCCGCTTCTTCGCCGACCTCCTGGAGCGCGCCGACCGCGCGCCCGGCCAGCGGATCGGTCTCGTGCCGGCCCGCCTGCGCCGTCGGCTGCCCCGGGGGCGCTGGTGATCCCCGGACGCGTCGTGCGCTTCGCCTCCCACGACGTGCGGGGGGCCGCGGTCGAGCAGACCGGGCTGCTGCACCTGCCGGCCACCCCGCCCCCGCCGGGCGGCTGGCCCTACGCCGTGTACGGCCACATGACGACCGGCGGCGGCGACCGCTCCGCGCCGAGCGCCTGCACGCCGGAGCACCCGGAGCGGAGGCGGATGACGCAGGGCGACGAGGTCTGCCGGGGGCTCCTCGCGCACGGCGTGGCGGTGCTGCGTCCCGACTACGAGGGCATCGGGAGCCCCGGTCCGCACCCCTACCTCATCGGCGCGTCGCTCGCCCGCTCCGTGCTCGACATGGCGGCCGCCCGGCGCGCGCTGGACCCACGCATCGGGGACGCCTGGGTGGCGGTCGGCCACTCCGAGGGCGCCGTCGCGGTGCTGCACGCGGCGGCCCGGGCGCGCCTCGACCACCGGAGCGGGCACGACCTGCGCGGCGTCGCGGCCCTCACCCCGGTCACCCGGATGGACCGCACCATCGGCCTCGCCAGCCGCGTGCGCGTGCGCGCGCCCGGCACCGGTGTCGTCACGGCCCTGACCGGCCTCATGCTGCGGGGAGCGACCACGGTCGACCCGGCGCTCGAGGACCTGCTGCTCGACGGCGGCCTGTCCCCGTCGGCGCGGGCCCGGTGGCACCACCTCGACGAGCGCTGCCTCGTCGAGCTGGCGGAGGGGACGTCGTGGGGCGGCCTGGCGCCGGCCGCCGTCTGGGGTCCCCGCGGGGCCACCGCCCGCGCCGCCCTCCTCGCCCGCCTGCGCGCCGAGGACGTGCGCCACCTCGTGCTGCCCCGCGTCCCGGTGCGGATCGACCTCGGCCTCCTCGACGAGGTCGCCCCGGCTCCCCTCACCGCCGCCCTCGTCCGGCGCTGGCGGGCGGACGGGGTGCCCGTGACCGCCCGCGCCTGGCCGACCCACCACTCGGGCGTGCTGGCGCCACGGCACGCACCAGCGGCGGTCGTGGCGTGGGTGCGCCGGGTGCTCGACTCAGCCCCGGCCGGCCGGGGCTGAGCAGCCGGCCGCTCAGCGCACGTCGACGAGCGCGCCCACCACCCGCTCGGCGCGGGCGAGCACCGCGGCGCCGCCCTCGTCGGGGTGGTCCGCCCACCAGCGCATCACCGTGTCGAGGATGCCGACCCAGACCTGCACCATGAGGTCGAGGTCGACCGGGTCGGTGTCACCGGCGAGGCGCAGCATCTCCCCCACGCCCTCGACGGCCCGCGCGTGCAGCCGGACGGTGTGGCGACGCGCGGCCTCGGCGGCCGGGCCGACGCTCGGCGCCGTGGGGTCGAACAGCACCCGCCACAGGTGGGGCCGCCCGTCGAGTGCCTCGGTCAGCCCGGCGACCGTGAGGAGGCCGCGTTCGAGCCCGACGGCCCCGAGGGCGGCGCTGCGCTCGACCTCGTCGGCGACGACGGACCCGGCGTGGTCGACGCACGCGGCGTACAGGCCCTCCTTGGAGCCGAAGTAGCTGTAGACCATCGGCTTCGAGATGCCCGCCCCGCGCGCGATCGCGGCGACGGAGGCGGCAGCGAAGCCCACGCGGCCGAGCTCGTCGAGCGCCGCCTCGAGGATCTGGGCCTCCCGCTCGGCCCGCGGCACACCCTTGGTCCCGGTGCGGGGAGCGGCGGTCATGCGGCAACCCTAGCCAGGGGAACTGACCTGGAGGTAAGTTACCGCGAAGTCATATCCCGGAGGTGCGTGATGCAGGACGTGCTGGACCCCCTGAAAAACCCCGTCACCTGGGCGGCACCGTTCTTCGTGCTGACGATCCTGGTGGAGCTGGCGGCGCTGCGCTGGCTCGACCACGACGACAACGTGACGGGCTACGCGCTCAAGGACGCCCGCGCGTCGATCTCCATGGGCGTCGTCTCGCTGGTCTTCCTCACCCTCTTCAAGGTCGTCTCGTTCGTCGGGTTCGTGGCGGTCTACGCCTACGTCGCGCCGTTCCACCTGCCGACCGACACGTGGTGGTACTGGGTGCTCGTCGTGCTCGGCGTCGACCTCGGCTACTACTGGCACCACCGCTTCAGCCACCGCGTCCGCATCGCGTGGGCCGGCCACCAGGCCCACCACTCGAGCGAGTTCATGAACTTCGGCACGGCGCTGCGCCAGAAGTGGAACCCCTGGTTCGAGTTCTTCTTCTGGCTCCCCCTGCCGCTGCTGGGGTTCGCGCCGTGGACGTTGTACGTCGCGTTCGGCCTCAACCTCGTCTACCAGTTCTACGTGCACACCGAGCTGGTCGAGAAGCTCCCGCGGCCCGTCGAGCTCGTCATGAACACGCCGTCGCACCACCGGGTCCACCACGGCTCCGACCCCGAGTACCTCGACAAGAACTACGGCGGCATCCTCATCGTCTGGGACCGGCTGTTCGGCACCTTCGCCGAGGAGCACCGACGCCCCCGCTACGGCCTGACCACGAAGGTCGAGACGTTCAACCTGCTCGAGCTGCAGTACGGCCACTACCGCGAGATCTGGGCCGACCTGCGCGGCGCGCGCACCTGGCGCGAGCGGTGGGGGTACGTCGCGGGCCCGCCCGGCTGGACCCCCGAGCGCGGCACGCCGACGCCGGCCGAGCGGGCCGCGCAGCCGTAGGCGGGTGGGCCCGGCACTTTCCCCGGTCGACCGGGGAAGGTGTCACTGAGCGCATCAAATTTGATGGTCGAAGCGACACTTTCCCCGGTCGACCGGGGAAATTCCCCCCCTGCGCGGCCGTAGGACACGTGCGCGCAGCGGCCGCCGTGACGCCTCAGCGCACGACGTCGTACGTCGCGACGACGAAGTCGCGGTTGCGGCCGGTCTCCCGCAGCGCGAGCTCGAGCCGCCGCGGGAGGACCGGGGCGCCCGACCCGAGGACGCACGGCGCGTAGGAGAGCACGACCCGGTCGAGCAGCCCCAGGTCGGCGACGCGCCCCGCCAGCTCGCCGCCACCGACGACCCACACGCCGGCGCGGGCGAGCGCCGCAGCAGCAGCCACGGCCTCGACGTGGATCGCGCGCAGGGCCTCGTCGTCGTCCGCGGCGACGAACCGGAGGTCGGCCTCCGCCCACGCCGACGGCCGGGCCGCGGCCAGCTCGTCGGCCCGGTGCGTCAGCACCCACGTCGGCACCGCGTAGGGCCACGCCTCTTCTCCGGCGTTCCGCACGAGCCAGGCGTAGGTGGACGCCCCCATGAGGAGGGCACCGACGTCCACCATGAACGCGGCGTGGCTGCCGAGCCCGTCGGGATCCATGTCGCGGCTGAGCAGCCAGTCGAGCGAGTGGTCGGGCGTCGCGATGAAGCCGTCGAGGCTGGACGCGGTGTAGTAGGTGGTGGTCACGGACCGATCCTCTCGTCGAGCGCGCGCACCGCGGCGATGGCGCGATCCACCCGGTCGTCCGCGTCGTACCCGACCCAGACGATCCGGGGGTCCTTGCGGAACCACGCGTCCTGGCGGCGCGCGAAGCGCCGCGTCGCGACCACGGTGCGGGCGCGGGCCTCGTCGAGCGACAGCTCCCCGGCCAGGTGGGCCGCCACCTCGCGGTAGCCGATCGCGCGGGGGGCCGTCAGCCCGTCCGCCAGGCCGCGGGCGAGCAGGCGCTCGACCTCCGCGACGAGGCCGTCCTCGAACATCCGGTCCACGCGTTGCTCGATCCGCGCGTCGAGCGTGGGCCGGTCGATGTCGACGCCGACCTGGAGGGTGCGGGGGTCGACGTGCTCGAGCCGCGGGAGGGAGGCACTGAAGGGGCGCCCGGTCAGCTCGCCGACCTCGAGCGCCCGCACGACGCGCCGCCCGTTCTCCGGGACGATGCCCGCCGCGGCGTCCGGGTCGCGCTCGGCGAGCAGCCGGTGGAGCGCCGGCGCGCCGACCTCGGCGAGCCGCGCCTCATAGCGCGCCCGCACCGCCGGGTCGGTGCCCGGGAAGTCGAAGCGGTCGAGCACGGCGCGGGTGTAGAGGGCCGAGCCGCCGACGAGCACGGGCACCCGGGCGCGGGCGCGCAGATCGGCGATCACCGACCGCGCGAGGGCCTGGAAGTCGGCCACGCTGGCGGGCTCCGTGACGTCGAGCAGGTCGAGCAGGTGGTGGGGCACGCCGCGGCGCTCGGCGGCGCTGGCCTTGGCCGTGCCGATGTCCATCCCGCGGTAGAGCTGCATCGCGTCGGTGTTGACGACCTCCCCGCCCAGGCGCTCGGCGAGGGCCACCGAGAGGGCCGTCTTGCCGGCCGCCGTGGCGCCCACCACAGCCACGATCGGCGGCGGGATCGGTGCGGGCACGCTGGCTATCCTTCCAGCACCCGACCTCAGAGGAGCACGCACATGGGATTCAGCGACAAGCTCAAGGGCGTCCTGGGCCAGGCCCGCACGCAGGCGTCGAGCGCCGTCGACAAGCACGGCGACAAGATCACCGGCGGCATCGACAAGGCAGCAGCGTTCGCCGACAAGAAGACCAAGGGCAAGTACTCCGACAAGATCGCCAAGGGCACCGTCAAGGCCAAGGAGGGCCTCGACAAGCTCGACGGCAAGAACGACGGCGACACCGGTCCCACGGGCACCGGCCCCCGCACCCCCCGGTGACGACGAGCGCCCCGGACACCGTCCGGGGCCGCTTCGCGGTGGTCCCCGCGGCGTACGTCGTGTGCGTGCGCCCGGGGGCTCCCGGCGGTTCCGGAGCGGTCGAGGTGCTGCTGCAGCTGCGCAGCGGCACCGGCTTCATGGACGACCACTGGGCGGCCGGAGCAGCAGGTCACGTGGAGAAGGGCGAGACCGCGCCCGACGCGGCGCGGCGCGAGGCGGCCGAGGAGCTCGGCATCGACCCTGAGCTGGTCTTCCTCACCACGATGCAGCGGCGCGCCCCGGGCCCCGACGTCTCACCGGCCATCGACGAGCGCGTCGACTTCTTCTTCGCCGCCCCCGCGTGGACCGGCGAGCCGCGGGTGATGGAGGGCGCCAAGTGCGCCGACCTGCGCTGGTTCGCCCTCGACGCGCTGCCCGACCCTGTCGTGCCCCACGAGCTGACGGTGCTGCAGGCGCTGGCCGCCTCGCCCGCGGGGACGGACGTGGAGGCGCTGGCTACGGTGGGGGCCGGACTCGCGCCGTACACCACCTTCGGCTTCGACTCCTGAACGAGACCACCGTGCCGCGCCCCGAGGAGGAGCCCCGATGAGCGACCCCGGTCCCCAGCCCGAGCCGACGATCGAGCCCGCCGAGCCCAACCCCGGCGGCCCCGACGCGGCGCCGGGCGACCGCTACGCGAGCGCCGAGCCGCTGGTGGCCGACCCCGACCCCGAGCTCAACCCCGGGGTGGAGGACCACCTGCCCGACGAGGTCACCGCGCCGGACGACAAGCAGCAGGAGCCCACCGAGGGCGACGACGACCGCGAGCCGTCCGAGGACGCCGACGCCGAGTCGGAGCCGCCGGCCTGAGCTCAGCCGTTCGGCCATCCCGTGTAGCCCTCGGCGAGGTAGGCCGCACCGTGCGGTGAGGCCACGATGCCCTGCAGCTCACCCAGCTGGCGGAGCTCGTCGAACTCGCTGGCACCGTCCACGCGGTGGAGCATCGTGGTCATCCAGTACGAGAAGTGCTGCGCCCGCCACACCCGGCGCAGTGCCTGGTCGGAGTAAGCGCCCAGGGCGCCGTCGTCGTCCTTGCGCAGGAGCCGCTCGACGGCCTCGGCCAGGAGGCGCACGTCGGACAGCGCCAGGTTGAGGCCCTTGGCCCCGGTCGGCGGCACCGTGTGGGCGGCGTCGCCGGCGAGGGCGAGGCGCCCGTGCGTCATCGGTGCCTGCACGAAGCTGCGGAAGGGCAGCACGGTGCGCTCGATGACCCGCCCCTGCTGGAGCGTGAAGCCGTCGTCGCCGGCCAGCCGCGCGTCGAGCTCCGCCCAGATGCGGTCGTCCGACCACGCGGCGGCGTCCTCCGTCGGGTCGCACTGGAAGTACATGCGCTGCACGACGTCGGTGCGCTGGCTGATCAGCGCGAAACCCCGCTCGGAGCGCGCGTAGATCAGCTCCGGTGCGCTCGGCGGAGCCTCCACGAGCACTCCGAACCACGCGAACGGGTACTCCCGGAAGTGCTGTCGCCGCCCGGCCACGAGGGCCCGGCAGATGCTGCGCGAGCCGTCCGCCCCGACGACGAGGTCGGCGACCACGCGCTGACGACGGCCCTCGGCGTCGACGAACGTGACCGTGGGCTCCGGGTCGGGGCCGTCGGTCCCGCCGACAGCCGTGTCGCTGACCCCGTAGCGCAGGTCGCCCCCGTCGCGCACGCGGGCGGCGTGCAGGTCGACGAAGACCTCGGTCTGCGGGTAGAGCCAGCACGAGGCGCCCACCAGCGTCGAGAAGTCCACGCGGTGGCTGCGACCGCCGAAGCGCAGGTCGATGCCCTCGTGCTCGTGCCCCTCCCGCAGCACGCGGTCGGACACCCCGGAGTCGACGAGCAGGCGGACGCTGTCGCGCTCGAGGATGCCGGCGCGGTGGGTGCTCTCGATCTCCGCGACCCGACGGTGGTCGACCACGACGCTGTCGATCCCCGCCAGGTGCAGCAGGTGGGACAACATGAGGCCGGCGGGGCCGCCGCCGACGACGGCGACCTCGGTGCGGGTGGTGTGCTCGTTCACGATGCCCTCGCTGTGGTGGGGGCGGCCTCCCGCGGCGACCCGTCCCGCAGCCCGAGGGCGCCGGCGAGGTCGGCCAGGGCCGCCAGGTGGTCGTCGACGGACCGGAGCCCGCGCGACATGGAGTCGACGCTGACGTGCGTGGCGCCTGCGGCGGCCCAGGCACCGACCGCGTCGGCCGTGCGGTGGACGTCGTCGTCCAGCACGAGGCGGCCTTCCATCCCGAGCGCCGCGGGGTCGCGCCCCGCCGCCTCGGCGGCACGCTCGACGAGCGCACGCGCCGCGTCGAGGTCGGGCCCGGGCTGCACCTGCGGCAGCCACCCGTCGCCCAGCCGGCCGATCCGCTGGTAGGCCGCGGGGCTCGAGCCGCCGAACCAGATCGGCACCGGCGCGGCGGGGCGGGGACTGAGCCCGACCCGCCGGCCGCCGAGCTCGACGACGGGCTCGCTCCACATCGCGCGCAGCAGACGCACCTGCTCGTCGAGCCGGCGGCCTCGGTCGCCGAAGCGCGCGCCGAGAGCGTCGTACTCGGCCCGGTTCCAGCCCACCCCGACGCCCAGCCGGAGCCGGCCCCCGCTGAGCAGGGCCACCTCGGCCGCCTGCTTCGCGACCAGCGGGGCCTGGCGCTGCGGCAGCACCAGCACGCCCGTGACGAGCTCGAGCCGGCACGCGGCCGCCGCGAACCCGAGGAGCACCAGCGGCTCGTGGTAGTCGTTGCCCGCGTCGTACGGCCCCGGCTCGGCGTCGGGCGCCCGCTCCTCGCCGAGCACGTGCTCGTAGGTGAGCACGTGGGAGAACCCGAGGTCCTCGATCGTCGTCAGGTAGCGCCGCACGGTCGCGGGGTCGGTGCCGAGCTCCCGCTGGGGCAGCACCGCCCCCACCCGGATCCTCACGACGTCACCGACGCCGGTTGCGCGCGTAGGCGTCGAGCGCCACGGCACCGACGATGATGAAGCCGGTGATGACGGACTCGACGTTGATGTCGAAGCCGCGCGACTGCGAGACGTTGCGGATGATCGCGATGATGAGGAGACCCACCGCCGTCCGCCAGACCGCGCCCTCGCCGCCGAAGAGCGAGGTGCCGCCGATGACCACCGCGGCGATCGCGTCGAGCGCGATGGTGCTGCCGATGTCGGCCTGGCCCACCTGCAGCCGCGAGGCGATCACGCAGCCCGCGACGCCGGCGCAGGCGCCCACGAGGACGTAGGCGCTGGTCTTGAGCAGCCCCACGGGCAGGCCCGCCAGGCGCGCCGCCTCCGCGTTGCCGCCGACGGCGTAGAGCGAGCGCCCGTAGACGGTGCGGGACAGCACGAGGCCACCGATGACGAACACCAGCGCCAGCACGAGGATCGCGACCGGGACGCCTGCGACCTTGCCCATGCCGAGCCACTCGAAGCCGGGCTCGTTGTTGAGGATCGGCGAGGAGTCGGAGTAGAGGAACGCGGCGCCGCCGAAGACCGAGGCGGTGCCGAGCGTCGCCACGAAGGGGTTGACCTTCAGCGCGGTCACGAGCAGGCCGTTCACCAGCCCGGCGGTGGCACCGATCGCGACGGCCAGCACGAAGGCGAGCTCCATCGGCAGCGAGAGCGCGAACTGCGCGAAGAACACGGAGCAGCCGGCGTAGATCGCGCCGACGCTGAGGTCGAACCCACCCGAGATCATCACGAACGTCATGCCGACGGCGACGATGCCGATGGTCGCGTTCTGGGCCAGGACGTTCTGCATGTTGCCCCACGACGTGAAGCCCGGGTAGGTCCACTCGGCCCAGCCCACGAGCAGGACGAGCAGCCAGACCATGCCGTACTTGAAGGCGAGGTCGGAGAAGCTGCGACGCCGCTTGGCGGTGTCCCCACCGGCAGGCCCGCCGGCCGGGCCACCCGCGGGGGCACCCGAGGAGCCCGCGGTCGGGGGCAGGGCGTCGCCGCCGGTGGACGCGCCGGGGCGCAGGGCGGCGGTCAGGTCAGACATGGGTCTCCTCCACGTGGAATGCGGCGTACAAGATGTCGGCGACGGTGTCCTCGACGCTGCGCGTCGCCAGGTCGATGGGCTGGTCGGCGACCACGCGGCCGCCCGACATGACGAAGACGCGCGTGCAGCTGGTCGCGACCTCCTCGAGCTCCGACGACACGAGCAGGACGCCCATGCCGTCCGCGGCCAGACCCTGCAGGGTCGCGAGGATCTCGGCCTTGGCTCCCACGTCGATGCCGCGGGTCGGCTCGTCGGCGAGCAGGAAGCGGGGCCGTCGGTGGCCCCAGCGAGCCAGCAGCAGCTTCTGCTGGTTGCCGCCGGAGAGGTTGCGCGCCGGCTCGTCGAGGCGGCGCACGTCGAACCCGTAGCCTGCGGCCGACTCCCCGGCCGCGCGGCGCATCCGCCGCATCGACACGACGGACGCCGTGGCGACCGCGCCGAGGTCCGAGAGCGTGACGTTCTCCATGGCCGACATCCCCAGCACCAGGCCCTGGCCCTTGCGGTCCTCGGGCAGCAGGGCGATGCCGTGCCGCAGCGCCTGGCGCACCGACCGCGGCCAGGGCACCTGCCGTCCGTCGATCCACAGCTCGCCGCGGGCCCGCCGGTCGAGACCGGCGAGGGCGCGCAGCACCGAGGATCGCCCTGCGCCGACCAGACCGCCGATGCCGACCATCTCGCCGCCGCGGACCTCGAAGGAGACGCCCTCCGACGACCCCGACACGAACAGGTCGCGGACCCGGAGCCCGGGCTCTGCGGTGGACGTCGCCACCGCGCGGGGGGCCGCGTCGGCGGCGCGCCGCGGGGCGGCCGGCACGAGCGGGGCGTCCGCGGCGCCCGTGACCGCCTCCACCGTCGTGGCCGCGACCTCGGCGAGGGCGATCTCGGCCGAGCGGCCCAGCATCTCGTCGACGAGGGACTGCTTCGTCCAGGTCGAGGTCGGCCGGCTGGCCCGCAGCCGACCGTCGCGGAAGACGGTGACGTCGTCGCTGATCGACAGCACCTCGTCGAGCGCGTGCGAGACGAACACCATCGTCACGCCCTGCTCCCGCAGGTCGCGCATGAGGGCGAAGAGGGCCTCGCGCTCGCTCGGCCCGAGGGGCGCCGTCGGCTCGTCGAAGAAGATCACCCGCGCCTCCGCGTCGAGCGCGCGCATGATCTCCAGCAGCTGCTGCTGGGCCACCGACAGGTCCCGGGCGATCGCGTCGGGTGGCACGTGCACCCCGAGGCGGGCCGACAGCTCGTCGTACCGTCGCCGCATCGCGCGCTCGTCGAGGAGCCCGGCCCGCGAGCGCGGCCGCGCGACGAAGACGTTCGCCATCGCCGTGAGCTGCGGGATGATCGTCAGCTCCTGGTAGATCGCCGCGATGCCGGCCGCGCGCGCCGCGCGCGGGCTGCCGATCGAGACGTGCTCCCCGAAGACCTCGAACGTCCCCGACGTGGGCTCGATCCGACCCGCGAGGATGCCGAGCAGGGTCGACTTCCCGGCACCGTTCTGGCCGACGAGCGCGTGCACCGTGCCGGCCGTGATCGTCACGTCGATGTCGGCCAGAGCGACGGCGGCACCGAAGGTGCGGCCGATCCCGTGGGTGCGGATGGCCGCCGCACGGGTGGGCGACGGGGTGGGCGCCGAGGCCTCCGGGGCGCCCATCAGGACTCCGGCTGGAAGTCGGCCGCGGTGTCCTCCGTGATCACGAAGAAGCCGGTCTCGGGGTCGGCGCCCTCGGGCAGCGGTGCGCCGCTGTTCGGGTAGAAGCGCTGGACCTCCTCGCCGGCGAACGCCTGGCCGAGCACCTCGACGGCCTTGCGGACGATCGTGCGCGGGTACTCCGGGGCGGTGGCCTCGATCGTGCCGGCGGCCAGCTGCTCGAACGAGTACTCCGAGGAGCCCTTGTCGTAGATCTTCACGTCGCCCTCGAGGCCGGCGGCCTCCACGGCCTGCACGGCGCCCTGGGTGAGGGTCACGTACGCCGAGAAGACGATCGTGGCGTCGGGGTGGGCCTGCAGGAGCGACGTCGCCTTCTCGTTGCCGTCCGGGATCGAGTAGTCGGTGTTGGCCTGGCCGACGATCTCGAGCTCCGGGTGCTCCGCCGTGACCTTCTCGATCGCGGCGTCCAGGTTGATGGTGATGCCGATGTTGTCGGGTCCCTTCAGGACCACCATCTTCTGCTCGCCGGGGTTCTCGGCGATGACGTACTCGAGGTAGTCGGTCCAGTAGTCGACCGTGTCGACCCCGCCCAGGTAGGTGAGCGTGCCCGGCTGCCAGAGCTCCTCGCCCTCGTTCGTCGTGCGACCGCAGAGCGCGGTGGTCATGGCGACCACGACGATGTCGTTCTCCGGGGCGACCTTCGAGGCCACGTTGCAGTTGAGGTTCGAGTCGAGCGAGGGCAGGAGGATCGCGTTGTACTGCCCGCCCTGCACGATGTTGGTGAGCGCGTTGAACTGCGTCGTCGGGTCGAACTTGCCGTCGAAGACGGTGTAGGTGGCGCCCTCGATCTCGGCGACCGCGTCCTCGACCTCGTCGATCTGCGCCTGCAGGTAGCTGTTGTTGGTGCCGGGGAGCACCACGGCGATCCGCGGCGGGCCCGAGACGGTGACCGTCTGGTCGCCGAGGTCGATCTCGACCTGCTCGCCACCCGAGGCGGCCGCACCCGTCGTGCCGGGGCCGCGGCTGCAGCCGGCGACGAGCGTGCAGGTCGCGAGGACCGCGAGGCCGGCGGCCGCGGGCTTGCGGAGTCGTGCGTGCATCATCGTGTTGCCTTTCTGGTGGTGGTGCGGGGCCGTCGGACGACACCTGGTCGGGTCGGCGGCACCCGTGGGCCGCAGCACCCCGAGTGCTGAGGGGTCCCGGTGGGCCGGGGGGCCGGCTGCTGCGTCGTGCTGCTGTCGGCCGGCAGAAGGATGGGCAGGCCACGATCGCCTTGGCACGCGTCGACTTCCGTCTGACGGAAGCCCGATGTGGCTCCGGTCACGCCGCGTCGTCGACAGTTCGGGGGTCGGCGGCACGACGTCGCCCGACCCTGGACGACGGCCGCCACCCACCCGCGGCACGTCGGCGGGGAACCCCCGCGGAGCACCCGCGAGAAGGAGATCAACGACATGGGCGAGCAGCCGGGGACCGTCGTCGTGACGGGCGCAGCGAGCGGCATCGGGGAGGCGACCGTGCGGCTCCTGCACGAGCGGGGCCACGCCGTCGTGCTCGTCGACCGCGACGCAGCGGGACTCGACCGGGTCGCCGGCGACCTCGGCGGCGACCGGCTCCTCGTCGTCGCGGCCGACGTCGCCGCGGAGGAGGACGTCGCGGCCTACGACCGGGCAGCGGTCGAGGCCTTCGGGCGCTACGACGGGGTGTTCCTCAACGCGGCCGTGCCCGGTCGCTTCGCCAGCCTCGCCGACACCGAGGTCGACGAGTTCGACGAGGTCGTCGCCGTCGACCTCCGCGGCGTCTTCCTCGGCCTGCGTGCGGCACTGCGCCACTTCGCGCAGCGGCCCGGCGGCGGCCGGATCGTCACGACCTCGTCGGTCGCCGGGCTGACCGCGGGCACGGGCCTGGCGGCGTACACCGGCGCCAAGCACGGCGTCATCGGCCTGACCCGCGTCGCTGCCGTGGAGGGGGCACCCCTCGGCGTCCGCGCCAACTGCCTGGCCCCCGGCATGACCGACACCCCCCTCCAGGCACCCCTCAAGGAGTTCCACGGCGAGAGCGGCGCCGGCGCGATGGTCGCCGGCGTGCCGCTGGGACGTCTCGGACGGCCGAGCGAGGCAGCCGAGCTGGCGTGCTTCCTCCTCGGCCCCGAGGCCGGCTACCTCACCGGCGCCGTGATCCCGATCGACGGCGGCGCCCTCGCCGCGAGCCCCCTGGGCTGACCCGCCCACCCCGACCCCACCGTCCGACCAGGAGACGACATGACCCTCACCGCACCCCCCACCGCGCCCGACCAGGCAGCGGCCACCACCCCCGGGCCCCGTGGCACCACCAGCGGCATGAGCAACCGCCAGCTGCACCGCCTGACCTCGGCGATCGAGGCGGACATCGAGCGCGGGCTCTACCACGGCGCCGTCGTCAAGGTCGCCCGTCACGGCGAGGTCGTCCTCGACACCGCCCTCGGCAGCACCGACGTCGTCGCGGGGCGCCACGCCAGCCGCAGCGACGTGTTCCGCGTGCTCTCGGTGTCGAAGGCGTTGACCAACACGCTGGTCTACAACGCGATCGACCGGGGCCTGCTCTCCTTCAACACCCGCGTCGTCGACGTGATCCCCGAGTTCCTGGGGCACGACCGCTTCCTCGCCGCGAACAAGGAGCGTGTGACCCTCGGCCACCTCCTGACCCACCGCGCCGGGATGGTCGTCACCCCCGAGCCGCTGCCCTACCGCCGCCTCGGCGACCTCAGCGACGTGGTCGCCGCGATCTGCGAGCTGCCCCTCGCCGCCGTGCCGGGCAGCGTCGTCAACTACTCCCCCGCGCTCAACCACGCGCTGATGGGCGAGATGTGCCGCCGGGTGAACGGCGACGCCAGGTTCAGCGACTCGATGCAGCGCGAGGTGCTGGACCCGCTCGGCATGGTCGACACCGCCTTCGGCCTGCCCGAGCGGCTCGCGTCGCGCATCGTTCCCATCCGCGCCGTCTTCGGCGAGGAGGGCTGGCTGACGGCCTCCGACCTCGAGATCCTCAACGAGGTCATCGACGGCGACGCCGAGATGCCCTGGGTCGGGTCGGTCACGACCGCTCACGACCTCTTCCTGCTGGCGGAGATGTACCGCCGCAACGGCCTCGACGAGTCCGGCGAGCCGCTGCTCTCGCGGGCAGTGATCGACAAGGTCACGCGGGTGCAGACCGGGGACGAGCCGAACGACCTCTACCGCCGCATCGCGGAGGCACGCGGCTGGGAGGTGGGCCCCGGGAACCTGGGCTTCGGCTTCGCGCTCTCGGGAACGGGCGTGGCCCCGTCCTTCTTCGGCACGATGACGTCGCCGCGGACCTTCGGCAACTACGGCGCCGGGTCGACGCTCTTCTGGGTCGACCCCGAGAACGACGTCACCTTCGTCTGCCTCACGGCGGGCGCCATGGAGGAGGGCGACAACGTCCTGCGCTTCCAGCGGCTGTCCGACCTCGCGATCTCCGCGGTGGTGTGAGCGGTGCGTGAGCTCGAGGGCCGGACCGCGTTCGTCACCGGCGGCGCGAGCGGTATCGGGCTGGCCGTCGCCGCCGCGCTCCTCGACGAGGGCATGGCGGTGGCGGTCGCCGACCACAGCGAGGCGAACCTGGCCGATGCCGAGCGCGTGCTCGGCATCGCGGGCCGGTCCGGGACGCTGGCGCTGCACCGGCTGGACGTGACCGACCGCGTCGCGTTCGCCGCGGTGGCGGACCGCGTCGAGGAGCACCTCGGCGGCATCGACCTGCTCGTCAACAACGCGGGCATCGGTCTCGCGGCCCCGATGAGCACGGCGGGGTACGACGACTGGGACCGCATGCTGGCCGTCAACCTGGGCGGCGTCGTGAACGGCGTCGTCACCGTCGTGCCGCGGATCCGCCGGCACGGACGGGGCGGCCACGTGGTCAACACCGCGTCGATGGCGGGGCTGATCCCGATGCTCGACGCCGGCGGCATCTACACGACGACGAAGTTCGCCGTACGCGGGCTGAGCGCCTCCCTGCGTCTGGCGCTCGCGCCGGAGCGGATCGGCGTCACCTGCCTGTGCCCGGGCCTCACCCGCACCCGGATCCTCGACGCGGTCGGCGGCGCCGGGGCGGACGACGCGACGGCCTTCGACGCCGCGCAGGACCCGGTGAACGCCGAGTTCGCCCAGGCGCAGGAGAGCGCGATGGACCCGGCCGTGCTGGCGGCGTGCGTCGTCGACGCCGTCCGGGCGAACGACGCCTACGTCATCGCCCACGCGGAGTTCGTCGACGAGCTCGACGCGCTGCACGCCGAGGTCCTCGACGCCGTGCGGCACGACGTGCCGGTGGCGCCCGGTCGGCTCGTGGTCGAGCAGCGCCGCCGAGCCCTGGTCGATGGGGTCAAAAGCAGCATCGCGGCCGGATGATCCTGGCACCATGAGCGGCGTGACCCACGTCTCATCACCTCCGGAGACGACCGGCCGCGGCACCGTCACGATGCGGGCGCTGTCGCTGCTGGGCGCCTTCGACGAGCGCCACCGCCGGTTGACGCTCACCGAGATGGCCGCGCGCGCGTCCCTGCCCGTGCCGACCGCACACCGCCTCGTCGGGGACCTGGTGGCGTGGGGAGCGCTCACCCGGGACCCCGAGGGGCGCTACGTCGTGGGGCGTCGCCTGTGGGACCTGGGGCTGCTCTCCCCGGTGCAGCGGGGCCTGCGCGACGTGGCCTCGCCCTACCTGCACGACCTCTACGGCACGACGCGCGCGACCGTGCACCTCGCGGTGCGCGACCGCGGCCACGCGCTCTACCTCGACCGGTTGGCCGGTCACTCCTCCGTGCCGGCGGTGAGCTCGGTCGGGGCGCGGCTGCCCCTGCACGCGACCGGGGTCGGCAAGGTGCTCCTCGCACACGCCCCCGAGCAGGTGCGCGTGGAGGTGATGGCCTCGTTGCAGCGCCTGACCGCCTACACGATCACCCAGCCGGCACGGCTGCGCGCCCAGCTCGACCAGGTGGAGCGCAACGGCTACGCGGTCACCTACGAGGAGATGACCCTCGGCGCCTGCTCGGTGGCCGTGCCGGTGCGGCGCCGCGGCGAGGTCGTCGCGGCCATCGGCATCGTCCTGCCGCGCCTCGAGGCCACCATCCAGCGCCACGTCGCGGCGCTGGAGGTCACCGCTCGCGGGATCGGGCGCGGGCTCGACGGCTGAGGGACGGCGGACCGCCTCAGCGCACCGCGCACCCGTCGACGGCGGGCGGGAGCGGGGCGGGTGCGCCCACCGTGGGCATGCCCAGCGAGACCCCCGACGGCGCGGCGGGCTCGGCCGTGCGCCGCTCCCACGCGTCGCCGGCCCGGGTGCGGCGCACCGCCAGCACGGGCCCGTCGGCGACGAGGTGGTGGGGCGCGCCGTACGTGACCTCGACCTCGACCATGTCGCCCGGTCGCGGCACCTGGCCCTCGACGAGCGAGAAGTCGGCCGCGAAGTGCACGAGCCGGTTGTCGGGAGCACGGCCGGAGAGGCGCGAGGTCGCGGCGTCCTTGCGACCCTCGCCCTCGGCGACCATGAGCTGGAGGCGGCGGCCCTCGAGGCGCCGGTTCTCCTCCCAGGCGATCTCGTTGACGAGCGCGACGAGACGCTCGTAGCGCTCCTGCACGACCGCCTTGGGGATCTGGTCCTCCATGGTGGCGGCGGGGGTGCCGGGGCGGGTGGAGTACTGGAACGTGAACGCGCCCGAGAAGCGGGACTCGCGCACGACGTGGAGGGTGTCCGCGAAGTCGGCCTCGGTCTCGCCCGGGAAGCCCACGATGATGTCGGTGGTGATCGCGGCGTCGGGGATCGCGGCGCGCACGCGCTCGATGATGCCGAGGAACTTCTTCTGCCGGTAGGACCGGCGCATCGCCTTGAGCACCGTGTCGGAGCCCGACTGCAGCGGCATGTGGAGCGAGGGCATGACGTTCGGCGTCTCCGCCATCGCCTCGATGACGTCGTCGGTGAACTCGGCCGGGTGGGGCGAGGTGAACCGCACGCGCTCGAGGCCCTCGATCTCGCCGCAGGCCCGCAACAGCTTGGAGAACGCCTGGCGGTCGCCGAACTCGACGCCGTACGCGTTGACGTTCTGCCCCAGCAGCGTCACCTCGGTGACGCCCTCGGCGACGAGCGCCTCGATCTCGGCGAGCACGTCGCCCGGGCGGCGGTCCTTCTCCTTGCCGCGGAGGCTGGGCACGATGCAGAAGGTGCAGGTGTTGTTGCAGCCGACCGAGATCGAGACCCACGCCGCGTAGGCGGACTCCCGCTTCGTCGGCAGCGTCGAGGGGAAGACGTCGAGGCTCTCGAGGATCTCGACCTGCGCCTCCTCCGCCACCCGCGCCCGCTCGAGCAGCACCGGGAGCGACCCGATGTTGTGCGTGCCGAAGACGACGTCGACCCAGGGAGCCTTGCGGGTGATCTCGCCGCGGTCCTTCTGGGCGAGGCAGCCGCCGACGGCGATCTGCATGCCCGGCCGTCGCGCCTTCACCGGCGCGAGGTGGCCGAGGTTGCCGTAGAGCTTGTTGTCCGCGTTCTCCCGCACCGCGCAGGTGTTGAGCACGACGACGTCGGCGTCCTCGCCGGCCGGGGCCTTGACCATCCCGGCGTCCTCGAGCAGGCCGGTCAGGCGCTCGGAGTCGTGCACGTTCATCTGGCAGCCGAACGTGCGGACGTCGTAGGTGCGCGGGGCGGGCGTGGCGGTCTCAGGCATGACCGGCCCAGGGTACGGCGCGGAGCGCGCCCCCGCCGAGTCGGACGCCCCGCCGTACCTGGACCTACGGTCACGAATCGGTCCCGATTGACACGCGAGGACCAGGGAGACTGGCCCGAAAGGACTATGCGGCACTAGGTTCCCGCGGCATGACGACGCTGGAGAAAGGCCCGGCGCCGGCAGGTCAGGGCGAGCCCCTGGTCGTGCTGTCGGGCGTGCAGAAGTGGTTCGGCCAGCTCCACGTGCTCCAGGACATCGAGCTGACCGTGCACCGCGGCGAGGTCGTCGTGGTCATCGGCCCGTCGGGCTCGGGCAAGTCGACCCTGTGCCGCACCATCAACCGCCTCGAGACGGTCGGCGAGGGCACCATCACGCTCGACGGCCAGCCGCTCCCCCAGGAGGGCAAGGCGCTCGCGAACCTCCGCGCCGAGGTCGGCATGGTGTTCCAGAGCTTCAACCTCTTCGCCCACAAGACGATCCTCGAGAACGTGACGCTGGGGCCCATCAAGGTGCGCGGCCAGTCGAAGGCCGACGCCGAGCGCAAGGCCCGCGAGCTCCTCGACCGGGTGGGCGTCGGCCACCAGGCGGACAAGTACCCCGCGCAGCTCTCCGGCGGCCAGCAGCAGCGCGTCGCCATCGCCCGCGCGCTGGCGATGGAGCCCAAGGTCATGCTCTTCGACGAGCCCACCTCGGCGCTCGACCCGGAGATGATCAAGGAGGTCCTCGACGTCATGGTCAGCCTCGCGCAGGGCGGCATGACGATGATCGTGGTCACCCACGAGATGGGCTTCGCCCGCACGGCCGCCGACCGCGTCGTGTTCATGGCCGACGGGCAGATCGTCGAGGAGAACACCCCCGAGGAGTTCTTCACCAACCCGCAGAGCGACCGGGCCAAGGACTTCCTCGGGAAGATCCTCAAGCACTGACCTGAACCTGACCTGATCCGGCGCGTTCCCTGCGCCGCGACCCACCCACCGGATCGATCTGCTCCCCACCGAGGGGGAGCGAGGAGGAACAGATGCGACTCACGAGGATGATGGCCGCGGCTTCGGGCGTGGTGCTCGCCGCGTCCCTGGCCGCCTGTGGCGACGCCGGCAGCGACGACGACGCCGTGGGCGGTGCCGACACCACGGTGGAGGCCGACGACGACTGCGACGGCAAGTTCGAGGACGGCTCCCGCATGGCGGAGCTGGCCGACGCGGGCGAGATCAACGTGGGCGTCCGGTTCGACCAGCCGGGTCTCGGCTTCAAGGGCACCAACGACGACCTGCCCCGCGGGTTCGACGTCGCCATCGCCAAGCTGCTGATCGCCGACCTGTGCATCGACCCCGACGACACCAGCAAGGTGAACTACGAGGAGACCATCTCCGACAACCGCGAGCCCTACCTGCAGTCGGGCCGCGTCGACCTGGTCGCCGCGTCGTACTCCATCACCGACGCCCGGCGCGAGCTCGTCGGACAGGCGGGTCCGTACTTCCTCACCGGCCAGCAGGTGCTGGTGCCCGAGGACAGCGACGTCGAGTCGATCGAGGACCTCCAGGGCCAGGAGGTCTGCTCGGCCTCCGGCTCGACCTCGCTGGAGAACGTCACCGAGGCCGGCGCGGTCGGCGTCCCCGCGGACACCTACAGCCTCTGCGCCGAGCAGGTCGCGGACGGCACCGTGCCCGCCATGTCGACGGACGGCTCGATCCTGCTGGGCCTCGCGGCGCAGTACGACGGCGCGCTGAAGGTCGTCGGCCCCGAGTTCTCCGAGGAGCGCATCGGCGTCGGCTACAGCCTCGAGCGTCCCGAGATGTGCGAGTGGATCAACGGCGTGCTCGAGGAGTCGTTCGAGGACGGCTCGTGGGCGGACGCCTTCGAGGAGACCCTCGGCGCCTCGGGTGCCGAGACCCCCGAGCCCCCGACGCTCGACTCCTGCTCCTGATCCACCTCCCCCCGCGGCCGCTGGCCCGGGACGACCGCGGGTCGTCCCGGGCCGGTGGGCGCCGAGGCCCTGAACCCCGAGGAGCCGCATGACCGCGATCACCGAGAACTACCAGGCGATCGTCATCAGCTTCGTCACCGCGATCCTGCTGTTCGTCGCCGCCGGCATCGGCTCGCTCGTGCTCGGCACGTTCCTGGCCGCCCTGCGCGTCGGCCCGGTGGCGATCATGCGCCGCGCCGCCGGCGTCTACGTGACGTCGGTGCGCAACATCCCGCTGCTCGTCGTGCTGCTCTTCCTCTACTACGCGGGGCCGAAGATCGGCGTGACCTTCCGGTTCGTCGACATCGTCATCCCGACCGGGTGGGGCGACATCCGCATGACCAACGCGTTCGCCACGGCGGTCGTCGGCCTCACGCTCTACACGGCGTGCTTCGTCTGCGAGGCCATCCGCTCGGGCATCAACGCGGTGCCGGTGGGCCAGGCCGAGGCGGCCCGGGCGATCGGCCTGCCGTTCGCGGGGGTGATGCGCCAGGTCGTGCTGCCGCAGGCGTTCCGCGCCGCGCTGCCCCCGCTGGCGAGCACCCAGATCGCGCTGCTCAAGAACACCACCGTGGCCATCGCCATCACCGTGCTCGAGACGGCCTACCAGCTCAAGCAGCTCACCGACGCCAACCCCGGTGACCGGTGGTGGCTGCTCGCGGTGTTCGCCGGCGGCTTCGTGCTGCTCGTCGAGATCGTGTCCTTCGCCAGCAACCGCATGGAACGACGTTGGAGGGTCGCGCGATGAGCACGAGTGTCCTGTTCGACGCCCCCGGTCCCAAGACCGTCCGGCGGCACCGTCTCTACACGGTCCTGACCGTCGTCGCCCTCCTCGCCCTCCTGGCGCTGGTGGGCTGGCGGCTCTCGTCGAGCGGCCAGCTCGAGGGGGACAAGTGGGAGGTCTTCGTGACCCCCGCCTACCTGGAGCGCATCCTCGTCGACGGCGTCCTCGAGACGCTGAAGATGGCCGCCGGCGGCATCGTCGGCGCCGTCCTGCTGGGCCTCGTGCTCGGCATCGGCAAGCTGTCGAACCACGCCGTCGTGCGCGTCCCGTCCTGGGCGCTCGTCGAGTTCTTCCGCGCCGTCCCCGTCCTGATGCTGATGATCTTCTTCTTCTCGGTCTACGGCATCTACAACGGCTCGACCGGCCCGTTCTGGTGCGTCGTGTGGGCGTTGTCGCTCTACAACGGCGCCGTGCTCGCGGAGGTGTTCCGTGCCGGCATCCTGGCGGTGCCCTCGGGGCAGGCGGAAGCGGCGTACGCCATCGGCATGCGCAAGACCCAGGTCGTCTGGATCATCCTGCTGCCGCAGGCCGTGAAGATCATGATCCCGGCCATCATCAGCCAGTGCGTGGTGACGTTGAAGGACACGAGCCTCGGCTACGCCATCGCGGCGCCGGGCCTGACCGCGCTCGCGCGGCCGCTCTACCTGGAGTTCCAGAACCACGTGCCCGTGTTCATCGTCATCGCGGGCATCTACCTCGTGCTCAACCTGCTGCTCACCGCGCTCGCCAACGTCGTGCAGCGACGCTTCGTCGGCGAGAAGAAGCAGCTGGAGGTGTCGGCCGTGGGGACGGCCGACCAGCGCACCGTCTGACCGCGACCTGCCGGGGGGCGGGACGCCTGGGTGACGTCGGAGGGGCTCAGCGCTTCTTCGGCGTCACCCAGAGCCGGATGACGCCCTCGATGACGACCTCGCCGTCGGCCCGCACCCCGCGCACGCGCACCGGCAGGTCCGGGTCGTCGCCCGTCCACTGCTCCGGGTCGGTCTCGGCGATGCACCGGATGTCGCTGTCGGCCTTGGCCGTGTACGCCACGTCCATGCCCTTGGGGATCCAGCGCTTGTCCGCGGGGATGGTGACCTCCGCGAGCGCTCCCATCGCGGCCTCGAGACCGTTGCAGAGCGCGATCGCGTGGACCGTGCCGATGTGGTTGTGCACGCCGCGGCGCTTCGGGATGAGCAGCTCCGCATAGTTGGGACGCAGCTCGGTGAACCGCGGCCGGATCGTGGCGAAGTAGGGCGCCTTCTGGGCGAACGCCAGCGAGAACACCCGCTTCCCCACGAGGGACCCGACGACGGGCAGCTGCGTGGTCTGCTTCCAGAGGTTCAGCACGGCGGACATGGCCCGAACCTTACTGCTCGGTAACCACGCCGTCCACACGCCGTGCGACGACGAACACGCGCCGGAACGGCAGCACGACGGCGGGCTCGCCGCCGACCACCGTGGTGGGGTACGCCGCGCGCAGCAGCTCCCCGAGCTCGCTGCGGAACCGCTCGCGCAGGTCGGCGGGCAGCGCCTCGAGCGTGGGCCGGGCGCCGGTCGAGCTGATCCACGTCAGCACCGGGTCCTCGCCGCGGAGCACGTGGAGGTAGGTGGTCTCCCACGCGTCGACCTGCGCGCCGGCGCCGGCGAGCACGCCGAGGTACGCCGCCGCGTCGTGCGCCGCCGGGTCGGCGACGCCGGCGGTGAACATGGCGTACGGCGCGGTCGCCGCCAGCTCCCGGCGCAGCACGTGGCTCGGCTCGTCGACGTTGCCCGGCACCGAGAACGCGAGCACTCCCCCGGGCGCGACCTGCGCGAGCAGGCCCGGCAGGAGGTCGAGGTGCCCCGGCACCCACTGGTACGTCGCGTTGGACAGCAGGACGTCGACGGGGGCCGACGCGGTCCACGTGCGGACGTCGCCGCGCGCGAAGGAGAGGCCCGGCACGTCGGCGTGGTCGCGCCGGGCGCGCTCGAGCATCTCCGGCGAGGAGTCGACACCGACGACCGTGGCGTCGGGCCAGCGGCGTCCGAGCAGCGCCGTGAGGTTGCCGGGGCCGCACCCGAGGTCGACGACGCGCCGGACCCGGTCGGGCTCCACGGCGACGCGGGCCAGGAGCTCGCCGTACGGACGGCCGCGCTCGTCGGCGTAGGTCAGGTAGTCGCTCGGGTCCCAGGCCATGCCACCCACGGTGCGCCCCCGACATCTTGATGTCAAGATTCTCGATCGCGGCTACGATGCGGGGCATGCGGGACGAGGTGGACGACCTGACGGAGGCGTGGGCGCGCGAGCGACCCGACCTCGACCTCGGCCCCGTCGAGGTCTTCAGCCGCATCAGCCGGCTCTCCAAGCACCTCGACCTCGCCCGGCGCCGGGCCTTCGCGGAGCACGGCATCGAGACGTGGGAGTTCGACGTGCTGGCGGCGCTGCGTCGCGCGGGCGAACCCTACGAGCTGTCCCCCGGCCGCCTCCTGCGCGAGACGCTCGTGACCAGCGGCACGATGACCAACCGCGTCGACCGCCTCGTCGCCCGCGGCCTCGTCGAGCGCCTCCCCGACCCCCACGACCGCCGCGGCGTGCTCGTCCGGCTCGCCGCCGAGGGCAAGACCGCCGTCGACAACGCCTTCGCCGCGCTGGTCGACGCGGAGGCGGCCCTGCTCGCCGAGCTCCCCGCCCCCGACCGCGACGCGCTCGCCGGCCTGCTGCGGGAGCTCATGCGGCCGTTCCGCTGAAGGGGCCGACACTTTCCCCGGTCGACCGGGGAACACGCCGCTTCGACCATGGCGGAGTCCATCGGTCTAAGCAACGCCTGCTTGATGAGGGGTGTGGGCGTTGCCGAAGGTGTTCTCGTATGAGACGCGTGATGAGTTCTTCGAGTTGGTCTGTGGTGGGTTCTCGTTGCACAGAGC
>NZ_JAAGXA010000005.1:266353-314266 GCF_010686755.1 Nocardioides zeae | reverse complement strand
AAGCGGTGCGCGTGTGATTCTTGAGAACTCAACAGTGTGTCATATAAGTCGACGAATTAGTTTGTTTGTTTTTGCCTCGTCGGCTCTGCTCGGTGGCCAGCTTTGGTTGTTTGGGTGGGGTTGATGTTTCTTTGGTAGAGACGATGATATCGATGTCTATATGGATGTCGGTGTTTGTTTCTGTCAGGAAGATGGCTCTGTTTATTGTTGAAGCACGGGTTTTCTCGTGTTTTGTTTTCAATGGAGAGTTTGATCCTGGCTCAGGACGAACGCTGGCGGCGTGCTTAACACATGCAAGTCGAGCGGAAAGGCCCTTCGGGGTACTCGAGCGGCGAACGGGTGAGTAACACGTGAGTAATCTGCCCCTCACTCAGGGATAACCGCGGGAAGCTGCGGCTAATACTTGATATGACCACGTCTCGCATGGGGTGTGGTGGAAAGCGTTTAGTGGTGAGGGATGTGCTCGCGGCCTATCAGCTTGTTGGTGAGGTAGTGGCTCACCAAGGCTTCGACGGGTAGCCGGCCTGAGAGGGTGACCGGCCACACTGGGACTGAGACACGGCCCAGACTCCTACGGGAGGCAGCAGTGGGGAATATTGGACAATGGGCGAAAGCCTGATCCAGCAACGCCGCGTGAGGGATGACGGCCTTCGGGTTGTAAACCTCTTTCACCTCTGACGAAGCGCAAGTGACGGTAAGGGGAGAAGAAGGACCGGCCAACTACGTGCCAGCAGCCGCGGTAATACGTAGGGTCCGAGCGTTGTCCGGAATTATTGGGCGTAAAGGGCTCGTAGGCGGTTTGTCGCGTCGGGAGTGAAAACCAGGTGCTTAACACCTGGCTTGCTTCCGATACGGGCAGACTAGAGGTATGCAGGGGAGAATGGAATTCCTGGTGTAGCGGTGAAATGCGCAGATATCAGGAGGAACACCGGTGGCGAAGGCGGTTCTCTGGGCATTACCTGACGCTGAGGAGCGAAAGTGTGGGGAGCGAACAGGATTAGATACCCTGGTAGTCCACACCGTAAACGTTGGGCGCTAGGTGTGGGATCCATTCCACGGGTTCCGTGCCGCAGCTAACGCATTAAGCGCCCCGCCTGGGGAGTACGGCCGCAAGGCTAAAACTCAAAGGAATTGACGGGGGCCCGCACAAGCGGCGGAGCATGCGGATTAATTCGATGCAACGCGAAGAACCTTACCTGGGTTTGACATACGCCGGAAAGCTGCAGAGATGTGGCCTCCTTTTGGCCGGTGTACAGGTGGTGCATGGCTGTCGTCAGCTCGTGTCGTGAGATGTTGGGTTAAGTCCCGCAACGAGCGCAACCCTCGTCCTATGTTGCCAGCACGCCTTTCGGGGTGGTGGGGACTCATAGGAGACTGCCGGGGTCAACTCGGAGGAAGGTGGGGATGACGTCAAGTCATCATGCCCCTTATGTCCAGGGCTTCACGCATGCTACAATGGCCGGTACAAAGGGCTGCGATCCCGTGAGGGGGAGCGAATCCCAAAAAGCCGGTCTCAGTTCGGATTGGGGTCTGCAACTCGACCCCATGAAGTCGGAGTCGCTAGTAATCGCAGATCAGCAACGCTGCGGTGAATACGTTCCCGGGCCTTGTACACACCGCCCGTCACGTCACGAAAGTCGGCAACACCCGAAGCCGGTGGCCTAACCCCTTGTGGGAGGGAGCCGTCGAAGGTGGGGCTGGCGATTGGGACGAAGTCGTAACAAGGTAGCCGTACCGGAAGGTGCGGCTGGATCACCTCCTTTCTAAGGAGCTTTTATCAGTCACACGTCTGCTGCTCGTGCCAATCGTGGTGCGGGGGCTTTTAATTGTGTGGCGGCTCTTTTGTGGAATCGTCGATGAAGGGCATCCGGTTGTCTGGGTGTTCCTCGCTAGTACTGCAGCCTTCCTGGGTGACTGGGGAGTGGTGTGGGGAACGTGGGGGGCGTCGGGGTGGTTGGTTGTCTGTGTGGCGCACTGTTGGGTCCTGAGGGATCACGCGAGTGATACTTCAGTACCAAGGGCTTCATCCTTGAGGGGTTCGTTCCTTGATGGGGTGGGGTTGCCTCCTTTGTCTCATCACCTGGCCTTTGTGGTTGGTGGTGGGGGGTTGGTGGGTGTGTTGTTTGAGAACTGGACAGTGGACGCGAGCATCTTATTAATAGTGCTTGGTAGTTTGCGATAGATTTTGCAGCGTTTCTTTTCGCAGCGCATGCCCTTTGATTGGGGGTTGTGTTGTGTTGTGGTTTGTTTGACAAGCTATTAAGGGCACATGGTGGATGTCTTGGCACCGAGAGCCGATGAAGGACGTTGGAGCCTGCGATAAGCCCTGGGGAGTTGGCAACCGAGCGTTGATCCGGGGATGTCCGAATGGGGAAACCCAGCTGGAGTCATGTCCAGTTACCCGCACCTGAATATATAGGGTGTGTGGAGGGAACACCGGGAAGTGAAACATCTCAGTACCGGTAGGAAGAGAAAACAACAGTGATTCCGTGAGTAGTGGCGAGCGAAAGCGGAAGAGGCTAAACCATGTACGTGTGATACCCGGCAGGGGTTGCGTATGTGGGGTTGTGGGGTGCGTTTTGATCGGTCTGCCGGCTGGTCGCACAGTAAGAAACCAGAGTCGAAGTCGAAGCCCATTGGAAAGTGGGGCCGTAGAGGGTGATAGCCCCGTAGACGTAAAGCTCTGGCTGTGTGGACGTATTCCCAAGTAACACGGAACCCCTGAAATTCCGTGTGAATCTGGCGGGACCACCCGTTAAGCCTAAATACTCCTCGGTGACCGATAGCGGACAAGTACCGTGAGGGAAAGATGAAAAGTACCCCTGGCGGGGAGTGAAATAGTACCTGAAACCGTGTGCCTACAATCCGTTAGAGCCTTGAACTTGTTCGGGGTGATAGCGTGCCTTTTGAAGAATGAGCCTGCGAGTTTGCGTTGTGTTGCGAGGTTAACCCGTGTGGGGAAGCCGTAGCGAAAGCGAGTCCGAATAGGGCGTCTGAGTAGCACGATCAAGACCCGAAGCGGAGTGATCTATCCATGGGCAGGTTGAAGCGTGGGTAAGACTGCGTGGAGGACCGAACCCACTTCAGTTGAAAATGGAGGGGATGACCTGTGGATAGGGGTGAAAGGCCAATCAAACTCCGTGATAGCTGGTTCTCCCCGAAATGCATTTAGGTGCAGCGTTACGTGTTTCGCCTCGGAGGTAGAGCACTGGATAGCCGATGGGCCCGACCAGGTTACTGACGTTAACCAAACTCCGAATGCCGTGGCGTTAGAGCGTAGCAGTGAGACTGCGGGGGATAAGCTCCGTAGTCGAGAGGGAAACAGCCCAGACCATCAGCTAAGGCCCCTAAGCGGTGACTAAGTGGAAAAGGATGTGGAGTCGCAGTGACAACCAGGAGGTTGGCTTGGAAGCAGCCACCCTTGAAAGAGTGCGTAATAGCTCACTGGTCAAGTGATTCCGCGCCGACAATGTAGCGGGGCTCAAGTCATCCGCCGAAGCTATGGCATTCACATCCTCTTGAGTGAGGAGCCTTAACGGGTGTGTGGATGGGTAGGGGAGCGTCGTGTCGCGGGTGAAGCGGCGGAGTGATCCAGCCGTGGATGCGACACGAGTGAGAATGCAGGCATGAGTAGCGAATCACGTGTGAGAAACACGTGCGCCGAATGATCAAGGGTTCCAGGGTCAAGCTAATCTGCCCTGGGTAAGTCGGGACCTAAGGCGAGGCCGACAGGCGTAGTCGATGGACAACGGGTTGATATTCCCGTACCGGCGAAGTAGCGCCCATGACGAACCTGGTGATGCTAACCGTCCGAAACCCGTGTGACTGATCCCTTCGGGGTGAGGCGCGCGGGCGTAGCGCGGGACCCGAGCTGGTAGTAGTCAAGTGATGGGGTGACGCAGGAAGGTAGTCGGACCACGGCGATGGTTGTTCCGTGGCTAAGAGTGTAGGGAACCACTTAGGCAAATCCGGGTGGTTGTGTTTGATCACGATCCTGAGACTTGATGGGGACCCCGTATGGGGGAAGCCGATGATCCTATGCTGTCGAGAAAAACCTCTAGCGAGTTACGAGCCGCCCGTACCCCAAACCGACTCAGGTGATCAGGTAGAGAATACCAAGGCGATCGAGCGAACCATGGTTAAGGAACTCGGCAAAATGCCCCCGTAACTTCGGGAGAAGGGGGGCCGGATCCGTGACACCACTTGCTGGTGGTAGCGGTGATGGCCGCAGAGACCAGGCCCAAGCGACTGTTTATTAAAAACACAGGTCCGTGCGAAGTTGTAAGACGATGTATACGGACTGACTCCTGCCCGGTGCTGGAAGGTTAAGGGGACCGGTTAGACGCCTTTGGTGTCGAAGCTGAGAACTTAAGCCCCAGTAAACGGCGGTGGTAACTATAACCATCCTAAGGTAGCGAAATTCCTTGTCGGGTAAGTTCCGACCTGCACGAATGGAGTAACGACTTGGGCGCTGTCTCAACCGTGGACTCGGCGAAATTGCACTACGAGTAAAGATGCTCGTTACGCGCGGCAGGACGGAAAGACCCCGGGACCTTTACTATAGTTTGGTATTGGTGTTTGGTTCGGCTTGTGTAGGATAGGTGGGAGACTGTGAAACCTCGACGCCAGTTGGGGTGGAGTCAACGTTGAAATACCACTCTGGTCGTACTAGATGTCTAACCTAGGTCCATTATCTGGATCAGGGACAGTGCCTGATGGGTAGTTTAACTGGGGCGGTTGCCTCCTAAAGTGTAACGGAGGCGCTCAAAGGTTCCCTCAGCCTGGTTGGCAATCAGGTGTTGAGTGTAAGTGCACAAGGGAGCTTGACTGTGAGACAGACATGTCGAGCAGGGACGAAAGTCGGAACTAGTGATCCGGCGCTGGCATGTGGAAGCGGCGTCGCTCAACGGATAAAAGGTACCCCGGGGATAACAGGCTGATCTTCCCCAAGAGTCCATATCGACGGGATGGTTTGGCACCTCGATGTCGGCTCGTCGCATCCTGGGGCTGGAGTAGGTCCCAAGGGTTGGGCTGTTCGCCCATTAAAGCGGCACGCGAGCTGGGTTTAGAACGTCGTGAGACAGTTCGGTCCCTATCCGCCGCGCGCGTAGGAAACTTGAGAAAGGCTGTCCCTAGTACGAGAGGACCGGGATGGACGAACCTCTGGTGTGCCAGTTGTTCTGCCAAGGGCACGGCTGGTTAGCTACGTTCGGGAGTGATAACCGCTGAATGCATCTAAGCGGGAAGCACGTTTCAAGATGAGGTTTCCCACCCACTTGATGGGTTAAGGCCCCCAGTAGATGACTGGTTTGATAGGCCGGAGGTGTACAGCAGTAATGCCTAGCCGACCGGTACTAATAGGCCGAGGGCTTGTCATACAAGCCATCATCACCACACAAACCCCTCACGCTGACTGGTTGTTGGTGGGGTGTTGTGAAGAGGACATGCAGAATCTGTGTGTGCTGCCGAAGCGTTATTGAGAAACTTTTTGTGAGTGTTCGCGTCCACTGTCTGGTGTCTGAGACAACACACCATGCACACCCGAGCCGTCGATGGTTCCCCGTTGGTGGGGGGTTGTTGGTGGTGGGCGGGTGGGTGTCAAGTCAATAGAGTTACGGCGGTCATAGCGAGAGGGAAACACCCGGTCCCATTCCGAACCCGGAAGTTAAGCCTTTCAGCGCCGATGGTACTGCGATCGAGAGGTCGTGGGAGAGTAGGACGCCGCCGGACATTTCTTCTAGTAGGGGTTGTCGTGACCTTCGGGTCACGACAACCCCTACTTTCATTTCTGCACGTCGGCACGGGCGCTCGGCCCGGTCAGGACGGCTCAGAGCACCCGCATCATCGCGCCGATGCTCGGCTTCGGCTGGAACGACGTGGCCTTCTCGGGCAGCAGACGCCCCGCAGCGACGGTGCGGGCGAGCGCGTCGTAGCCGACCGTGGGCACGAGCACCACGAGGCGTGGCTCGTCCTGACGGGCCGGCGACACGAGGCGCGCCAGTGCGCTCTCGGCGGAGTGGTGGTGCTCGATGGTGTGGTCGGGGACGACGCTGAGCAGGTCCCGGTGGAGCACCTCCACCGGAAGGACCCCCTCGTCGACGTCGACAGCCCACGAGCGCTCGCCGTCGGTCACGACCATGGTCTGCGGACCGAGCGCCCGGAGCTGCTGCTCGGCGGTGAGGTCCCGGAGGCGTGCTGTCGGCGCGACGCGCGCCGCGTCGACCAAGGCGGCGGCGTCGATGCCGCGCACCACCCGGTGGATGGCACCGAGGAAGAGGGGCGTGGACGTCTGGTCGACGATCATGACCAAGCCGTGCTCCCAGCCCGTGCCGGGCTCGGTGCGTTGCAGCTGCTGGTAGGCCGCGAGGCGGTGGTGCCCGTCGGCCACGACGAGGTCCGCTCCGTGGTGTGCCGCGACGAGGCGTGCCTGGAGGTCGGGATCCGTGACGCGCCAGTACTGGTGACGCTGGCCCGCGCGGTCGACGAAGTCGGTGTCCGGGGCGGCGTCGGTGGCGTCGTCGATCGCGGTGCGCGCTTCCGCGGTGCCGCGGTGCACGAGCAGCAGCGGGGCGGGGTTCACCCGCATGGCCCGCATGCGACCGGCGAGCTCGACGGCCTGCCGGCGGTCGACGTGCTCGTGGGGGCGGATCGCCGGCGTACCGGTGCCGGGCACGAGGTCGGCCAGGCCGACCACGGCGCGGACGGTGAGCCCCTGACTGCTGTACTCGTGGACGTACAGCGCCGGTGCGTCGTCCTGCGTCAGGTTGCCCAGGCGTCGCCAGCGCTGGATGCGTTCCGTGACCGCGCGGTGGGGCCGTGCGAGCAGGCGTGCGGACGCCGGGTCCCCGACCCGGGCGGGGGAGAGGCGCGTCGCGCCGAACGGTGCGAGGCGGAAGGGCCCTCGGACCGCGTGGGCGGCGGTCTCGTCGGCGGGGTCCACTGTCGCATCGTATTGTGCAGCGGCAAGGCTGACCGAAGGGGTGCGTGGTGCTGGAGTCGACTTCTGGTGCGTTGGCGGAGGAGCACGACGTGGTCATGCTCGACCTCGACGGCGTGGTGTACGTCGGGCGGGCGGGTGTGCCCGGAGCCGCGGCGTACCTGGGGGAGGCGCGCGAGCGGGGCGCCCGCCTGGCCTTCGTGACGAACAACGCCTCGCGTCCCCCCAGCACGGTCGCCGCGCACCTCGCCGAGGTGGGCGTGCCGGCCGAGGAGGCCGACGTGGTGACGTCGGCGCAGGCGGCGGCACGCGTGCTGCGGGAGCGGTACGGCGCGGGTGCCCGCGTGCTCGCCCTGGGGGCCGAGGGGCTGCTCGAGGCCCTGGCGGCCGAGGAGCTCGTCCCCGTCGGCGTGGAGGACGACGCCGACGCCGCGGTCACGGGCTACGGCCCCGACGTGCTGTGGCGCGACATCATGGCGGCGTCCGTGCGGATCCGCGACGGTCTGCCCTGGGTGGCGTCGAACACCGACCACACCATCCCGACGCCGATGGGCGTGGCGCCCGGGCACGGCGTGCTCGTCGACATGGTGCGGCGGTTCACGGGAGTGACGCCGACCGTCGCCGGCAAGCCGGAGCGGCCGCTCCTCGACACCACGACCGACCGGTGCGGTGCCACGCGTGCCCTCATGGTCGGCGACCGCATCGACACGGACATCGTCGGGGGCCGTGCCGTCGGCGTACCCACGCTCCTCGTCATGACGGGAGTCACCGGTGCACCGGAGCTCGCGGCGTGCCCGGCGGAGGAGCGGCCGACCTACGTCGCAGCGGACCTGGGTGGGCTGCTGGAGCCGCAGCCCGCGGTGGCGCCCGGCGCGACCGGGGACGGGGTGACGGGCCGTGCGGACACCGGTGGCTGGAGCGCCGCGGTGCACGACGGCGTGCTGCGCGTCGACGGCGAGGGCTCCGCCTCCGACTGGTGGCGTGCCGTCGCGGTCGCCTGCTGGCAGCACCTCGACGCGACGGGCACGGCTGCGGACACGACCGCTGTCCACAGCCCGGTGGCGCCGTCCGCCGCGGGGACGACCGACCGGTAGCCTCGGACGCATGCCGGAGAACCCAGGTGCGCCCGACGTCGACCTCGACGACCGCGCGGCACCCGTGTCGCCGACACCCACCGGCCACGACGACGTGGACGCCCTGCTCGCGGAGCTCGGGAGCCTCGCCGGCGCCCCGGTGGCGGAGCACGTCGCCGTCTTCGAGCGACTGCACCTCGGGCTGCGCGGCGTGCTCGACGCCACGACGGCGGGCTGACCGTGCCTCCCCGACGACTGCGCCTCGACGCCGAGCTGGTACGGCGCCGGCTCGCCCGCTCCCGCGAGCACGCCAGCGAGCTCATCGCCGCGGGCCGCGTGCGGGTCTCCGGGGCCGTCGCCACGAAGCCGGCCACCGGGGTGACCACCGACGTCGCGATCGTGGTGCGTGAGGATCCCGACCGCCCTGACTTCGTCTCGCGCGGCGGCCACAAGCTCACCGGTGCGCTCGACGCCTTCGGCGCGCGCGGCGGGCTGACGGTGGCGGGGCGCCGCTGCCTCGACGCCGGGGCGTCGACCGGCGGGTTCACCGACGTCCTGCTGCGCCGCGGGGCGGCCGAGGTGGTCGCGGCGGACGTGGGCTACGGCCAGCTGGCGTGGAGCATCCGCCAGGATCCGCGCGTCCTCGTGCGTGACCGCACCAACATCCGCGACCTGACCCTCGAGCACACGGCGGGTCCGGTCGGTGTCGTCGTCGGCGACCTCTCCTTCATCTCCCTCACCCTCGTCCTCGACGCGCTGGTGGCGGTGACCGACCCGGACGGGGACCTGGCCCTCATGGTCAAGCCGCAGTTCGAGGTCGGCAAGGAGCGGGTCGGCAAGGGCGGCGTCGTGCGCGAGCCCGGGCTGCGCACCGAGGCCGTCGCGACGGTGGCCGACGCGGCGGCGTCCCGCGGCTGGGGAGCGATCGACGTCGTCACCAGTCCGCTGCCCGGCCCGTCCGGCAACGTCGAGTTCTTCGTGTGGCTGCGTCACGGGCCGGCGCGCATCGGCGTCGCCGAGATCGAGGCCGAGGTGGCCCGCGGACCGCTGGCCGAGGCGGAGCACGGCGAGGAGGTGTCGTCGTGACCGACGCACCACGCCGGGTGCTCGTGCTGACGCACACGGGCCGCGAGGACGCGCGCGCGGTCGCCGAGGAGATGGTGCGGGAGCTCGCGCGCGGAGGACTGGACGTCGTCGTCCCCTCCGACGAGGCGCCCGACCTCGAGCTCGCGAGCGTGCCGGGCCCCGTGCACGTCGCGGAGGACCACGAGCTGCCGGGCCTCGGGCTCGAGCTCGCGGTCGTCATCGGCGGCGACGGCACGATCCTGCGTGCCGCGGAGCGGACGCGCGCGGCCGGCACTCCGCTGCTGGGGGTCAACCTGGGCCACGTCGGGTTCCTCGCCGAGGCCGAGTCCGACGCCGTGGCGACCACGATCGAGGCGATCCTCGCGCGGGCCTACGCCATCGAGGAGCGCCTCGCGCTCGCGGTCACCGTGTTCCACGGCAAGGAGGTCGTCGCGCGCACCTTCGCGCTCAACGAGGCCTCGGTCGAGAAGGCCTCGCGCGAACGCATGCTCGAGGTCGTCGTGGAGATCGACGGTCGTCCGCTGTCGCGCTGGGGGTGCGACGGTGTCGTGCTGGCGACGCCGACCGGGTCCACGGCGTACAACTTCAGTGCCGGGGGCCCGGTGGTCTGGCCCGAGGTCGAGGCGCTGCTCATGGTGCCGATCTCGGCCCACGCGCTGTTCGCGCGGCCGATGGTGGTGGCGCCGACCTCGGTGCTCGCCGTCGAGCTCGTCGCCCCGGGCGTGGGGGCGGGCGTGGGGGCGGGCGTGCTCTGGTGCGACGGCCGCCGCACCGAGGACCTGCCCCGTGGTGCTCGGATCGAGGTCACCCGCTCGGACCAGCCGGTGCGGCTGGTGCGGCTGCACGCGGCGCCCTTCGCCGATCGGCTGGTGGCGAAGTTCGGGCTCCCCGTGGAGGGGTGGCGCGGAGCCGCGGAACGACGACGCAGCGAGCGCGAGGCGCGGGACGGAGGTCGTGGTGCTTGAGGAGATCCGGATCAGCTCGCTCGGGGTCATCGACTCCTCGACCCTGCAGCTGGGCCCGGGCCTGACGGTCGTCACGGGTGAGACGGGCGCGGGCAAGACGATGGTGGTGACCGCCCTGGGACTCCTGCTCGGCGGCCGCGCGGACTCCGGCGCCGTGCGCACGGGGGCGCGAGCTGCCCGGGTGGAGGGCGTCGTCGACGTGTCGGGGCTCGGTGGCTTCGCCGCGGCGGTCGAGGACGCCGGCGGCGTCGCCGAGGACGACCGGGTGGTGCTGGCGCGCAACATCGCCGCCGAGGGGCGCAGCCGCGCGTTCGCCGGCGGCGCCTCGGTCCCGGTCGCGGTGCTCGGCGAGCTGGCCGGCCCGCTCGTGGCGGTCCACGGACAGTCCGACCAGCACCGGCTGCTCCGTCCGGTGGCACAGCGCGAGGCCCTGGACCGCTTCGGGGCCGCTGAGGTCGGGGAGCTGGCTGCGGCGTACCGGACGGTCTTCGACGAGCTCGTCGCCGTCGAGCGCGAGCTCGCCGACGTCGTCACCCACGCCGCGGAGCGCGCCCAGGAGGCCGACCTGCTCCGCTTCGGTCTCGAGCAGATCGCCGCCGTGGAGCCGCAGCCGGGGGAGGACGAGGAGCTGGCGGCGGAGGAGTCGCGGCTGGGGTACGCCGACGAGCTCCGCACGGCCGCCGAGCGTGCCCGCGAGGCGCTCTCGAGCGAGCAGGGGACGCCGGACGCACTCGGGGCCGTCGCGGCGGCGCGGCACGCCCTCGACGGCGTCGTCGAGCACGACCCGGCCATCGCGGCGCTCGCCCAGCGGCTCGCCGAGGTCGGCTACCTGATGACGGACGTGGCGGCCGACGTGGCGTCGTACGCGTCCGGGGTCGACACCGACCCGCAGCGGCTCGCCGCGGTCTCGGAGCGACGGGCGGCGCTGACGGCGCTGACGCGGAAGTACGGCGAGACGATCGACGCCGTGCTCGCCTGGAGCGAGCGGTCCGCGCGGCGGCTCGCCGAGATCGACCTCGCCGACGACAGCGTCGGCGCGCTCGAGGCGCGGCGGGCGGAGCTGCGCGGCCGCCTCGCGGCGGCGGGACAGGCCCTCAGCGCCGCCCGTGCGTCGGCAGCGGCCGACCTGGGGGCCCGGGTGGAGGAGGAGCTCGCCCACCTCGCCATGCCCCACGCCCGCTTCCGCATCGCCGTCCGCCAGGTCGAGGTCGCGCCCGGCGAGGGTGACGGCGAGCGGGAGCCGCTCGAGGTCGACGGTCGGCGGCTGCGCTTCGCGGCCCACGGCCTCGACGAGGTCGAGATGCTGCTGGCCGCCAACACCGGCAGCGACCCGCGGCCCCTGTCGAAGGGCGCGTCCGGCGGCGAGCTCTCCCGGGTCATGCTGGCGCTCGAGGTCTCCCTCGCCGCCACCAGCCCCGTGCCGACCTTCGTCTTCGACGAGGTCGACGCCGGGGTCGGGGGCAAGGCAGGCATCGAGATCGGACGCCGCCTCGCGGCGCTCGCCGTGCACAAGCAGGTGCTGGTGGTCACCCACCTGCCGCAGGTCGCGGCGTACGCCGACACGCACGTCGTGGTGCGCAAGGAGAGCGACGGATCGGTCACCAGCTCGGGCCTCGACGTGCTCGACGACGCGGCGCGGGAGCACGAGCTCTCCCGGATGCTGGCCGGCCTCGAGTCGTCCGACACCGCGGTGGCCCACGCCCGGGAGCTCCTCGCGACGGCCGCGACGAGCCGCTCCCGGCGGCCGCGGACCCGCGCGGGCTGATCCCGCCGGGCCCGTGGCCCGTGCCACCCGACGCGCCCGGCCCGGGGTGCGCGATCCGGGGCTCCATCGCTGTCACCATGGTCCCGCCATGAGACTCCGCACGCGCTCCGACGCCACCGACGTCCTCCCCGGCCACCGCGGCACCGTCCGTGTCGGTCGCCGGGTCTCGAACCTGTTGCCCCGCATCCGCAGCGGGGACGTCGCCTGCGTCGACCTCGTCGACATGGACACGAGCACGGCCCAGGCGCTCCTCGACGCCGGCGTGTCCGCGGTGCTCAACGTGCAGCCGATGATCTCGGGCCGCTACCCCAACCGCGGTCCCCAGCTGCTCGTCGACGCCGACGTGCTCGTCGTCGACTCGCTCGGCGAGGCGGCGCTGACGACCATCCGGGACGGCGCTGACGTCCGCGTCCACGAGGGCGCCGTGCACGCCGCCGACAAGGACGGCGCGCTGCTCGCCGAGGGGCGCGAGGTCGACGGGCCGCTCGTGCAGCGCCTGCTCGCCGGTGCCCGGGAGGGCCTGACCAGCCAGCTCGACACGTTCACCCACAACGCCAGCGAGTTCCTGCGCCGGGAGCAGGACCTGCTGCTGCACGGTCAGGGCGTGCCGGAGATCGAGACGGCCATCGAGGGTCGACCGGTCGTGCTCGTGGTGCGCGGGGAGAGCTCCGCCGCCGAGCTGGGCGACCTGCGACGGTTCATGGCCGAGCAGCGTCCCGTCGTGATCGGCGTGGACCGCGCGGCCGACGACCTGCTCGAGGCGGGGCACCCGGCCGACGTCGTCGTGCTCAGCAGCGGCGTCGACTCCGCTCTGCCCTCGACGAAGGCGCTGAAGGCCGCGACGGACGTCATCGCGGTCGTGCCCGAGGGGATCAGCCGCGAGGCCACGGCGCAGCTCGACCGCCTCGGCGTGCGCCCCAACAAGGTGCAGACCCAGGCGACGGCCGAGGACGTCGCGCTGCTCGTCGCCGACCGCGAGCAGGCGTCCGTGATCGTCGGCGTCGGCGTCGCCGCCACGCTGCCCGACTTCCTCGACCGCCAGCGCTCCGGCCTGGCCAGCACCTACCTCACCCGGCTCAAGGTCGGGCGCCGCCTCGTCGACGCCTCGACCGTGCCGACCCTCTACTCCGGGCGCCTGCGTCCCGTGCACCTGCTCCTGCTGGTGCTCGCGGGCTTCGTCGCGCTCGTCGCCGCCATCGCCGTGACGCCGGCGGGCCAGCTGTGGGGCGAGGACATCGCCGCCTGGTCCCGCGACGTCGTCGACTACCTCCGAGGACTCCTCCCGTGATCTCGTTCCGCCACCACGTCGCCTCCCTCGTCGCCGTCTTCGCCGCCCTCGCCGTCGGCGTGGTGCTCGGCGGCGGCCCGCTCTCCGAGCTGGGCCGCGACGACGACGAGCCGGCCCCCCAGCAGACCTCCGACTCCTCCGCCCACGCGGCGTACGGCGACGAGTTCGCCGAGGCCTCGGCCTCGACGCTCTATGGCGACCGCCTGAGCGGCCAGCAGGTGGCCGTGCTCTCCCTGGCGGGGGCGGACACGGAGATCACGGACGGGGTCGTCACGCAGCTCGAGGCCGCCGGCGCGCAGATCGCGGGTCGCTACGAGGGGCGCACCAACCTCACGAGCCCCGACCAGCAGGGCATGGTCGACTCGCTCGCCACGCAGCTGACCGAGGACCTCGACCTCGGCGACGCCGTGCCGAGCGACCTGGCGTCGCACGAGCGGATCGGCCGTCTCCTCGGCCGGGCGGTCGTGAGCACCCAGCCCGAGGGCGAAGCCGCGGACACGACGTCGGGCACGATCCTCGACGTCATGGAGACGGGCGAGCTCGTCACGGCGCCGACCGAGCGGGTGGGCCGCGTGCCGTTCCTCGTCGTGGTGATGGGGGAGGAGCGCGATGACGCGACCGCCACGGCGCTGCTGACGGGTCTCGTCAGCGGCCTCGGCTCGGCGGCCCTCGGTGAGGTGGTCGTGGGCTCGACCGACTCCGGGGACGACGGCGACCTCGCGCGGCTCCGGGCGGAGGACCTCGGCGACGTGGCGACCGTGGACGGTGGCGAGACGCTCGTCGGCCAGGTCAGCGCGGTGCTGGGCCTCGCCGCGGTCCGCGACGGCGTGGCCGGCGCGTGGGGTGCGTTCGGCAACGACGGCGCCGTGCCCGTGGCCGCCGCGGGCGCGCCCGGCGGCACCGACGACGACACCGCCGACGGCGAGTGACCGGCTCGGGGCGGTCGACACGCACCGCTCCGAGCCCGCCTGGACCGACCACGACGATTTCTCCGGTAGGGTGGAAGCCCGTGAAGAACCCGACCCCCACGAAGCACGTATTCGTCACCGGGGGCGTCGCCTCCTCGCTCGGCAAGGGGCTCACCGCCTCCAGCCTCGGCAGCCTGTTGAAGGCGCGCGGGCTCACGGTCACGATGCAGAAGCTGGACCCGTACCTGAACGTGGACCCCGGCACGATGAACCCCTTCCAGCACGGTGAGGTGTTCGTCACCGACGACGGTGCGGAGACCGACCTCGACATCGGTCACTACGAGCGGTTCCTCGACACCGACCTCAACCAGATCGCCAACGTCACCACCGGGCAGATCTACTCGACGGTGATCCAGCGCGAGCGCCGCGGCGACTACCTGGGCGACACCGTGCAGGTGATCCCCCACATCACGAACGAGATCAAGGACCGGATGCTCGCCATGGGCGGCGAGGGCATCGACGTGGTCATCCACGAGATCGGCGGCACGGTCGGCGACATCGAGTCCCAGCCGTTCCTCGAGTCGGCCCGCCAGGTGCGCCACGAGGTCGGCCGCGGCAACGTCTTCTTCATCCACGTCTCGCTGGTGCCCTACATCGGGCCGTCCGGCGAGCTGAAGACGAAGCCGACGCAGCACTCGGTGGCCGCCCTGCGCTCCATCGGCATCCAGCCGGACGCGGTCGTGTGCCGCGCCGACCGCGAGCTGCCGCAGTCGATCAAGAGCAAGATCGCCCTCATGTGCGACGTCGACGAGGAGGCGGTCGTGACGGCGGCCGACGCGCCGTCGATCTACGACATCCCGAAGGTGCTGCACCGGGAGGGACTCGACGCCTACATCGTGCGCCGCCTCGACCTGCCGTTCCGCGACGTCGACTGGACGACGTGGGACGACCTGCTGCGCCGCGTGCACCACCCGGCCGACGAGGTCACGGTCGCGCTCGTGGGCAAGTACATCGACCTGCCCGACGCCTACCTCTCCGTGGCCGAGGCGCTGCGGGCCGGCGGGTTCGCCCACGCGACGAAGGTCCACCTGCGCTGGGTGCCCTCCGACGAGTGCGCGACGCCCGCGGGGGCTGCGCGAGCGCTCGAGGACGTCGACGCGATCTGCGTCCCGGGCGGCTTCGGCGTGCGCGGCCTCGAGGGCAAGCTCGGTGCCCTCACCCACGCACGCACCAACCGCATCCCGACGCTCGGGCTCTGCCTCGGCCTGCAGTCGATGGTCATCGAGTACGCGCGGAACGTCGCCGGCCTCGCCGCGGCGGACTCCACCGAGTTCGACCCCGCGACGCCGGAGCCGGTGATCGCGACGATGGCCGAGCAGGCGGCGTACGTCGAGGGGGCGGGCGACCTGGGCGGCACCATGCGCCTCGGGCTCTACCCGGCCGACCTGGCCGAGGGCTCCACGGTGCGGCGGGTGTACGGCGCGGCGCAGGTGCACGAGCGGCACCGCCACCGCTACGAGGTGAACAACGCCTACCGGGAGCGCCTCGAGCAGGCGGGCCTCGTGTTCTCCGGGCTGTCCCCGGACCACGAGCTCGTCGAGTTCGTCGAGCTGCCGCGCGAGGTGCACCCGTACTACGTCTCCACCCAGGCGCACCCGGAGCTGAAGTCGCGCCCGACGCGACCGCACCCGCTGTTCGCCGGTCTCGTCGAGGCGGCGCTGGTGCGTCAGCGCGAGCTCCTCATCCCGCTGCGCGAGGACGGCGCGGCCGCCGAGGCGACGCACGGCGACACCGCCGTCGCGACCGAGGAGGTCTGAGCCGTGGCCGAGCTGCGCGACGAGCCGGCCTCCTGGCCGGTCACGGCGTCCGAGGACCTGCACCGCGACGGCTGGGTCGTCGCCCTGCGGGCGGACCGCGTCGCGCGGCCCGGCGCCGACGACGAGGCGCCGTTCCGCCGCATCGTGCTCGAGCACCCGGGTGCCGCGGTGATCCTGGCGCTCGACGCCGAGGACCGCGTCTTCTGCCTCCGGCAGTACCGCCACGCGGCGCAGATGCGGTTCGTCGAGCTGCCCGCGGGCCTGCTCGACGTCGCCGGCGAGGACGCCCTCGGCGTCGCGCAGCGCGAGCTGCGCGAGGAGGGGGCACTCGTCGCCGAGCGCTGGACCCACCTCGTCACGACCTACCCCTCGCCGGGCATCAGCAGCGAGAAGGCCTCGATCTTCCTCGCCGAGGGGCTGACGGAGACCGACCGCGGCGACTTCGTGCTCCGGCACGAGGAGGCCGACATGGAGGCCCTGTGGGTGCCGTTCCAGGAGCTCCTCGACGGGGTGCTGGAGGGGCGCATCACCGACGCGCCGGTCGTCATCGCGGTGCTGACGCTGCACGCCCGGCGGGCGCGTGGGGCGGGGGAGCCGTCCTGACGACCGTCGACGCGGGCCCGCCACCGGCCCTCGGCGAGCCGGTGGGCGCCGGGGACCCGGTCGGGCACGCCGTCGCGGCGTACCTCGACCACCTGCGCACCGAGCGGGGCGCGGCGGGCAGCACGCTGGCGTCCTACCGTCGCGACCTGCGGCGCTACCGGGCGTTCCTCGACGGTCGTGGCGTGCACGACCTCGCCGCCGTCACGCCCGAGCTGCTGGGCGGCCTCGTGCCGGCGCTGCAGGGCGGGGACGGCGAGCACCCCCCGCTCGGCGAGGCGTCCGTCGCCCGCACGCTCGTCGCGGTGCGCGGCCTGCACCGCTGGGCGTGCCGCACGGGGGCGACCGCCCTCGACCCCGCGGCGACGGTGCGCGCCCCGGTCCTCGTCCCGCGCGCCCCGCGCTCGCTCACCACCACCGACGTCGAGGCGATCCTCGCCGCCGCAGGAGCCCCGGGCACGCCGCTCGCGCGCCGCGACCGCACCCTGCTCGAGGTGCTCGCCGCGACCGGTGCCCGGATCTCGGAGACCGTCGGTCTCGACCTCGCCGACGTCGCCCTGGGCGACCGCACGGTGTGCCTGCGCGGCCCGGGCGGGCGGAGCCGCGTCGTACCCCTGCCGGAGTGGGCGGCCACCACCCTGCGTGCCTACCTGCTCGAGGTGCGGCCCGCCCTGGCGCACGAGACGACCGCCGTCTTCGTCAACGCCCGCGGCGGCCGGCTGTCGCGCCAGAGCGCGTGGACGGTGCTCGTGCGGGCCGCGGAGCGGGCCGGCGTCAGCGAGCACGTGTCGCCCCACACGCTCCGCCACTCCTTCGCCGCCCACCTCGTCGAGGCCGGTGTCGACGTGCGCGAGGTGCAGGCGCTGCTCGGGCACGCCTCGGCGGCGACCACGCAGCGCTACGCGCCGGGTCAGCCGGGTCAGCCGGGTCAGCCGGGTCAGCCGGGTCAGCCGGGCGTCGGGGGCGACCGGTGACGGCCGACGCGTCCGTCGCGACCGGCACCGGGCCGCTCCTGGCGGTCGCGGACGCCGGAGCGGACGCCGACGCGCTCTATGAGGGCTTCGCGGCGTGGGCCGCCTCGCGGGGCACGGCCCTCTACCCGCACCAGGACGAGGCCGTCATCGAGCTGCTCGGCGGCGCCAACGTCGTGCTCGCGACGCCGACCGGCTCCGGGAAGTCGCTCGTGGCGGCCGCGGCCGTGACGGCGGCGCTGGCCGAGGACCGCGTCAGCTTCTACACCGCCCCGATCAAGGCGCTCGTCAGCGAGAAGTTCTTCGACCTGTGCGCGCTGTTCGGCGCCGACAACGTCGGCATGCTGACCGGTGACGCCGCCGTGAACCCCGATGCGCCGATCATCTGCTGCACGGCCGAGATCCTCGCCAACCTCGCGCTGCGCGAGGGGGAGCGCACGGACGTCGGCCTCGTGGTGATGGACGAGTTCCACTACTACGGCGAGCCCGACCGCGGCTGGGCCTGGCAGGTGCCGCTGCTGACCCTGCCCCACGCGCAGTTCCTGCTGATGTCGGCGACGCTGGGCGACACGACGCGGCTGCGGGAGGACCTGACGCGCCGCACGTCGCGGCCGACGGCCCTCGTCGACGACGCCCCCCGGCCCGTGCCGCTCGACTTCCGCTGGTCGCTCACGCCGCTCGGCGAGACCCTCGAGGAGCTGGTGACGACGCGGCAGACGCCCGCCTACGTCGTGCACTTCACCCAGGCGGCCGCGGTCGAGGGCGCGACGGGCCTGCTGGGCTCGGGCGGCCTCACCGCCCTGACCGGCCGCAAGGACGAGGCGTGGAAGGATCAGAAGGCGCGCATCGCGGAGCGCATCGGCGACTTCCGCTTCGGTGCCGGCTTCGGCAAGACCCTGTCGCGGCTGCTGCGCTCCGGGATCGGCGTCCACCACGCCGGGATGCTGCCGCGCTACCGGCGCCTCGTCGAGCAGCTCGCCCAGGAGGGCCTGCTCGCGGTCATCAGCGGCACCGACACGCTCGGGGTGGGCATCAACGTGCCGATCCGCACGGTGCTGTTCACCGGGCTCGCCAAGTTCGACGGGTCCCGCCAGCGCATCCTGCGCACGCGCGAGTTCCTCCAGATCGCCGGCCGTGCGGGTCGGGCGGGCTACGACACGATGGGGTACGTCGTCGTCCAGGCGCCCGAGCACGTCATCGAGAACGAGCGGGCGAAGGCCAAGGCCGAGGCGAAGAACGCCGCCAACCCGAAGAAGAAGAGCAAGGCGCAGCTGAAGAAGCCGCCGGAGGGCGCGGTCGTGTGGTCGGAGCAGACCTACGACAAGCTGGTGGCCGGCGCGCCCGACCCGCTCGTGCCGCGGATGCGCGTCACCAACGCGCTGCTGCTCGCCGTGCTGGCCCGGGAGGAGGACGCGTTCGGCGTGCTCCGGGCGCTGCTCCTCGACAACCACGAGGACCGCCGCACGCAGCTCAAGCTGGCCCGCCGCGCGCTGCGCCTCATGCGCAGCCTCGTGACGTCGGGCGTCGTCCGGCGGCTCGACGAGCCGGACGAGCACGGGCGCCGCTACGTGCTGACGGAGGCGCTGCCCGTCGACTTCGCCCTCAACCAGCCCCTGGCTCACTTCGCGCTCGCGGCCCTCGACGTGCTCGACCCGGAGTCGGAGACCTACACGCTCGACGTGCTCTCCGTCGTCGAGGCCGTGCTCGACTCCCCGCGGCAGGTGCTCGCGGCGCAGCAGTTCACGCTGCGGGGCGACGCGGTCGCGGAGATGAAGGCCGACGGTCTCGAGTACGACGAGCGCATGGCGCTGCTGGAGGAGATCACCTGGCCGCAGCCGCTCCGCGAGCTGCTCGAGGCGCTCTACGAGACCTACCGCGCCGCGCACCCGTGGCTGCCGGAGGACGCACTGGCCCCGAAGTCGATCGTGCGGGAGATGTTCACGCAGGCGATGGGGTTCACCGACATGGTGAGCCGCTACGGCCTCGCCCGCTCCGAGGGCGTGCTGCTGCGCTACCTGTCCGACGCCTACCGCACGTTGCGCCACACCGTGCCCGAGCGCCACCGCACGCCCGAGCTCGACGAGATCGTCGAGTGGCTGGGGGAGACGGTCCGCCAGACCGACTCCAGCCTCGTCGACGAGTGGGAGGCGCTCACCGCGGACGATCCCGACGCCGTACGCCGCGCCGCGGCCGAGCGCGCCGCCGGCGGCTCGCCGGTGCCCGGGGGCGGCCGTCCCCTCTCGCAGCAGCCGGCGTTCCGCGTCATGGTGCGCAACGCCGTCTTCGCCCAGGTGCAGCGCTTCGCCCGCGACGACCTCGACGGGCTGGTGCGCGCCGAGCGGCTGGCGGCCGACCGGGTGGAGCCGCCGCGGGCGGTGCAGGTGGGCCGCTCGGTCTGGGACGCCGCCATCGAGGACTACTTCGCCGAGCACGACGAGCTCCGCACGGGCGCCGATGCCCGGGGCCCGGCGCTGCTGTCCGTCGTCGAGGACCGCGGGCCCGCGCCCGGCTGGCCCGACGGGCCGGGCGACGAGGAGCCGCCCGAGGTGCGCCGCCTGCGGGTGACGCAGACCCTCGACGACCCCGAGGGCCACCACGACTGGGTGATCGAGGCCGTGGTGGACCTCGACGCCTGCGACGACCTGGGCGAGCTGGTGATGCTCACCACCGGGGTCCGCCGGCTGTAGAGTCGCGGCGTACGACGAGTCGCCGTGTCGACATCGACGAGCGCTGCACCGAGGAGCCGAGGAACGCGTGACCGACCCCCTGTTCGACACCGCACCGGCGGTGACGCCCACCGTCCCCGTGGGCGACCTGGGACCGACGGGTCGCCCCATGCCGTCCTTCCCGGAGCCGCCGCCGGTGACCCACCACGGCAACGCCCGCGTCGTGGCGATGTGCAACCAGAAGGGCGGCGTCGGCAAGACGACGACGGCGATCAACCTGGGTGCGGCTCTCGCGGAGCTGGGCCGCACGGTGCTGCTCGTCGACTTCGACCCGCAGGGGTCGCTCTCGGTGGGCCTGGGCCTGAACCCGCACGAGATGGACCTCTCGGTCTACAACCTGCTCATGGAGCCCGACGTCACCATCGACGACGTCGTGGTCGAGACCGGCGTGCCGGGGATGGACCTGCTGCCCTCCAACATCGACCTGTCCGCCGCCGAGGTGCAGCTGGTGCACGAGGTGGCCCGCGAGCAGACGCTGTCGCGGGTGCTGGCGTCGGCGGTGGAGCGCTACGACGTCATCATCATCGACTGCCAGCCCTCCCTGGGGCTCCTGACCGTCAACGCGCTCACCGCGGCCGACGGCGTGATCGTGCCGCTGGAGTGCGAGTACTTCGCGCTCCGCGGCGTCGCCCTGCTCAAGACGACCATCGACAAGGTGGCGCAGCGGCTCAACCCCCGGCTCGTCATCGACGGCGTGCTCGGCACGATGTACGACGGCCGCACCCTCCACGGCCGCGAGGTCATGGAGCGGCTCGTGCAGGCCTGGGGCGACACCGTGTTCCACACGGTGATCCGCCGCACCGTGAAGTTCTCCGACTCGACGGTCGCGGGCGAGCCCATCACGAGCTATGCCTCGAAGTCGACCGGCGCGGACTCCTACCGCCAGCTCGCCCGGGAGGTGCTCGCCCGGTGGCCCGGCGCGTGAGCCTGCCGTCGGCGGACGACCTGTTCCGGCCGACGACCGAGCCCGCGCCCGCCCCGCAGCCCGCACCCGAACCGGCGGCACCGCCCGCGGGGGCCGCGACGTCCGCGGGGGCGGCTGCGCGCCGTACGAGCGGCCGGGTGAAGCACGACGAGAAGATGACGGTCTACGTGACGTCGGCGGAGCTGCTCGAGCTGGAGTCCGCGCGACTGCGGCTGCGTGCCGAGCTGGGGACGGCGGTGGACCGCGGGCGCCTCGTGCGCGAGGCCGTCGCCCTGGCGCTGGCGGACCTCGACGAGAACGGTGCGGACTCGGCGATCGCCCGTCGGCTGAGCGGCGAGGGATGACCGCGCCGGCGCCCGAGGCCGTCGCCGGCGGATCGGCGTTCGCCGTGCGCCTCGACAACTTCGAGGGGCCGTTCGACCTGCTCCTCACCCTCATCTCCAAGCACAAGATGGACGTCACCGAGGTCGCGCTCTCCCAGGTGACCGACGAGTTCATCGCGCACGTCAAGGCCGGGGGACCGGTCTGGGACCTCGAGCAGACGACGTCCTTCCTGCTCGTCGCGTCCACCCTGCTCGACCTCAAGGCGGCGCGCTTGCTGCCGTCGGCCGAGGTGGAGGACGAGGAGGACCTGGCCCTCCTCGAGGCGCGGGACCTGCTCTTCGCGCGGCTGCTGCAGTACAAGGCCTACCGCCAGGTCGCAGGCGTGCTCGAGCGCCGGCTCGCGGACGAGTCCCGGCGGCACCCGCGCGCAGTCGGGCTCGACGAGCGCTTCGCGACCCTGCTGCCCGAGGTGCTCATCGGGATCGGGCTGGAGGAGTTCGCCCGGCTCGCCGCGGCGGCGATGGCGCCGAAGGTCGCGCCGGAGGTGTCGCTCACCCACATCCACGCGCCCGCCGTCAGCGTGCGCGAGCAGGCGGCGCTCGTCGTCACCGTGCTGCGCCGCCAGGGCACGGCGACCTTCCGCACCCTCGTGGCCGACGCCCCCGACCGGCTCACGACGGTCGCGCGCTTCCTGGCCCTGCTGGAGCTGTTCCGCGAGGGGCTCGTGGCCTTCGACCAGGTGGTGGCCCTCGGTGAGCTGAGCGTGCGGTGGACCGGTGAGGACGCCGACGCCGACGTGCTCGACGGGGTGGACGAGTTCGACGGCGCGCCGGCGACCCCGGTGGGTCCGGCCGCCGGTCGGGAGGAGGACGCATGAGCGAGACCGCAGGTCCGGACCAGGTCCCGGCCTCGGACCCCGACGGGCCGGTCGTGGTGCCCGCGGCCGAGCTGCGGCCCAGCCTCGAGGCGCTCCTCATGGTGGCCGACCAGCCCCTGCCCGCCGTCGTGCTGGCCTCCGCCGTGGGGCGGGGCACGGCCGAGGTGGAGGCGGCGCTGCACGCCCTGGAGGCGGAGTACGCCGCGGACGGGCGCGGCTTCGAGCTGCGCAACGTCGCGGGCGGCTGGCGCTACTACACGCGCGAGGCGCACGCGGCGGTGGTCGAGCGCTTCGTGCTCGACGGGCAGTCGTCCCGCCTCACGCAGGCCGCCCTCGAGACGCTCGCGATCGTGGCCTACCAGCAGCCGGTGTCCCGCGCCCGGATCTCCGCGGTGCGGGGCGTCAACGTGGACGGCGTCATGCGCACCCTGCTCGCCCGCGGACTGGTCGCGGAGTCGGGCCAGGACCCCGTGACGGGCGCGCACCTCTACCGCACGACGTCCTACTTCCTGGAGCGCATCGGCATCACGAGCCTCGAGGACCTGCCCGAGCTGGCGCCCTACCTGCCCGGGCTCGACGAGATGGAGGAACCCCCGGCATGACCATCGAGACCGACGACGAGGGCCTCATCCGCCTGCAGAAGCTGCTCGCCCAGTCGGGCGTCGCCTCGCGCCGCAAGTGCGAGGAGCTGATGCTGGACGGCCTCGTCACCGTCGACGGCGAGGTGGTCACGCGCCTCGGCACCAAGGTGGACCCGCGGGTGGCGGTGATCCGCGTCGACGGCCGACGGCTGCCGCCGGTCTCGCCCCACGTCTACCTCGTGCTCAACAAGCCGCTGGGCGTCGTGTCGACGATGAGCGATCCCGAGGGCCGGCGGAACCTGGGTGACCTCGTGGCGGACCGGCCCGAGCGGCTCTTCCACGTCGGGCGGCTCGACACGGACACCTCGGGCCTCATCCTGCTGACCAACGACGGGGACTTCGCGCACCGCATGGCGCACCCCTCCTTCGAGGTGGACAAGACGTACGTCGCGGAGGTCGACGGCCAGGTGAGCCGCGAGACCCTGCAGGAGCTGCGCGACGGCGTGACCCTGGACGACGGGCCGGTCACCGTCCGGTCCGTCAAGGTCGTCGAGAAGGGTGCCGGCGGCGCGACCGGACGCACGATCGTCGAGCTCGTCATCCACGAGGGTCGCAACCGGATCGTGCGGCGCCTGCTCCAGCACGTCGGTCATCCCGTGCGCCGGCTGACGCGCACGAAGATCGGGCCCGTCGAGCTGCGCGGACTGCGGGGCGGCGAGCTGCGGGACCTCACGCGCGAGGAGCTCGGCGCGCTCCTGGACCGCGCGCAGCTCTGAGGCGGGCCCGGCCGCGCCGTACGGCGCCGCTATCCTCGCCCGGTGCCCGATGAGCCCGCCGGTCGAGACCCGCAGCCCCGTGACCCCCGGGCGGGGGACCCGGTCACGGGCCCGGTCCTCGTCGTCGGCGTCGGCCTGATCGGCACCTCCGCGGCCCTCGGCCTCGCCGCCGTCGGCCACGACGTGCTGCTGCGCGACCGCGTCCCCGAGAACGTGCGCACGGCCTCGGGGCTCGGCGCGGGACGGGCGGCCACCGAGGCCGACGACCCCGACGTCGTGCTCGTCGTCGTGGCCGTGCCCCCCGACCTGGTCGGCCGCGTGGTCTCCGAGGCGCTGCTGCGCCACCCCCAGGCGGTCGTCACCGACGTCGGCTCGGTGAAGGAGGCGCCGCTGCGCGAGGTGCTGGCCGGGCCGGCCGCCGCGCACGCGGAGCGGTACGTCGGCTCGCACCCCATGGCGGGCAGCGAGAGGTCGGGCCCGCTGGCCGCCTCGGCCTCGTTGTTCGAGGGCCGGCCCTGGGCCATCACGCCCCACCCCCGGTCCGCGCCGGACGCGGTCGAGCTCGTCGAGTCCGTCGTGCGCGTGTGCGGGGCGACGCCCGTGTGGCTGACGCCCGGGGAGCACGACCGCGCGGTCGCGCGCACGTCGCACGTCCCGCACCTGGCCTCGGGGCTCGTCGCCGGTCTCCTCGACGGGGCCCCGGAGCAGCACCTCACGCTCTCGGGCCAGGGCCTGCGGGACGTGACGCGCATCGCCGCCGGCGCGCCGGGGCTCTACGGCCAGATCGTGGCGGGCAACGCGGAAGCGGTCGTCGAGCTCCTCGGCGACCTGCGCGCGCAGCTCGACGTCCTCATCGCCACCGTCTCGGCCGGCGACCGCGCCGGGCTGGAGGAGATCCTCCAGCGCGGTGTGCGCGGCACACGGGCGATCCCGGCCAAGCACGGCGGGCCGCCACGCCCGATGCGGTCGGTGTGGGTCTCCGTGCCCGACCACCAGGGCGAGCTCGCGCGGCTGTTCGGCGACGCGGTCGCCAGCGGCGTCAACATCGAGGACATCCGCATCGACCACGACCCGGGCCGCCCCGTCGGCCTCGTCGAGCTCGTCGTCGACGAGCTCCGTGCCGAGCACCTGCTGACGTCGCTGGAGGAGCGGGGCTGGGTCACGCACCGGTAGGGTGCTCGCCCGTGAGCACTCCGACCACGCCGACCTCCGCCCACCCCGACAGCCCCTCCGCGACCCTCGTGATCGCGGTCGACGGCACCTCGGGATCGGGCAAGTCGAGCACCTGCCGCGGCGTGGCCGACCGGCTCGGCCTGGCCTACCTCGACACCGGCGCACAGTTCCGCGCCGTCACCTGGTGGATGCTCCGGGCCGGCGTCGACGTGCACGACGCCGACGCGGTGGCCGCGCGCGCGCACGAGCCGCGGCTCGTCTCGGGCACGGACCCGCTGGCCCCCACCATCGTGGTCGACGGCGAGGACGTGTCGGGCCCGATCCGCACCGACGAGGTCAACGCCGCCGTCAGCCCCGTCGCGGTCGTGCCGGCCGTGCGGACGCGCCTGCTGGAGCTGCAGCGCAGCATCATCGCCGGTGTGCTCGCCGAGGGCCGCGGCATCGTCGTCGAGGGCCGGGACATCGGATCGGTCGTCTGGCCGGACGCCCCGGTCAAGGTGTACCTGACCGCCGACCCGGCCGCCCGCGCCGCCCGGCGGTCCGCGGAGGAGGGCGGCTCGGACGTCGCGGCCACCGAGCAGTCGCTGCTCGCCCGGGACGCGATCGACTCCGGCCGCACCACCGCCCCGCTCGTGCGGGCCGACGGGGCGGTCGAGATCGACACGACGCCGTACACCCTGGAGCAGGTCGTCAGCCAGGTGGCGGCCCTCGCCGCGGGCGCGCGTGCCCCCGGGGTGGTCGAGGCGCGGTCGTGACGGTCGGCCCCTCGCGGCCGGTCCGCCTGCCGTCCCGCTGGCTGCTCCACGGCGGTCGGCCCACGACGCGGTTCCTCATCCGGCGGCGCTTCGCGGTGCGGGTGCACCACGCGGAGAACGTGCCGCGGCGGGGCGGCGTCGTGCTCGCGGCCAACCACATCGGCCTCGTCGACGGCCCCCTGCTGGCGATCTTCAGCCCACGTCCGGTGCACGCCCTGACGAAGTCGGAGATGTTCGCCGGGCCGCTCGGGGCGTTCCTCCGCACCTGCGGACAGATCCCGCTCGACCGGTTCCACGTCGACCGCGCGGCGATCCGCACGTGCCTGCGGGTGCTCGCCGGCGGTGGCGCGGTGGGCATCTTCCCCGAGGGACGGCGGGGCCCGGGCGACCTGTCGCGGTTCCACCGCGGGGCGGCGTACCTCGCCCTCGTGGCCGGGGTCCCCGTCGTACCGGTCGCGATCCTGGGGTCGCGCGAGCCCGGCGGACGGAGCAACGACCTGCCACGACGTGGTGGAACGGTGGATCTCTACTACGGTGAGCCCCTACGGCTGCCGCAGCAGCCGTGGCCCCGCACCCGGGAACAGGTGGAGGAGGCCTCGTTGTTGCTGCGACGCCACATGTTGAGCACGATCGACGCCGCGCGTGCGGCGACCGGGCGCGAGCTGCCCGGTCCGCTGGCGCCCGACGACCTCGACGAGGACCCGTACACGGGGCTCGTCCACCGCGAACCAGGAGCACCATGACCGAGCACGACGACCAGCCCGCCCTCCCCGACGACCCCTCGACGTTCGAGGGGTTCGAGGGGTCTGAAGGGTTCGAGCAGGACGGTCCCGTCGCCCCCGTGCCGGTCCTCGCGATCGTCGGCCGTCCCAACGTGGGCAAGTCGACCCTGGTCAACCGCATCATCGGCCGCCGCGAGGCCGTCGTCGAGGACCGGCCGGGCGTGACGCGCGACCGGGTGTCCTACGACGCGGAGTGGAACGGACGCGCCTTCACGGTCGTCGACACCGGCGGGTGGGACCCCGACGCGCGGGGCCTCGCCGAGCGCATCCGCGAGCAGGCGGAGATCGCGGTGTCGCTGGCCGACGCCGTGCTCTTCGTGGTCGACGCGACCGTCGGCATCACCGACGCCGACGAAGCGGTCGTCCGGGTGCTGCGACGCGCGGAGAAGCCCGTCGTGCTCGCCGCGAACAAGGTCGACGACCAGCGCACCGAGGCCGAGACCTACGGGCTGTGGAACCTCGGCCTCGGCGAGCCGCACCCCGTGTCCGCGATCCACGGCCGCGGGTCGGGCGACCTGCTCGACGCCGTGCTCGAGGTGCTGCCCGAGCCGCCGCCGGTGCAGCCGACCGAGGTGGGCGGCCCGCGTCGCATCGCCATCGTCGGCAAGCCCAACGTCGGCAAGTCCTCCCTCCTCAACAAGCTCGCCGGCGAGAACCGCGTCGTCGTCGACGACGCCTCCGGCACCACGGTCGACCCCGTCGACGAGCTCATCGACTTCGGTGGCCGGGCCTGGCGCTTCATCGACACCGCCGGCATCCGCAAGCGGGTCAAGGAGGCGTCGGGCCACGAGTACTACGCCTCCCTGCGCACCACCACCGCCATCGACCGGGCCGAGGTCGCCGTGCTCGTCATCGACGGCGGCCAGTCGATCTCCGAGCAGGACCTGCGGATCGTGCAGACGGTCCGCGAGGCCGGTCGGGCGCTCGTCATCGCCTTCAACAAGTGGGACCTGGTCGACGAGGAGCGTCGCTACTACCTGGAGCGCGAGATCGAGCGCGAGCTCGTCCAGGTGCAGTGGGCGCCGCGGATCAACGTCACGGCGCGCACCGGCTGGCACATCGACCGCCTCGTGCCGGCGCTCGACCGGGCGCTCGAGGGCTGGGAGACGCGGGTCGGCACCGGCGCGCTCAACTCGTTCCTCGGTCGCCTCGTCGCCGAGCACCCGCACCCGGTGCGGGGAGGCAAGCAGCCCAAGGTCCTCTTCGGCACGCAGCCGTCGACGGCGCCGCCGACGTTCATCCTCTTCACCTCGGGGAAGCTGGACGCGTCGTACGAGCGCTACATCGAGCGCCGCCTCCGCGAGGAGTACGGCTTCGTGGGCACCCCGATCGTGATCCAGCAGCGCGTGCGGGAGAAGCGGAAGCGCTGATCGCCGCTGCTGCGGGCAGCGCGGTGCTGCTGCCCGCAGCAACGGGTCGGCCGGGGAGGTCCGTCGCGGCAGGCTCGCGGCATGAGCGACGACCGGACCCCCCTGCTGGGCAGACGCACCGCCGAGGAGCTCCTCGCGCAGCGTGTGCTGCTCCTCGACCGACCCCTCGACGACGAGAACGGCAGCCAGCTGTGCGCGCAGCTCGTGCTGCTCGCCGACGAGGACCCGACCACCGACATCAGCCTCTGGATCCACTCGCCGGGCGGCTCCGTGCCGGCGATGCTCGCTATCAGGGACACGATGCGGCTCCTGCCGAACGACGTGTCGACCGTGGCGCTCGGCATGGCCTACAGCGCCGGCCAGTTCCTGCTGTGCAGCGGCACCCGGGGCAAGCGCTTCGTGATGCCGCACGCCAAGGTGCTGATGCACCAGGGCTCGGCCGGCATCGGCGGCTACGCGCCCGACATCGAGCTGCAGGCCGAGGACCTGCGCTCCGTGCGCGACACGGTGCTCGCGATCATCGCCTCTGCGACGGGGCAGCCACTGGAGCGGGTCTTCTCCGACTCGCTGCGCGACCGCGTCTACACGGCCGAGGAGGCCGTCGCCTACGGCTTCGCCGACGCGGTGGTGAGCGACCTCGCGCAGCTGCGCCCCGGCGTACGCCGCTCGATCGGCGTCACCGCGCGGGCGGGTGTGCCGGTGGCGGGTGCTCCGGGGGTGGGTGCTCAGGGGGCGGGTGCTCCGGGGGTGGCGCGATGAGCGGGTACGTGATCCCGAACGTGGTGAACCGCACGCCCCGGGGCGACCGGGTGACGGACGTCTACAGCCGCCTGCTGGAGGAGCGGATCGTCTACCTCGGGACGGAGCTCGACGACGGGGTGGCCAACGCGCTCATCGCCCAGGTGCTGCACCTCGAGGCCGAGAGTCCGGACCTGCCCGTCAACCTCTACATCAACTCCACGGGCGGGTCGCCGGCGGCGGTGCTGGCGGTCTACGACACGCTCCGGTTCGTGCGGGCCCCGGTGGCCACGACGTGCGTCGGGCAGGCGTTCTCGTCGACGGCACTGCTGCTCGCGGCGGGCGACCCGGGGCAGCGGGCGGTGCTCCCGCACGCGCGGGTGCTGCTCCACCAGCCGGCCGGGCAGGGCCGGGGGACGATCCCCGACCTCATCCTCGCGGCCGACGAGATCCTCGCCGTGCGGTCGGAGCTGGAGGAGGCGCTGTCGCTGCACACGGGACAGGACGTCGCGACCCTGCGGCGCGACACCGACCGCGACCGGATCCTGCGGGCCGACGAGGCGGTCGCCTACGGGCTGGCCGACGCGGTGATCCGGCCGGAGCCTGCGTCGCTGGTCTGAACCCGGTGCCCGGTGCCCGGTCGTGGTGCGTGGCCTGCGGATTCCGGGGGTCTGGCACCACGACCCGGGTGGAGGGCCGCGCTCAGGCGACGAGGGCGAGGGGAGCGCAGGCGCGGGGTACGACGGCGGCCGGCCCCTCGACGGGCCGGGGTGCGGCGACGGGCAGCGAGCGGGGACCGACGGGGGCGGGGCGCGTCGCGGGAGCCGGGGCGAGGTGCCGCAGGTCGCGGGCGACCTCCGCGGCGAGGTCGAGCAGCGTGAGGTCGAGAGCACCCGCGACGGCGGCGAGGATCTCGGAGGAGGGGTCCTTGCGGCCGCGCTCGACCTCCGAGAGGTACTGCGTCGAGACCCCCGCCCGCTCCGCCGTCTCGGCGAGCCGCTCGCCGCGCTCGTGGCGGTGCCGGCGCAGGACGCGGCCGGTGAGCTCGCGCCACAAGGGCTCGGGACGGCTGGTCGGGGTGGTCCCGGGGGTGGTCGCGGGGGTGGTCGCACGGGTGAGCTGGCCCATGGCGCGATGCTAGGCGCGAGGGGGCGTGCGGGCGGCCTCGTTCTGCTCTGGGCGGAACCTGGTTCCCCGGCGCTCGGGACGGGCCGGAGCGCTCGCGGGTGGGGACACCGGCTTGCGAGAGTCGAACAAATGTTCGATCATCGAGGAGTGTCCGTTCCCGCTCTCGCCCCCGCCTCGGCGCCAGGCTCGGCCGACGACCTGGTGGCCCGGCTGCGCCAGAAGGTCGCGGCCCTCGAGGGCGGGCCGGCGCGGCTGACCGTGCCCACCCATCCGTCCCTGGGGGGCCTGGTGCAGCTGCGGGCGGGGGCGGTCTACGGGGTCGACTCTGCTCGACTGGCGCTGCTCCTGATGGCCGGGGCGTCGGCCGCGGGGGAGTGGACGGCGGTCGTCGGATGGCCCGACCTCGGTGTCGAGGCGGCCGTCGAGCTCGGGGTCGAGCCGTCCCGCACCGTGCTCGTCCCCGAGCCCGCCGACCTGTGGCTGGAGGCCACCGCGGCGCTCGTCGACGTCGTGCGGCTCGTGGTGCTGCGCCCGCGCACGCGGGTGGACGCGCGGGCCGCGAGCGTCGTCGAGGCGCGGCTGCGCAAGCGCTCCGCCGTGCTCGTCGTGTGGGGCGACTGGCCGCGCTGCGAGGCGCGGCTCGAGGTCGAGGAGAGCCGGTGGTCCGGGCTCGACCACGGCGACGGCCGGCTGCGGGAGCAGCAGGTGCGCGTCGCCGTACGGCGCGGAGCGGCCCCGCCGCGCCACGGTGAGCTGCAGCTGGGGAGGGCGGGGTGAGCGGCTCTGGTCGGGTGCTCGTCGTCTGGTGCCCGGACTGGTCGGTGGTCGCGGCGCTCACGGAGGAGGGGCTCTCGACCGCGGTGCCCGCCGCGGTGCTGGGCCGCAACGTCGTCGAGGTCTGCAACGACGCGGCGCGTGCGGAGGGGGTGCGCCGGGGGATGCGGCGGCGTGACGCCCAGGCGCGTTGCCCCGAGCTGGTGCTGCTCGACGCCGACCCCGACCGCGACGCACGTGCCTTCGAGACGGTGCTCGGCGTGGTCGAGCGGTTGCGCCCCGGGGTCGCGCCGCTGCGTCCCGGGCTGATGGCGGTGCGGGCGCCGACGAGGTTCGGGGGCGGGGAGGCGCACGCGGCGGCGCTCTACGCGGAGATGCTGGTCGAGGCCGGCGTCTGGGACGTGCGGATCGGCATCGCCGACGACGTCTTCACCGCCGAGCAGGCGGCGCGTCGGGCCGGGGTGCAGGCCCACGAGGTGGTGGCGGCCGGCGGCTCCTCGGCCTACCTGCGGGGGCTCCCGGTCGACGCCCTCCTCGCCGACCCGGAGGCGGACGAGCTCGTCTCGCTGCTCCACCGGCTCGGCCTGCGCACGCTGGGCGAGCTCGCCGAGCTCGCTCCGGGGGACGTGTCGCGGCGCTTCGGTGCCTACGGGCTGCAGGTGCACCGGCGGGTCCGCGGGGAGACCGCTGGCCCGCTCGCGGCGCGCACCCCGCCGCCCGAGCTGGCGTGCGAGGTCGCCTTCGAGCCGCCGCTCGACTCGGTGGAGGCGATCTGCTTCAGCGTGCGCACGACGGCGGAGCGGTTCGTCGCCGGGCTCGCCGAACGCCAGCTCGTCGGCACCGCGGTGCGGGTCGAGGCGTCCTGCGCCGGCCCGCGCGGCGAGGACGTCGTCGTCTCGTCGCGGGAGTGGCTGCACCCCCGCCACTTCTCGGCGCGCGACCTCGTCGACCGGGTGCACTGGCAGCTGCAGGGGCAGGCGCAGGGATCGGTGCGCAGCCGTCGTGCCGTGGTGGCGGTGACCGAGCCGGTCACGCGGGTGCGCTTCGTGCCGGCGACCGCCGAGCCGGCGGCCGCCCACGCGGAGGGCCTGTGGGGCGGAGGAGCCTCCGAGCTCGTCGAGCGGGGGATGGCGCGGGTGCAGGCGTTGCTGGGGTACGACGCGGTCCGCGTCCCCGTCGCCCAGGGAGGCCGCACGCCCGCGGCGCGGCAGACGTCCGTGCCCTGGGGGGAGCGGAGCCGGGTGGTGCGCTCGCCGCAGCAGCCGTGGCCCGGGCAGATCCCCGGACCGGCGCCCGCGCGGGTCTTCGCCGAGCCGCTGCCCGGTGAGCTGATCGACCACGCCGGTCTGCCCGTCGAGGTCGACGAGCGGGGCTGGGTGAGCGCCGAGCCGGCGACCGTGCGGGTGCCCGACGTGGGCTGGTTGCCGGTCGACGCCTGGGCCGGCCCGTGGCCCATGGACGAGGCGTGGTGGGAGGAGACCGGTTCGCCGCTGCGGCGGGCCGCGCGGTTCCAGGTCGTCGGCGTGGACGGCCGGGCCTGGCTGTTGGCCAGCGTCGACGGCGGGTGGTGGATCGAGGCGGGCTACGACTGAGCGGCGCCCGCCCGGCGCTGCTCGATCGGCTGGCTCGTCTCGATCGGCTGGCGCAAGATCGTGCGAAGGCGCCCGGGAGCGGTCTTCCGCACGTCGGACAGGTAGATCTCGTGGTGCGCACCCCGCGGTCGGTAGCCGTGCTGCGGCATGAACTCGTCGTGCATCCGCGCGATGGTCGGTCCCTCGTCGTCGTAGGGGCCGACATGGAGCGTCTGGACCGCGAGCCCCTCGGTGATGGTCGTGAACGTGATCCGATCGACCTCCGCGAGGTCCCGCCTGCCACGGGCACGCTCGATGCCGGCAGTGACGACGTCGTCCGTGACCCATGAGGGCTGGGCGATCATCATCTGCCAGCTCCAGGCGTCCTTGTCGCGGGCCGTGAACACCCGCAGGTCGTCGGCCCACCAGAGCCCTTCGAGCGGGGCGACGGTGTGCTTGCGGCCCAGCTCCTCGATCGCGACCGCCCGCACGCCGTACGACGACGCGTAGAGCGCCTCGACCACGTCCGCGTAGAGCCGGGACGTGTTGGGGTCGCCCTCGCCCCGGGCCGTGAGGAACGCGATCGCCGGGACGTCGACGACCTCGATCCGCGTCGTGGCGCGGTAGGGGAGCCGGGGGTCCCGCTTGAGGTCGTGGTTGTCCATCGGTGTGCGTCTCCCGGTGTCAGCCGCGCTCGGTGGGGTGGGTGCGCCAGTCGGCCCAGGTCGGGAGGCGGGATGCCTTCTTCAGTGCGGTGAGCAGGGGGGCGTCCGCACCCTCGGGCGGGAGGGTGAGGACGGAGCGGTCGTTGCCCGCGCCGGTGTCGATCGGCCAGGGCAGCTTCAGGGACGGGTCGAACGCGTGGACCAGTCGATCCTTCTCCGGCCGTCGTCCACGCGGGCCGAGGTGCGTGAGCACGCTGTCGTCGACCAACGCCGTGAAGCCGTGGGCGAGGCCGGCTCCGACGTAGAGCCCGGCGGCCGGCGGCGCCGTGGCGGTGGTGGGCGGCGCCGTGGCGGTGGCGGGCGGCGCCGTGGCGGTGCCGGTGGCGGTGGTGTCGGGCGGCTCGCTGGCGCGGGCCGCCAAGCGGACCTCGTGGTGACGGCCGAACGACGGCGAGCCCACGCGCACGTCGACCACGAGCACGAGCACCTCGCCGCGACTGCACGTCAGGTACGCCCAGTCCGCGGGCCTCGGCAGGGGCGAGAACCGCAGCCCGTGGACCACGCCGAGCATCCCCTGCACGTGGTGGATGTGCCCCACGTCGAGCGGATGGCCGACGGTGGCGCCCAGGTCGGGCGGGATCAGCGCTGTCGCGTCCGACGACGTCGCCTCCAGCGGCAGCTCCCAGAGCCCGGGAAGGGTCTCGCGCGCAGTCACGCGGTCAGGCTAGTCGCCGCGCGCGTTGTGTCGCGTGGCTCGGTCGGGGCCGGTCGCTCACGTCCGCCTCGTGAAGCGGAGCTTGCCGGTGCCGAGTCGTTCGACGAGGTAGAGCGGGTCGTGGATCTGGTGGTGGTGCTGGTCGCAGAGGAGGCAGCCGTCGTTCACGGTGGTGTGGCCGCCGTTGAACCATGCGGTGAGGTGGTGGGCGTGGGTCTGGTGGGGTGGTCTCGTGCAGCCTTCGGCGACGCAGCCGCCGTCCCTGATGGCCATCGCGAGGCGCATGGCCCGGGTGTGGAAGCGGGTCGTGCGGCCGAGGTCGAGGACCTCGCTCTTCGTGCCGAGCACCGCGGGGATGATCCCCGCCTCGCACGCCAGGCGTCGTGCCTCGGATGCACTGAGGGTGCCGCCGGTGTCGAGGGACGCTGAGGCGAGGCCCCCGCGGAGTGATTCGAGGGTCATGGTGACGACGACGGTCGCGCCCATGCCACCGGTGGCGGGGAGGTCCTTGTGGTCGAGCATCTCCAGCAGCTGTTGGAAGGCCCGTCCGTAGCGCTCCGGTGTGGGCCGTCCGGTGACGAACCGCTGCTCGGGGTCCTCGTTGGTGTTGAGGTGCTTTGGTGCGGCGTAGGCGTCGAGGGCTTTGCGGAGCATCGCGCCGTGCAGCTCGGGCAGGGTGAACCGTCCGTGGACCTTGCCGTGCCCGTCGGAGACCATGCTGAGCCGTGAGGCGGCTCGGGCCTCGCGCTCCTCGCGTTCGAGGAGAGCGGCGTCGTGTGCTTCGCCCACCTCGGGTGCGATGACGGTGAGGATCTTCTTCCCGAGCGCTCGTAGGGCCTTCGCGTCGTGGTCGGCGGCGAACCCGACCAGCGTCTCCTCCGCCAGCAGCCGCAGCTGGTCCGGTAGCTCGTCGGGTAGCGCGTCGAGGGCCTTGACGATGACGTCGGCCTGCTCGGTGTTGACGACGCCGGTCAGGCAGCCGGGGCCGAGGTGGGCCCGGTAGCGCCCCGCCGCGCTGACGCCCGTCGTGCTGAGGCCAGCGTCGACCACCGCGCCGCCCGGCTCAGCACCGGACTCAGTGCCGGGCTCAGCGTCGGTTGCGGTGCCGTCGATGGCCCCACCGACGCGGGCGAATCGGTAGGCATCGCGGCGGGTGATGGTCGCGGCGTTCGCCAGCCACACCGCAGCGGTGGAGGCACCGTTCTGTCGGTGCAGCTCGACGTCCTCGGCGTGCTGCACGAGCACCGCGACCAGTGCGGAGGCTCGTGCTACGAGGCGGTGGGCGTCGATGAGCGCGGCCCCGGTCTGCGGGGCACTCAACCATCCGAGGCCGGTGCGCCCGTCGGCGTCGAGCACAGCTGTGGCCCCCCGGATGGCCTCCAGCACCGGATGCCCCAGGTCGACCCCACCCGCACCCGAGGCGACCCCGGGCACCGCCCACCCAGGCTCGGGCTCCGCGACGGGCTCAGACGCGTCGTACCGACCCTCCCGGTCCACGATCCGGCACCCCAGCGTCGCCTCCGCAGGCCACTCCCCGGTGGTGAAGGCGTGCTCCAACCAGTCCGGCACCGGCTCGTCGACCAGGAACTCGCCAGGGGGCTCCGGCACCGGTGGCTCGAAGCCATCGGCGTCACCAGAAGAGCTGACCCCCGTCATGGCCACCACTCAACCCGCACCCACCGACAGTCCTGAGCGAGACCCGACCAGGCGACGTACCGGCTGTGGAAGAAGAATCCATCCCGAACACATGTTCGATAAAGTGCCACCATGGGATGGAACAACCCGGCGGTGCCGTGGAGCGAGCTGGAGCGGCGGTTGTCGGCGCGCCCCGGCGCTGACGACGCACCGATCTCGCGTCGGCGTCGGCGACGACCAGAGAGTGTCTCGGTGGAGGCGCCGGTGGGTGCGGTGCCCTACGCGGAGCTGCACTGCCACAGCCACTACAGCTTCCTCGACGGGGCGAGCTCGCCGGAGGACCTGGTCGTCGAGGCCGCTCGTCTGGGGCTCCACGGGATCGCCTTGACCGACCACGACGGGTTCTACGGGGCGCCGATGCTGGCCGAGGCGGCCGCCGCGGTGGAGGGTGCTGCCCTGCGGACGGTGTACGGCGCGGAGCTGTCCCTCGGGCTGAGCGGTCCGCAGAACGGGGTGGCCGACCCGGAGGGTGCCCACCTGCTGGTGCTGGCCCGCGGGGTGGAGGGCTACCACCGCCTGGCGGCCGCCATGACCGACGCGCACCTGCGCGGCGACGAGAAGGGACGGCCGGTCTACGACATCGACGAGCTCGCGGAGCGCGGGCGGGGCCACTGGATGGTGCTGACCGGTTGCCGCAAGGGCACGGTCCGCACCGCTCTCGCCTCGGGCGGGCCCCGCGCGGCGCGGGCGGAGGTCGACCTGCTGGCGCAGCGGTTCGGTGCGGACAACGTCACCGTCGAGCTCTCCCACCACGGTCGCCCGTCCGACCGGGAGACCAACGACCTGCTGGCGGCCGTCGCCGCCGACCTCGGCCTCCCGGTCGTGGCCACCAACAACGTCCACCACGCGACCCCGGCGGGTCACCGGCTCGCGGGCGCGGTGGCGGCGGTCCGCGCACGACGCAGCCTGGGCGACATGGACGGCTGGCTCCCGGCGGGCCCGGCGGCCTACCTGCGCAGCGGGGCGGAGATGATGCGTCTGCTGGGGCGGTACGACGGGGCGGTCGCCCGCAGCGTGGCGCTCGCCGACGAGCTGGGCTTCGACCTGCAGAAGGCGAAGCCCCGGCTGCCGTCGCGCGGCGTCCCGACCGGCTACACGGCGGCCAGCTGGCTGCGGGAGCTGGTGGACCGGGGGTTCGCGCAGCGGTACGCCGGTCGCGACGTCGAGCACGAGGCGCGCGAGCGCATCGAACGGGAGCTGGCCGTCATCGAGGACAAGGGCTTCAGCGGCTACTTCGTGATCGTCCACGACATCGTCGCGTTCGCCCGCGAGCAGGAGATCCTCTGCCAGGGGCGGGGGAGCGCCGCCAGCTCGGCGGTCTGCTACGCGCTGGGGATCACGGCGGTGGACGCGGTGTTCTACCGGCTGCCCTTCGAGCGGTTCATCTCCGTGCACCGTGACGAGGAGCCCGACATCGACGTCGACTTCGACTCCGACCGACGCGAGGAGGTGATCCAGTGGGTCTACGACACCTACGGCCGGCACAACGCGGCCCAGGTGGCCAACGTGATCACCTACCGGCCGCGCATGGCGGTCCGTGACGCCGCGAAGGCGCTGGGGCACTCGACGGGCCAGCAGGACGCCTGGAGCAAGCAGGTCGACGGCTGGGGGCGCGAGGTGGACCGCAGCCTCGACATCCCCACCCCGGTGGTCGACCTGGCCGAGCAGCTCGTCGGTGCTCCACGACACCTGGGGATCCACTCGGGCGGCATGGTGCTCACCGAGCAGCCCATCGGTGAGGTGGTGCCCATCGAGCGGGCCCGGATGGACAGGCGCACCGTCATCCAGTGGGACAAGGACGCCGCTGAGTCGATGGGCCTGGTGAAGTTCGACCTGCTCGGTCTCGGCATGCTGGGCGCGCTCGACCACATGATGCGGCTCGTGCACGAGCACACCGGGGTGCGCTGGCGCCTGGACACGGTGCCGCGCGAGGAGCCCGAGGTCTACGACATGCTGTGTCGCGCCGACTCGATCGGCGTGTTCCAGGTCGAGAGCCGGGCCCAGATCGGCACCCTCCCGCGGCTGCAACCTCGCTGCTTCTACGACCTCGCGATCGAGATCGCCCTCATCCGTCCCGGGCCCATCCAGGGTGGTGCCGTCCACCCCTACGTGCGGAGGGCGACGGGCAAGGAGCCGGTGTCCTTCGACCACCCCGACCTCGAGCCCGTCCTCGAGCGCACGCTGGGCGTGCCGCTCTTCCAGGAGCAGCTGATGGCGATGGCGGTCGCGATCGGCGACTGCAGCCACGACGACGCCGACCTGCTGCGCCGTGCCATGGGGTCGAAGCGTGGTGTGGAGCGCATCGAGTCCGTGAAGGAGAAGCTCTACGCCGGCATGGGGCGTCGGGGGATCACGGGGCGCAAGGCCGACGCGATCTACGCCCAGATCCTCTCCTTCGCCAACTTCGGCTTCGCCGAGTCGCACGCACTGAGCTTCGCGTTGCTGGTCTACCACTCGTCGTGGTTCAAGCTGCACCACCCGGCAGCGTTCCTGGCGGGGCTGCTGCGCAACCAGCCGATGGGTTTCTACTCGCCGCAGTCGCTCGTCGCCGACGCCCGGCGCCACGGGGTCAAGGTGCTGCGTCCCGACGTGCTGCGCTCGTCGGCGCAGGCCGACCTCGAGCGACTCGCCCCCGACGCGGAGGTGCCGGCGACGGCCTTCCCGGAGCAGGTCGAGCACCGGCGGGACGGTGACTTCGCCGTGCGGCTCGGCCTCGACGAGGTCAAGGGCATCGGCCTCGACGTGGCGCGGAGGATCGTCGAGGAGCGACGGGTGGCGCCGTACCGGGACGTCACTGATCTCTCGCGGCGCGTCGACCTCACGACGACGCAGCTCGAGGCCCTGGCGACGGCGGGCGCGCTGGGCGGGTTCGGACTGAGCCGCAGGGAGGCGCTGTGGGCGTCGGGCTACGCCGAGCGTGGCGACCACCTGCCCGGCACGACGCCCGCACCGGCCGCGCCGACGCTTCCGGGCATGACGGAGGTGGAGGAGACGCTCGCCGATCTCTGGGCGACGCGCATCTCACCGGAACGACACCCGGTCGAGCACTTGCGGGAGCTCCTGCACGACGCGGGGGTGCGTGCCGTCACCGACCTCACCGGGCCCGTCGAGACAGGGGGCGTGGAGCACGGACGGCGCGTGCACGTGGCCGGGTTGGTCACCCACCGGCAGCGTCCGGGCACGGCGCAGGGCATCACGTTCCTCAACCTCGAGGACGAGACCGGGATGCTCAACGTCGTGTGCTCGGTGGGCGTGTTCACCCGCCACCGCCACGCGGCGCGCAACCGGGTGGCGGTGGTGGTGCGCGGGATCGTGGAGCGCAACGACGGGGTCACCAACCTCGTCGCGGACCGCATCGAGGCGATCGACGTCGTCGTGCCCGGAGCGGGTCAGGTGCTCCAGGCCCGCGCACGGTCCCGGGACTTCCGGTGAGGCGACCTCAGAGCAGGGAGGCCACCAGGAGCACCCCGCCGACGAGCGGCGGTGACAGCTGGATGAGGGCCGGGCGTGCCTTGGCCGGCGAGCTGAGCACCAGCACGAGACCGGCGGCCACCATCGAGGCGGCTGCGAACAGCACCAGCGTCAGCCCCACCGTCCGCTCGTCGAGCGCCACCAGCACGGTGCCGATCGCGATGCCGAGGGCGAGGAACAGGTTGTAGAAGCCCTGGTTGAACGCCATCTCGGCGGTCTGCTCCGCCTGCTCCGGCGTGGTGCCGAAGACGGCACGTGCGCGGGAGCGCCACCACACCGACTCGAGCAGGAAGATGTAGAGGTGGATGAGCGCCGCCACGCCCGTCAGGACCAGTCCGGCCACCAGCACGTCGATCTCCCCTCCTGCCGGGCAGCGCGTTGCCGCCGGCCGCATCAAACCGCAGGCGCCCGGGTGGGGTCCAGCGGACGGACCCCACCCGTCGGGATCACCCGCCGACGCGCACGACCATCTTGCCGACGTTCCCGCCGCGCATCATCGAGCGGAACGCGTCGACGGCGTTCTCGATCCCGTCGACGACGGTCTCGTCGTGGTTGATGCGGCCCTCGGCGAACCATGTCGCCATCTTCTCGCCGAACTCGCCGGAGAGGTGGGCCCAGTCGCCCAGCGTGAAGCCCTTCAGGGTCAGGCCCTGGGTGATGATCCGGAACATGTTGCGCGGGCCGGGCACCGGCTCCTCCGCGTTGTAGCCCACGATCGCGCCGCAGAGGGCGGCGCGGCCCCCGCGGTTCATCGCGCCGAGCGCCGCCTCGAGGTGGTCACCGCCGACGTTGTCGAAGTAGAGGTCGACGCCGTCGGGGGCGGCCTGGGCGAGCTGCTCCGCGACGGGGCCCGCCTTGTAGTCGATGGCCGCGTCGTAGCCGTACCGCTCCGTGAGCAGACGGCCCTTCTCGGGTCCGCCCGCCGAGCCGATGACACGGCCGGCGCCGAGCAGCCGGGCGAGCTGGCCCGCGGTGCTGCCGACCGCGCCCGCGGCGCCGGAGACGAAGACGGTGTCGCCCTCCTCGATGCCGGCGATCGCGGTGAGGCCGACGAACGCCGTCAGGCCCGTCATGCCGAGCACGCCGAGGTGCACGGAGAGCGAGGTGCCCGGCACCTCCTGCACGGGCCGGAACCTCGACGCGGTGCCCTGGGCCACGTCGCGCCACCCGAGGTCGTGTCGCACCGCGGTGCCGACGGGGAGGCCGTCCGATCGTGACGCGACGACGCGGCCCACCGCGCCACCGGTCATGGTCTCGCCGAGCGCGAACGGCGGGATGTAGCTCTTGCCCTCGTTCATCCGGCCCCGCATGTAGGGGTCCACGGACATGAACTCGTTGGCCACGCGCACCTCGCCGTCGCCCAGCGGCGGCAGCTCGACCTCCACGGTGCGGAAGTCGGCGTCGTCGGGCCAGCCCTGCGGGCGGCGGACGAGCTGCACCTGGGTGCTGCGGGCGGTCGTGGACGTGGCGTCGGTCATGGGTTCCTCTCTCGATCTGTTCCGGCGGACCCGATCCGGGGCAGCACCGGACAGCATGGCTGCATGATCCGCAACGTCGTCGTGGGTGTCGTTCATCCGGGTGTGACCACCGTCAAGGTCGAGGAGGCGCTCCAGGCCCTGCGCGACCTGCGCGTCGACGGGCTCGAGCTCCGGCTCGTCGCGGGCCAGGACCGAGGTCTCCGCTCCGGCAACGCCTCCTACGCGCTCACGGTCGACTTCGCGACCGACGAGGACTACCGGCGCTACGACCGGGACCCCGAGCACAACCGCATCCGGGACGAGCTGTTCGCGCCGATCTCGGCGTCGATCCAGCGCATCCAGTTCGCGCTGCCCGACGGAGGCGCCGCTGAGCGGGGTTCGACGCGTTGGCCCCCGGCGCTAGCGTGACCGGGTGACGGACACGACGCCGGCGGCCAGCGCCGAGCCCGGTGCAGGAGCGGCGGTCGACACCGCCGACGAGTGGCAGCCCGACCCCCACCGGTGGCGCATCCTCGGGGTGAGCCTCGTGGTCGGCTTCATGGTGCTGCTCGACGTGACCATCGTGAACGTCGCCATCCCCTCGATGCGGTCCGGGCTCGAGGCCGCGCCGGGCACGATCCAGTGGGTCGTCTCGGGCTACGCCCTCGCCTTCGGGCTCACGCTCGTGACCGGCGGTCGCCTCGGTGACGCCTACGGTCGTCGTTGCCTCATGGTCATCGGCCTCCTCGGCTTCGTCGCCTCGAGCGCGGCGGCGGGCCTCGCCCCCGACGCCACCTGGCTCGTCGTCGCCCGTCTCGTCCAGGGCGCGTCGGCCGGCCTGCTGACGCCCCAGAACTCGGGCCTCATCCAGACCCTGTTCCGTGGTCGTGAGCGCGGCGTCGCCTTCGGCACCTTCGGTCTGGTCGTCTCCGTCTCGTCCGCCCTGGGGCCGGTGCTCGGCGGCCTCATCATCGCCGTCGCCGGCGCCGAGGACGGCTGGCGCTGGATCTTCCTCGTCAACGTCCCGATCGGCCTCCTGCTCCTCGTGCCGATCCTGCGGCTGGTCCCCGGCCGCGACCCGGCCAGCGGCGCCGGCCGCGTCCACCTCGACCTGCTCGGGGCGGTGCTGCTGGGGGCGACCGTCCTGGCCGTGCTCATCCCGGTGGTGAACGTGGAGGGCGGCACGGTGGCGCTCCTGCCGCTCCTCGTGCTGGTGCCCGTGTTCGCGGTCGCGTTCGTGCGGTGGGAGCACCGCGTCGTACGGCGCGGGGGAGCCCCGCTGCTCGACGTGGGCCTGCTGCGTCGCACGCCCGGCTACGCGAGCGGCGTCACCATCGGCGCCCTCTACTTCACCGGGTTCACCGGCGTGTTCCTCGTGCTCAGCGTGTTCCTGCAGGAGGGCCGCGGCCTCACGGCCCTGCAGGCGGGCCTGCTCCTGTGCCCCTTCGCCGTCGGGTCGGCGGTCGCCTCGCCCGTCGCGGGCCGCGTCGTGGACCGCGTGGGACGCGTGCTCACCGTCGGAGCGCTCGTCGTCATGCTGAGCGCCCTCGTGGTGCTGGCGCTCGTCGTGCCCGCGGGGCTGCCGCTCTGGCTCGCGCTGTCGGTGCCCCTGCTGGTGGCGGGTGCGGGCGGTGGCGCGGTCGTCTCGCCCAACATGACCCTGTCCCTCGCTGACGTGCCCACGCGGATGGGCGGTGCCGCGGGCGGCGCTCTCCAGACGGGTCAGCGGATCGGGGCGGCCATCGGTGCCGCCGTGACCATGACGGCGTACCAGGTGGCGGTCGAGCGGCTCGACGACCCGGACGTGGCGCTGCGGTGGGGGATCGGCACGTCGACCGCCCTGCTCCTGGCCGCGCTCGTCGCGGCCGTGTGGTCGTGGCGGTCCGAACCGCACCCCGGCGGGGCCGGCTAGACCGGCTAGACCGGCGGCGGCACGTCGCGCGGGCCGCCCCACTTGTCCGACCAGGTCGGCGGGGAGGCGAGCGTCGCGAGGAGACGGTCCAGGTCGTCGTCGAAGGCGACGATCTCGCCCTGGGCGGGACGCACGAACCCGCGCTCGACCATCCGGTCCCGCATCTCCCGCAGCGGGGACCAGAACCCGTCGACGTCGAGGAACCCGCTCCGCTTGGCGTGGATCGACAGCTGCGCCCACGTCCACTGCTCGGCGACCTCCTCGAGCGTGCCGGCGCCACCAGGCAGCGTGAGGAAGGCGTCCGCGCGCTCCGCCATGAGGGCCTTCCGCTCGTGCATCGTCTCGACGACGAGGAGCTCGGTGCACCCGGTGTGGCTGAGCTCGCGTGCGTCGAGCGCCCGGGGGATCACGCCCACGACGTCGCCCCCGGCCGCGAGGGCGGCGTCGGCGACCGTGCCCATGAGGCCGACCCGACCCCCGCCGTACACCACCGTGGTCCCACGCTCCGCGAGCGTGCGCCCGACGAGGCGGGCGGCCTCCTCGAACGCGGGGGAGTCGCCGAACGACGACCCGCAGAAGACGGCGACAGCGCGCAGGGACGAGGGTGGCGTGGCGGTGGGGGGCACGGGCCGGGAGGCTACCCCGCCCTCCCGACGATGCGGCGACGACCTAGAGCAGCGCCCCCGCGACGAAGCGCGCCAGGTCGCGCGCCTCGGTGGCGGAGATCGTGTGGCCCAGCCCGGGGTACGACGCGGTGGTCGCCGTCGTGTGCTCCGGCAGCCAGGTGTCGGTGCGGGCGACGGCGTGCGGCGCGATGACGGTGTCGGCGTCACCACGACCGGAGAAGACGGGCGGCCGGGTACGGCGCAGGACCGCGTCGCCCGCCACCTCGCCCTGCAGCACGAAGCCGCCGAGCAGCCCGGCGCCGGCATACCGGTCGGGCCGGGTGCGGAGGAGCTGGGACGCCACGAGCCCGCCCTGGGAGAAGCCGACGGGCAGGACCGTGGTCGGGGCGGGGACGTGCGCCGTGACCCAGGCGTGGGCCGCGTCGACGCCGGGCGCGACGTCCGCCGGGTCGGGGCTGCCCGGTGTCGAGATCGGGAACCACGCGTGGCTGCCCGGTGCGAGCTCGAGCGGCGCGCGCAGCAGCGCCCAGGCGACGCCGTCGGGGAGGAGCCGGGCGACGCCGAGGAGCGTGCCCTCGTGGGCGCCGTAGCCGTGCGCCAGCACCACGGTCGGGCGGCCGTCGTGCTCGCCGTCCTCCCAGCTCGTGGTCGCCGTGGTCACGCGGAGGATGCTCATGACAGTTGAGGCTACAACCGACAGTGGGTGCCGCTGGCGCCCGGTGGCAGAGTGAGCGTGTGGCGGATCCTGATCAGCACCAGAGCGACGTGACCGCGGAGGCCGTCCGCTCCGTCGAGCCACCCGGTCAGGGCGGCGAGTCGCTGGTGACCGTGCTGGTCGCGCTCGCCGCCAACGCCCTCATCGCGGTCGCGAAGTCCGTCGCGGCCGCGATCACGGGCTCGGCCTCGATGGTGGCCGAGGCAGCGCACTCCTGGGCCGACACCGGCAACGAGGTCGCGCTCCTCGCGGCGGAGCGCCGGGGCGGTCGCCCGCGCGACGCCGCACGGCCGCTGGGGTACGGGCGCGCGGCGTACCTCTGGTCCCTGGTCGCGGCCTTCGGTCTCTTCACGGCCGGCTCGGTGCTCTCGCTGTGGCACGGGGCGACCTCGCTCTGGGCGTCGCTGCAGGGCACCGCGGAGGCCGAGTCGCCGGCGTACACGCTCAACTACATCGTGCTCGGCGTCGCCTTCGTGCTCGAGGGCATCTCGTTCCTCCAGGCGCTCCGCCAGGTGCGCCGCGAGTCGGCCCGCTGGCACCTGCGGCCGCTGTCGTTCGTCTACCGCACCTCGGACCCGACCCTGCGCGCCGTCTTCCTCGAGGACTCCTCCGCGCTGATCGGCCTCCTGCTGGCCGGGGCCGGCGTGCTCGCCCACCAGCTGACGGGCGACCCGGTGTGGGACGCGCTCGGCTCGATCGCGGTCGGCGTGCTGCTCGGCGTCGTCGCGCTGTTCCTCATCCGCCGCAACATGGACTACCTGCTCGGCGAGGGGGTGCCGCCCGCGCTGCGGACGTGGCTGCTCGACCAGCTGCGCGACCACCGCGAGGTGGCGCGGGTGACCTACCTGCACCTGGAGTACGTCGGGCCGCGGCGGGTCTTCATGGTCGCGGCCGTCGACCTCGTGGGCGACGCCCCCGAGCCGGAGGTGGCGCGGCGCCTGCGGGCGCTGGAGGCCGAGCTCGAGCGGAGCGCGATGGTCGAGGAGGCCGTGCTGACGCTGGCGACGGTCGAGGAGCCCGACCTCACCTGAGGATCGTCGGTCGGGGGAGCGGATCAGAGGTGGTCCGGCACGATGAGCGCGTCGGGATCCTGGCGCACGGGCATCGCGGCGACCGCGATCCGCAGCACGGCGGCACCCGCCGCGACGGCCTTGCGGCGCTTGCGCTCCGCAGTGGCGTCCCAGGCCCCGGGCTCGTTGCGGTCCGCGCGCTGGCGGAGCGCCTCCTCGGCGGCCGCCTCGTACTCCTCGTCCGAGAACGCCGGCGGCGCACCCACCGTCGGGCGCTCGGGAAGCGCGGTGAGCGCCGGCAGCACGAGGTCGCCGGCGGCGGCGAGCAGCGGGTAGCGATCACCCTTGGAGAGCGTGTCCCACGACGTGCCGCCCGCCCGGCTCCGCAGCAACCGGGGAAGTGCCTCGAACGACCGCGCGGCCACGGCCTCGACGGCGACGGTCATCTCGCGCTCGGTGAACTTCACGGGTCTCCTCTGCTCGCGGCGGGTGCCGCGGGTCGGTTCCGGTGCTGGGAGCCACCGTACGGCGCGGGTCGGGCCCGCTGCCCGGGGTACCGGCCCCGCATGACCACCGACCCGAGCGAGCGCCGCGTGCAGGCTGACCCCCACGACGACCACGACCAGGACGCGGAGCCGCCCACGCCGGACGGTCGCGAGCCCGACACGAGCCAGCTCGACCCCGACTCCGAGCCCGCCAGCGACCCGGACCCGGCGCCCGGCGACGCCTGAGGCGCCCGCGTGACGGAGCCCACCGCCGTACGCCGCGGGCGGGTGCGCGTCGGGGTCTCCGGCTGGCGCTACCCCCGGTGGCGCGGTGACTTCTACCCGAGGGGACTGCCCCAGCGGTCGGAGCTGACCTACCTCGCCGAGCGGATGGACACCATCGAGCTGAACGGCTCGTTCTACTCGCTGCAGCGACCGACGAGCTACCAGCGGTGGCGCACCCAGGTGCCCGACGACGTGGTGCTGGCGGTGAAGGGGTCGCGCTACATCACGCACATGCTGCGGCTGCGCGAGGTGGACCAGGCCCTGGCGAACTTCTTCGCCTCCGGGGTGCTGGCGCTCGGTCACCAGCTCGGCCCGGTCCTCTGGCAGCTGCCCGAGCGCCACGAGCTGGACGTCGACCAGCTGCAGCGGTTCCTCGGGTCGCTGCCGCGGACGACGGGGGAGGCGCTCGACCTGGCGCGCCACCACGATGCGCGCCACCACGATGCGCGGCTCGACGACCGGGCGTGGTTGGAGATCGACGAGGACCGTCCGCTGCGTCACGCGTTCGAGCCGCGGGCCTCGTCGTTCGTCTCCCCGGTCGTCGACGACCTGCTCGGCGAGCACGAGGTGGCCCTCGCGGTCGCGGACACGGCGGGGCGCTGGCCGATGTTCGGTCAGGTCACGGCGGACTTCGTCTACGTGCGACTGCACGGGTCGACAGCGCTCTACGCCAGCGGCTACACGCCCGCGGAGCTCGACGCCTGGGCGGTGCGGATCGAGGGCTGGGCCACGGGTTCCGACACGCCCGACGGGCGTCCCCGCGACGTCTACGTCTACTTCGACAACGACGCCCGCGGGTTCGCCCCGCACGACGCCGTCGCCCTCGCCGCGCGCACCCGCGGACCCGATGCGGGGGGTACGGCGGGGCTGGGGTAATGTTCCGACCGCTCCGCCCGGTGACCCTGGGCGGGCTTCGGGCTGTGGCGCAGCTTGGTAGCGCACTTGACTGGGGGTCAAGGGGTCGCAGGTTCAAATCCTGTCAGCCCGACCGAAGAACGAGCAGGTCAGAGGCCGTCTCCGCGGATAGCGGGGGCGGCCTCTTCTGTGTCTGGGGGAGCGCGTCGGGAGCAACGCTCCTCGGTTCAGCTTCCCCAGGTCGGAACCGCGTGCTTCGAGCGGACTGGCTCCTCGACCGCCGGACGCTGAGTGTGAACGTACGTCCAAGATGCGTCGGCTGCGGCGGCTGCGGGACGGGGGCAAGTCCGGTCGAACAGCCGTCGGCAGGATCTGACGAGAGCCACGGCACGAAGAACTGGCCTCCGATGGTGACGTCGTGGCCGGTCGAGAGATCCTCGGCGTGACGTAGCGGTAGTAGGAGCCGCCGACGATCACGTGGGGCGAGACCCGGACGCTGGGCGTCGCAGCCCGGAGTCGGCCGAAACGCCGCTCGAACTCGGCATCGCCTGTTCGGCACTGCCCGGGCCTGAGGCTCTTGTAGGCTCCGAGCAGTCAATCCTGGGGGCGACAAACGTGCGCAGTTCGACGATCGTCAGGGCGGCCGGAGCCGCCGCAACAGTGGTGCTGTCGGTCGTGGGGCTCGCCGCCCTGCTGCCGTACTCCGCCTCAGCGGCGGGAGACGTCCCATCCACGTCCTCGGTGCTGGCGCCCGACATGCCCCAGGCCATCGCGGAGCCCGGCGCCCCACCCGTTCCGGCCGGGTGGATCGTCTCGCCGGGCACCAAGTCGGGCACCCCGACCCTCGACTCCGTCGTCGGCGTCTCGGCCCCGCACCTCACCCACACGGCGGTGGTACGTGGCACGCGTGCGACGTACCAGTGGATGCTCGACGGCCGGCCCGTGAGCGGCGAGACCGACCCGACTACCGTCCCCGGTCCTGAGGCGCTGGGCCGCCGGCTGACGCTGGACATCGCGTTCACGGCGCCGGGCTACGCGCCGCGCGCGGGCACGTTCCACTTCGGCGTGGTCGCCCTGCGGGCCGTGCCCGCCGGCTGGGTCTCCGCCTCGCCGAGGGTGGACGGGCCCGCGCGTTTCGGTCGCGCCCTCACCGTCCGCGGCCCGGTTCTCACCCACACTGCGATCGCATCAGGCGCGACGGTGCACTACCGCTGGTTCGTCGACGGAGTCGCAGCGCCCGGCGCGACCGGGCCCACCTGGACGCCGAACCAGGCGGGCGATCTCGTGGTCGGAGTCACGGTGGCGAAGCCCGGCTGGAAGCCCTTGGCGTTCACGCTCCGGCTCGGTTGGATCATCTGAGGGCTGGGAGCGACCCGCCACGGACCACCCCGTGCAGCGGTCTGCCCCCACATCCATCTGGTGAACGACGGAGCTCATCGTCGGTTTCGTCGGGCCCATCGACGAGCTGGAGCGCGAGGAACTCCTGAGATGCGTCGGGCGAGCGGCGCGCACGTCGAACCCGGCTCGACCCCGCCGTCTGGACGCCGCCTCATGGTTGGCAAATTGGCTACGCTCGGCCTCAGCGAGGCGACGCGATGCGCGTGCCGCCCGCCCGAGAGCGGAGGCCGACCGGTGCACGAGGATCTCGAGGCGCGCACGACTCCCCGACTGCTGGCCGTCGTGGTGGTGCAGCTGCTCGCGTTGTCGCTCGTGATCAGCCTCCTCGTCCGAGCGATTGCCGACGGCTGGGCGATCACGGACGGGGCCCTCCAGGTCGGGCTAGCAGCCGTCGTGCTGGCCGGGATCGTGCTCTACCGGCGTCGCCGAGGTGAGCGGCTCTCCATCGGTGGGTCGTCCGTCGCCAAGGTCGTCGTCGGGGCCGTCGTGATCGGCCCGGCCGCGTTCTTCCTCGGCGTCGCGACGGGGTTCGTCCTGGATGCCACGTCCATCCGGGTGGCCTTGGTGGTGGCGCTGGCCGGCCTCGCCATCGAGGCCGGGGCGCGCGGCCTGATGCGGCGGCAGGGCGGACGCGACCGTCGGTAGCGGGGTGGGGGGGGGGGGGGGCGGGGGGGGGGGGGGGCCCCCCCCCCCCGGGGGGGGCCCCCGGCCCCC